>NZ_FNNL01000014.1:41734-100681 GCF_900106735.1 Pseudomonas sp. NFACC08-1 | reverse complement strand
TTGGTGGCGATTACGGCGTTGGTCTACTCCCTGATGGCCTGACCGGCCCACACGGGTTGTGGTGGCGAGCACAAATCTGCCAATCGCCACCATTCCCCGGTGGCGAGGGAGCTTGCTCCCGCTGGGGCGCGAAGCGGCCCTGAGTCCTGACGACTCGGTGTGTCAGGTAAGTGGTTGGGGCTGCTGCGCAGCCCAGCGGGAGCAAGCTCCCTCGCCACAGGAGATCGGCCTGTCAGATAGACCGACGTTAGTCTGCTCGCGATGGCGGTGGTTCGGCTGGTATCGAAATGACAGGCATAAAAAAACGCCGCCCCTCGCAAGAAGGGCGGCGTTTTTCGTCGAGCGTCTAAGCCTTAGGCTTGAACGACCGGGATGTTGGCGTTTGCAGCCGCTTCACGGAACTCGGCGATCTGGTCGAAGCTCAGGTAGCGGTACACGTCCGCTGCCATGCTGTCGATCTTGCCGGCGTATTCCATGTACTCCTCGACGGTCGGCAGGCGACCCAGGATCGAAGCCACGGACGCCAGTTCGGCCGAAGCCAGGTAGACGTTCGCGCCGTCACCCAGGCGGTTCGGGAAGTTACGGGTCGACGTCGACACCACGGTGCTGTTCGGCTCAACGCGTGCCTGGTTACCCATGCACAGCGAGCAGCCTGGCATTTCCATGCGTGCGCCGGCCTTGCCGTAGATGCCGTAGTAGCCTTCTTCGGTCAGTTGGTGAGCGTCCATCTTGGTCGGCGGCGACAGCCACAGACGGGTTGGCAGCTGGCCCTTGACCTGCTCCAGCAGCTTGCCGGCAGCGCGGAAGTGACCGATGTTGGTCATGCACGAACCGATGAACACTTCGTCGATCTTCTCGCCAGCCACGCTGGAGAGCAGACGGGCGTCGTCCGGGTCGTTCGGCGCGCAGAGCACCGGCTCGCTGATGTCGGCCAGATCGATTTCGATGACTTCGGCGTATTCGGCGTCGGCATCGGCTTCCATCAGTTGCGGGTTGGCGATCCAGGCTTCCATCGCTTGGGCGCGACGTTCCAGGGTCCGGGCATCACCGTAGCCTTCGCCGATCATCCAGCGCAGCAGGGTGATGTTGGACTGCAGGTACTCGGTGATCGATTCTTTTGACAGCTTGATGGTGCAACCGGCAGCCGAGCGTTCGGCCGAGGCGTCGGACAGTTCAAAAGCCTGTTCCAGGGTCAGGCCTTCCAGGCCTTCGATTTCCAGGATGCGGCCGGAGAAGGCGTTTTTCTTGCCTTTCTTCTCGACCGTCAGCAGACCGTTCTGGATGGCGAAGTACGGAATGGCATGAACCAGGTCACGCAGGGTGATGCCAGGTTTCATCTTGCCTTTGAAGCGCACCAGGATCGATTCCGGCATGTCCAGCGGCATGACGCCAGTGGCAGCGGCGAACGCGACCAGGCCAGAACCGGCCGGGAACGAGATGCCCATCGGGAAGCGGGTGTGCGAGTCACCACCGGTACCGACGGTGTCTGGCAGCAGCATGCGGTTCAGCCACGAGTGGATGATGCCGTCGCCCGGACGCAGGGAAACGCCGCCGCGGGTCATGATGAAGTCAGGCAGGGTGTGGTGGGTGGTGACGTCGATCGGCTTTGGATAGGCTGCGGTGTGGCAGAAGGACTGCATCACCAGGTCAGCCGAGAAGCCCAGGCACGCCAGGTCTTTCAGTTCGTCACGGGTCATTGGACCGGTGGTGTCCTGGGAGCCCACGGTGGTCATTTTCGGTTCGCAGTAGGTGCCAGGACGTACGCCTTGGCCTTCTGCCAGGCCACAAGCCTTGCCGACCATCTTCTGCGCCAGGGTGAAGCCCTTGGTGCTTTCAGCGGGAGCTTCAGGTTTCTTGAACAGGTCGAACGGTGGCAGGCCCAGCTCGGCGCGAGCCTTCTCGGTCAGGCCACGGCCAATGATCAGCGGAATACGGCCGCCGGCACGGACTTCGTCCAACAGTACGGGGGTCTTCATTTCGAAGGTGGTGATGACTTCGTCGGTACCGTGCTTGCAGACTTTGCCTGCATGTGGGTACAGGTCGATCACGTCGCCCATGTTCATGTTCGAAACGTCGAACTCGATTGGCAGTGCGCCGGCATCTTCCATGGTGTTGTAGAAGATCGGAGCGATTTTGCTGCCGAAGCAGAAACCGCCAGCGCGCTTGTTCGGCACATAAGGAATGTCGTCGCCGAAGAACCACAGCACCGAGTTGGTCGCCGATTTACGCGAGGAACCGGTACCGACCACGTCACCGACGTAGGCGATCGGGAAGCCTTGGCCGCGCATTTCTTCGATCTGCTTCATCGGGCCGGTCTTGCCTTGCTCGTCCGGAACGATGCCGTCACGGGCCATTTTCAGCATGGCCAGGGCGTGCAGCGGGATGTCGGGACGCGACCAGGCGTCTGGAGCAGGGGACAGGTCGTCGGTGTTGGTTTCGCCGGTTACCTTGAACACACGCAGGCTGATCTTGTCGGCCAGCACCGGGCGCTTCTTGAACCATTCGCCGTCAGCCCAGGACTGCAGCACGGCCTTGGCGTGAACGTTGCCGTTCTTGGCTTTTTCAGCCACGTCGTGGAAGGCATCGAACATCAGCAGGGTGTGCTTGAGTTCTTCGGCGGCTACCGGCGCCAGCTCGGCGTCGTCCAGCAGTTCCACCAGGGTCACGATGTTATAGCCGCCCTGCATGGTGCCGAGCAGTTCAACGGCACGCTTCTTGTCCAGCAGAGGGGATTGGGCCTGGCCCTTGGCCAGGGCGGACAGGAAGCCGGCCTTGACGTAGGCAGCCTCGTCGACTCCAGGCGGAACGCGATTGGTGATCAGGTCAACGAGGAAAGCTTCTTCGCCAGCCGGAGGATTTTTCAGCAGCTCGATCAGGCCTGCGGTTTGTTCGGCGTTAAGCGGCTGGGGAACGATACCCAGGGCTGCGCGCTCTTCGATATGTTTGCGGTAGGCTTCAAGCACAGTTATTACCCTCATCAGTGGTCCCAAATGGGTGTCCGGGACGCTCATCCAGGAACCCACGGTACTCATGCGCGTCGACGGCTTTTTGAGCCATCACGCCAGAGTTTCCGCACGTTCCTCACAGAAGCTGCTTTCAAAGTTTTACGCCTGCAGAACGGGAGCTGATGAGGGTTGGCGTTGGGCTTTCCCCGCTGGAAAGACCCTTCGCCAACACCGCTCTGAAGGAACGACTGTGCTCGTGACGCTTTGAAAACAGCTTCTAACGGACATTGGCGCCTTAAAAGGCTGGCTGATTCTACGGGAAAAAAAAATTAAAGGTAAGTTGGGCCTGGAAGTTTGAGGGGTGATCAATCTTAGACAAAGGGCTAACATGCCGGCCTGTCCTGCTTTTGCGTGTGCGTTTCCTTATGCCCAACCAGCTCATCAAGACCCCCTGCGTCGGCCTTTGCTCCACTGTCTACGGTGACCTGGTGTGCCGTGGCTGCAAGCGATTCCACCATGAAGTGATTCACTGGAACGGCTACAACGAGGACGAAAAGCGCGCGGTGTGGATGCGGCTCGAGCAACTGTTGGTGCAGGTGATGGTGGCCAAGTTGGAGGTTTTCGACCCGGTATTGCTGCGCCAGCAACTGGAGTCGCGCAAGATCCGCTTTGTGCCGCACCAGTCGGAATATTGCTGGGCCTATCAGTTGATCGCCAGGGGGGCGCGGGTGATCAACAACCTGGAAGCCTACGGCATGGTGCTGATGCCGGAGTTTCGCGACTGGGACCTGCCAGACCTGCGCGACGCCATTGATCGGGAATTTTTCCTCCTGTCCGAAGCCCACTACCAGCGCTACATCGCGCCGGGGTTCTTGAAGGATGCGATTGGCGGCTGACTCCCCAGCCATTTATGCAAAGGCGTTTTTGTGCCCGGGAGCTTTTGTGGCGAGGGAGCTTGCTCCCGCTCGGCTGCGCAGCAGACGCCTGGATTTTTCAGGACCGGAAATTTTTAAGATCAAGAGCGAGGGGCGCTTCGCAACCCAGCGGGAGCAAGCTCCCTCGCCACAAAAAGCCCATTTGATCGTTCCCACGCGCAGCAAAGGAATGCATCCCGTGACGCTCTGCGTCACTTTGCAGAAGCGGAACGCGGAGCGTCCCTGGCGGCGTTCCCACGCGGGAGCGTGGGAACGATCGCATCAAGAGCGAGGGTCGCTTCGCAACCCAGCGGGAGCAAGCTCCCTCGCCACAAAAAGCCCATTCGCTTTATTCCTTGACCGCCAACTCCACCAGATGGTCCTCGACCTCCTGCGGCTTGAGCACCAGCACATCGCTTTCCAGCGTATCGAGCACGGCCTCGGCGGTGTTGCCGATCAGCACCCCGGACAACCCCGAACGGGCCACGGTGCCGATCACCGTCACCGCCGCCTGCAGCTTGCGCGCCATGTACGGAATCAATACGTCCGCTGGGCCTTCTTCGATGTGCAGATGCTGGTCGTCGATGTCGAACTCGGCCTGGAATGCCCGGCATTGTTCGCGATAGCGGGCCTCGATGGTTTCCTTGAGCTGGAACGTCGGGTCGGCGGACGAAAGCATCGGTGTGGGGTGGGCACTGATCACGTGCAAGTGGGCCTTGGCGAGGAGGGCGATGTCATAGCCATGATCGATGATGGTGGAGTGCAGGTGGCGATGCTCGCCGTCGGCATTGCCAACGTCGACGGCGGCCAGGATCACCTTGTCTTTCCAGGAACCGGCGGTTTTCACCAGCAGCACCGGGGTTGGGCAGTGGCGGAGCAGCTTCCAGTCCGCCGGGGTCAGCAGGGCTTTTTTCAGCGGGCTGTCGGGGAAGTGCTGCTTGATCACCAGACCGCAACCTTCCGCCTGCTGCACGTCGATGATGGTGTCGTGGAGGCTTTCGTTCCAGGCCTGCTCGGTGGTGACGCTGTAGCCGTCGGCCAGCAGTGCGGCCTTGAGCACGCTGAGCAGGCCGGCATGGTCATGCTTTTTGTCACACACCAGCAGGTGCAGGTGGGCCTGGGTCACTCCGGCGATCAGTTTGGCGCGCTTGAGCGCCAGGCTTTCCGAATGTTCGGGCTCAATAACCACCAGGATGCTGCGAATGGCTTGCATGATCGGCGTTCTCCTGCAATGAAAAGGCTGGCGTTGCTCAACTATAGTTGTTGTGGGGCAGTCTAGTTGCTGTAGGTGAGTCTTTGACTTGATGCATATCAACGGCGGTGGCTGGTGGTCTGGGGGCAGGCCGGTATAATCGGCGCCCTTCGCTCGACTACCTTTTCCCGTGAGCCCCATGAATCTTCCCGAAATTCACGAATTCCTTGGTTGCCGCACCCCCGATGCCTGGGTCCAGGCCGCGTTGGCTGACCAGGAAACGTTGCTGATCGACCACAAGAACTGCGAGTTCAAGGCGGCCAGCACTGCCCTGAGCCTGATCGCCAAATACCATTCCCACGTCGACCTGATCAATCTGATGTCGCGCCTGGCCCGGGAAGAGCTGGTGCATCACGAGCAGGTCATGCGCTTGATGAAAAAGCGCAAGATCGGTTTGCGTCAGCTCTCCGCCGGGCGTTATGCCTCGGGGCTGCGCAAGGTGGTACGCAGCCACGAACCGGTCAAGCTGGTGGACACCCTGGTGGTTGGCGCCTTCATCGAGGCCCGCAGTTGCGAGCGTTTCGAGGCCTTGGTGCCGCATCTGGATGAAGAACTGGGCAAGTTCTATTTCGGTTTGCTGAAAAGCGAAGCCCGGCATTTCCAGGGCTACCTGAAACTGGCTTACCAGTACGGTGACGCCAAGGATATTGCCCAGGTGATCGACAAGGTCCGTGAGGCCGAGCGGGAGCTGATCGAATCGCCGGATGTGGAGTTTCGTTTCCACAGTGGTGTGCCGGCTCGATAGTTCAAAGGGATAGTTCAGAGGGATAGTGCAGAGATGCCGGTCCTGACGTCCTCGCGAGCAAGCTCGCTTCCGCAGGGGATTTGTGAATTTCCCAAGTCCAATGTGGGAGCTTGCTCGCGATGGGGCCTTATGCAGCACTGCATCTCTAAGTGACCAGCCCCAGGCGCTCGTGCCACTGGGCAATGGACTCCTCGGGATAAACCTCGAACTGCCGATCGTCCGGATGCGCCTCGACTTCCACCCACGACGCCCTGGAACCCAGCATCAGGTGGGTGTGCTCCGGCGGTACCGGCAGCGGTGTGTCGATGGCCGAGGCAAAGGGGTGAACCAGCTCCGGCCATTCGGGGCTGAACAGCCATAGCCCCGAACCGCACAAGGAACAGAAATGCCGTTCGGCACTGCTGCGGTGGGCGCGTTTATCGCCTTCGTCCTTGAGTCGTGCGTGGTAGATCGAGATGTGCTTGCGACCGCGCACCTTCAGGCTCTGGGCATCGCCCCCCAGGTTGATCGCAAAACCGCCGCCGCCCTGGGTCTTGCGGCAGATCGAGCAGTAGCAGCGCTGATAAGGGTAGGGGTGGGCGCTGTCGAGGGTGAACGACACGGCGCCGCAGTGGCAGGATCCTTCGAGCTGCATGGGAACCTCCGATTGGGGACTGTAATGACTCTGGACAGCCTGGGCGGCCCGATGTTCTGGGCAGTGAAACGCATGGCTGACATGCGGACGCTATCGCGAGCAAGCTCGCGATGAACGAAGACACGGTCTAACGACCGGGCACTCGCCACAAATACCACGCCGCCACCGTCCGATAAGGGCTCCACGCCAGGCCGATCTCAATCATCTGCTTGCGGCTGGGCTGTCGTTCCAACCCCTTTAGCCGTCGATAACCTTCGCGTACGCCAAAGTCATCGGCCGGCAGGATGTCGGGGCGTTCCAGGCTGTAGATTAGTAGCATTTCCACGGTCCAACGCCCGACGCCGCGCAAGCTGACCAGGCGTTCGATCAACGCTTCATCCTCCATCGCCCGCGCTGTGGCGTAATCCGGCACGATTCCGTCCAGCGTCGCCTGGGCGATGCCCTGGATCGTCGCGATCTTGCTGGCTGAAAACCCGCAGCCGCGCAATTGCGCAACGTCTGTCGCCAGGATCTGTCCGGGATGGGGGAATGTCTGCGCCGGGAACAACGCCAGCAGCCGACCGAGGATGGCATCGCCTGCCTTGGCGTGCAGTTGCTGGTAGGCAATCGCCCGCACCAAGGCTTCATAGGGATCGCGGGCCGGCTTGGGTTGCAGCAGGCAAGGGCCGATCGCCTCGACGTGACGTCGCCAGTCTTCGTCGAGACTTGCCAGCAACGCGCTGGCGTCGTGGTAGGGCACAGGCATCGGGTATTTGTTCTCCGGGGCGCTCAAAACGCCAGGGGCAGCGAAACCTGCACCGCGGCTTTCTCCAGCCGTAGCAGAAATGCCTTGCGCGGCTGTCCGCCACCATAGCCGGTCAACGAGCCATCCGCCCCGATCACTCGATGGCAGGGAATGACGATGGCCAAGCGATTCTGCCCGTTGGCCAGGCCCACGGCGCGGCTGGCGCCCGGGCTGCCCAGCGCCGTGGCGATGCCGCCGTAGCTGCGGGTTTCGCCGTAGGGAATCTTTTGCAGTTCAGCCCAGACCCGTACGGCGAAGGCGCTGCCCGGCATGTGCAGCGGAACGTTGAATGCCGTGAGCTTGCCGGCGAAATATTCGGCCAGTTCGGTTTCGATCTGTTGCAAATGAGCGTTGTGCCCCGGCGCAACCGTGTAGCCGTAGCGTAGCTGCAGCTCTTCCAGCTCCTTGGTCAGGGCCGGGCGGTCGAGGAATTCCAGCAGCACCAGGCCTCGTCGTTCGGCCATGGCCAGCATGGGGCCCAACGGTGTGGTCAGGCGGGTGAACAGCAAAGGTTCGCTGAGGGCTGCGCGGCCCGGCGTGATGTGAAAGGATTTCACGAAGGCGTCACGAAAACCGCTCAATGACTCATAACCGGAGTCGAATGCGGCGTTGTCGATGGAGTTGCCGTCCTTGATGCCGCCCAAGGCGATGCCCAGGCGGCGGGTGCGCAGATAGGCGTGAAAGGTCATGCCGAAATGTTGCTTGAACCAGCGGCGCAATTTCAGTGGCTCGATACCTTGTTCCAGCAACAAGGCATCGGTCCAGCGCAGGTCGGGTTCGGCGTCCACGGTTTTGAGCAGGGCCTGGATCCAGTCTGGCGCGATGGCGGCGGCGTCCAGGGGCTTGCAGCGCAGGCAGGCCCGGTAACCGGCCGACATGGCTTCGTCGGCATGGGCGAAGAACTCCACGTTCTCCGGTTTCGGCTTGCGCGCGGTGCAACTGGGGCGACAGAAAATACCGGTGGTCTTGACCGCAGTGAAGAACACCCCCTCGTAGGCGGTGTCTCGTTCGAGCATGGCGCGGACCATCTCGGCATGGGGCGGGAGCAGCGAGTCGTGTAGGTTCATGGGCCTGAGCATAGAGCCGTGCCTGGAACGACTCCACCGAAAAATCGACAGTGAATTTCCGTTCACTTGGTCGGACGGTCACGAACAAAAATTGAACCTGAGAGTCTTAAAGGTTCAACCGTTGTTTTTGTCTTTCGGAGACATCATGTCCAAACATAAGAAATCTCTCATCGCCGTTGCTGTCTGTGCCTTGGCGTTCGGTGCCTCGGCCTTGCTGCCTGCTGAGTTGTCGCCTATCGGTTCGAGCTATGCCGCAGGCAATGGCGGCGGTGGTGGCAATGGTGGGGGTGGCGGTCACGGTGGAGGAAATGGCGGTGGTCACGGTGGTGGCCAGGGCCATGACAAGTCTGGTGATTCCAGCGGCCTTGGCAAAGGATTGGCTAGCGACCACACCGGTACCCGCACCCGCGATCATGGCCTGAGCGGCAAGCACACCGGCACCACCCGCACCGATCGCACCAGCAAGTCCTCGCTGACTTCGACCATCGCCAAGGACCGTGATACCCGTGGCCTGACCAAGGCATCGGCGATTTCCACCGCTACGCCAGGTACCCACAACACCAAGGGCCTGACCAACGCGACCAGCTCTTCGATCAAGAACGACCGCTGATCGCTTGAAAAAAGCCGCGACGCCTGTTCAGGGCATCGCGGCTTTTTTTTGTCTTGTGTCCGATGTCTTCAATACTTCCAGAACACCGGCGTGAACAACACCAGTACCGTCAGGATCTCCAGCCGACCCAGCAGCATGCCTATGGTCAGCAGCCACTTCGCCGCATCCGGCAAGGTCGAGAAGTTGCCGGCTGGCCCGATGATCGTGCCCAGCCCGGGCCCCACGTTGCACACGGCGGTGGCCGCGCCGGTCAGGGCGGTGGTCCAGTCCAGACCGATCAGCGCCAGCCCCAGGGCGATAGCGCCAATGGTGATGGTGAAGAAGAACGAGAAGGTCAGCAGCGAGCGGACGATCTCTTCGTCGATGGGGTGATCGTTGTATTTTTTCTGGATCACCGCCCGGGGATGGATCAGTTGTTTCAGGCTGCCCATCAATAACTCGCCGGCTACCTGGAAGCGGAAGATCTTCAGTCCGCCGGCCGTCGATCCCGAGCAACCGCCAACGAACGTCAAATAGAAGAACAGCAGCAAGGCAAAGCTGCCCCATAGGGTGTAGTCGCCCAGCGCCACGCCCGTGGTGGTGACCACCGACGTCACGTTGACGGCCACGATACGGACAGCATCCCACCAGCTGTAGTCACTGTTCAGGCTCAGCCAGGTCCCCACGATGAGCCAGGTGATGACCAGGAATCCGACGAATCCCTTGACTTGCTGGTCCTTGAGCAACGCGCGTTTGTGGCCGCGCAAGGTGGCGACGTACAAAGTGAAGGGCAGCGCGCCTGCCATCATGACGACCACCGACACCCAGTGAATGGCCGGTTGGGGCCAATGCCCCAGGGAAGCATCCGATGTGGAAAAGCCACCCGTGGAAATCAACGACATCGCATGGTTGATCGCTTCGAAGGGCGTCATGCCGGCCAGCCACAAGGCCAGGGTGGCGAGAGCGGTCAAGCCGACATAGATCCACAGGATGTAGTTCGCCGCGACATGGGAGCGCGGCGTGACTTTCTCTGACCAGTCCGACGACTCGGTCTGGAACAGCCGCATGCCGCCGACCCGCAGCAATGGCAGGATCGCCACCGCCATGCCGATAAAGCCGATCCCGCCGAGCCAGTGCAACATCGAGCGCCAGATCAACAGGCCGGGAGAGGCCGTGTCCAGGCCGGTCAGGATGGTTGAGCCGGTGGTGGTGATGCCCGACATGGTCTCGAAAAAGGCATCGGTGTAGCTGATGTGCTGGATGAACACCATGGGCAGGGCGGCGAAGCTGCAAACGATGACCCAACTGGCGGTGGTCAACAGGTACATGTCCCGCGGGCGCATCTGGGTGTGTGCTGGCCGACCACGCGCCACTAACGCGATGCCGCAGACGAAGGTGATCAGGCTCGACCACAAAAACGCCGAGAGGTCATCGTTGCGCTCGTATATCACCAGCGTCAAAAGCGGGATTGCCATGCTGGCAGCCAGGGTGATCAGGAAAATACCGAGGATGAAGCCAATAAACCGCACTACCGCAATGGACATAGAACACGCCTGGATGAATGAGCCGCACAGTATTGTTTTTGTGAAGGGCTGATGGGTAGCCCCCTTGGGCAGTTTTGTTCAATACCGCCTGCGATTGGCAATTTACCTTGATCGTCCCCTCACAGATATAAAGAAGGTATGCGATGAGTTTGATTCTTTCCATGGCGGCGTTTGCCCTGGTCGCCTCCATTACACCTGGCCCGGTCAATATCGTCGCCCTCAGCTCCGGGGCGCGGTACGGGTTTCGTGCGACGTTGCGCCATGTGGGCGGTGCAACCCTGGGGTTTGTCTTGCTGCTGGTGCTGATGGGGTTGGGATTGCATGAAGTGTTGCAACGCTGGCCTGGCCTCACACGGGTGGTGCAACTGGGCGGCGTGGCGTTCCTGTTGTTCATGGCCTGGAAACTGGTGATGGATAACGGGCACCTGGGAGGCGAGGACGAGGGACGGGCGCCTTCGATGTTCTATGGCGCGTTGATGCAATGGCTCAACCCCAAGGCGTGGCTGGCCTGCGTGGCGGGAATGGGGGCATTCGTGGCCGATGGCGAGGCGCGGCTGGTGTGGCAGTTTGCGGCGATCTACCTGGTGATCTGCTACGTCTCGGTGGGCTGCTGGGCTTACGCCGGGAGTTTTCTGCGCAGCTGGCTGGGTAATCCGGCGACCATGCGCCTGTTCAATCGGACGATGGCGGTGTTATTGGTGGCCAGTGCGGTGTATTTATTGTTGCCGTGAGCAGAAGTGGCGGGCAATCCGGGCTTTTGAGACGAGTGCTATTGTGGCCCTAATCCGCATTTTCGAGGCGGGGATGCTGTTGTGGCGAGGGAGCTTGCTCCCGCTCGACTGCGCAGCAGTCGCCCAGAATCGAGGGCTACTGCGTAGCCCAGCGGGAGCAAGCTCCCTCGCCACAGAGGTCCACCTGTTTTTGGTCCAAACAAGGTGGTGGGGCAGTATCAGCCGCGATACTGGCCGGGCGTGGCCGCCAGGTGTTGCTTGAAGGCACGCTGGAAATGCGCCTGGTCGGCAAACCCGCTGTCCAGCGCCACGTCGGCGATCAGCTTGCCTTCGCGCAATTGGCGCCGGGCAAACTGGATTCGGCGGTTGACCAGGAAGGCGTGGGGCGTCATCCCGTAATGGCGCTTGAAGGCTCGGCTCAGGTAGGACGGCGACAGTTGCGCGGCGGTGCAGATGTCTTCCAGCTTCAAGGCTTCGCTGCAATGGTCGTGGATAAACTGTGCCGCACGCATCAGGCTCGGATGGCTGCCACGATCCGGGCGACCGGCAGGGTTGAGCCGTTGTTGCAGGTCAATGAAAAATGCCTCGGCGGCGGCGTGCTTGTCGCCAGCGTCGAGTTGCTCGTCTACCAATTGTCCATACAGTTTTTCCAACGCGGTAAACAGTTCCACGTCGCGGCTGTGGGTGGTGGCGAAACCCTGGAAATCCAGGCTTTCGTCAAAGCCGACACGGCGCTGCAAGTCTCTGAGCCATTGGGTGTCGACGTACAACATCACGTAGGACCAAGGCTGATCGTCGATTGGGTTGCACGCGTGAACGTCGCCCGGGTTCATCAGCACCACCGTGCCACTTTCCACCTGGAATTTCGATCGTTCGTGAAGGTAGGTGCTGCGCCCAGCGGTGATCGCGCCGATGGAAAAGTGGTCATGGGAGTGGCGCGAATAGCAGACCTTGCGCCCATCGCCGATGGCCCGGGCTTCGATGAAGGGCAGGGCCGCGTCGCGCCAGAAGCGTGGGGCGTCGTCATGGGGGGCGTGCTTCATCGGTCAGCGTCCTCGTCTTGAACTTGAGTGGCAGTGTATTAGTCCTGACCGGCAAATGCCCGTCGGATTTAGCCCGTTCGGTTTGAAGGGCTGGGGTCCTGGGCTAGACTTCATGAAGTCCTGCCAATGGAGTTTCCGATGCTTGCGCCACGCAAACCGGACGACGAAGCCGCTCGCCTCAAAAATCTGCACTCGCTCAAGCTGCTTGATACCGCACCTGAAGAACGGTTTGACCGCCTGACCCGTCTTGCCCGACGTCTGTTTGACGTGCCCATCGCCCTGGTGTCCCTGGTGGACGCCAACCGGCAGTGGTTCAAGTCCAGCGCCGGCCTGGACGCCAGCGAAACCCCGCGGGAAGTTTCCTTTTGCGGACATGCGATCTTGCAGGATCAGATCCTGGAAATCTGCGACGCGGAGCAGGACGAGCGCTTTCACGACAATCCGTTGGTCACGGACAAGCCTGGCATTCGTTTCTACGCCGGGCATCCGCTGGGGCTGGAGGACGGTAGCAAACTCGGTACGTTGTGCCTGCTCGACACCCGGCCGCGCAAACTCAATGATGAGGAGCGCGAACTGCTGCGCGACTTGGCGCGCATGGCCGAGCAGGAAATGGTCGCGGTGCAGATGGCGAGCATGGACGAGCTCACGCTGCTATCCAATCGACGGGGCTTCAGGACGTTGGCCCAGCATGCGCTGAATGTGTGTGATCGCTTGTCGCGACCGGCGACGTTGCTGTTTTTCGATCTCAACGACTTCAAGCCGATCAACGACCGTTATGGCCACGCCGAGGGCGACAACGCGCTGAAAACCTTCGCCGATGTGCTGCGTATCGCCTTTCGCGAAAGTGACGTGATCGGTCGCCTGGGCGGTGATGAGTTCGTGGCGTTGCTCACCGGTTCTTCCCATGTCGAGATAGCGGCAATCATGGCGCGCCTCAAGGAAATCCTCGATGAGCGCAATGCGATGTTGCAGCGTGGCTATGACATTCGTTTCAGCGTCGGCCAGATCGAGTACGACGCCCAGCGTCATCAGTTGATCGACAATCTATTGGCTGACGCGGACGCGGCGATGTATGCGCAGAAACAGGCGCTACGCAGCTAGCACAAGCCAACCCCCGATCACACAGGGATTTATGTTGGTCGAAGAACCGAGACTCCCCCCTCATTCAATGGCGAGGGAGCTTGCTCCCGCTGGGGCACGCAGCGGCCCTGGAGCCCGGCGACGCGGTGGATCAGGTTGATTGAGTGAGCTTGAGAGGGGCTGCTGCGCAGCCCAGCGGGAGCAAGCTCCCTCGCCACAAAAGCTCAAAAGCTCAAAAGCACAAAAGCACAAAAGCACAAAAGCACAAAAGCACAAAAGCACAAAAGCACAAAAGCTCAAAAACTCAAAAACTCAAAAACTCAAAAACTCAAAAACTCAAAAACTCAAAAACTCAAAAACATCCCGGTCGACCAACCGACTTGCTCTTGAAATTGACACTGATTCGAGGCATTCCCTTAACCCACGCCGTGCCCAATCCCCGTGGCGAGGGAGCTTGCTCCCGCTGGGGCGCGCAGCGGCCCTAGAATCCGGCGACGCGGTGGATCAGGTTGATTGAGTGAGCTTGAGAGGGGGCTGCTGCGCAGCCCAGCGGGAGCAAGCTCCCTCGCCACAAAAGCTCAAAAGCTCAAAAGCTCAAAAGCTCAAAAGCTCAAAAGCACAAAAGCACAAAAGCACAAAAGCACAAAAGCACAAAAGCACAAAAGCTCAAAAGCATCCCGGTCGATCAACCGATTTGCTCTTGAAATTGAAACTGATTCGAGGCATTCCCTTAACCCACGCCGTGCCCAATTCCCGGGGTGGGAGCTTGCTCGCGAAGGCGTCGGTACATTCATATCAATGCCAGCAGACTCACCGCCATCGCGAGCAAGCTCGCTCCCACAAGGTATTGCGGTGTAATCAGACAATCGGCAATAAAAAACGCCGCTTGGCCTTTCCAGGACGAGCGGCGTTTTTTTACGCGTGGCGCGGGTGAAGATTACTCTTCGAGGCTACCCATGGCGGTGGTGTTGAAGCCGCCGTCCACGTACATGATTTCACCGCTGATGCCCGACGCCAGGTCCGAGCACAGGAAGGCGCCGGCGTTGCCGACTTCTTCGATGGTGACGTTGCGACGCAGCGGGGTCTGCGCTTCGTTGGCGGCCAGCATCTTGCGGAAGTTCTTGATGCCGGAAGCGGCGAGGGTGCGGATCGGACCTGCCGATACGCAGTTGACGCGGGTGCCGTCCGGGCCCAGGGAGCCGGCCAGGTAACGTACGCCGGCTTCCAGGGAGGCCTTGGCCATGCCCATGACGTTGTAGTTCGGCATGGTGCGCTCGGCGCCCAGGTACGACAGGGTCAGCAGGCTGCCGTTGCGGCCTTTCATCATTTCGCGACCGGCCTTGGCCAGGGCCACGAAGCTGTAGGCGCTGATGTCGTGGGCAATGCGGAAACCTTCGCGGGTGGTGGCTTCGGTGAAGTCGCCGTCCAGTTGGTCGCCCGGGGCGAAGCCCACGGAGTGCACGATGCAGTCCAGGCCATCCCACTTCTTGCTCAGTTCTTCGAAGACCTTGGCGATTTCTTCGTCGCTGGCCACGTCGCACGGGAAGCACAGCTCAGGGCTCGAGCCCCAGCCTTGTGCGAATTCTTCGACACGACCCTTGAGTTTGTCGTTCTGATAAGTGAAGGCAAGCTCAGCGCCCTCGCGATGCATGGCGGCGGCGATGCCGGATGCGATGGACAGCTTGCTGGCGACACCGACGATCAGTACGCGCTTACCGGCGAGAAAACCCATGTGTTGCTCCTCTTTCAGGTTATTCGGCAGTTGTTGGGGCCAGGAAGGCGGCCTCCAGCAACTGCTGTGTATAGGGGTGCTGCGGCGCGGCGAATATGCTGCGGGCATCACCTTGTTCGACCACTTGGCCATGCTTGACCACCATCAACTGGTGGCTCAGCGCTTTGACGACAGCCAGGTCATGGCTGATAAACAGGTACGTCAGGTTGTACTTGGTTTGCAACGACCGCAACAGCTCCACCACTTGGCGTTGCACGGTACGGTCCAGGGCCGACGTCGGTTCATCCAGCAGAATCAACGCCGGCTTGAGCACCAGGGCCCGGGCAATGGCGATACGCTGCCGTTGCCCTCCGGAAAATTCATGGGGGTAGCGGTTCCGGGTTTCCGGGTCCAGGCCTACCTCCTTCAATGCCGCGATTATCGCTTGTTCCTGTTCGGCTTCGGTGCCGATCTTGTGGATCCGCAGGCCTTCGCCGACGATCTGGCTTACACACATCCGTGGGCTCAGGCTGCCAAACGGGTCCTGAAACACCACTTGCATCTCCCGGCGTAGCGGCCGGACTTGTTGCTGCGTCAGGCTGTCCAGCTGCTTGCCTTCGAAGCGGATCCCGCCCTGGCTGCCGATCAATCGCAGGATTGCCAGCCCCAGGGTGGATTTGCCGGAACCGCTTTCGCCGACGATACCCAGGGTCTGGCCCTGGGGCAGGCTGAAGCGGATACCGTCCACGGCCTTGATGTAGTCTACCGTGCGCTTGAACAGGCCTTTCTTGATCGGGAACCAGACTTTCAGGTCCTCGACCTGCAACAGCGGCGGGCCGACGACGTTACTCGCCGGGGTGCCGCTGGGTTCGGCGCCCAGCAGTTCCCGAGTGTACGGATGCTGCGGTGCGCGGAACAACTCTTCGCACGATGCCTGTTCGACGATGCAACCGCGCTGCATGACACATACGCGATGCGCAATTCTTCGCACCAGGTTCAAATCGTGGCTGATCAGCAGCAGCGACATGCCCAATCGCGCCTGCAATTGCTTGAGTAATTCGAGGATTTTCAGCTGGACGGTGACATCCAGCGCGGTGGTCGGCTCGTCGGCGATCAGCAGTTCCGGCTCGTTGGCCAGGGCCATGGCGATCATCACCCGCTGGCGCTGGCCGCCGGACAGCTCGTGGGGCAGGGCTTTGAGGCGCTTGTGGGGCTCGGGAATGCCGACCAGTTCCAGCAACTCGAGGGTCCGGCGGGTCGCGACCTTGCCGCTCAGGCCCTTGTGGATGCCGAGCACTTCATTGATCTGTTTTTCAATGGAGTGCAGCGGGTTGAGGGATGTCATCGGCTCCTGGAAAATCATCGCGATCCGGTTGCCGCGGATATGACGGATGGTTTTTTCCTTCAAGCCCAGCAAATTCTGGCCGGCATACTGGATGGTCCCGGTGGGGTGATGGGCCAGCGGGTAGGGCAGCAACCGCAGGATCGAGTGGGCGGTGACTGATTTGCCCGAGCCGCTTTCACCCACCAGGGCCAGGGTTTCGCCGCGCTTGATATCGAAACTGACCCCCTCGACCACACGTTGGCGGCGTTCGCCAACAATGAACTCCACCGCCAGGTCACGCACTTCGATCAGATTATCCTGGTTCATTTCATTTCCTCGGATCGAAGGCATCGCGAGCGGACTCGCCGATGAACACCAGCAGGCTCAGCATCACGGCCAGCACGGCGAACGCGCTGATGCCCAGCCATGGCGCCTGGAGGTTGGATTTGCCCTGGGCCACCAGCTCCCCCAGGGACGGTGCGCCGGGCGGCAGGCCAAAGCCGAGGAAATCCAGGGCGGTGAGGGTGCCAATGGCGCCGGTGAGGATGAACGGCATGAACGTCATGGTCGAGACCATGGCGTTGGGCAGGATGTGACGGAACATGATCGCGCCGTTCTGCATGCCCAGTGCCCGCGCCGCGCGGACGTATTCCAGGTTGCGCCCGCGCAGGAATTCGGCACGGACCACATCCACCAGGCTCATCCAGGAAAACAGCAGCATGATGCCCAGCAGCCACCAGAAGTTGGGCTGGACGAAACTGGCCAGGATGATCAGCAGGTACAGCACCGGCAGCCCGGACCAGATTTCCAGGAAGCGTTGGCCAGCCAGGTCCACCCAGCCGCCATAGAAGCCCTGCAGGGCGCCGGCGATCACGCCGATGATCGAGCTGAGCACGGTCAGCGTCAGGGCAAACAGTACCGAGATGCGGAAGCCATAGATGACCCGGGCCAGGACATCGCGGCCCTGGTCATCGGTGCCCAGCCAGTTCACGGAAGAGGGCGGTGCCGGGGCCGGGACCTTCAGGTCGTAGTTGATGCTCTGGTAGCTGAACGGAATCGGTGCCCACAGCACCCAGGCGTTCTTGGCCGCCAGCAGTTCACGGATGTACGGGCTCTTGTAGTTGGCTTCCAGCGGGAATTCGCCGCCGAACGTGGTTTCCGGGTAGCGCTTGACGGCCGGGAAGTACCAGCCGTCGTCGTAATGCACCACCAGCGGCTTGTCGTTGGCGATCAACTCGGCGCCCAGGCTCAGCCCGAACAGGATCAGGAACAGCCACAGCGACCACCAGCCACGCTTGTTGGCCTTGAACAGTTCGAAGCGGCGGCGATTGAGAGGGGACAGGTTCATCTCAATGCTCCCGGCTTTCGAAGTCGATGCGCGGATCGACAAAGGTGTAGGTCAAATCGCCGATCAGTTTCACCACCAGTCCCAGCAAGGTGAAGATGAATAGGGTGCCGAACACCACCGGGTAGTCGCGGTTGATCGCCGCTTCGAAACTCATCAGGCCCAGGCCGTCGAGGGAGAAGATCACTTCCACCAGCAGGGAGCCGGTAAAGAAGATCCCGATGAATGCCGAAGGGAAACCGGCGATCACCAGCAGCATGGCGTTGCGAAAGACGTGGCCATAGAGCACCCGGTGGCGGGTCAGGCCCTTGGCCTTGGCGGTGACCACGTATTGCTTGTTGATTTCGTCGAGGAAACTGTTCTTGGTCAGCAGGGTCATGGTGGCGAAGTTACCGATCACCAGGGCGGTCACGGGCAAGGCCAGGTGCCAGAAGTAATCGAGGATCTTGCCGCCCATGCTCAATTCGTCGAAGTTGTTGGAGGTCAGTCCGCGCAAGGGGAACCAGTCGAAATAGCTGCCGCCGGCAAACACCACGATCAGCAGGATGGCGAACAGGAACGACGGGATCGCGTAGCCGACGATGATGGCCGAGCTGGTCCAGACGTCGAAATGGCTGCCGTGCCGCGTGGCCTTGGCGATCCCCAGCGGGATCGACACCAGGTACATGATCAGCGTGCTCCACAACCCGAGGGAGATGGACACCGGCATCTTTTCCTTGATCAGGTCGATGACTTTGGCGTCGCGGAAGAAACTGTCGCCGAAGTCCAGGTGGGCGTAGTTCTTGATCATGATCCACAGGCGTTCGGGTGCCGACTTGTCAAAGCCGTACATACGCTCGATTTCCTTGACCAGCGCCGGGTCCAGGCCTTGGGCGCCGCGGTAGGAGGAACCGGCCACCGACACTTCGGCACCGCCGCCGGCAATGCGGCTGGTGGCGCCTTCGAAACCTTCGAGCTTGGCGATCATCTGCTCCACCGGCCCGCCGGGCGCGGCCTGGATGATGACGAAGTTGATCAGCAGAATGCCGAACAGGGTCGGGATGATCAGCAGCAGTCGCCGAAAAATGTAAGCCAGCATTTCGTTACTCCACGCTCGCAGGGGCGGCGATTTGCTGCTCGATGACCTGCTTCTCTACTTCATCGGCCGGCTTGACCTCCGGCTTGACCCACCAGGTGGTGGTGCCGATGTCATAGGTCGGCGTGATTTTCGGATGGCCGATGTGGTTCCAGTAGGCCACGCGCCAGGTCTTGATGTGCCAGTTCGGGATCACGTAGTAGCCCCATTGCAAAACCCGATCCAGCGCCCGGGCGTGAGCTACCAGGCTCTTGCGCGAATCGGCGTTGATCAGTTGTTCCACCAACTGGTCAACGGCTGGATCCTTAAGGCCCATGGTGTTGCGGCTGCCGGGTTTGTCGGCGGCGGCCGACATCCAGAACTCGCGCTGTTCGTTACCCGGTGAGCTGGATTGCGGGAAGCTGCCCACCACCAGGTCAAAGTCCCGGGAGCGTACGCGGTTGACGAATTGGGAGACGTCGACCCGACGGATGATCAGCTCGATGCCCAGGTCGCTCAGGTTGCGCTTGAACGGCAGCAGTATCCGTTCGAACTCGGTCTGGGCCAGCAAAAACTCCAGCACCACCGGTTTGCCTTGGGCATCGACCATCTTGTCGTCGACGATGCGCCAGCCGGCCTCTTGCAGCAATTGGTAGGCCTTGCGCTGCTGGTCGCGGATCATGCCGCTGCCGTCACACATCGACGGCTGGAAGGCGTCGGTGAAGACCTGTTCGGGAATCTTGCCGCGCAGGGGTTCGAGGATCTTCAACTCGTCTTCGCCGGGCAGCCCGGTGGCGGCCATCTCCGAATTCTCGAAATAGCTGCGGGTGCGGGCGTAGGCGCCGTTGAATAGCTGCTTGTTGGTCCACTCGAAGTCCAACAACAGGCTCAAGGCCTTGCGCACCCGTACGTCCTGGAAGATCGGCCGGCGCAGGTTGTAGACAAAACCCTGCATGCCGGTGGGGTTGCCGTTGGGGATCTGTTCCTTGATCAATCGGCCTTCGGTCACGGCTGGGATGTTGTAGGCGTTGGCCCAGTTCTTGGCGGTCATTTCCAGCCAGAAATCAAACTGCCCGGCTTTCAAGGCCTCGACCGCGACGGTGTTGTCGCGGTAGTAGTCGGTCGCCAGTACGTCGAAATTATAAAAGCCGCGATTGACCGGCAGGTCCTTGCCCCAATAGTCCTTCACTCGCTCATAACGGATCGAGCGTCCGGCCTTCACTTCAGCGACTTTGTAGGGGCCGCTGCCCAGGGGGATCTCCAGATTGCCCTTGCTGAAGTCGCGCTCGGCCCACCAGTGTTTCGGCAATACTGGCAGTTGGCCGAGGATCAACGGCAGTTCACGATTATTGGTGTGCTTGAACTTGAACAAAACCTTGAGCGGGTCTTCGGCGATGACGTCGGCGACGTCGTTGTAATAGCCGCGAAACATAGGCGCGCCGTCCTTGGTCAGGGTCTGGAAGCTGAAGACCACGTCTTCGGCGCGTACCGGATGGCCGTCGTTGAAACGGGCTTCGGGGCGCAGGTAAAAGCGCACCCAGCCATTGTCCGGGGCTTTCTCGATTTTTTCGGCGATCAGGCCATATTCAGTGAACGGTTCGTCCAGGCCCTGCTTGGCCAGGGTGTCGTAGATCAAGCCGATGTCATCGGCCGGCACGCCTTTGCTGATGAACGGGTTGAGGCTGTCGAAGCCCCCAAAACCGCCCTGGCGGAAGATTCCGCCTTTGGGCGCGTCCGGGTTGACGTAGTCGAAATGCTTGAAGTTGGCCGGGTACTTCGGCGGCTCGTTGTACAAGGTCACGGCATGCTGCGGCGCGGCGCAGGCCAGCCCGGTGAATAACAGGCTGCTGGCCTGCAGGAGCAGGGCGCGTAAAGGCTTCATTGATCTTTCTCCGAAGATTTCAGCCACCATGCGCTCAGGCCCAGGGTGTAGGGCGGCGTGGTGACGAAGGCGAACCGGTTTCGATAAGCCAGGCGATGATAATTGAGATACCAGTTGGGAATGCAGTAATGCTGCCACAGCAGCACGCGATCCAGCGCCTTGCCGGCGGCGACCTGTTCGTCGCGGGTCTGGGCGGCGAGCAGCTTTTCCAGCAGATGGTCGACCACTGGGTTGGCGATCCCGGAGTAATTCTTGCTGCCCTTGACCCCGACCTGGCTGGAGTGGAAGTACTGCCATTGCTCGAGACCCGGGCTGAGGGTCTGGCTCAAGGTCAACAGGATCATGTCGAAGTCGAACTGGTCAAGACGCTGCTTGTATTGGGCTCGGTCCACCGTGCGCAGCCGGGCCTGGATGCCGATGCTGGCGAGGTTCTCGACGTAGGGTTGCAGGATGCGCTCCAGGTTCGGGTTCACCAGCAGGATTTCGAAGCTCAGGGGCTGGCTGTCGGCGTTCAGCAGGCGTTGGCCGTTGAGGTTCCAACCTACTTGCTTCAATAACCCCAGGGCTTTACGCAGGGTTTCCCGGGGAATGCCGCGACCGTCGGTCTTGGGCAAGCTGAAGGGTTCGGTGAGCAGTTTGGCCGGCAATTGTTCCCGGTACGGCTTGAGCAGCAGCCATTCATGGCCCACCGGCAGGCCAGTGGCGGAAAACTCGCTGTTGGGGTAATAACTGAGGGTGCGCTTGTAGGCGCCGCTGAACAGGGTGCGGTTGGTCCACTCGAAATCAAACATCAGCCCCAGGGCTTCACGTACCTTGACTTCGGCAAACGTGCCGCGCCGGGTGTTCATGAACAGGCCTTGGGTCTGGGTCGGGATCTGGTGGGGAATCTGCGCCTTGATTATGTCGCCGCGCTTGATTGCCGGAAAGTCATAGCCATTGGCCCAGTTCTTGGCCTGGTGTTCGATGTAGATATCGAACTCGCCAGCCTTGAAGGCTTCGAAGGCAACTTCGCTGTCACGATAGAACTCCACGTCCATGCGGTCGTAGTTGTACTTGCCGCGATTGACCGGCAGTTCCTTGCCCCAGTAATCCTTGACTCGTTCGAACACCAGCTGGCGGCCTGGTTGCACTTTGGTGATGCGATACGGCCCGCTGCCCAGGGGCGGTTCGAAGGTCGTCGCCTTGAAATCGCGGTCTTTCCAGTAATGCTGGGGCAACACCGGCAGTTCCCCCAGGCGCAGGATCAGCAGCGGATTGCCCGCGCGCTTGAAGACAAAGCGGATTCTCCGTGGGTTGAGAATGTCGACCCGTAGCACTTCCTGCAGGTTGGTGCGGTATTGCGGATGGCCTTCCTTGAGCAGTGTCCTGTAGGAGAACGCCACGTCATAGGCGGTAATGGGCACGCCATCGTGAAAGCGCGCTTCGGGGCGCAGGTTGAACACCACCCAGCTGCGGTCCTCGCTGTACTCCACCGACTGGGCGATCAGGCCGTAGCTCGACGTCGGTTCATCACCGGACGGTGCGTACTGGCCTGTGCCGACCATCAGTGGTTCGTTCAGCTCATTGATGCCGTATTGCAGGAAATTGGGCGTGGAAACCGGGCTGCTGCCCTTGAACGTGTAGGGATTGAGCGTATCGAAGGTGCCGAATGCCATGACTCGCAAGACACCGCCCTTGGGCGCTTGCGGGTTGACCCAGTCGAAGTGGGTGAATCTGGCCGGGTACTTGAGCGTGCCGAACTGCGCATAGCCATGGCTTTCGCTGATGGTTGCGCTGGCGGGAGAGCTCAAGGCCAGGCTGATCAGGAGCAAGAGGAGGGGACGTATCAAGTCTGAGATCCGATCCAGGCGGCTTGGGCTTTATGGCCTGTACAGTAACAGCTTGTATCGGCAGGAAAAAGGCGGGGGCTCAAAGCTTCAGGGTTTGCTTGAACTGTGGCGAGGGAGCTTGCTCCCGCTGGGTTGCGAAGCGACCCCGAATCTGGCACCTCGGTGTGACAGGTGGATTGAGTCGCTGCTTTTGGGGCTGCTGCGCAACCCAGCGGGAGCAAGCTCCCTCGCCACAGGGCCGTCAGTGCGGGGAGTAGACCGTCAGCATCTGCCCAGGCTTGAGTGCCTTGCCCATCCGCGGGTTCCAGCGCTTGAGGTGCTGCATTTCCACGTTGAAGCGCTTGGCGACGACGTACAGCGAATCACCTTGCTTGACCTTGTATTGGGTCTGCTTCTTCTGGTCCTTGCTGTTGGCGGCCACCACGGTGCTGATGCGCTTGCCACGGGCCTTGCTGGCCTTGGCGTCCTGCATCACCAGGGTCTGGCCGACCTTGAGCTTGTTGCCACTGAGCTTGTTCCAGCGTTGCAGGTCCTTGGTCTGGACGTTGTTGGCCTTGGCGATCTGAGCCAGGTTGTCGCCGCGTTTGACGCGGTAGGTGCGCCTGGCACCTTCCACTTCGCTGTCGTCGGCGGATTCGAAAACCGGCTTGAGCGCGCGCTGGCTGATCAGCTCTTCCGGGCGCATGGTCGACAGGCTGGCGGTCAGCAGCTGGGCCTTGGACGTGGGCACCAACAGGTGCTGGGGGCCGTCGATGGTGGTGCGTTGCTTGAAGGCCGGGTTGAGCTGGAACAGCTCGTCTTCGTCGATGTTGGCCACCGCCGCGACCTTGGACAGGTCCATGCGCTGGTTGATCTCGACGACCTGGAAATAGGGTTCGTTGGCGATCGGGTTGAGGTTCACGCCATAGGCATCGGGCGAGAGCACCACCTGGGACAGCGCCAGCAACTTTGGCACATAGGCCTGGGTCTCGCTGGGCAGCGGCAGGTTCCAGTAGTCGGTGGGCAGGCCAAGCTTTTCGTTGCGCTCGATGGCGCGGCTGACCGTACCCTCGCCGGCGTTGTAGGCCGCCAGCGCCAGCAACCAGTCGCCGTTGAACATGTCGTGCAGGCGCGTCAGGTAGTCCAGGGCGGCCGTGGTGGAGGCGGTGATGTCGCGACGTCCGTCATAGAAGCGGGTCTGACGCAAGTTGAAGTAACGCCCCGTGGACGGGATGAATTGCCACAGGCCCACTGCGTTGGCCCGGGAATAGGCCATGGGGTTGTAGGCACTCTCGATCACCGGCAGCAACGCCAGTTCCAGCGGCATGTTGCGCTCTTCGAGGCGTTCGACGATGTAGTGGATGTACAGGCTGCCGCGCTCACCGGCGTTTTCCATGAAGGAAGGGTTGCTGGCGAACCACAGGCGCTGTTGCTCGATACGCGGGTTGACGCCGGCCGTTTCCTGCAACTGGAAGCCCTGGCGCATGCGCTCCCAGACGTCCTGGGGGACTTGAGGGCTGGGTTTCTCGGTGAGCCATACCGGCTTCTGTTTGGCGCGAGCGGCGATATTCGGTGTGTGTGCCGCGTCGGTCTGCGGCAGCTGGCTCGTGCTCTGGCAGCCCGCCAAGGTGGCGGACACAGCCACCGCGATGGCTTGAGCCAAGCGGGTCAATGTGTCTGACTGGACGGACCTGCGTATGGATGACGACATTGGCTGGAAGTAAGTTCCGGGCAAAAATGTCGGCCGATTCTAGGAAGCGCACCCCAACAGGTCAACCTTTCAGAATTTTTGTATCAATCGATAGCTGCCTTAGAACGTATCTTTCCAAGCCCTCAAGGCCGCAAAAACCTCACTCGGCGTCTGGTTTCGCTGGCCGTTCCGTTCGTCTGCTTTTTGTTTAACGGATGTTTCAGTCGTGCGCAGGAACGGATTGGTGAGTTTTTCCAGGGCCAGGGTCGAGGGCAGGGTCATGATGCCTTCGTTGCGTTGCCGGCTGACTTTTTCCAGGCGGGCAGCGACGTCCGGATTGCCGGGCTCCACGGCGGCCGCGAACTTCAGGTTGCTGAGGGTATATTCATGGGTGCAGTAGACCAGCGTATCTTCAGGCAGGGCGGCGAGGCGACTGAGCGAATGGTGCATTTGCGCAGGCGTGCCTTCGAAGAGCCGGCCGCAACCGGCGGCGAACAGGGTGTCGCCACAGAACAGCAGGCCATGGCGGTAGTAGGCAATGTGCCCGAGGGTATGGCCAGGCACGGCGTAGACATCGAAGTCCCAGCCGAGCACGCTGACCTTGTCGTTGTCATGCAGGGCCTTGTCCCGCGCCGGGATGTTTTCGCTGGCCGGGCCGTAGACGGTGGCGTTCGTCGCATTCTTCAGCGCCTGGACGCCGCCGACATGATCATGGTGATGGTGGGTGATCAAGATGTCGCTCAGGACCCAGCCCGGATGGGTCTCGAGCCAGGCCTGCACCGGAGCGGCGTCACCTGGGTCGACCACGGCGCAGCGCAGGGTGGCGTGGTCCTGTAACAACCAGATGTAGTTATCGGTGAATGCGGGCAGGGCACTGATCTGTATCATCGTGGAATTCGCCAAGCGGAAAACAAAGGCGCATCTTAGAACTTCCTGACGCGTTGGAGAATGCAATGACCGATGAAGCGTTCGCTCAGGCTGATCCTGACTGGCTGGCGTTGATCAGCGCCGCCCGTGAATGGCTGTCCGGCCCTGTCGGGCAATTTTTGCTGGAAGAAGAACGGCGCATGCTCGAAGACGAGTTGGGCCGGTTCTTCGGCGGCTATCTGGTGCACTACGGCCCTTCGGCGCAAATGCCGCCGTCGGCACCGCAAGTCCAGCGCAACGTGCGCCTGGGGGCGCCGTTGCCCGGGGTGGAAATCGTCTGCGAGGAGCAGGCCTGGCCGTTGAGCGAACATGCCGCCGACGTGGTGGTCATGCAGCACGGCCTGGATTTCTGCCTGTCGCCCCACGGTCTGTTGCGTGAGGCCGCCAGCAGCGTGCGTCCCGGCGGCCATCTGTTGATCATCGGCATCAACCCCTGGAGCGCTTGGGGCTTGCGTCATGTGTTTGCCCACGATGCCTTGCGCCAGGCCCGCTGCATCTCGGCGTCGAGGGTCGGCGACTGGCTCAACCTGCTGGGCTTTGCGCTGGAGAAACGCCGCTTCGGGTGCTATCGTCCGCCGCTCGCGTCGCCCAAGTGGCAGGCGCGCCTGGCCGGCTGGGAGCGCAAGGCCGGTGATTGGCAGCTCTCCGGTGGTGGTTTCTACCTGCTGGTGGCACGCAAGATCGCGGTCGGTCTGCGCCCGGTGCGCCAGGCGCGACGCGAGCCGATGGGCAAGCTGATTCCTTTGCCAATGGCCAAGGTCAATCGTCGCCACATCGAGCCGTAACCTTTTTCAATGGTGCTTGCCGGCATTGGGCTGCGGGTGTTGTCGGGCCTGATCGGCGGGCCTTTGCATTTTTTCCTGGATAGATTGGCATGAGCGATAACGTAGAACTCTTCACTGATGGCGCCTGCAAGGGCAACCCCGGTCCGGGCGGCTGGGGCGCGTTGCTGGTGTGCAAGGGCGTGGAGAAGGAGCTCTGGGGCGGCGAAGCCAATACCACCAACAATCGCATGGAGCTGATGGGCGCCATCCGTGGCCTGGAGGAGCTCAAGCGGCCCTGCGATGTGCTGTTGGTGACCGACTCTCAGTACGTCATGAAAGGCATCAACGAATGGATGGCGAACTGGAAGAAACGCGGCTGGAAGACGGCGGCAAAGGAACCGGTAAAAAACGCCGACCTCTGGAAGCTGCTGGATGAACAGGTCAACCGCCACAACGTCACCTGGAAATGGGTGCGCGGCCACATCGGCCACCACGGCAACGAACGGGCGGACCAGTTGGCCAATCGTGGGGTGGATGAGGTGCGGGGCTACAAGCAGGCTTGATAGAGACGTTGTCATGATCTGGAGAGGATGACACCTGTGGCGAGGGAGCTTGCTCCCGCTCGGTTGCGCAGCGACCGCCCGAAGGGGCCTGCTTCGCAGTCCAGCGGGAGCAAGCTCCCTCGCCACAGGTGCGGCACCGCGTTCCGTGAGCGTGTTAAGATCCGCGCTTTTGCAAGACTGCCCGCTGAGAGCTGAACACTGATGGCCAACAGATCTGTAGTACTGGATACCGAAACCACCGGCATGCCGGTGACCGATGGTCACCGGATTATTGAAATCGGTTGTGTCGAGCTGATCGGCCGGCGCCTGACCGGTCGCCATTTCCACGTTTACCTGCAACCGGACCGCGAAAGCGACGAAGGCGCCATTGGCGTGCACGGCATCACCAACGAATTTCTGGTGGGCAAGCCGCGTTTCGCCGAAGTGGCCGACGAGTTCTTCGAATTCATCCAGGGCGCGCAGTTGATCATCCACAACGCGGCGTTCGACGTCGGGTTCATCAACAACGAATTCGCCCTGATGGGCCAGCACGACCGGGCTGACATTACCCAGCATTGCACCATCCTCGACACCTTGATGATGGCCAGGGAACGTCACCCCGGGCAGCGCAACAGCCTCGATGCCTTGTGCAAGCGCTATGGCGTCGACAACTCCGGTCGTGAACTGCACGGCGCCTTGCTCGACTCCGAGATCCTGGCCGACGTCTACCTGACCATGACCGGCGGCCAGACCAGCCTGTCCCTGGCCGGTAACGCCTCGGACGGCAATGGTACCGGCGAAGGCTCCGGCAACCAGGCCACGGAGATCCGGCGTTTGCCCGCTGACCGCCAGCCATCGCGGATTATCCGCGCCAGCGAAAGCGACCTGGCCGAACATGCCGCGCGTCTGGAAGCCATCGCCAAGTCTGCAGGCGCTCCGGCATTGTGGACGCAGTTGGCCGAGGCACAGGCCGCCACGCACTGATGAAACCCTGTGAGAGCCATGCTGTTCATTCAAGGTAAGTAAAGAGCCTGTGGCGAGGGAGCTTGCTCCCGCTGGGCTGCGTAGCAGCCCATTTTGTGAGCGCTTCGCACTCAAGCGGGAGCAAGCTCCCTCGCCACAATGATCCAGGCAATCCTTGTGTGAGCTACTGCATCCATCGTTCATTTCTCGCCACAATCGCCACGACCTTCTACCCTGAGGTAACGGGCAGGCTACGGATCCCGCTTGATGTGTGAAGATTTGAAAGGCAAGGGCAATGGATGGCACCACGCCGTTGGTTGTCTCAAGGAATGAGGACCTTCCCCAGTATGCAACCGGTCATGAATCCCAAGCACCCCGGGTTGTCGGTGCGCGTCGTCGATGACGGCTTTGCCGCTTATATCTGGGGCAGTGACTTCAGCTTCGAAGTCAGCGACTACGCGACGGCGCAGATCGGCCGGCCCGTCAGCCAATGGCCGGTGACGCCCATTGTTCCCTATCGCAAGTGCTATGGCATCGATCCCGAGGAATTCAGCAGCTTCCGCAATGCCCCGGACAGCGAGATTTTCATGGCCTATCTCGACGACCAGCCCGTGGGGCATCTGGTCGTCAGTACCAACTGGAACGGCTACGCCCACATCGACGAGTTGGCGGTGCACGCCCCAGCCCGTCGCCACGGGGTGGCCAAGGCATTGCTCGATGTCGCCCAGTTCTGGAGCCGCAAGAAAAAACTGCCGGGCATCATGCTCGAAACCCAGAACAACAATCTGGGTGCATGCCGGCTCTATGAACGTTGCGGCTACGTGCTCGGTGGTATCGATCACCTGCGCTATCGCGGCATTGACCGACATACCGCCGAAGTGGCGTTGTTCTGGTACCGGCTGTTCGACGATCCGCTGGGCATGTCGATCAGTGGCTCAGCAACGCCTCGGCTTGTTCCGTAACCCGTTCCAGCAGCGATTGGACAGCGGGTGAGGGCGGCGTGCCGTTCAGGCTCAAGGCATAGAGGCTAATCGCAATGGCGGGCGATACCGGGCAGACGTCCAGGCCACTGCCCTTGGCACCCGAGGCAGTGAACGGGTCGACGATGGCAAGGCCTTCGCCGGCCTCGACCATCGCGCGCATCATCTGATGGGTCTGGACGCGGATCTGGATCATCGGCGCCGGACGCAGCGCCGCCAGTTTATGCTCGAACGCCGGGCTCAGCGGGTCATGGCCATCCAGGCCTACCAACGGCTGGCCTGCCAGGTCCTGGAGCGAAATGTATTTCTGTCGTGGTTGCAGCCAGCCGTGAGGTGCCAGCAATTGCAGTTTGCCCTGGGCGATCATCTGGCAATGGATGTCGGGGTGTTCGGGGTCGTGCAAGCTCAGGCCCAGGTCACTTTCACGCAACAGCAGGCTGTGGACGATGTCGCGAGTCGGTTGGCTGAGCAGGGTGCAGGGCGCATCCGGATGGCGGCGACGCAGGGCGGCGATGCTCTGGGGCAACAACTGCTGGGCCAGCGGCGGGGTGCAGATAATGCGCAAGGGTGGCGCCTGATAGTGTTTCAGGCTGCTGGCCAGGCGCTGCACCGGTTCGAGGGTGTCGTACACCCGCGTGATGCCGTCGCGCAGTTCAAGGGTTTCCCGGGTGGCCTGCAGGCGCCCGCGCACGCTGGCAAACAGCATGAAGCCCAACTGGGCCTCGGCATCGCGCAGGATCGCCTCGACCTCCGCCACCGGCAGTTGCAGCCATTCGGCCGCCGTGCCGAGGTGACCGGTCTGCAGCAGCGCCTGGATCACTTCGATGTGGCGTAAACGCATGCAAGAAGTCCATGTTCGGCGGGTGAGCCATTGAGTGGCTGAATCCTAACCCAAGTCCGGGCACGACTTCTGCTCATAACTGCCGGTTATGAAGCTATTTGCGTTTCAGTGGGTGTTTGAGCTTGCAGTGGCGTTTCCGGTTCGCGCGTCAGTTCGATTTGAGATTGCACTAGAATAAATTTTCCGTCTTCGAGTTTGTTGACTCGATCACCGATAGCCAACTTATAGGTGGTGACAGGCTCCTTGCCGTTTCCGTCGGGCGACGGGGTCGATTCCTGAAACTCATGCACCGAATAGACGCGACCTTCGGCGTCCCGCGCATGAAATTGTCCGACAAGTACTGCTGCCATCGCTTAGAACCTCTGGAAATAAATCACTCGATTTGCGGTTCTGTAGACCCTGGTCAAGCGCGGTAAGTTTTCCTACATGAAAAAAATAGTCCAGCCGCCAGGTTTTCGTCGCTCCACTGGTCCAATTGTCACCCCGATCATCTATAACTACAGGCTCCTTTGAGCCGATAGTCGAGAAGCCTCTCATGAGTAATGTCTACACAGTGGCCGTTTTGGTGGGCAGCCTGCGCAAGGCATCGATCAACCGCAAGGTGGCGCTGGCACTGGCTGACCTGGCGCCAGCGAACCTCAAGCTGAACATCGTCGAGATCGGCGAGCTACCACTTTATAACGAAGACATTGATGTAGCGCCGCCGGCAGCCTACACCACATTCCGCCAGCAGGTGGGCGCGGCCGACGCCTTGTTGTTCGTCACGCCAGAGTACAACCGCTCGGTACCGGCACCGCTGAAAAATGCCATCGATGTCGGCTCGCGTCCCTATGGCCAGAGTTGCCTGAGTGGCAAGCCGGGCGCGGTGATCAGTGCATCGCCGGGCGCCATCGGTGGTTTTGGTGCCAACCATCATTTGCGCCAGTCCCTGGTGTTCCTCAATGTGCCTTGCATGCAGCAACCGGAAGCCTACCTGAGCGGCGCCGGGACGGCGTTCGACGAGGCGGGCAATCTCTCGGAGTCCGTGCGGCCGTTCCTGCAGACATTCATCGATGCCTATGGCAAGTGGGTCGAGCAGCACAAGAAGGTCTGATGTTCCGAGGCTCCAGATAACCCCGTGGCGAGGGAGCTTGCTCCCGCTCGGTTGCGCAGCAACCGCCCGAAGGGGCCTGCTTCGCAGTCCAGCGGGAGCAAGCTCCCTCGCCACAGGTGCAACTTCAAATCCCCGCTTTACTGGATATTCGAATTTCCATATATTCGCCCCTTCGTACCTCCAGGCCGTCCTTAGCCATGTCTGATTCCCACAATCCCGTCGATGTCTTCAAGGCGCTGGCCGACGACACCCGTACGCGCATTGCGCTGCTGGTGGCCCGTGAAGGCGAGTTGTGTGTCTGTGAGCTCACCGCCGCGCTGGACCTGAGCCAGCCGAAGATCTCCCGGCACCTGGCGCAGTTGCGTAACGCCAGCCTGCTCAGCGATCGGCGCCAGGGGCAATGGGTCTACTACCGTCTGCATCCGCAGTTGCCGGCCTGGGTCAGCAATTTGCTGGAGCAGGCGTTGGCAGCCAACACGGCGTGGCTGATGGCGGATGTCGAGCGTTTGGGGGCCATGGCTGATCGTCCGGTGGCGCGTTGCTGCTGATTTCGTCTTTTCAATCCTCCTTCCAAGGCTGTTGCGCATGCTGATCGCGTCATTGATTTTCCTGCTGACCATTACGTTGGTGATCTGGCAGCCCAAGGGGCTTGGCGTCGGCTGGAGCGCGACGCTCGGCGCGCTGCTGGCGTTGTTGAGCGGGGTGGTGCAGGTCGGTGACATTGCACTGGTCTGGCAGATTATCTGGAACGCCACCGGTACGTTTGTCGCGCTGATCATCATCAGCCTGCTGCTGGACGAGGCCGGCTTCTTTGCCTGGGCGGCCTTGCATGTGGCCCGTTGGGGAAAGGGCAGCGGGCGCAAGCTGTTTGCCTTCATGGTGCTGCTGGGGGCGTTGGTGTCGGCGTTGTTCGCCAATGACGGGGCGGCGTTGATCCTGACGCCGATCGTGATCTCGATGCTGCTGGCGCTGCGTTTTTCCCCGGCGGCGACCCTGGCATTCGTGATGGGCGCCGGTTTCATTGCCGACAGCGCGAGCCTGCCGCTGGTGGTGTCGAACCTGGTGAACATCGTCTCGGCGGACTTCTTCGGCATTGGCTTCAACCGCTACGCGGCGGTCATGGTGCCGGTGAACCTGGTCAGCGTGGCGGCCAGCCTGGCGATCTTGCTGTGGTTCTTTCGTCGCGACATCCCGGGTAACTACGACCCCGATCAACTGGACGATCCGGCGACGGCGATCCACGACAAGGCAACGTTTTATGCCGGCTGGGTGGTGCTGGTGATCCTGCTGCTGGGCTGCTTTGCGCTGGAGCCGCTGGGGATTCCCATCAGCGCGATCTCAGCGGTCTGCGCTGCGTTGCTGCTGGCGGTCGCGGCCCGCGGTCACAAGATTTCCACCCGCAAGGCGATGAAGGAAGCGCCCTGGCAGATCGTGATCTTCTCCCTCGGCATGTACCTGGTGGTCTATGGCCTGCGCAATGCCGGGCTGACCGGCTACCTGGCCCATTGGCTTGACGGCTTTGCCGAATATGGCGTGTGGGGGGCGGCCATGGGCACCGGCGTGCTGACGGCGTTGCTCTCGTCGGCCATGAACAATTTGCCGACGGTGCTGGTCGGCGCCTTGTCCATCGATGCCAGCCAGGCCACCGGGGTGGTGAAGGAGGCGATGATCTACGCCAACGTCATCGGCAGCGACCTGGGCCCGAAAATCACCCCGATCGGCAGCCTGGCGACTTTGCTGTGGTTGCATGTGCTGGAGCGCAAGAACATCCGGATCGGCTGGGGGTACTACTTCAAGGTCGGGATCGTGCTGACGGTGCCGGTGTTGCTGGTGACGTTGGCGGCGCTGGCGGTGCGGTTGTCCTTCTAGGCCAGACCGAATTGACGTCGAGCAAGCTCGCTCCCACATTGGAGTGCAACTTCCTCTAGGAATGTGACCCCTTGTGGGACAAGCGAGCTTGCTCGCGATGAGGCCCTGACAGGCAGCACAAGGCTCAGCTGTTACCCGGCACATCCGGCCAAAGATCGGCCACCAGGAATAGCCGCTCAGCTTCTTCCCACTCGCCCTCGGCATTTTCAGTCAGGCGCACCATCAGTTGCGCCGGCGCCATCGGGTCGAGGGCCATTCGCCAGGCCTCCAGTTGCTCGGTGCTCCAGGTCTGCTCCGCCGGATAATGGGCCGGGGCCAACCAGGCGGCGCGGGGCAGGGGTTGCCAGCGCCCAGGTGGACGCTGGGCGATGAATGCAGGCCAATCCCGCTGATGCAGCCAACTGCCCCGCAAATGCCGGGGGTGCGCACCGGTCGGCGGGTCGGCGTGGCCCGGCCAGGGGTAGAGCAGGTAGCCGCCGAGCCAGAGCTCGGAGCGGAATACCTCGAGGCCGGTCGGCTCAATACCCAGTGCCGCCAGGGCCTCACGGCTTTCCGGGCGGGCCGAGATCGGCAACTGGTGTTCGCGCAGATGGGCCAGCTTGCGGTCAAGCCGGTCATGGCAACCCGGACCCAGCCATTGCGCGGCGTCCCGCCCGTGACCTTGTTGCGGGCCGAGGTACAACTTGATCGCCAACTCCAGATGATGGATGCCGTCACGATCGCGTAGCAGCAGGTCCAGTTCGCCCAGGGTATGGCCTTCGTGGCGGATCGGCAGGTTCGCGGCAATCAGCTCGATGCCGGGAGCGTGCTGCACGGCGAACTGCCACAGCCTTTCGTAATACAGGCCCAGGCGTCGCGTCCGTCCCAGGGACAGGCAGTGCAGCAGCGGGTAGCTGTCGCGGTCCAGTTGTCGCAGCCAGTGTTCCAGTCGATGGGGATCCTGCACCCAGTCACTGCCGGCCAGGGGATGGCGCTGGGGCCAGGGCGTGTCGATGAGCATCGGCGGGGCGATGATCGCCCACGCGAGGTCGCGCACTTCGGGATGGCGCAGGCGGCGGGGCAAGTCCAGCAATTCAGGGAACAGGATCATTTTGCGAGCATAGCCGCTATGCGGCCAATGCTGTCAATTCAGGAAGGTAAAGACCCTGTGGCAAGGGAGCTTGCTCCCGCTGGACTGCGAAGCAGGCCCCTTGGGGCGGTTGCTGCGCAACCGAGCGGGAGCAAGCTCCCTCGCCACGGTGATTCAGGTACCCCTTGAATAACAGCATTGCGCCACGGTGAAGGCTTAAAGAATTTTGTCTATGGAGCGCTTTCGCCCATAATCGTGTTTTTCGCCCGCCGCAGACCCTCGCAGGAGCCTCATGGAGCAATTTCGCAATATCGGCATCATCGGTCGCCTGGGCAGTTCGCAGGTGTTGGACACCGTTCGCCGTCTCAAACGTTTCCTCCTGGAGCGACACCTGCATGTGATCCTCGAAGACACCATCGCCGAAGTCTTGCCGGGCCATGGCCTGCAGACGTCGTCGCGCAAGATGCTGGGCGAGGTCTGCGACATGGTCATCGTGGTCGGCGGCGACGGCAGCCTGCTGGGGGCTGCCCGGGCCCTGGCGCGGCACAACATCCCGGTGCTGGGGATCAACCGGGGCAGCCTGGGGTTCCTCACCGATATCCGCCCTGACGAGCTGGAAACCAAGGTCGCCGAGGTGCTGGACGGCCACTACCTGGTGGAAAACCGTTTCCTGCTGCAAGCCGAGGTCCGTCGTCACGCCGAGGCCATCGGCCAGGGCGATGCCCTCAATGACGTGGTGCTGCACCCCGGCAAGTCCACGCGCATGATCGAATTCGAGCTGTACATCGACGGCCAGTTCGTCTGCAGCCAGAAGGCCGACGGCCTGATCGTCGCGACCCCGACCGGTTCCACGGCCTACGCACTGTCGGCCGGCGGACCGATCATGCACCCCAAGCTCGACGCTATTGTGATTGTGCCCATGTACCCCCATACCTTGTCTGGGCGACCGATTGTGGTCGATGGCAACAGTGAGCTGAAAATCGTCGTGTCCAAGGATATGCAGATCTACCCGCAAGTGTCCTGTGACGGCCAGAACCATTTCACCTGCGCGCCGGGTGACACCATCACCGTCAGCAAAAAAGCGCAGAAGCTGCGCCTGATCCATCCGCTGGATCACAATTACTATGAAGTCTGCCGGACCAAACTCGGCTGGGGAAGTCGGTTGGGGGGTGGAGGCGACTGATGCTCGATCCTGCGCGCAGTTACGATTTGATCGGTGACGTGCACGGATGCGCCCTGACCCTGGAACACCTGCTGGACCGACTCGGTTACCACAAGCAGGGCGGGGTCTGGCGGCATCCGTCGCGCATGGCTGTGTTCCTGGGGGACATCATCGACCGTGGCCCGCGGATCCGCGAGGCGCTGCACATCGTCCACGACATGGTCGTGGCCGGCCAGGCGCTGTGCATCATGGGCAACCACGAGTTCAATGCCCTGGGCTGGAGCACACCGGCATTGCCGGGCAGTGGCCAGCGCTACGTGCGCGAACACACGCCACGCCATGCCCGCCTGCTCAACGAGACCCTGACTCAGTTCGAGCAGCATCCCGGCGACTGGCATGACTTTCTCAAGTGGTTCTATGAGCTGCCGCTGTTTGTCGACGCCGGCCGGTTCCGGGTGGTGCATGCCTGTTGGGACTCCGGCCTGATCGAACCGCTGCGTGGCCTGTTCCCGGATGGTTGTGTCGACGAACATTTCCTCCAGGCCTCGGCGCAACCGGGCAGTTTTGCCTGCACGGTATTCGATCGTTTGCTGCGCGGCACCGACATGCGCCTGCCCCATGGCCTGACGCTGACCGGTGGCGATGGCCTGACCCGTTCGTTTTTCCGCACCAAGTTCTGGGAAGACAACCCGCAGACCTACGGCGACATCGTCTTCCAGCCCGACGCCTTGCCGGAACCGGTGGCCCGTACGCCGCTGTCGCCGGATGAAAAAAACAACCTGCTGCGCTATGGCGTCCACGAACCGCTGTTGTTCGTCGGCCACTACTGGCGCAGCGGCAAACCCGCGCCGATCCGCCCGAACCTGGCCTGCCTGGATTACAGCGCGGTGCTCTACGGCAAGCTGGTCGCCTATCGCCTCGACCAGGAAACCCGCCTGGATCCGCACAAGTTCGTCTGGGTCGATGTCGAGCGGCCGGAGGTGCTGCAATGAGTGTCGTCGCGGTATTGCGCCTGCCCCTGGCAGCGGACTTGAGTGGCTTCGTCAAGCTGCTGCAACGCATGCAGGTACCCCATCGTGTCAGCGAAGAGGCCGGCGAGCAGGTGCTTTGGGTGCCGGATGAAATCAGTGAGGATGTGCGTTCGTTGTACGCACGTTTTCCCGCCGGCGATCCCGATCAGCAGTTGGAACTGCCCAACACGGGTGGCACTTCCCGGCGAGCGGGGTTCGTCCAGCAACTGACGCGCAGTCCAGTGACGGCCGTGGTGTTGTTGCTGAGCCTGAGCGTCAGCGCGGTCACCCTGCTGGGGGAGAATCTTGAGATCCTGCGCTGGCTGACCTTCCTCGAGTTCCGCGTCGTTGGCGACTACATCCAGTTCACGCCGTTGGCCGATAGCCTGGCGGCGGGGCAGTGGTGGCGCCTGGTGACGCCGATGCTGATTCACTTTGGCTTTCTGCACATCGCCATGAATGGCATGTGGTACTGGGAACTGGGACGGCGGATCGAAGCGCGCCAGGGCGGCATCAACTTGTTGGGGCTGACGCTGCTGTTCAGCCTCGTCTCCAATTTTGCCCAGTACTTTTTCAGCGGCCCGACACTGTTCGGTGGGTTGTCGGGGGTGTTGTACGGCTTGCTGGGCCATTGCTGGATCTACCAACTGCTTGCACCGAACCCGGCCTATCACTTGCCCCGCGGGGTGTTGGTGATGATGCTGGTGTGGTTGCTGCTGTGCCTGTCCGGGCTGGTTTCGCTGATCGGTTTCGGTGAAATCGCCAATGCGGCTCACGTCGGCGGGCTGCTCGTCGGGTGCTTCACGGGGTTGTTGGGCGGGCTGTTCGCTCGCCGTAAAATGGCCCTTTGACCGGCACCTGTGCCTTTTGAGAATGCGCAATTGCGCGGAGAACCCATGGCTTCCTTCAACGAAATGATCCAGAACATCACTCCCGACATCTACCGGAGCCTGAAACTGGCGGTGGAAATCGGTAAATGGGCCGATGGCAACAAGCTCACCGCCGAGCAGCGCGAGCTGTCGCTGCAGGCGATGATCGCCTGGGAAATCCAGAACCTGCCCGAAGACGAGCGCACCGGTTACATGGGGGCGCAGGAATGCCATTCGAAGTCCACTGAAGTGCCGAATATCCTGTTCAAGTCGGACGCCATCCATTGATCGAGATTGGCCGCGGTGCAATCAGCAAGATGTCGGCGCGCCTTGACGGGCCGACCGTTCAATACGCCTTTCGCCTGGGCGATGTCGAGGTGCCGGTCAACCCGTTGATCGGCAGCACGGTGCGCCTGGAGTACCTCGGTGCGATCCACTGCACCCACTGTGGACGCCGGACCAAGACCAGCTTCAGCCAGGGATATTGTTACCCCTGCATGACCAAGCTGGCCCAGTGCGACCTGTGCATCATGAGCCCCGAGCGTTGCCATTACGAGGCGGGCACCTGCCGTGATCCGGCTTGGGGCGAGCAGTTCTGCATGACCGATCATGTGGTCTACCTGGCCAATTCCTCGGGCGTGAAGGTCGGCATCACCCGTGCCACGCAATTGCCGACCCGCTGGTTGGACCAGGGGGCAAGCCAGGCGCTGCCGATCCTGCGGGTCGCCACCCGTCAGCAGTCGGGGTTTGTCGAGGACCTGTTCCGCAGCCAGGTGGCGGACAAGACCAACTGGCGCGCCTTGCTCAAGGGTGACGCCGCGGCGGTGGACCTGCCTGCGATCCGCGACGCGCTGTTCGAAAGCTGCGCCCAGGGATTGCAGGGCTTGCAGGAACGATTTGGCTTGCAAGCGATCCAGACCATAGCGGACGTCGAACCCATCGAGATCCGTTATCCGGTGGAGCAATACCCGGCCAAGATCGTCAGCTTCAACCTGGACAAGAACCCGATTGCCGAAGGCACGCTGCTGGGAATCAAGGGCCAGTACCTGATTTTTGACACCGGCGTGATCAATATTCGTAAATACACGGCCTACCAGCTCGCCGTGCATCAGTAGAAGGATTCGACCCATGCGCACCGAACAGCCGAAGATGATTTACCTGAAGGACTATCAGGCCCCTGAATACCTGATCGATGAGACGCACCTGACCTTCGAGTTGTTCGAGGACCACAGCCTGGTCCATGCGCAACTGGTGATGCGCCGCAACCCCGAGCGTGGTGCCGGGCTGCCGCCGCTGGTGCTTGATGGCCAGCACCTGGAACTGCTCTCGCTCAAGCTCGACGACGCCGACCTGGGGCAGGGCGACTATCAGTTGGACGACAGCCACCTGACCCTGCACCCCAAGGCCCAGGCCTTCACGGTCGACACCTCCGTCCGGATCCACCCGGAAACCAACACCGCCCTGGAAGGTTTGTACAAATCCGGCAGCATGTTCTGCACCCAGTGCGAGGCCGAGGGTTTCCGCAAGATCACCTATTACCTGGACCGCCCGGATGTGATGAGCAAGTTCACCACCACCGTGGTGGCCGAGCAGCACAGCTATCCGGTGCTGCTGTCCAACGGCAACCCGATTGCCAGCGGCCCGGGCGAAGACGGTCGGCACTGGGCGACCTGGGAAGACCCGTTCAAGAAGCCGGCCTACCTGTTTGCCCTGGTGGCCGGCGACCTGTGGTGCGTCGAGGACACCTTCACCACCCTGAGCGAGCGCACCGTGGCGCTGCGTATCTATGTCGAGCCGGAAAACATCGACAAATGCCAGCACGCCATGACCAGCCTGAAGAAGTCGATGCGCTGGGACGAAGAGGTATACGGGCGTGAGTACGATCTGGACATCTTTATGATTGTCGCGGTCAACGACTTCAACATGGGCGCCATGGAGAACAAGGGCCTCAATATCTTCAACTCCAGCGCCGTGCTGGCCCGCGCCGAAACCGCCACCGATGCTGCGCACCAGCGGGTCGAGGCGATCGTGGCCCACGAATATTTCCACAACTGGTCGGGCAACCGCGTGACCTGCCGCGACTGGTTCCAACTGTCGCTCAAGGAAGGCTTCACGGTGTTCCGCGACGCCGGGTTCTCGGCCGACATGAACTCTGCCACGGTCAAGCGCATCCAGGACGTGGCATACCTGCGCACCCACCAGTTCGCCGAAGACGCCGGTCCCATGGCCCACCCGGTGCGTCCGGACAGTTTTATCGAAATTTCCAACTTCTACACCCTGACCGTGTACGAAAAGGGCTCGGAAGTGGTTGGCATGATCCACACCCTGTTGGGGCCTGAAGGTTTCCGCAAGGGCAGTGACCTGTACTTCGAACGCCACGACGGCCAGGCCGTGACCTGTGACGACTTCATCAAGGCCATGGAAGATGCCAACGGCGTCGACCTGGCCCAGTTCAAGCGCTGGTACAGCCAGGCCGGTACACCACGGCTGGCGGTGAGCGAGTCTTATGACGCCGCCGCCAAGACCTACAGCCTGACCTTCAGCCAGAGTTGCCCGCCGACCCCGGACAAGATGGAAAAGCTGCCGTTCGTGATTCCCGTGGAGCTTGGCCTGCTGGACAGCAAGGGGGCTGAAATCCCTCTGCGCCTGGTCGGTGAAGCCGCGGCAGACGGCACGTCCCGAGTGATCTCGGTGACCGAAGCCCAGCAGACCTTCACTTTCCTCGATGTCGCCGAACAGCCGCTGCCTTCGTTGCTGCGTGGTTTCTCGGCGCCAGTGAAGCTGAGCTTCCCGTACAACCGCGACCAGTTGATGTTCCTCATGCAGCACGACAGCGACGGCTTCAACCGCTGGGATGCCGGCCAGCAGTTGTCGGTGCAGGTGTTGCAGGAATTGATTGCCCAGCATCAGCAGGGTGCCAGCCTGGCACTGGATCCACGTCTGGTCAGTGCACTGCGCAGCGTGCTGTCGGACGAATCCCTGGACCAGGCCATGGTCGCCGAAATGCTCTCGCTACCAAGCGAAGCCTACCTGACGGAAATTAGCGAAGTGGCTGACGTCGAGGCGATCCATGCCGCCCGTGACTTCGCCCGTCAGCAGTTGGCCGAGAACCTGTTTGAAGCCCTGTGGCTGCGTTACGCAGCCAACCGCGACCTGTCGAAGAAAACGCCTTACGTGGCTGAGGCCGAGCATTTCGCCCGTCGCGCGTTGCAGAACATCGCGCTGTCGTACCTGATGCTCACCGGCAAGCCTGAGGTGCTGAGTGCGACTTTGGAGCAGTTCGACACCGCCGACAACATGACCGAGCGCCTGACTGCGCTGGCGGTGCTGGTCAACTCGCCATTCGAAGCCGAGAAGGCCAAGGCCCTGGAAGTCTTTGCGGAAAACTTCAAGGGCAATCCGCTGGTCATGGACCAGTGGTTCAGCGTCCAGGCCGGCAGCCCATTGCCCGGTGGCCTGGCGCGGGTCAAGGCCTTGATGGAGCACCCGGCGTTCAATATCAAGAACCCGAACAAGGTGCGGGCGCTGGTCGGCGCGTTTGCCGGGCAGAACCTGATCAACTTCCACGCCGCCGACGGTTCGGGTTATCGCTTCCTGGCGGACCTGGTCATTCAGCTCAATGGCCTCAACCCGCAAATCGCTTCGCGGCAACTGGCACCGTTGACCCGCTGGCGCAAATACGACAGCGCCCGCCAGGCGTTGATGAAAGGCGAACTGGAACGCATCCTGGCGTCCGGCGGGCTGTCGGCCGATGTGTTCGAAGTGGTGAGCAAGAGCCTGGCGTAAACCGGCACTGCCTTACCTTTGTGGCGAGGGAGCTTGCTCCCGCTGGCCTGCGAAGCAGGCCTGATCCTGGTTCACTTTTGCTGCGAATGGCGGGTGGACCAAGCTCAGGGAGTCCTTCGGCCTCCAGCGGGAGCAAGCTCCCTCGCCACATTCATCACCCTCACGAATGTCTTCTTATTCGCCGTTGGCCTATATCCCCCTGGTTAACAAAAGATAACGCGGCGTCGATTGTCAGACCTTTCGAAAGCCCGATAGGATAGGTCAGCTTCCGAAGTGGCTCTAGATTGCAGGTTTCAGGACTATGCTCCAGGACTGGCAACCTTCCAGAGCCTGCTTACGGCGCCCTGAAAGGTTGAATGACCTAACAATAATAATGGGGGAAAGGTCTATGAATGAGCCTGTCATGGCTGTGGGCCGCAGCCGGCCGCCGATGCTGCGCAGAGTGGCGTTGCTGGCTTCGGCGCTCTCGCTGCTGGGCTCTGCGGTGTTGTCGGCACCGGTGATGGCTGTTGCGGCGTCGACGTCCGATGTCATCTATTCCGTCGAATCGGCCAAGGCCAGCAAAACCCTGATGCTCGATGTGGTCCACGCCGGCCAGCGCCTGGTGGCGGTCGGTGATCGGGGGCACATTGTCTATTCAGACGACCAGGGCAAGTCCTGGACCCAGGCCAAGGTGCCGACTCGTCAACTGCTCACGGCGGTATTTTTCGTCGATGACAAACACGGCTGGGCCGTGGGGCACGACGCGCAGATCCTCGCCAGCGATGACGGTGGCAGCACCTGGACCAAGCAATTCGAAGACCTTACCCGCGAAGCACCGCTGCTGGACGTCTGGTTCAAGGATGCCAGCAACGGTTTCGCCGTGGGTGCCTACGGCGCATTGCTGGAAACCACCGACGGCGGCAAGCACTGGGAAGACGCCAGCGACCGCCTCGAAAACGAAGACCAGTTCCACCTCAATGCGATAGCCGCCGTGAAAGATGCCGGGCTGTTCATTGTCGGCGAGGCTGGCAGCATGTTCCGTTCCGCCGACTGGGGCCAGACCTGGGAAAAGGTCGAAGGCCCTTATGAAGGCTCGCTGTTCGGGGTCATCGGCACCGCCCAGCCTTCGACGCTGCTGGCCTATGGCTTGCGCGGCAACCTTTATCGTTCCACTGATTTCGGCGGCACTTGGGATCAGATCGAGCTCAAGGCCGCGCGCGGTGCCCTGGAGTTCGGCCTGTCAGGCGCCACGCTGCTGGCGGACGGTTCCATCGTGATTGTCGGCAACGGCGGCAGCGTCGTGCGCAGTACCGACGACGGCGAGACCTTCAGCGTGTTCAATCGCCCGGATCGAATTTCCGTGGCAGCCGTCACGACCGCCGGCAACGGCAACCTGATCCTGGCGGGGCAAGGCGGCGTACGCGCCACCACGTCCACCGGCGCCGAACTGAGCAAATGAGTCACGCCTGCAAGACGGGCACAAAAACAAGAAGGCGGACCCCATGAGCAGTCATCACCAAGACAAGGCGACGTTCCTCGAGCGCCTGATTTTCAACAACCGCCCGGCAGTGATCATCATTTGCCTGCTGGTCAGCATTTTCCTGTTTTGGCAGGCCACGCTGATTCGGCCGTCCACCAGTTTCGAAAAAATGATCCCCCTCGAGCACCCCTTCATCCAGAAGATGCTCGAGCACCGCAATGACCTAGCGAACCTGGGCAACACGGTGCGCATTTCCGTGGAGGCCACCAACGGCGATATTTTCTCCAAGGAATACATGGAGACCCTGCGCCAGATCCATGACGAAGTCTTCTACATCTCCGGCGTCGACCGTTCTGGACTGAAGTCGTTGTGGAGCCCGAGCGTGCGCTGGACCGAAGTGACGGAGGAGGGCTTCGCTGGCGGTGAGGTGATTCCCCAGAGCTATAACGGTTCGGCCGACAGCCTCGACCTGCTGCGCAACAATGTGCTCAAGTCCGGCCAGGTCGGGCGCCTGGTGGCCAACGATTTCAAGTCGAGCATCATCGATATCCCGCTGCTGGAGTCCTATCCCGACCCGCAGGACCAAGGCAAATTGCTCGCCCTCGACTACCGGAAATTTTCCCACGAGCTTGAAGACAAGATCCGCAACAAGTTCGAAGCCCAGAACCCCAACGTGCAGATCCATATCGTCGGTTTCGCCAAGAAAGTCGGCGACCTGATCGACGGCCTGGTCATGGTGGTGCTGTTCTTCGGCGTGGCCTTCGTCATCACCCTGATCCTGCTTTACTGGTTCACCAACTGCATGCGCAGTACCGTTGCGGTGTTGACCACCACCCTGGTGGCCGTGGTCTGGCAACTGGGGCTGATGCATGCGGCCGGTTTCGGCCTCGATCCGTACTCGATGTTGGTGCCGTTCCTGATCTTCGCCATCGGCATTTCCCATGGTGTGCAGAAAATCAACGGCATCGCCTTGCAGTCCAGCGAGGCGGACAACGCCCTGACAGCGGCGCGGCGCACCTTCCGGCAATTGTTCCTGCCGGGAATGATCGCGATCCTGGCGGACGCCGTCGGCTTCATCACCTTGCTGATCATCGACATCGGCGTGATCCGCGAACTGGCCATTGGCGCCTCTATCGGCGTGGCGGTGATTGTGTTCACCAACCTGATCCTGCTGCCGGTGGCGATCTCCTACGCCGGCATCAGCAAGCGTGCGGTCGAGCGCAGCAAGAAAGACGCGACCCGTGAGCATCCGTTCTGGCGCCTGTTGTCGAATTTCGCCAGCGCCAAAGTCGCCCCGGTGTCCATTGCCCTGGCCGTGATCGCCTTTGGCGGTGGCCTCTGGTACAGCCAGAACCTGAAGATCGGCGACCTGGACCAGGGGGCGCCGGAACTGCGTCCGGACTCGCGCTACAACCAGGACAACAACTTCATCATCAGCAATTACTCCACCAGCTCCGACGTACTGGTGGTGATGGTCAAGACCAAGGCCGAAGGCTGCTCGCGCTATGAAGCCATGGCCCCCATCGATGAGCTGATGTGGAAGATGCAGAACACCGAGGGCGTGCAGTCGGCGATTTCCCTGGTGACCGTGTCCAAGCAAATGATCAAGGGCATGAACGAGGGCAACCTGAAATGGGAGACCTTGTCGCGCAACCCTGACGTGCTGAACAACTCCATTGCCCGGGCCGATGGCCTGTACAACAACAGCTGCTCCCTGGCGCCGGTGCTGGTGTTCCTCAACGACCACAAGGCCGAGACGTTGGACCGGGCGGTGAAGGCGGTGCAGGACTTCGCCAAGGAAAACAACCGCGACGGCCTGGAGTTCATCCTTGCCGCCGGTAACGCGGGTATTGAAGCGGCCACCAATGAAGTGATCAAGGCGTCGGAACTGACCATCTTGGTCCTGGTGTACATCTGCGTGGCGACCATGTGCATGATCACCTTCCGTTCCTGGGCGGCGACGTTGTGCATCGTGCTGCCGCTGGTGCTGACCTCGGTGCTGGGCAACGCCCTGATGGCATTCATGGGCATCGGCGTGAAGGTCGCGACCTTGCCAGTGGTGGCACTGGGCGTGGGCATCGGCGTGGACTACGGCATCTACATCTACAGCCGCCTGGAAAGTTTCCTGCGGGCCGGGTTGCCGTTGCAGGAGGCTTACTACCAGACACTGAAATCCACCGGCAAGGCGGTGCTGTTCACCGGTTTGTGCCTGGCCATCGGTGTGTGCACCTGGATCTTCTCGGCCATCAAGTTCCAGGCGGACATGGGGTTGATGCTGACGTTCATGTTGCTGTGGAACATGTTCGGTGCACTGTGGCTGCTGCCGGCGCTGGCACGCTTCCTGATCAAGCCGGAGAAACTGGCGGGGCAGAAGGGCAATTCGTTGTTTGCGCACTGACTGCCGGCTGAATGGCAATGCTGCAACCTTGAGACTATCCGCTCAAGGGGCTTGGAATGATCTGTGGCGAGGGAGCTTGCTCCCGCTGGGCTGCGAAGCAGCCCCCAAACCAGGCACCTCGGTATAACTGGCTGATCGCATCCAACCTTTTTGGGGCTGCTGCGCAGCCCAACGGGGATAAATCCCCTCGCCACAAGAAGTCCTCAGTTCGGGCTCATGTGGCGAGGGAGCTTGCTCCCGCTGGGCTGCGAAGCAGCCCCCAAACCAGGCGCCTCGGTGTAACGGGCTGAATGCTTCCAGGCTTTTTGGGGCTGCTGCGCAGCCCAGCGGGAGCAAGCTCCCTCGCCACGGGGTTTGTGTTTGGCGATGGGCTGGGTGAGTCAGGTAGTTCAAGCAGCTATTACCAACCCCGATCCTGTGGCGAGGGGATTTATCCCCGCTGGGCTGCGAAGCAGCCCCCAAACCAGGCGCCTCGGTGTAACGGGCTGAATGCTTCCAGGCTTTTTGGGCTGCTGCGCAGCCCAGCGGGAGCAAGCTCCCTCGCCACGGGGTTTGTGTTTGGCGATGGGCTGGGTGAGTCAGGCAGTTCGAGCCACTGGTCTCACGTGAGCAGCGTCTTGCCCTTTCACCGCGATCAAGGCGCCAACGGCAAAAATTTGCTTTGTGCCAACGGCCTGCCGATCTGTCCTCGATGCACATTCACCACCGCGTAAGGGCTTTTAGCCTTGGCCAGCATTGAATGGTAGTGCTCCTTGCGCTGTTCCTTGGTTTTCAAATGCGCCACGCTAAAGTCGGCCTTTGGTGTGTCGGCGGTTTCGTAATGAAAATGCGCGTACCAGAGCGGCCAACCGTCCCGGTCATTGATGGCGTACTCCTGGAGGAAATCCTTGCGCTCTCCTTTCAAGGCTATGCGTTCGCCGAGCCTCGCGACTTGCACCAGGTTTTTCTCGAACAGGTAGCGAAGGTTGCTGTCGGTGGGAGGCAGTTTCAGACTCAATTCGGTGCGCAGTTCACTGCCTCGGGTGGTCAGACGCGAAACAGCGTTTGACAGCTGCTCGGTCAGTGTCTGATCGGCTGCGGTGCGCGGGTTTTTCGAGGCCGTGAAGGCTCTTTCGAGTTCTTCGGACAGTTTGCGGTAGCGACTCGCCTCATTGCTCAGGATTTCCTCGATTTCTTGAGGGAAGCGACACTGGGTTTTATAGCGCTCGGCGTTCGCCAGACTGTTGTCCAGTTGCCCGAGCAGCTTTCGTGCATCGGCCTTGATCGCTTTGACCGAGCGTGTGCGGGGTGCCGGGGCCGGTCGTTGGACCTCGACGAGGTCCCAGACGTCGTCGTGTTGCGAGTAAGTGGCGAGCAACCTGTCGTCGACTTCTGAGCGCAGCTCGACGACCTCGATCGGCAGCGACGTGCCTGCCGGCTTCAAGTCACCGATCAACACGCCGCTCTTGCGCGTCTTGATCACCTTTTTCTGCGGGCGTCCGGCCGCTGTCCGGCTGCGTTTCGGCGGGCGTTTGCGCGGCTGCGGCTCGGGCTTGATCTCGGCGGCCAGTTTCGTGGACGCCTCTTCATAAAGACCCTCGACCAGCCTGAACAGCCTGCCGAAATAGGACGTGTCCATGTCAGCGGCATTGAGGGCTTTCATGCCCTGCATGGCATCGAGTGCCGCGCCATAGTGTTCGACCAGGCTTTCCAGGACCTCGATTTGTTCCGATGGGGTCAGCTCGTAGGTGCTCAGGTCGGATTGGGAGCGCGCCTGTTCCATCAACAGCTTGGTGACGCTGTGCAGGTTCTCGGGAAGATTGGAGTCGGGATCCTTGAATATCAGTGACGCCAGCGTAGGCAGTTGCAGGGCCTTGGTAGCCAATGGCGTTCGTTCACCCAATGGACGGTCCCGGGTCAGGCGTTCGAACACTTGCGCGCCGGCGGCACCCAGGTTCAACAGCGCTTCCAGGTAACGATCCCTGAGTTCCAGCCAATAGATCGAGCGATCGTTGATGTCACTCAAGGCGTCAAGGTAGTTGAAATAGTCGAGAACGTTGCCAGCGACATTCGCTTGCAGGGTCGAATAATCTTGCGTGAATTGGCCATAGGCGGCATCCAGCGCCGTCAGCTCGAATTCGTTGATCAAGAAGCCCTTGCGGGCGTTGTTGACCACGTTCTCCATCAAGGCCCGAATGATGCCGGGGGGTAATTGCATGTCGTGGCTGGCATATTCGGTGACGTTGTCCAGCAGCTTCAGATAAGTGTCAGTCTGCTTCTCAAGGAGCTTGTAGAACCGCGCCCGCTTGTCCGCGCGTTGCGCCTCGGTAAAGTTGCCTGCCTGGGTCCTGGTCATGACTTCCTGGGCAGTGTCGAGGGCGCGTTGCTCATCGGCCTCGCCCTTGTAGTAATTCTTCAGAAGCTCGCTCAGTTCGGCCGCGCGTTGGGTCTTGATGTCCCGCAGTTTGGCCAGGCGCTTGGGCGGCATGCCTCCACGCAGGCGCAGACGCAGGTCGATGGACCAGTTGCCGCGGGCATCCGCTTGCAATACGGGACCGTTCTGGGCCGGATCCCGCGGGGCGAGCGGGTTGACGATGATCGCGCTGCCGTCCGATTCAGGGGTCACCTGATACATTTTTCCATCCACCAGGGCGTGCCAGGTGTTTCGAATGACGTACAGGCCCGTGTAGGGGCCGTATTTTGTCGGCTCGGGCAGGGACGCCGGGAGGCTTACCTGAAAGCGCTGCAGGCGGGCGAGTTGCTCCGCTGTCAGCCGGCGGCGGGCGCTGGCGAAACTGAGGTCAAGGTTTGCGCCGCTGTCCCCGAAGCGTTCCCCTGGCAAGGCCACCGACCCTTCATGAATGTTCGGCGGCGCGGGTGTGGGCCACTGCTCCGGGATGATGCGCGGCGCGGGAGGGCGCATCGCCTGTTCCTTGAGCATTTCGGGCAAGGGGGCACGAGGCGGCGCACTGATGGAGGGAAATTGAAGCAGCAGCATGCCGAGGTTGAGCAGCAGATCGACGGCGGCGAGTTCTCGCGTCACCGCGTCTTCGCTGCTTAGCGCCGGAATGTCCTGACTGGCGCTGGCCATCAGGTTCCATAGCCAGGCCGTGGCCATGGCTGGGCCGCGTAGCAAGGGCAAGAGCAGCGTGTTGAACAGCAGGCTGCCGCCATGCAGCAGAACGGCCCAGCGACTTTCGCTGTTGGAAACCGAATCCCGGTCGGCCTGGGTGACCAGGGCCCGCGCGTTGCTGCCATAGAGGTATTGCATCAGCTCGCCGTTGCGCAGGAACTGCCGCAACTCGTCGTTGACACTGTCGACCGCCAGGGTGGCCGGGGCTGGCTTCTCAGGCAGGCTGAATTCATCGCCCTGGTAGAAGCGCACGATATGGGGCTCCTGGAAGCCGCCATTGGCATAGATCGGGCGGGCGGCGTCGGACATCCAGGCCAGGACGCTCTGCTGCAGGTCTCCGGGGGCGACGATGGCTTGCAGCAAGGCTTGGCGCGTCGGGTATTGCTGCAGCGAAGGTGTATAGAGCGGGCGGTACAGCACATGCGGGCCCGTCGCGACGTCCTCCGGTTCGATGATGAACATGTTCGTCACGGTATCGGGGTGGGCTTCGGGCTTGCGCAGGAACGCCAGGTGGCGAATGACGACGGGGCGGCCTGCGACCCGCTGCTCATCGGCGTCGGGCTTGAGGAGGGCTTCGATCAGCGCCAGGCCTTGGCGGGTCATGCCGTTTTCCTGGTTGAGCAGCTGCTTGAGGGCATCCAGCGGCAGTTGGGCGGGCATCTCATCGGCAAACATGCGTTGGCGCTCCTGGGTTCGAGGCCCACCGTCCAGCAGGTTTTGTTGCAGGTAGCGTGGGTAGCTCGTGCCGATGTCCACCTGTTCGATCAAGCCGCCCTTGCGGGTGATGAAGTCCGCCGTCAGCCACACCGGCAGCGCCAGGCCCCGGCGATGGCTGAGCACCGGATCCACGCCAGGTCGGGCGACGAGGTTGTTGATCGCCAGTTCGGTCAGGCTCATCGTTCTTTTTTCGACGATGCCGATGGTTCCGGGATAGCCCGCCGCCGCGCTGAAGGTCAGTTCCACATCGTCGGGCTGGTATTGGTTGGCTTGCGCCTTCGCCGGACTGCTGTCGTTGGCTTGTCCCATGCACTTGAGCAAGGCGTCGGCGGCAAAGGCCCTGATGTCCTGGATGCCGCTGAGAAAGGTGCGTCCCTGGTTGCGTTTCTTGGCGCTGGCCAAGGCGAGGCTGTATTGCTGGATTTTCGTCCTGTCGAGGACCGACGCCTGCTTCAACCAGTCAGGGATCAGGGGCGCGATCCGCGCCGACGTTACCGGCATCGGACGCGGTGCATCGAGCAGATAGCGGGCAGGGTCGCTCAACTCGTTATAGAGCGCCTGGAGGTCGGGCAGGCCAATGCGCGCGGGCAACTGCACGGCCTGCAGGTCGGCCAGTTGCTGCTCCAGGATCAGGGCCGCCTGGGTCTCGAAGGCATTGCCACTGATCTCGTTACGCTGGCAGGTGACGCTGTCGACGATGTACTGGCTGGCGATCAGCGTGCCCCAGTGCTGAGTGAACGCTTCCAGGGAGTCAAAGACCTGGACCGCACCCGCAGGGCTGCAAAGCAGCCAGAGCGTCGCGTTGTTCTTGCACTGGATCAACAGGATGTCGCTGCTGGTCAACAGACTGCTGGAGCCGTCCCGAGTGAGTCGGGTCTCCAGGCTGTAGGCATAGACGGCCGATTGGCCGTGGCGCCGAAAGCGTTGTTCCCGATCGGGCCATTGGACAATCTGGCCCAGGGCTTCCCGGGCCTGCCCAGTGAGGTCCTGTTGTTGCAGGCTGCGGATCTGCGCAAGGTTGCGCAGTACCTCGCTGAGCCACTGCCAACGGCTGGTGCCGTCCTGCTTGTCGTCCTGCGGGCCGGTGTCGATGTTGGCGTTCCAATAGCGGGTCAGCGCGTCCTCCAGTCCGATGGGTACGGTCCAGGGCAATTCGAGCAGCAGCTTTTCAATGACCTTCATCTCCAGTTTCCCGTCATCTGGCGCAAGAAGGCGCGGTGGCGAGTCGGACAGGAAACTGCGACGCCCGTTGCGATCCTTGAATTCAACGGGGGTGCCCAGCGCCAGGTAATCGAGGACGCGAGGCATGAAGGGTTCAAGCAAGTAGCCGCGAGAGGCCGGATCGGGCGTCGCCAGCCGAGTCTTGGAAAGATCGAAGACCAGTGTGGGGTACTTTTCCTGGATGGCTTGTTCAAGCATGCGTTGTGCGAACTGCTCGAAGGTCGGACGACTGGAAAATTGCAGGCTGACGCTTTGTGCAAGCGCAGAGGGACTGTCAGCCGGGGAGGGTGAGGTCATGGGAAATCCTTTTCATGGGGCGTTGGAAATGACGCCGGAAAAGTATCGACCCCTGGGCTCGCGCGGGCGGTATATAGATACCGCCGCGGCGGCTGGAATGTGTGCCAGGCCACGGATGGGCCGGGCTAGATATCAGGAAGGATCGGCGCCCAACACCACATTCAGGGCACTGCGGGCATCGTCCAGTTGCACCAGGGTGGCATGGCGCGCACCGAGGGCATCGCGGTTCTCGATGGCGGTGAGGATCGCCTTGTGCCGTGGCATCGCCAGCTCATGGAGGTTAGGCCGCTGGTTGGAATGCTTGAGCGCTTCGGCGATGGCGACCGACAACATGTTGCACAGGTTGGCGAGCAGGTCGTTGTGGGTGGCGTCGGCGATGCGGCTGTGGAAGTCCAGGTCCGGCTGGAGCACGGCCTCGGGGGTCGGTGCCGCTTCCATGCGCTGGTAGGCCTCGCGGATGGAAGCGATGTCGTCCTCGTTGGCGAACTGTGCGGCGAGGGCCGCGGCGGCCGGCTCGATGATGCTGCGCACGCTGGTCAGCAGGTTGAAGAATTCATTCTGCGGGCTGCTCTGCATCAGCCAATGCAGCACATCCGGATCGAGCATATGCCACTCCCGCCGGGCCTTGACCACCGTGCCCACCCGCGGTCGCGAATACACCAGGCCCTTGGCGACCAGCACGCGCGTGGCTTCGCGCAGCACCGGGCGGCTGACCGCATACTCTTCGCACAACAAGGCTTCGGCGGGCAGTTTATCGTCCGGCTTGAAGCGCCCGGAAACGATCTGCATGCCCAGTTCCTGGACGATGCGCGCGTGCATGCTCTTGCGGTCGGAGGGTTTACGGTAATCCATGGGGCGCGGCGCGATCCTGTGCGAGGGGAGTGTTGCGCATGATAGCAGGCGCGGCGGATATTCATCAGGCCAAACCCTTGGGCCTGGTGACCTGTTTGGTCCGGGGACATGGTTACCTTGTGGCGAGGGAGCTTGCTCCCGCTGGAGTGCGGAGCGCTCCCAAAAGTCTGAAAGCCCGCACATCATTTTGCATAAGTCCGCCGCTTTTGGGGCTGCTTCGCACTCTAGCGGGAGCAAGCTCCCTCGCCACAGTCGGTGTGATAGCCAACTTTGGATGTTGTCTGTTACACCGCTATCGCGAGCAAGCTCAGCTCCCACAAAAGCTCGCTCCCACAGGGGGATGGATGGGGTCAGTGGGAATGACGCGGCACCTCGGCCCCACGGCAACCGACCAGGAAGTCGAAGTCACAGCCCTGGTCGGCCTGCAACACATGGTCGATGTACAGCTGGCGGTAGCCGCCCACCAGCAGTTGCTGCGGGGGGACGATGTCGACGAGGCGGGCGGCGAGTTCGGCGTCCGGGATGTCCAGGTGCAGACGCCCGCTGGCGCAATCGAGCTCGATCCAGTCACCTTCCTTCACCGCCGCCAGGGGCCCGCCGGCGGCGGCTTCCGGTGCCACGTGCAAGACCACGGTGCCGTAGGCGGTGCCGCTCATCCGCGCATCGGAAATCCGCACCATGTCGGTCACGCCCTGGGCCAGCAGCTTGGCCGGCAAGCCCATGTTGCCGACTTCGGCCATGCCTGGGTAACCCTTGGGCCCGCAGTTTTTCATCACCAGGATCGAGCTGGCGTCCACGTCCAGTTCCGGGTCATTGATCCGGGCCTTGTATTCGTCGAAGTTCTCGAACACCACGGCGCGACCGCGATGTTGCATCAGTTCGGCGGTGGCGGCGGACGGCTTGAGTACCGCTCCCAATGGCGCCAGGTTGCCGCGCAGCACGCAGATACCGCCGTCGGCGCGGATCGGGTTGTCCAGGGTGCGGATGACTTCATCCTGGCCGTAGATCGGTGCGTCCTTGGTGTTCTCGCCGATGCTCTTGCCGTTGACGGTCAGGGCATTCGGGTGGGGGATCAGGTTGGCTTCGTCGAGACGCCGCAGTACGGCGGGCAGGCCACCGGCATAGTAGAACTCTTCCATCAGGAAGCGTCCGGACGGTTGCAGGTCGACAATGGTTGGCATGCCGCGACCGATGCGGGTCCAGTCGTCCAGGTCCAGTTGCACGCCGATGCGTCCGGCGATGGCCTTGAGGTGGATCACCGCGTTGGTGGAGCCGCCGATGGCCGCGTTGACCCGGATGGCGTTTTCGAAGGCTTCCTTGGTCAGGATCTTCGACAGCTTGAGGTCTTCGCGGACCATTTCCACGGCGCGCATGCCGGACATATGGGCCAGCACATAACGCCGTGCATCCACCGCCGGAATGGCCGCGTTGTGCGGCAGCGACGTGCCGAGGGCTTCGGCCATGCAAGCCATGGTCGAGGCGGTGCCCATGGTGTTGCAGGTGCCGGCCGAACGGGACATGCCGCCCTCGGCCGCGAGGAAGTCGTCGATGGTGATGGTGCCGGCCTTGACCTGCTCGCTCAATTGCCAGACCACGGTGCCGGAGCCAATGTCCTGGCCCTTGTGCTTGCCGTTGAGCATCGGCCCGCCGGTGACGACGATGGCCGGGACGTCGCAACTGGCGGCGCCCATCAGCAACGCAGGGGTGGTCTTGTCGCAACCGGTGAGCAGCACGACGCCGTCAATCGGGTTGCCGCGAATCGCTTCTTCCACATCCATGCTCGCCAGGTTGCGGGTCAGCATGGCGGTGGGGCGAAGGTTCGATTCGCCGTTGGAGAACACCGGGAATTCCACCGGGAAGCCTCCGGCTTCGATCACGCCGCGCTTGACGTGCTCGGCGATCTGCCGGAAGTGCGCGTTGCACGGCGTCAGCTCCGACCAGGTGTTGCAGATGCCGATGATCGGCTTGCCGTGGAACTGATGGTCGGCGATGCCCTGATTTTTCATCCAGCTGCGGTACATGAAGCCGTTTTTGTCGGCGGTGCCAAACCATTGGGCCGAGCGCAGGGAGGGTTTCTTATCAGACATGATCGATTCTCTTATTGTATGACTATATTGTTCTAGCGTGAGCGTAACATAAGCGCAATTTACGCGGTTTGGAAGTGTTGTTGGGTAAATAGTATTACTATATAGTCCGATTCAACGGAGGGGTTGTCCTGGCGGTCATTCGCGAGAGAAATCCCCCGAGGTTCCATAACAACAACAATCGGAGACCGGTCCCATGAGCCAGGAATTGCGGCTTATTCGTCGCATCACGCTGAAACTGATTCCCTTCCTGATCCTGCTGTACCTGATCGCCTACGTGGACCGCTCTGCCGTGGGCTTTGCCAAGCTGCACATGGGCGCCGACCTCGGCATCGGCGACGCCGCCTACGGCCTTGGCGCAGGGCTGTTTTTCATTGGTTATTTCCTGCTGGAGATCCCCAGCAACCTGATGCTGGAACGCTACGGCGCCCGGCGCTGGTTCGCCCGGATCATGATCACGTGGGGCGCCATCACCATCGGCATGGCGTTCGTACAAGGCCCGCATAGCTTCTATGTGATGCGCTTTTTGCTCGGCGCGGCCGAGGCCGGGTTCTTCCCGGGCGTGCTGTACTACATCACCCAGTGGTTCCCGGTGCGCCATCGCGGCAAGATCCTGGGCCTGTTCATTCTGTCCCAACCCATCGCGATGATGATCACCGGCCCGGTGTCCGGTGGCTTGCTGGGCATGGACGGCATCCTTGGCCTGCACGGCTGGCAGTGGCTGTTCATCGTCATCGGCCTGCCGGCGGTGCTGTTGACCTGGCCGGTGCTGCGTTACTTGCCGGACGGCCCGCAACAAGTGAAATGGATGGACCAGGCCGAGAAGGACTGGCTGACCGGTGAACTGAAAAAAGACCTGCAGGAATACGGCCAGACCCGCCACGGCAATCCGCTGCATGCCCTGAAGGACAAGCGGGTCTTGCTGCTGGCGCTGTTCTACCTACCTGTCACTTTGAGCATCTACGGCCTGGGACTGTGGCTGCCGACGCTGATCAAGCAATTCGGTGGCAGCGACCTGGTGACCGGTTTCGTGTCGTCGGTGCCGTACATCTTCGGCATCATCGGTTTGCTGATCATTCCCCGCAGTTCAGACCGCTTGAACGACCGCTATGGTCATCTGGCCGTGCTCTATGTGCTGGGCGCCATCGGCCTGTTCCTCAGCGCCTGGCTGTCGGTGCCGGTGTTGCAACTGGCGGCGCTGTGCCTGGTGGCGTTCGCGCTGTTTTCCTGCACGGCGGTGTTCTGGACCTTGCCTGGCCGTTTCTTCGCCGGAGCCAGTGCGGCGGCGGGTATTGCGCTGATCAACTCGGTGGGCAACCTGGGTGGCTACATCGGCCCGTTTGTGATCGGTGCGCTGAAGGAGTACACCGGCAACCTGGCCTCGGGGCTGTATTTCCTGTCCTGCGTGATGCTGTTCGGCCTGGTGCTGACCGGGGTGGTGTATCGGTTGCTGGAGCGCAAGCACGTGCTGCCGGCGGATCAGTTCGCGGCCAGTGCCCGGGGAGCGACGCGTACCTGAGGTCACTGTGGGAGCGAGCTTTTGTGGCGAGGGAGCTTGCTCCCGCTGGGGTGCGAAGCGCCCCCCAATATCAGGCGCCGAGTTTATTCAGGCAAAACACAATCGCCTGTTTTGCGACTGCTGCGCAGTCGAGCGGGAGCAAGCTCCCTCGCCATAAGAGCTTGCAAGAGGGCCCCACAGTTCACTGCATATTCATGTTTTGTTTCACAGGAGAAAATTCATGCGTTTAGTTCAGTTCGAATTGCCTAACGGCGAACGCCGCGTCGGTGTGGTCGACGGCGACCAGGTGCGGGAAGTGCAGGGCGCCGGTAGCGTGCGCGACCTGGCGCTGGCGGCCATCGAGGCGGGCGTGAAGCTTGAAGAGCAGGTCAACAGCCTGGGCCTGGGCGCTGGCCATGACTATGCCCGGTTGCTCAGTGAGCTGCGCATCCTGCCTCCGCTGGATCACCCGGACCCGGCGCACCTGCTGGTCAGCGGCACCGGCCTGACCCACTTGGGCAGCGCCTCGGCCCGGGACAAGATGCATCAACAGGCTGGCGACGAAAGCGCCATGACCGACACCATGCGCATCTTCAAATGGGGCGTGGAGGGCGGTAAACCCCAGGCTGGGCAGGCCGGCGTGCAACCGGAATGGTTCTACAAGGGCGATGGCAGCATTGTGGTCCGTCCGGGCCATCCGTTCCCGCTGCCACCCTTTGCCGAAGACGCTGGCGAAGAGCCGGAAATCAGCGGCCTGTATGTCATCGGTCACGACGGCAAGCCCTATCGCCTGGGCTTCGCAGTGGGTAACGAGTTCTCCGATCACGTCATGGAACGCAAGAATTACCTGTACCTGGCCCACTCGAAATTGCGCAGCTGCAGTTTTGGTCCGGAACTTCGCGTCGGTGAACTGCCTCAACATCTTTCCGGGACCAGTCGTATCCTGCGCAATGGCGAAGTGCTGTGGCAGAACGAATTCCTCAGCGGCGAGGCGAACATGTGCCACAGCCTCGAAAACCTGGAATTCCACCATTTCAAGTACAGTCAGTTCCTGCGCCCGGGGGACGTGCACGTTCACTTCTTCGGCACCGCGACCCTGTCGTTCGCCGACGGCGTCCGTACCCAACCGGGGGATGTGTTCGAAATCAGCCAGGCTGAATTCGGTGCGCCGCTGGTCAACGGCATTGCCCCGGTGGACGCGGTGTTCAACCCGGGTACTATCGGCACACTTTAAAAGGAGACTTGCGATGAACCAGATCCTTGGCCACAACTACATCGGTGGCGCACGCAGCGCGGCCGGCCAGACTCGCCTGCAAAGCGTCGACGCCAGCACCGGCGAAGCCTTGCCCCATGATTTCATCCAGGCCACGGCCGAAGAAGTCGATGCTGCCGCCAAGGCCGCGGCTGCGGCTTATCCGGCCTACCGGAGCCTGAGCGCGGTGCGCCGGGCCGAGTTCCTCGAGGCCATTGCCGATGAACTGGACGCCTTGGGCGATGCGTTCGTGGCTGTGGTCTGCCGTGAAACGGCGCTGCCGGCGGCACGGATCCAGGGCGAGCGCGGTCGCACCAGCGGCCAGATGCGCCTGTTCGCCAAGGTTCTGCGTCGTGGCGATTTCTACGGTGCGCGTATCGACCGCGCCTTGCCGGAACGCACGCCGTTGCCACGTCCGGACCTGCGGCAGTACCGCATCGGCCTGGGGCCGGTGGCGGTGTTCGGTGCCAGTAACTTCCCCCTGGCGTTTTCCACCGCCGGTGGCGACACGGCGTCGGCCCTGGCCGCCGGTTGCCCGGTGGTGTTCAAGGCCCACAGCGGTCACATGGCGACCGCCGAGCACGTGGCCGATGCGATCATCCGCGCGGCGGAAAAAACCGCGATGCCGGCGGGTGTGTTCAACATGATCTACGGCGGTGGCGTTGGCGAGTGGCTGGTCAAGCATCCAGCGATCCAGGCCGTGGGTTTCACCGGTTCCCTCAAGGGCGGGCGTGCCCTGTGCGACATGGCGGCCGCACGGCCCCAGCCGATCCCGGTGTTTGCCGAGATGTCGAGCATCAACCCGGTAATCGTGTTGCCCCAAGCCCTGGAAAACCGCGCCGAGAGCGTCGCGCGCGACTTGACCGCTTCGGTGGTGCAGGGCTGCGGTCAGTTCTGTACCAACCCGGGCCTGGTGATCGGCATTCGTTCGCCGCAGTTCACTGCCTTCACCCAGCAGGTAGCCGCACTGATCGGCGACCAGGCGCCCCAGACCATGCTCAACGCCGGCACGCTGCAAAGCTACGGCAAGGGCCTGCAGAAGTTGCTGGCTCACCCCGGTATCGAGCATTTGGCCGGGCGCGAGCAGCAGGGCAACCAGGCCCAGCCGCAGTTGTTCAAGGCTGACGCCAGCCTGCTGATCAACGGTGACGAGGCGTTGCAGGAAGAAGTGTTCGGCCCGACCACGGTGTTTGTCGAAGTCGCCGATCAGGCGCAACTGACCGCTGCGCTGAACGGTCTGCACGGCCAGTTGACCGCGACGATGATCGGCGAGCCGGCGGATTTCGAACGGTTCAGCGAATTGACGCCGCTGCTGGAACAGAAGGTCGGCCGCATCCTGCTCAACGGTTATCCGACCGGGGTCGAGGTGTGTGATTCGATGGTGCACGGTGGGCCTTACCCGGCGACGTCCGATGCCCGCGGCACTTCGGTGGGGACCCTGGCGATCGATCGTTTCCTGCGCCCGGTGTGCTTCCAGAACTATCCCGACAGCCTGCTGCCGGAACCGCTGAAGAACGCCAACCCGCTGGGGATCCTGCGGTTGGTGGATGGCGTGCCGGGGCGCGAGGCGGTCTGAGGATCGCGGTCAGGCCGTTACGTTGAGGTGGAATGTACCGGCCTCTTTGCGAGCAAGCTCTCACATTGGAATGCGCTCCCATGTGAGAGCTTGCTCGCGAAGTCAATCGCCCAGTCAACATCGAGTCTGAAGTTATGGCCCAAGGCCCACTCCCACATTGGGTTATCATGGCAACTTTCCCAACGACCGACTGATCACCATGACTGCCGTTACCGAGACCCTGCTGGATGCCCTTCAAAAATGCGACATGCTGATCATCGACAATATGCACGCTTTCGATTTTTTCCTCGATGATCAGGACCAGTTGCACGTCGAATGCATGAACGGCCGCACCCTTGAGCATTGGCGTTTCACGCCGGCGCAGATGAAGGCCGCGACCTTCGATAAAACCCGGAACAAATGGACCATTACCAGCGATTCGGGTGACCACCACCTGGAGTGCGTGGAAGCGGCCAGCGGCCACGACGATGATGAGGACGACGAACATGAAGATGCGTAGTCTCTGGCCGTTGCTGATGGCCGGCAGCCTGGGCGCCATGGGCGTCCAGGCAGACACCGATGAACGCCATCAACTGCTGGTGGGTTCCTACACCGCCGGCCAGAGCCAGGGCATCTACCGGTTGCAATTCGACAGCCGCACCGGCCAGCTCGATGCCAACCCATTGCAAGTGATCAAGACAGACAACCCGTCGTGGCTGACCCTTTCCAAGGACATGACCCGGCTGTTCGTGGTCAATGAAAACGGGCCGGGCCAGAAAGACCCGGTGGGCAAGGTCAGCAGCTACGCCATTGACCCGAAGACCCATGAACTGAGCCTGATCAATCAGGTGCAGTCCCTGGGCAACGAGCCGACCCATTCCAGCCTCAGCGGTGATGGCCGGCATTTGCTGGTCAGTAACTACTCGGTGGTGGAAGACCCGGGCGGCACCCTGGCGGTGTTGCCGGTGGGCGCCGATGGCAAGCTGGCGCCGGTGGTGCAGTTGAGCAGTCATCAGCCGAGCAAGGTCAACCCCGAGCGGCAGATGTCGGCCCATGTCCACGCCGCAGTGTCCTCGCCCGATGGCAAGTACGTGTTCGCCAACGACCTGGGGGCGGACAAGGTATTCATCTACCGCTACGACCCCAAGGCCAATCCAGAGCTACCGTTGACCGCTGCCGATCCAGCCTTCGTGCAGTTGCCACCCGGCAGCGGCCCGCGTCACCTGCTGTTCAGCGCTGACGGCAAGCACGCCTGGCTGACCATGGAAATGAGCGCGCAAGTGGCGGTGTTCGACTATCAGGACGGCCGATTGACCCAGCGTCAACTGGTCGACCTGGCCGCCGGCAAACCCCAGCCGGGCAGGGCGGCGGCTGCGCTGCATGCGTCCAGGGATGGAAAGTTCCTCTACGTCAGCAACCGTGGCACCACCAACGAAGTGCTGGTGTTCGCTATCGACCCGGCCGCTGGTACGCTCAAAGAGCTGCAGCGGCGCTCGGTCGAAGGCGATCATCCACGGGAATTCAGCCTCGACCCGAGTGGAAGATTCCTGCTGATTGCCAACCAGAAGAGCAACCAGATCGTGGTGATCGAGCGCGATCCGAAGACCGGCCTGCTGGGTAAAACCGTGCAGAAAATGCCGATGGATGCGCCCAGCGATTTGAAGTTCATGGTCCGTCAATAGCCCACAGGCCCCGTTTTTCGGGGCCTGCGCCGTTGTATCAACGAGACTGATATTCGCAAGTGATGTAAAGCATTTCAACGCGGGACGCCTCGGCGCGTAAGTTTGCTTCACGGCCCAACCGGGCAAGTCAGCCAACTGAATCCGAGGTCTACCGCCATGAATCTGAATCTCTTCTCCGTGATCGCCGCTTCCGCCATCTCTGCCACCGTGGCGCTGCCCGCCAGTGCCAGCGTCGAAATCAGCGACAAGAAAAATCGCACCCAGAGCTATACCGAGAAATACCTGCAACAAAGTGCCAACTTCTATGCGGCGCTGGACCACAAGACCCAACACTGAAATAGCGCGCAACGACTGAAGCCTGCGATCTTTTCATCTTCACTGCCCCCCAGGTGCAAGAGAAAAGATCGCAGGCTTCGCCGTTTCTGGAAAAAACCAGCTGTAATATCATTTGGCCATGTGCTTAAATTTGACGCTGACAAATTGACTCCTTCGCAGATAAGGATGGACACCATGGCGATGCGTCTGGCAGTGATGCTGCTGTTTCTCTACTCCACGCCGATAGTCTCGGCGGCGCAGCCGGATTCCGGCGAGTTGGAAGTGGCGCGTGAGCGATTATTGAGTCTGCTGAGCGACTGATCGGATCGGCAACAATCGGGTTGCAGGATTGCCTTTGTGGCGAGGGAGCTTGCTCCCGCTGGGCCGCGCAGCGGACCCTTTTTGCGATTGCTGCGCAATCGAGCGGGAGCAAGCTCCCTCGCCACAAAAGCATCCCGGTCGACCAACCGATTTGCTCTTGAAAC
>NZ_FNNL01000014.1:0-41204 GCF_900106735.1 Pseudomonas sp. NFACC08-1 | reverse complement strand
CGAGGCATTCCCTTAACCCGCGCCGTACCCAATTCCCCGTGGCGAGGGAGCTTGCTCCCGCTGGGGCGCGCAGCGGCCCTAAAACCCGGCAACGCGGTGGGTCAGGTTGATTAGTGGTCCTTGAGGGGGGGCTGCTGCGCAGCCCAGCGGGAGCAAGCTCCCTCGCCACAAGGGCTGTGTGCAGCCGTTATTTGGCCATGATCGCCACGAACAGCTCGGACGCCAGGAACCGTTGCAACCAGTCCCGTAGCCGAGGATAAGGCGCCTGGGTGAACCACTCGCGGTCGACATGGGCGAACTGACGCACGAATGGCATCAGCGCCACATCGGCCAGGCTCAGGTGATCGGCCACCAGGAATGGCCGCGCTTCAAGCAGCGTTTCCAGCCGCCCCAGGAACACCTCGCCCTCGGCCCGATAATGCTCCACCGGCTGTTCAGGATGACGCTCGGGGTACTTGTAGCGGTTCAGGTGAAGCTTGAACCGATGGTCGTTTTCCTCGATCAACGCTGCCGCCAATGTCTGGCCTTCGGGATCATCCAGCAACCGCCAGTCTTGCGGATCATGGCGGGCCAAGGCCCAGGCCATGATCTCCAGGCTTTCATCGATCACCCGGCCATCGACCTGCAGCACCGGCACCGTGCCTTTGCTGGAGAGTGCGAGCATCTCGGCGGGCTTGGCCTTCAGGCTGACTTCGACAATCGCCACCTCGACCGCGCTGTAGCGCAAGGCCATGCGTGCTCGCATCGCGTAGGGGCAGCGGCGGAAGGAATAGAGCGTGGCGTGGCTCATTTCACCTCCACGGTGCTCAAGCCGTTGCCTTGGCGACGGACCTGGATCTGCACCGGTATCCGCTCGTGCATTTCCTGTACGTGGGAAATCACCGCGACCTTGCGGCCCTGGGCCTGCAGGCCGTCGAGAGCGTCCATCGCCAGTTGCAGCGACTCGGGGTCGAGGCTGCCGAAGCCTTCGTCGATGAACAGCGATTCGATCTTCAGTGTGCTGGACGCCATCGAGGCCAGGCCCAAGGCCAAGGCGAGGGAGACCAGGAAGGTTTCGCCGCCGGACAACGAATGTACCGAGCGCAGTTCATCGCCCATTTCCGTGTCCATCACCAGTAGCCCGAGCATGCTGCCGCCACGCTTGAGCCTATAGCGGCGTACCAGTTGCCGCAGTTGGGCATTGGCGTGGTGCACCAGCAAGTCGAGGTTGTAGGCCTGGGCCAGCTTGCGGAAGCGGTCGCCGGTGGCCGAACCGATCAATGCGTCCAGCCGTGCCCAACGCTGGTATTCGATATAGGCCTGCTCGATCTGCTGGGCCAGGGCCTGGTTGGCGTTCTGCCGGCGCTGGTCCTCGGCCTGTTCGGCGCGTAGTTCGGCACAGCGCTGTTCACTGGCGGCGAACTGGCCTTGCAGCTCGGTGAGGGCTTCGGCCAATTGTTCCGGCAACAGGTTGCCGTTGTGTTGGGCCTGATGGTTTTGCAGGCGCTGCTCGCGTTCGGTGAGCAGGACGCGGGCCTGCTCGATGGCTTTTTCGCTGTTGAGCAAGCGCTGGCGCAACTGGCTGACGTGTTGGTCGTCCAGGCCGAGCAGGGCCTCAAGGGCGGCATCGTCCAGTTCCGGATGGTTGGTGCGCCATTGCGCGATACCGGCGGCCAGCGCCTGGCGTTCGAGGTCCAGGGATTGGGCCTGTTCCTGTCGGGCCTTGAGTTCGGCGGCCAGTTGCACCAGGTCGTTGCGCAATTGCTGCAACTGCTGATTGGCCGTCGCCTCGGCATCCCGCGTCTGTTCCAGGCGCTGGTCGAGTTGTTGCTGCCACTGTTCGGCGCTGGTGTGCTCGCCGAGCAGTTGCGTGAGTTGCTGCTGGCAGGTCTGTTGTTGCTCGTTCAGGGCGCTGAATTGCAGGCGGGCCGCTTCCAGTTGCTGGAGGCGGGTCTGCTGGCGGTCCTGCTCTTTCTCCAGGGTCTGCTGGCGCTGGAGCTGTTCGCTCAGTTCGTCGCGCTGCTGTTCCAATTGCTCCAGGCGCTGGGCGATATGCTGGTCGAGCTGCAAGAAGGTTGCGGCGGGTTCGCTGCGCAAGGCCTGCAGGGTGTCAGCGGGTAGCAGGGTGCTGAAGTGGCTCAGCTCCTCGTCCAGGCGCTGGCGGTCGCGGGACAGTTCCTGCTGCTGGTTGCCCAGGTGTTGTGACGCCTGTTGGCTGGCTGCCTCGGCTTCACGCAGTCGCTGCGCCATGCGCGCGGCGTCTTGCTGCAGGGTCAGCAGGGCGGTTTGCCGTTGTTCGTCCTGGCTGATGCGCAGGTTCAGTTGGCTGTTCTGCTGGGTCAGCCAGGCGTCGCGCTTGTTCGCTTCCTGGGCCAGCAGTTGCGCCGACAACGGGTGGGCTTCAAGGCTGGGCGCCAGGCCCTGTTGCTGGCTGGCGAGCTGTTCCTGCTGCTGTTTGAGTTCCTTGAGCTGGGCGATCACTCCACTGTATTGCGCCCGCAGGTCGATGACTTTTTCATTGAGCAGGTCGACGGCCTTGCGGGCGTTGGCCTCTTCGGTTTCATCGAAGCGCCCGAGGTTTTCCAGCAGGGCTTCGGGCTGATGATAAGGATGCTCGACACTGCCACACACGGGGCAGGGCTGTTCATCCTGCAACTGTGCGCGCAGCTGCTCGACACTTTCGCTACGGACCAGGCGCTGGCGCTCCAGCAGCTCGCGAGTAACGGTCAGGGTCTGTTCGGCGATGGTCAGTTCGGCCTTGGCTTCGCCGCCTTCGCGCACCAGCCGGTCACGTTCCTGCAACGCTCGTTGCTGGCGTTGTTCAAGCTCGGCGCCACGTTTGTCCAGCTCTTGCTGACTGGCCCACAGCCGGGTCAGGTCTTCGAAGGCGCGCAGTTGCTTGCGGTTGTCTTGCAGCAGGGTGCCGAGCAACTGGATCTGTTCGGCCACGGCCTCCGGCTCGGCGCCGGCTTCCTTGTAGAGCACTTCAAGGTCTTGCCGGCGGGTGGCCAGTTCCTCGGCGGCGCGGGTGGCGCTTTGTTCCAGTGTGGCGAGTTCGGCCTGGCCCTGGTTCAGGCGATTACCGATCAGCATCAGTTGTTGGAGGCGATCGCGATAGGCGTTCCAGGCATCGCTCAGCGGGGCCAGGTGCGTGCTTTGTTCCAGCGCGTCGGCGATGCGCTGCAAGCGCTCGGCCACCTGCCTTTGCTGCTCGAGCAAGGTGTCGATGGTGCGCTGGCCTTCGGTGCAGGCCTGCTGTGCCTGTTCCTGGCGCTCGGCGCTGAGGCTCGCGTCTTGGGCCAGGCGGGCGAGGGTGCTCTGCTCGCCGAAGGCCTGACGCAGCAATGGCGCACTGTCGATGCTTTGCTGGCGGGCGCTGGCCAGCGCTTGTTGCGCATCGTCCAGGGCCTTTTCCAGTTCGGCTTGTTGGGCGTGCAGGTCGATCTGCTGCTGGGTGAGTTGCTGGATCTGCGCCGCCAGGGGCTCAAGCTGCCGGTTCAGTTCCGTTTGGCGAATGAACTGATGCCGCTGGGGCGCCAGTTGTTCCAGGCGGACCAGTTTCAGACGTTCGTCGGCCAGGGCGTTCCAATCGGCCTGGGCCTGTTGCAGCTGTTCGGCGGCGCTGGCGTGTTCATCCTGCAATAGGCCCAGGTCGCGCAGCCAGGTGTGCTGCTGCTCCAGCTGCTTGAGTTGGGCTTGTTGGGCCTTGAGTTGCAGCTGCGCTTCGGTGAAGCGCAGGTCCAGCTCGGCCCGGGCCTCGGGAGCGAGCGGCGTAACGCCAGTGGCCTGGTCCTGTAACTGCTTGTGGTTTTCCTTGGCTTGCTTGGCCTTGTCGAAGGCGCGGCGCCCGAGGCGGGTGTAGAGGGCGGTGTCGGTGAGTTTTTCCAGCAGTTCGCTGCGATCGTTGTCATCGGCCTTGAGGAACGCGCTGAACTCGCTCTGGGCCAGCAGCACGGCACGGGTGAACTGTTCGAAGTTCAGGCCCAGGGCCGTTTCGAGCTGGGTCTTGTATTCGCCTTTCTGGCTCGCCAGCAGTTGATCGTTGTCCAGGTCCCGCAGGCTCTGGCGGCTGGCTTGCAATTTGCCGCCGGCCTTTTCCCGGGCGCGATTGGCTTCCCAGCGGGCCCGATAGCGGCGTCCGTCGATGCCGCGAAAATCCACTTCGGCATAACCATCGCCGGTACCACGGCGCAACAGTGTGCGCGGATCGCCCGTGGCAATTTCGCCATCGACGTCCGGCACCTTGGCGTCGCGTCCGGTGTTATTGAGGCGCGGCACGGCGCCAAACAGCGCCAGGCACAGGGCGTCGAGCAATGTGCTCTTGCCGGCGCCCGTGGGGCCGGTAATGGCGAACAGGCCGGCGCTGGCCAAGGGTTCGGCGGTGAAATCGATTTCAAACGGCCCGGCCAGGGACGCCAGGTTCTTGAGGCGGATCGCGAGGATCTTCATGGCTGCTCGCTCTCCATCTGCACGTCTTGCAACAGCACGGCAAAGTCCTTGAGGGTCTGTTCGTCCACGTCGTTGCCGTAGGTGTCCTGCCAGGCGCGGCTGAACAACTCCTGTGGGCTGAGTTGATCCAGCTCCACCAGCGCGCTGCCATCATCGGCATTGCCGGCGCCGCCGTTGCCGGCGTACTCGGCGGCGATCCGCACCAGGCGCACGGCCTTGCCTTGCAATGCGGTCTCCACTTGGTGACGCAGGTCCGGCTGCGGTTCGTCGAGGCGTACCCGCACTTCCAACCAGGGTTGGCGCTGGACATCGGCCAGCAGGTCGATGTCGGGCAGGTCCTTGAGTTGCACCAGTAGATCGGCCAGTGGCGCCGGGCCCAGGCGTTGCAGGTTGACGGCCCGTGGGATCAGGCGCGGCTCGACCTTGACCAGCGCCTCGCCGTCGAGGGTGATGTCGAGGATCTGATGCTGATAGCCGATCTCCGAAAATGACAGCGGGATCGGTGAACCGCTGTAGCGGATGCGCTCTTCACCGTTGACCTTCTGCGGCTTGTGCAAATGGCCGAGGGCGACGTAGCTGATGTTCGGGCCGAACAGGCTGGCGGGCAGGGCCTCGGCGTTGCCGATGATCAGGCTGCGCTCGGAATCCTCGGACACCGAACCACCGGCCATATGGGCATGACTGATGGCGATCAGCGCCTGGCCTTTCTTGCGCTTGCTATTGGCCGCGGCGATCAGCCACTCATGGACCTGGCCGATGCCTCGCAGGTAGTCGTCGCCCAGCTGTGCGCCAGTGACTTCGGCAGGGCGCAGGAACGGCAGGGCCAGGCACCACGCCTTGACCTTGCCTTTGGCATCGGGCAACGGCAACAACAGGCGCTCGACGTCCAGTTGACCGTCGTCCAGCCACAGCACCCGGCCCAGGGCATGGGTGCGCAGGCGTCGCATCAGCGGCGCAGGCAGTTCGATACGCGAGCCGGAGTCGTGGTTGCCGGCGATCATCACGATGGTCAGGTTGGCGTTTTGTTCATGGGCGCTGACGATGAAGTCGTAGAGTCGCTCCTGGGCTTTGACCGGCGGATTCACGGTGTCGAAGATATCGCCGGCAATCAGCAGTACATCGGGTTTTTCGCTGCTCAGTTGGCGCAGCAGCCAGTCGAGGAAACACGCGTGTTCGAAGTCGCGTTCCTGGCCGTGGAGGTTTTGCCCCAGGTGCCAGTCGGAGGTGTGAAACAGACGCAAGGTGTACTCCAGGAAACAGATGATGGCCGCGTGAAGAGGGGCGGCTAAAAGAAGCAGAGTTTACTGGGAAATGGGGGCGAGAACTTGCTCGACGTTGCAGGATTTGGTGCAAGACCCTGTGGCGAGGGAGCTTGCTCCCGCTCGATTGCGCAGCAATCGCAAAAAAAGGGGCCGCTTCGCAGCCCAGCGGGAGCAAGCTCCCTCGCCACAAAAGCTACAAAAGCTACAAAAGCTACAAAGCTACAAAAGCTACAAAAGCTACAAAAGCTACAAAAGCTACAAAAGCTACAAAAGCTACAAAAGCTACAAAAGCCATGACTGCCCAGGAAACCGGGTTTATTTGGGGTACAACGGCGGCAACCCGGAATCACTGGCAGAAGCCTGCGCCCCATCGGTGGGGGGAATCGCCCGAATCGCCCGCCACAAGTCTTCACCCTGCCAATGCTGGCCGGTCTCGCTGTAGAGCGCGCCGTTGAGGCCGTCCAGGGCGTCGGACAGCGGCACGAAGCGTGCGGCCATGTCGGCCAGGGTTTCCGGTTGCTGGCGGGCCCAGGCGTCCAGGGCCTGGCGGGTGGCGTGGGGGTCGTTGGCCAGGCAGGTGCGTTTGAGATCATCCAGCAAGGTGCGGGGGCTCGGTCCGGTCTGGGTCGAGCGCAGGATCGCTGGCTGCCAGCGGCCGCGCCACCACAGGGCGAAGCCCAGCACGGTCGTGCAGGCCAGGACCAAGGTGCTCAGTTGCCAGTACCAGAGCATGTCGCTGTCGACGGTCGTTACGATCTGCGCCGTGCCGGCCGGCGTGTCCACCATCAGGCTTGGATTGTTCGCCACTTGCAGGGTCCGCGCCGGGAGGCTGGTGCGGTCCAGGTGGTCTTCCAGGGTGTTCCACCAGACCACTTCCACCGGTGGCAGCTCGATGGTGCCGCTGCGATTGGGCACCAGCGCTTCGCGGTCTTCGCGGCTGCCCACCAGCCCGCGTTCACTGTTGCGGCTGCTGAGTACCGGTTGGTCCGGATAGCGCCGCAGGCCATTGATCTCCGTGGCCGGCAGCGGTGGCAACTGGGCGCTGGCCAGGCCTTCGGCTTCCAGGGTCAGGCTGCGGGTCAGGGAATCGCCCACCTGGCTGTGGGTCGGCTCCGGGCTCCAGCTTTCACTCAAGGACAGACTGCGCGCCGGCAGCCAGGGCACGTCGGCCGGATAACTGGCAGGCTTGGGCTTGACGCGCAGCAACAGTTGCGCGGAGCTTACCCGCATCAACTGGCCGGGCTTGGGGCCCGAAGGTACGGCGTCCTGGGCCACCGGCTCGACCAGGGTGGCGCTGAATGTCTGGGCCGGAATCGTCAGTTCGCCGCTGCGCTGTGGGTAGATGCCGTAGCGCAGTTCAATCACGCCATGGCGGACATCGTTGATGACTTTTTCATAGGTGCGCGATTCGCCCAGTTGCTCGGTGCGGGCATCGGGGATGTGCAGCGGCGTGAGGCTGCTGTCGTCGTACAGCGACACCGAATGGTAGATGCGCAGGGTCAAGATCGCCTGGGCCTGAACATACACGTCGGTCTGGTCGAGGCTGGCCTCGATAAACACCGCTGCCAGGGGCTGCGAGGCGTCGCGGGTTTCGCTTTCGATCACCTGCAGGGTGATCGGCTGGCTGGTCACTTCGCCCAGTTGCAACGGCGGAATGATCACGGTGCCGCTTTGGCGCGGCAGCAGGGTCACGATCCAGCGGGTGGTGGCGCGGTTCTCTCCGTCAAGGGTCGTCAACTGGTTGACCTGACGGGTACCGCGCACATCGAACAAGGCCTGGAGCGGAGCCAGGTCCGGTTTGCCGAACAACGTGGCGTCGTTGGATTCCAGGGTCAGCTCCACCGTTTCCCCGGAGTTCAGGCGGCTGCGGTCCACACTGGCAGTCAGCTGTGCAGCCTGGGTTCCAGAGGCCCAGAGCAGCAACACGAGGAAGTAGGTGGTGAAGCGGGTCATTTGGTTTTTTCCTGGGCCTGATGGCTTTGCTGTTCATACCAGAATTTACGTCTGAGCAGCTCCCCTGGATTATCCGGGATCTGGCGCAGCCATTGTTCCAGTGCCTGGCGCTGTTCTTCTTCATTGCGCTGGCCCGCGGCAGGACGCAGTGGCGGGGTGGTGGTCTGCTCATCGGGCAGTTCGCTGCCTGGTACATCCTGGGCGGTAGGCGGTTGTGCCGCGCGCGGGGGTTGGGGCTCGTCCGATGTCGCGCTTGCCTCGAGAGAGGGCTGTCCCGGTTCGGAAGACTGGGTGGGTGAGTCGGTATCCGGCGATTGCTCGGTGGGGGCCGGCTCCTCGTTTTCGGCAGGCTTGGGTTCTTCCGGTACGGGGGGCGGCTCTTTCAACAAACTTTCCACCAGGGCCTTGTTGGTCTGGGCGGGGCGCAGGTCGGGTTGCAACTCCAGGGCCTGCTCATAGGCATCCAGCGCGGCTTCCAGTTCGCCGCTCCTGGCCAGGGCATTGCCGCGATTGTAGTGCGCACGGGCGTCGTTGCCTTCGGCGAAGCGTCGGGCGGCTTCGCTGTACTGGCCGGCTTCGTACAGGGCGACGCCTTGCCACTGGCTGTCCTCGAAGTGGGCGGCGGCTTCGGCGGGACGTTTTTGCTTGAGCAAGTGCTGGCCCTGTTGGTCGGCGCGCAACCACAGGTCCTGGAATTCGAAGGCGTGGCCGGTTTGCGGCAACATGAATAACAGTGGCAGGCAGAACAGCCAGCCTCGCCGTCCGGCACAGGCGGCCAGCAGCAACAGGGGCAGGAGCAGCCAATAGCCCTGGTCGGCCCAGGTGTCCAGGCGCAGCGTTTGTCCGTCGCTGCGCAGATGACGAGGGCCGTCCAACAGGCCCAGGCCGCGCAGGTCGCTGTCGTCCAGGCGCGCCGGCCGGTAGCGGCCGTCCAGCTTGTTGGCAAAGGCCTTGAGGCCCGGGCTGTCCAGGCGTGGCAGCAGGATCGAACCCTGCGCATCCTTGAGGTAACTGCCATCTTCCTGGGGCACCGGTGCGCCTTCGCGGGTACCAATGCCGAGCATCAGCCATTGTGTGGCGGAACCGTCCAGGGCCTGGCGAATGCCTTGGCGTTCCTGCTCGTTCAGCGACGAACCGATCAGCAGGATCCGGCCATGGCCCAGTTCGCCCTGGTCCAACAGGGCCAGCGCCTTGCGGACCGCCAGGTCGGCACGATGGCCGCTCTGCGGCATGATCGATGGCGCAAGGGCTTCGAGCAGGTTGGCGCTGGTGGACAGATCGTCGGACAGCGGCACCAGCGTATGGGCGCTGCCGGCATAGACGATGATCGCGGTCTGGGCGTCGCTGCGGTTCTGCAACAGGTCCAGTACCTTGCGCCGGGCCTGCTCCAGGCGCGTGGGCGGGACGTCGGTGGCGAGCATTTCCGGGGTCAGTTCCAGCACCACCACCAGCGGGTCGGCGGGTTTCTGGCTGGTCTGTTCGACCCGCGCCCAACTCGGCCCCAGCAGCGCCAGCACGATCAACAGCCAACCCAGGCCCAGGGCAATCCACGGCAGCCGGCTTTCGCGGCCACTGCCGCCACTGAGCAGCACAGCATGAAAGGCGGGCGGCAGGATCATCTGCCAGCGGCCCACGCGTTTCTGCCGGTGCCACAGTTGCCAGAGCAACCAGCCCAGCAGAGGTAGCAGCAATACGAACCAGGGGCGTAGCCAATGTGGCCAGAAGGCGATCATCGACGCCTCCGCAAGCGCAGGCGCTTGAGCCGCTGGCGCCACTCGGTGTGTTGGGCCGGCTGGAACAGCGGCTGGTTGAACAGGCGCTGCAACGGATTGTCCGGCCAGCGCGCCCGGGCCACCAGCAACATGCTCAACAGCAGCGCAACGGCCAGGGGCCAGTGATACAGCGCCAGGGCAGGACGGGCCTGGGTCGGTTGCTGGGTCACCGGCTCGAGCTGGTCGAGGGCGGTCTTGATCGCCAGTAATTGCGCGCCATCCTGGGCACGAAAATACTGGCCGCCGGTGGCTTGGGCGATTTCCTTGAGTGTCGGTTCATCCAGGTCCAGGCTCGGGTTGACGCCGAGCAAACCCGTGGTGCCGCTTTGTTCCGGGTCGGCACCGATGCCGATCGGGTAGATTTTCACGCCTTCGTCGGCAGCCAGTCGCGCAGCGGTCAGCGGATCGATTTCACCGCCGTTGTTGGCGCCGTCGGTTACCAGGATCAGCACGCGGCTGTGGGCCGGGCGCTGGCGCAGGCGCTTGAGGGCCAGTCCGATGGCGTCGCCTATGGCGGTGTTCTTGCCGGCGATACCGATACGCGCCTCATCGAGCCAATGGCGCACGGTGCGGCGGTCGAAGGTCAGCGGTGCTTGCAGATAGGCCTGGCTGCCGAACAGGATCAGGCCGACCCGGTCACCTTCGCGGCCTTCGAGAAAGTCCCCGAGCATGTGCTGGACCAGCACAAGGCGACTGACCTCTTCGTCCTTCCACTGCATGTCGGGAAAGTCCATGGAACCCGAGACATCCACCGCCACCAGCAGGTCGCGGCCGCTGGCGGCAATGGGCAATGGCTCGCCCAACCACTGCGGTCGGGTCGCGGCGATCAGCAACAGCAGCCAGAGCAGGATGAAGGGCGCCTGTTGCCGCCAGGTCGGCAGATTGGCCCGCGCCCGCCGACCCACCAGGCCTTCCAGGTCCCCGAGGAAACTGACCTTGAGCGCTGGCTCGCCGCTATCGGCCGCCGGCAGCACCAGGCGCATCAGCCAAGGCAGCGGCAACAGGGCGAATACCCACGGCCAGGCGAACTCAAACATGTTTGCGAATCCAGATTTCGACCGCCTGGGTCAGGCCAGCGATGGCTTTGTCATCGAGCTTGCATTCGGGTTTGTAGGCGCCTTCCACCAAGATCATCCAGCGCGTCAGGCCCGCGGCCGGGCAGCGGTTATCCAGGAACGCCAGCCATTTGCGCCCATTGAGGGTGTGGCTCTGGCTGTAGGGGTAGTGATTGCGGCATAGACGCTTGAGCAGCCCGTTGAGCTGTTGCAACCAGGCCCCGGCCGGCGCGCCGTCGTAGGGTTTGGGCAGCAGGGCGAGTTCGGCCAGCGCGGCCAGGCGCACCGGGTCCAAGGGTTGTTCGGCGCGGGCGACGGTGCGCTTGATGGGAATGAACCGGCGCAGTTGCCACAGGCCCAGGCCCAGCAATGGGATCAACACCAGCAGCAGCCACCAGCCTGGCGCGGGTGGCCAGAAACCGATAGGCGGCGGCGCCATCAGCGGTTGCAGTTGATCGAGGCTGCTCATCGGCTTTTCCCGGCCCGCTTGGGGTTCAGGTAGTCGCGCAGTTGCTCGACCATGTCGCCCTGGGTACTCAGGGGCAGCATCAGGATTCGCAGTTTCTGCGCCAGCATCTCCCAGCGTTCCTGGCGCGCCTCGGCCTGGGCGCGATAGGCCTGGCGCAGTTCGAAATTCAGGGTGTCGAGTTCCAGCTGCGAACCACGCTGGGTGAACCGCAGCAGACCGGCGGCGGGCAGGGCATGATCCAGCGGGTCCGACAGTGGCAGCAACAACAGGTCGCAATGGCGCGACAGCAGGCTCAACTGTTGCTCGGCGCTGTCGGACAGCGCGCGCTCATCGCAAATCACGATCGCCAGGCTGCCGGGCCGTAGCACTTCCCGGGCTCGGCGCAGGGCGATGCCGAACGAGTCGCGATCCGGCTCGGCCTCGGTGTGCAGTGACTGATTGACCCGCACCAACCGGTTGAGCAATTGCAACAGGCTCTGTTTGCTGCGTCGCGGCTTGACCTCGTAATGGGTGTTATTGCCGAACACCAGGCCGCCGACCCGGTCGTTATGCCCCAGCGCGGCCCAGCCTATGAGGCTGGCGGCCTGAGCGGCGAGCACCGACTTGAACACCAGCCCCGAACCGAAGAACAGCCGGTGGCTTTGCTCGATCATGATGAAGATCGGCCGCTCGCGTTCTTCGTGGAACAGTTTGGTGTGGGGCTCCTGGGTCCGGGCGGTGACGCGCCAGTCAATGGTGCGTACGTCGTCGCCGGCCTGATAGACCCGCACCTGGTCGAAATCGACCCCGCGTCCGCGCAGCTTGGAGTGATGCAGGCCGATCAGCGGGCTGCGCTGGCCTGGGGTCGAGAACAACTGCACTTCGCGTACGCGATGGCGCATCTCGATCAGCTCTGCGAGGCTGACGCGGATGCCCGGTGCGGGCGCCAGTGGGTTATTCATGACGCATGCTCAAGCGACAGCGACGACGTCGAGAATCCGCTGCACGACCCGGTCCTGGTCGATACCGGCGGCTTCGGCTTCGAACGACAGGATGATGCGATGGCGCAGCACGTCGAACAGCACGGCCTGGATATCTTCGGGGCTGACAAAGTCGCGTCCGGCCAGCCAGGCGTGGGCACGGGCACAGCGGTCCAGGGCGATGGAGCCCCGCGGGCTGGCGCCGTAGGCGATCCATTCGGCCATTTCCGGATCGAACTTGGCCGGGTTGCGGGTGGCCATGATCAGTTGCACCAAGTACTCCTCCACGGCGTCGGCCATGTACAACCCGAGGATTTCCTTGCGCGCAGAGAAAATCGCCTGCTGGCTCACGCGGCGTTCGGGCTTGGTCTCGCCGTTCAGCGCTTCACCCCGGGCCTGCTGCAGGATACGGCGTTCCACCGCGGCGTCCGGGAAACCGATCTTGACGTGCATCAGGAAGCGGTCGAGCTGGGCTTCGGGCAGCGGGTAGGTGCCTTCCTGCTCGATCGGGTTCTGCGTGGCCATCACCAGGAACAGCGGCGACAGTTCATAAGTGCTGCGCCCGACGCTGACCTGCCGCTCGGCCATCGCCTCCAGCAAGGCCGACTGGACCTTGGCCGGGGCGCGGTTGATTTCGTCCGCCAGCACCAGGTTATGGAAAATCGGCCCTTGCTGGAACACGAAGCTACCGGTTTCCGGGCGGTAGATTTCCGTACCGGTGATGTCGGCGGGCAGCAGGTCGGGGGTGAACTGGATGCGATGGAATTGCGCTTCGACGCCTTCGGCCAGTTCTTTGATGGCCTTGGTCTTGGCCAGCCCCGGCGCGCCTTCCACCAGCATGTGGCCGTCGGCAAGCAGGGCGATGAGCAGGCGCTCGATGAGTTTTTCCTGGCCGAGAATCTGCGTTGAAAGAAAGGTTCGCAGCGCAAGCAGCGCTTCACGATGTTCCATCGGTGACTGTTCCTGGAAAGGGTGGCCCCGGACGTTCGGATAACGCCGGGGCTGGGGGCGTTACTTTAATGCATGGCAGGGGGTGGCGACTAACGGGATTTTGATTGGCCGTGTGAATTGTGATCGGCTTGGAAAGATTGTGGGGGTGGGTTTGCTTGCCATGAATCCCACCCGACAGGCGCACCTTACCCGGTGGCGAGGGAGCTTGCTCCCGCTTGAGTGCGAAGCACTCACAAAGTGAAGGGGTGTTTATCGGGACGTAGGAGTGCTCTGGAGCAGGCTACGTTGTCTTGCGCCATTGCCTACAACTGCGCCAGAATCCGCCGGCTTGTGCGCTTGGGAGGCAGGTTCTATCGTTTCCGGGTCGCTGATGAATCAGCGATCGGGTTTGGTAGCCCGGCTTTTGACTTGTCGCACAGCCCCTGTAACAGAGGCCTTTTTGGTATCTGTTTTATGGCGGTCATGCGCAGGGCGTCTTCGGACGCGCCGGTTCTCCAAGTCACCGGTCTACCAACCCGCGTATGGCCGCCACCTTCGTTTGGTAGCGAGGTTGATGGTCTCCTTTTTCTGATTTGGAGATTCATTCATGTTCAAAGTAACCCCGAACCCACCGAACACCGATCCAACGTCACCGCGTTCAAAAACCAAGTCTCAAAAACACGACGAAGTCACCGACCGAGTCCTCGACCATTACCTGAACCCCAAGCCGGACAAACCCGAAGCAGAACCTGCCCCCGGCCAACTCTTCACCGTCAACAAAGACATCGACACCGAAAGCCTGCTTGCCAACCTCAGCGAAACCCTGGCTTCGGCCAATGCCATGGTCAATGACCTGGCCTTCGACCTGGACGGTTCACGCCGGCATTTCCTCCTGGGCATTCAGCAACTGATCGAACTGGGCAGCCCGCTGGCGAACCGTGCACTGGACAACATCGAAACCCATCAGCCGACATACCCCCCCGTGGCGAGGGAGCTTGCTCCCGCTGGGCTGCGCAGCAGCCCCAAACCGAGCCGGCGCGGTTCCCAGACATACCGCGCCCGCCGGGCCTGCGACTGCTGCGCAGTCGAGCGGGAGCAAGCTCCCTCGCCACAGCCGTGCTTGGATGATTGCTCAGCCTACCCACGCCCCCGCATTCACCAGATTCGCCGGCCGCTCACCCGCCAATGCCGCCAGCAGGTTGTCGACCGCACAACGCGCCATCGCTTCCCGGGTCTCGTGGGTGGCCGAGCCCATGTGCGGTGTCGCCACCACGTTATCCAGTTGCAACAACGGTGAATCCGCACTCAAGGGCTCGCGCTCGAACACGTCCAGCCCCGCGGCACGGATTTGCCCGCTGCGCAGGGCGTCGATCAGTGCCGCCTCGTCCACCACTTTGCCTCGGGAGATATTGATAAAGATGGATTCGGGACGCATCCGGGCAAACGCCCGCGCATTGATCAGCCCTTGGGTTTCAGCCGTCAAGGGCAAGGTCAGGCAGACGAAGTCCGCCTGCTGCAACAATGTTTCGAGGCTGCAATAGCGTGCGTCGAAGCGCTGCTCGACTGCAGGCTTGGGCGAGTGGCTGTGGTAGATGACCTGCATGCCGAAGCCGAAGTGCCCGCGCTGGGCCAAGGCTTCGCCGATGCGGCCCATGCCGATGATGCCCAAGGTCTTGCCATGGACATCGCTGCCGAAATGCCGGGGGCCGATGCTCTGTTGCCAGCCGCCGCTGCGCACCAGGTTGGCCAGTTCCACCACGCGCCGGGCGGTTGCCAGGATCAGGGCGAAACCGGTGTCCGCGGTGGTTTCGGTGAGCACGTCCGGGGTATTGGTGAGCAGGATCCGGCGTTCGGTCAGGTAGTCGATATCGTAGTTGTCGACCCCCACCGAGACGCTGGCGATGGCTTGCAGGTTCGGCGCCAGGTCCAGCAGCGCCGCATCCAGCTTGAGGCTGGCACCCAGCAAGCCATGGGCGCTTGGCAAGGCCTCGCGCAGTTGCACCAGGCTTTGCGCGTCGAGGCGCTCGATGAGGGTGACTTGGGCCTGGGCTTGCAAACGGGCCATCAATTGCGCTGACAGCGCCTTGTACAACACCACGTGCTTTTTCATGGAGGGGTCTCGCTTCAGGAATGGGCGGGCGCCGAGTGTGGCGTCGCGGTTTTCGACACGGCCCGGTCGCTGGCGCCGGGCTTGAGGGCGAGGGTCAGCACCACGGCCACCAGCAACGCGCCGCTCATCAACAGGAAGGACATGCCAGGGGAACCGGTGGAACCGTTGAGGTAACCCACCAGGTACGAGCCGCCGAATGAACCCAGCGCGCCCATGCTGTTGATCAGCGCCATGGCACCGCCGGCGACGTTGGCGGGGAGGATTTCCGGAACGATGGCAAAAAACGGCCCGTACGGCGCATACATGCAAGCCCCGGCCACCACCAGCAGGCTGTAGGACCACCAGAAATGTTCAGGCCCCAGCAGGTAGGAGGCGTAGAACGCGATGGAAGCGACCAGCAGCGGCGGCCAGACGAAGCGCTTGCGCTTCTGGGCCTTGTCCGATGCCCAGGACACCACCAGCATGCCGACCACCGCCGCCAGGTACGGCAACGACGACAGCCAGCCGGCCTCGACCATGCTCATCTGCAAACCTGCCTTGAGGATGGACGGTAGCCACAGCACGAACCCGTAGACCCCAATGCTCCAGCAGAAAAACTGCAACGCCAGGATGATGACCTTGGGCGAGCGGAAGGCCTCGGCATAGTTCTTCACCGCCTTGATACCCACCTGTTCAGCCGCCAATGCGCTTTCCAGGTCGTGTTTTTCCTGGTCGCTGAGCCACTTGGCCTGGGACGGACGATCATCGGCCAGGCGCCACCAGATAAAGGCCCAGAGCACCGCCGGCAGGCCTTCGATGATGAACATCCAGCGCCAGTCGAATTGCTGTACCAGATAACCCGACACCACCGACATCCACAGCATGGTCACTGGGTTGCCAAGGATCAGGAACGTGTTGGCGCGCGAACGTTCGGCCCGGGTGAACCAGTGGCACAGGTACACCAGCATGGCCGGCATCACCGCGGCCTCGACCACCCCGAGCATGAAGCGGATCACGATCAACCAGTAGGCATTGGAGACCACGCCCGTCAGGGTGGCCAGCGAGCCCCAGAGGATCAGGCTGACGAAGATCAGCTTCTTCACGCTGTGCTTTTGCGCATAGATCGCCCCCGGGACCTGGAAGAAAAAGTAGCCGAGGAAAAACAGGGCGCCCAGCAAGGACGACAGCCCCGGGGTGATCATCAGGTCCTTGGCCATGCCCGAGGCGGCGGCGAACCCGTAGTTGGCCCGGTCCAGGTAGGCCAGGCTGTAGGTGATGAACACGATGGGCATGATGTACCACCAGCGGCGGGTGGCGAGGTTGAGCGTTTGCATGTCGTTGACTCCTGAGCTTGTTGTTTTTGTTTGCAGCAGGTGTTTTTTGCGGTGGCCGCTATCGCGAGCAAGCTCGCTCCCACAGGGGTTAACTCGATCTCCTGTGGGAGCAAGCTTGCTCGCGATTGGCGTCATTGAATTGCGCCAATAACTCATGGCGCGTCGGCAACCCTTCCATGTCCCCACGGCTCTGCACCGCACGACTGCCAATCCAATTAGCGCGCTGCACGGCCTCGGTGATGGCGCGGCCTTCGAGCAACGCACTGATCAGGCCGACGGCGAAGCCATCGCCGGCGCCCACGGTGTCCACCACTCGGGCCACCGGCACACCGGCGATAACACCCTGGTCCAGGTGCGTGCGGTAATACGCGCCGTCCGCGCCGAGCTTGATCACGACGATTTCGGCGCCTTGGTCCAGGTAGAACGCGGCGATGTCAGCCGGGTCGTCGAAACCGGTCAGCAAGCGACCTTCGCCGAGCCCTGGCAGGACCCAGTGGGCGAGGGCGGCGAGGCGATTGATGTGCGCAATCATCGTCGACTCGCTGCCCCAAAGGCTTGGCCTCAGGTTGGGGTCGAACGACAGGCTGCGGCCGGCCGCGCGCATACGGCTCATCAATTCAAAGGACATCTCGCGGGCCGTGACCGACAACGCCGGGACGATGCCGGTGGCGTGCAAGTGACGGGCTTCAAGCAGCGATGGCGCGATGGAATCGATCGACAGATGACTGGCCGCCGAGCCACGACGGAAATACTCGACTTGCGGGTCGCTGCCATCGTCGGTACGGGACTTGAACTGAAATCCGGTGGGGTGCGTTGGATCGACCGCCACGTGACGACAATCCAGGCCTTCGTTTTCCAGTGTCTGCACGACGAAGCGTCCCAGGGAATCGGCGCCAACCCGGCTCAGCCACGCGACCTTGAAGTCCAGGCGCGACAAACCGATGGCCACGTTGCTGTCGGCCCCGGCAATGCGCTTGTGGAACTGGTCGACGCTGGCCAGGTCACCGCGCTGGTCGGCCACCAGCATCGCCATGGTTTCGCCGAACGACAGCACATCGAACTCAGGCATGGGCAGGCTCCCGGCGTAGTTGCCCGAGGCGGGCAAGGGTGGCGACATGTTCAGCGGTCAATTGCAGCAAGTCTTCGCCTTGTAGCGGGTATTCGGCGGCGCGCATTACACCGACGGGCATGTGCTTGAGCAGTTGCTCCCACAGGTGCAGGTCGGTCATGGCCGGAGGTACGGCGACCAGTTTGCCGTCGGCGCGCTGGGCCACTGCCTTGCAATGCACGTAAGCCACATACCGTCCGAGCTGTCGGGCGGCGACGGCGGCCGATTGGTCCTGCCATTGCCAGTTGCCGATGTCGAAGGTCATACCGACGGGCAATGCATGCTCTTCGGCAGCGGTGAAGAAACGTTGCAACGGTTCGATCCGTCCGCCTTGCAAGGTCTGGTCGTTTTCCACCAGCAACTGCACCGGGCTTGCGCCGAGCACATCCGCCAGTGCCGACAGGTCATGGGAGCCGGTGAAGTGCCCGAGGGAGACTTTTAGCCATGCCGAGCCGAAAGCCTCGGACCGTTGCAGGGTCAGTGCCAGGGCCGGGTTGGGCCTGGACTGCCCGGCGAGCCACAGCTCCAGTGGTGACGAGAAAACACTTTGCAGCCCCTGGGCGCGAGCGCGAGCGGCCAGCTCGGCGGGCTGTTCGGTGGTGAGCAATTCTTCGCGCCATTCGATGCGCGAGGCGCCGGCGGCGGCCAGCAGATCGATGAAATGGCCTTGGCCTTGTTGCCGTACCAGGTCGGCGCCGTAGCTGGAAAGGCTGATGGAAACGGGTGGTTTGTTCATTGTTATTGCACCTCTGAAACCGGTTTCAGTTTTATTTAAAAAAAGGGGGGTGTGCTTCAGGTCCTCATCGCGAGCAAGCTCGCTCCCACACGGGATCTGTGGCGCACTGAAGATCCCTGTGGGAGCGAGCTTGCTCGCGATAGGGCCCTCACCATCACCGACCATTCCCAAGCGTCGACCCACGCTCAATCAGCCGCGCCGCAAAATCCAGGGTCCGCACCGGCCCGTTGTCGCCGCGCAAGCGCTTGAGCAAACACTCGAATGCACTGGCGCCGATCTCGGCGGTGGGTTGGGCCAGGGCGGTGATGCCGCTGCCCACCAACGGGTACCAATCCAGATCGTCGAGGGCGATCAGGCCTACGTCGTCGAACAAATGGCAACCCAGGTCGCGCAAGGCTTGAGTGGCGGCCAACGCAGCAATGCCGTTGGCGCAGAACAGTGCCTTGGGGCCAGCGCCCGGCTGGGCAAGGAAGGCCTCGATGCGGGCGGTCAACCGGTCACAGGTTTCCACCACGGCGCCGGTCAGGGCAGGGCGGCGCTCGATGCCGGCCTTGAAACTGTCGACCCGCTCGATCCGCGAGCTGGTGCCGTCGAAGGGCTCGGTGACCAGGAGCAGATCGCGGTAACCCCGTTGTTCAAGGTGGTCGAGCGCCATCGCGACGGCGGCCGGGTTATCCAGTCCCACCAGGTCGCTTTCGAGCCGATCAACCTTGCGATCCACCAGCACCAGCGGCATCTCGCTGCGCAGTTCGAGCAGTTCCTCACGGTGATGCCCCAGGGTGTTCACGATCAGCCCTTCGATATTGTAGGCGCGCAACAACGCCAGGTGCTGGCGCTCCTGCTCGTCATCGCGATCGGTGTTACACACCACTAGGCTGTAGCCATGGCGACGGCAGGCGGTTTCCACGCCATGCATCACGGCAATTGAATAAGGGTTGCGGATATCGGCCACCAGCATGCCGATCAGGCGCGTGCGTCCGCGCTTGAGGCCACGGGCCATCTGGTTGGGACGATAGCCCAACTCATTGATTGCCTGCTCGATGCGCCGGGCGATGGCCTCGGAGAGCAGGGCGCGGTCCTCGCCAATGAAGCGCGAGACACTGGCCTTGGAGACCCCGGCGCGTTCGGCGACGTCAAGCATGGTCACGCGGCTGCGCTGGGCGGCGGAGAAAGAATTCACGGATAGAAACCTGCTTATTGGAATTATTTAGCGGCTCTGAAACCGGTTTCAGGAAACCTCAGAATCCAGTCGGTCGTCAAGGGCGTCTTGATACGAGAGCGACCGACGGTGATTCACCTCGTGGTAAGGAGCCGCAGCGTGGGTAGGATGTGGTGGGAAGGCTCACGCGAACCAGTGTGGCGAGGGAGCTTGCTCCCGCTCGGCTGCGCAGCAGTCGCCATTCGTGCTGGCGCGGTTTGGCTGTCAGATCGTGGTGTGTGGTTTTTGGGGCTGCTGCGCAGCCCAGCGGGAGCAAGCTCCCTCGCCACAAGAGCTGCCCGACTCCTATCCTGAATCCCTGGCGCTGCTGAGCTCAGAGCTGACTTATATAAGTCCCGGTGCCCCGGAGAATGTTCCGCAACGTCAGTTCCACTTCCGCCAGGTCCGCCGCATCGCTGTTATGAATGATTTCCAGCACATCATCGCCATTCAGGGCATCGGCGTCCGCTGCGGCGATTTCGATCTTCAGCAGGGTCGGGCTCAGGGTCACCTTCACGCCATCGAGTGTCGAAGGCTCGCCATCCAGAGTGATTTCCAGTGCGTCTTCGTCGGGGTAGCGGGACATCAGGAACATGTCGCCCTGGGCGCTATGGCAGCAGAGCATGGCCATGTTGTCTTCTTCTTCGTCGCACGGGTTGGCGATCAGAAGGGCGGTGGTCATTTGCATGGTGATGGCTCCTGGCTCGATGAGCCCTGCGGGGGAGTAAAAGGTGGATTTTGCCAGCCGGGAGGAATTTCTGCTGGATTACCGCTGCCAGACGCAGGATCCAGCGATGATTTCACGCCGCCAGGTGCCGTTTGGCCCTTGGGCTGCTAGGGTTGTTCGATGCGCACGGGCTGTTTAGCTAGCCGATGACCGAATATGTCGCAGCGCTGCAAGCAGGCAGGTTGTCGCACTCGTTAAGCTGCGCAACGGATGTGCACCTGCAAAGGCCGTCCCACGGGTGTTTTTTGCAGGTGCCCATGACATGAAATTACATGGAAAAGGATGTGACCTGCGGGTCCTGTCCAGCTTCATCCACCTGTCATCCTGTTTCCTCTGCCCGAGAATCAGGAACGGGATGGCCGATAACCCCGCAAGGGGTTGCACGCGACGCTTTCATCAATAACAAGCCCAAGCGGAGTACCACAGATGGCGTTCTTCACCGCAGCCAGCAAGGCCGACTTCCAGCATCAACTGCAAGCGGCACTGGCGCAGCACATCAGTGAACAGGCACTGCCACAAGTGGCGCTGTTCGCTGAACAATTCTTCGGCATCATTTCCCTCGATGAACTTACCCAGCGCCGGTTGTCCGACCTCGCCGGCTGCACCCTGTCTGCCTGGCGCCTGCTTGAGCGCTTCGATCACGCGCAACCGCAGGTGCGCGTCTACAACCCCGATTACGAACGCCACGGTTGGCAGTCGACCCACACGGCCGTGGAAGTGCTGCACCACGACCTGCCATTCCTGGTGGACTCGGTCCGCACCGAGTTGAACCGTCGCGGCTACAGCATTCATACCCTGCAAACCACCGTGCTGAGCGTGCGTCGCGGCAGCAAGGGCGAGTTGCTGGAAATCCTGCCAAAAGGCACCCAGGGCGACGACATCCTGCAAGAGTCGTTGATGTACCTGGAAATCGACCGTTGCGCCAACGCCGCCGAACTCAACGTCCTGAGCAAGGAACTTGAGCAAGTGCTGGGCGAAGTGCGCGTGGCCGTGGCCGACTTCGAACCGATGAAAGCCAAGGTCCAGGAAATCCTCGACAGCCTGGACAGCAGCGCCTACGCCATCGACGCTGATGAAAAGAGCGAGATCAAGAGCTTCCTGGAATGGCTGGTGGGTAACCACTTCACCTTCCTGGGCTACGAAGAGTTCGTGGTTCGTGACGAGGCCGATGGTGGCCACATCGAGTACAACCCCGATTCGTTCCTGGGCCTGACCAAATTGCTGCGCGCCGGCCTGACCGCCGAAGACCTGCGCATCGAAGACTACGCCGTCAATTACCTGCGCGAACCGACGCCGCTGTCGTTCGCCAAGGCCGCGCACCCGAGCCGCGTACACCGTCCGGCCTATCCGGACTACGTGTCGATCCGTGAAATCGACGCCGACGGCAAGGTCATCAAGGAATGCCGCTTCATGGGCCTGTACACCTCTTCGGTGTATGGCGAGAGCGTGCGGGCCATCCCGTACATCCGCCGCAAGGTCGCGGAAATCGAGCGTCGCTCGGGCTTCCAGGCCAAGGCGCACCTGGGCAAGGAACTGGCCCAGGTGGTCGAAGTGCTGCCCCGTGACGACCTGTTCCAGACCCCGGTGGACGAGCTGTTCAGCACTGTCATGTCCATCGTGCAGATCCAGGAACGCAACAAGATCCGCGTGTTCCTGCGCAAAGACCCGTATGGCCGTTTCTGCTACTGCCTGGCCTACGTGCCACGTGATATCTATTCCACCGAAGTGCGCCAGAAGATCCAGCAAGTACTGATGGATCGCCTGAAGGCCTCGGACTGCGAGTTCTGGACCTTCTTCTCCGAATCCGTACTGGCCCGTGTACAACTGATCTTGCGGGTGGACCCGAAGAACCGCATCGACATCGACCCGTTGCTGCTGGAAAAAGAAGTCGTGCAGGCCTGCCGCAGCTGGAAGGACGACTACGCCAGCCTGGTCGTCGAGAGCTTCGGTGAAGCCCAGGGCACCAACGTGCTGTCGGATTTCCCGAAAGGTTTCCCGGCCGGCTACCGCGAGCGCTTTGCTGCGCACTCGGCCGTGGTCGACATGCAGCACCTGCTGAGCCTGAGCGAAAAAAATCCGCTGGTCATGAGCTTCTACCAGCCGCTGGGCCAGGTCTCCGGCCAGCGTGAGCTGCACTGCAAGCTGTATCACGCCGATACGCCACTGGCGCTGTCCGACGTGTTGCCGATCCTGGAAAACCTCGGCCTGCGCGTGCTGGGTGAATTCCCGTACCGCCTGCGCCACACCAATGGCCGCGAGTTCTGGATCCATGACTTCGCGTTCACCGCCGCCGAAGGCCTGGACCTGGATATCCAGCAACTCAACGACACCTTGCAGGACGCCTTCGTCCACATCGTGCGTGGCGATGCCGAGAACGATGCGTTCAACCGCCTGGTGCTGACCGCCGGCCTGCCATGGCGCGACGTGGCGCTGCTGCGTGCCTATGCCCGTTACCTGAAGCAGATCCGCCTGGGCTTCGACCTGGGTTACATCGCCAGCACCCTGAACAACCACACCGATATCGCTCGCGAGTTGACCCGGTTGTTCAAGACCCGCTTCTACCTGGCGCGCAAACTCACCGGCGATGACCTGGAAGACAAGCAGCTGCGCCTGGAGCAAGCGATTCTCTCGGCCCTGGACGACGTCCAGGTGCTCAACGAAGACCGCATCCTGCGTCGTTACCTGGACCTGATCAAGGCCACCCTGCGGACCAACTTCTACCAGACCGACGCCAACGGCCAGAACAAGTCCTACTTCAGCTTCAAGTTCAACCCGCACTTGATCCCGGAGCTGCCCAAGCCCGTACCGAAGTTCGAGATCTTCGTCTACTCGCCACGGGTCGAAGGCGTGCACCTGCGCTTTGGCAACGTTGCCCGCGGTGGCTTGCGCTGGTCCGACCGTGAAGAAGACTACCGCACCGAAGTGCTGGGCCTGGTAAAAGCCCAGCAAGTGAAGAACTCGGTGATCGTGCCGGTGGGCGCCAAGGGCGGTTTCCTGCCACGTCGCCTGCCGTTGGGCGGCAGCCGGGACGAGATCGCGGCCGAGGGCATCGCCTGCTACCGCATCTTCATCTCGGGCCTGTTGGACATCACCGACAACCTGAAGGACGGCGCGCTGGTACCGCCGGCCAACGTCGTGCGTCATGACGACGATGACCCGTACCTGGTGGTGGCGGCGGACAAGGGCACTGCGACCTTCTCCGACATCGCCAACGGCATTGCCATCGACTATGGCTTCTGGCTCGGCGATGCGTTCGCCTCCGGCGGTTCGGCGGGCTACGACCACAAGAAAATGGGCATCACCGCCAAGGGCGCGTGGGTCGGCGTGCAGCGCCACTTCCGCGAACGCGGCATCAATGTCCAGGAAGACAGCATCACCGTGGTGGGTGTCGGCGACATGGCCGGCGACGTGTTCGGCAACGGCTTGTTGATGTCCGACAAGCTGCAACTGGTCGCGGCCTTCAACCACCTGCACATCTTCATCGACCCGAACCCGGAGCCTGCCAGCAGCTTTGCCGAGCGCCAGCGCCTGTTCGATCTGCCGCGTTCGGCCTGGACCGACTACGACACCAGCATCATGTCCGAAGGCGGCGGTATCTTCTCGCGTAGCGCGAAGAGCATTGCCATCTCGCCACAGATGAAAGAACGCTTCGACATCAAGGCCGACAAACTGACCCCGACCGAACTGCTCAATGCCTTGCTCAAGGCACCGGTGGATCTGTTGTGGAACGGCGGTATCGGCACCTACGTCAAGGCCAGCACTGAAAGCCACGCCGATGTCGGCGACAAGGCCAACGACGCACTGCGCGTGAACGGCAACGAACTGCGCTGCAAGGTCGTGGGCGAGGGCGGCAACCTGGGCATGACCCAACTGGGTCGCGTCGAGTTCGGCCTCAATGGCGGCGGTTCCAACACCGACTTCATCGACAACGCCGGCGGCGTGGACTGCTCCGACCACGAAGTGAACATCAAGATCCTGCTCAACGAAGTGGTGCAGGCCGGCGACATGACCGACAAGCAACGCAACCAGTTGCTGGCGAGCATGACCGACGAAGTCGGTGGCCTGGTGTTGGGCAACAACTACAAGCAGACCCAGGCCCTGTCCCTGGCGGCCCGTCGCGCTTTCGTGCGGATCGCCGAGTACAAGCGCCTGATGAACGACCTGGAAGCCCGTGGCAAGCTGGATCGCGCCATCGAGTTCCTGCCGACCGAAGAACAGCTGGCCGAACGTGTCGCGGCGGGCCATGGCCTGACCCGTGCCGAACTGTCGGTGCTGATCTCCTACAGCAAGATCGACCTCAAGGAAGCGCTGCTCAACTCCCTGGTACCGGACGACGACTACCTGACCCGTGACATGGAGACGGCGTTCCCGCCGACACTGGTGAGCAAGTTCTCCGAGGCCATGCGTCGCCATCGCCTCAAGCGCGAGATCGTCAGCACCCAGATCGCCAACGACCTGGTCAACCACATGGGCATCACCTTCGTGCAACGGCTCAAGGAGTCGACGGGCATGAGCCCGGCGAACGTGGCGGGCGCTTATGTGATCGTGCGCGATATTTTCCATCTCCCGCACTGGTTCCGGCAGATCGAAGCCCTGGACCACCAGGTGTCCGCCGACGTGCAACTGGAGCTGATGGACGAGCTGATGCGCCTGGGGCGTCGCGCCACGCGCTGGTTCCTGCGCAGCCGCCGCAACGAGCAGAACGCTGCCCGTGACGTGGCGCACTTCGGTCCGCACCTGGCGGCGTTGGGCCTCAAGCTCGACGAACTGCTGGAAGGTCCGACCCGCGAAGGTTGGCAGACCCGCTACCAGGCCTACGTGGCCGCTGGTGTGCCGGAGCTGCTGGCGCGCATGGTTGCCGGCACGACGCACCTGTACACCTTGCTGCCGATCATCGAGGCGTCCGACGTCACCGGCCAGAACGCCGCCGATGTGGCCAAGGCCTACTTCGCCGTGGGCAGCGCCCTGGACATCACCTGGTACCTGCAACAGATCAGCGCACTGCCGGTGGAAAACAACTGGCAGGCACTGGCCCGTGAAGCGTTCCGTGATGATGTCGACTGGCAACAGCGGGCGATCACCATCTCGGTCCTGCAAGAGGGCGATGGCGCCCAGGACGTGGAAACTCGCCTGGCACTGTGGCTGGAGCAGCACCACGAAATGGTCGAGCGCTGGCGTGCCATGCTGGTGGACATCCGTGCTGCCAGCGGTACCGACTACGCCATGTACGCGGTCGCCAACCGCGAGCTGTTGGACGTGGCAATGAGCGGTCAGGCGGTCGTGACGGCCAACTGATTCGGCGTTGAATGAAAAAGCCCCGCATTGAGAGATGCGGGGCTTTTTTTGCTTTCAAGATTCACTGTGGACCCCTGTGGGAGCGGGCTTGCTCGCGAATGCGTCGGGTCAGCTTGCACAAGTGTTGGATGTGCCGCCGTCTTCGCGAGCAAGCCCGCTCCCACAGGGGATTGCATTGATCCGTTAGTTCTTCAGCGGTATCAATACCGCTTCATCCTCTCCCATCACCATGAACACCAGCAATTTCGCCGGTTGGCTCGTGCTGGCGTTTTTCGACACCAGGTGCTCGGAACCCGCCGCTTCATACCAGAACTCACCGGCCTTGTAGGTCTTCGCCGGTTCGCCCTTGACCTGGGAGGTGATGGCGCCTTCCAGCACATAGGCCATGGCCGTTCCTTCATGTTTGTGGGCAACGGACGACTGGCCGGGGGCGTAGTCGACCGTCAGCATCATGGTTTTTTTACCCGGCAGGTTCTTCAGCATCTTCTCCTGCAGTACGTTGACCTTTTCCGAAGGCGCGGTTTCGTGGGCATAGACCGGGGCCAGGGGCAGCAGACTGAGGGTGGCGATCAGGCAGAGGGTTTTCATTGCAATGACCTTCGTGGGTTTGAGTGAGTTCGCGCTGGCGCGGCGATGGATTCACCCTAAGCCCCACGGTGGTGCAAACAAACGTCCAATCTTTAAGAAGGCGGGTAGACCAATACCGTGATCCACCAAACTTGAAAGGTAACCCCCCTGTAGGAGCTGCCGAAGGCTGCGATCTTTTGATCTTTCGATTGAGATCAATTGGATTGGACAAGATCGCAGCCTGGTTGCACTCGGCAGCTCCTACAGGCTCAGCGGGAGCAAGCGCCCTCGTCACAGGAGAAGTGTTCTATATGCCCCACGCATTTTGCCAGCCGTCAACTGTCAGGACTGACAGTTGACGGGGCCGGATTCATGGAGCAAAACGAAATCGCCCTTGCATCAGCAGTAGAGCATTGAATTTTCAACCCCGGTATTTGGCACAAGGGCTCTCAACCCATACAGGAGTTATCCAATGTCTACTGACTTGTCTCGTAACGCCGGAAGCCTTGATCCTACCTTTGGCTCTGGCGGAAAAGTGTTCCCTTCCAACTCCGCCGACCCTCTCATGCCCGGGAGCGTTTCGGGGCTTACCATCGCTCCCGACCACAAGGTGCTCATCGCCGGGAGATTCGGCCAGAACTACAGCATTATCCGCCTGAACCCAGACGGATCCGCCGACAGGGACTTTGGCGAATACGGTGTGATCACGGGCAGCTTCGCAGAGGGCTACGCCTCTGGCGGAGAGTCCATTTCACTGTTGGACAATGGTCAGATACTACTGACTGGCCTCTTTAAGGAAGATGATCAATATAGCCCCAGCCTGTCTGCGGCAGCACGTTTTTACAGCGATGGGCGTCTGGACACCAGGTTCGGTTTTAAAGGCCATGTCGTCATCCGGCTACCACTGGATCAATCCAATCCAGCCATTGCGGATAATGCAACCCGTGACGGTAGCGGACGCAGCAGTGTCAGTGCCACAGTCCTCCCTGATGGAAAAATCTGGATGACCAGCGTACACCGCTACAGTTTTATCGATAGTGTCGGCGTGCTGATGCGGCTTGAGTCGAACGGCAATCTGGATCTCAGCCTGAACAACGGTAAGGGCTTCGTCATCGTGCGATACCCTGAGTGTTCGACTGCAATCACCACGCACCTGATCCAGCCAGATGGAAAAATCGTCGTCGCCGGGATAGCCATCGTTGGCGGACGCGAAGCTGCATTCACTGCACGTTATATGTCTGACGGAACGGCTGACCCAAGTTTTGGCAGTGCGGGATTTGTTCTCACTGAGATTGAAAGGCCGACTCAAATTCTGTCATTGGCGTTGCAAAAGAACGGGAATCTCGTCGCTGCAGGTTCGACAACCGTCGCTCCAACAGCTGGCTTTCTGCTAAGCCTCCGCCCAGATGGCAGGAATGATCCGCTGTTCAACCGAGGGGTGCCGTTGTTGACATTGATTGACGACAATCCGTACGGATCGCAATGGATCGGTGTTGCCACTGATGACAGCGGAAAAATTGTCGTAACGGGCGCTACTCTGGGGGGCGAAGAGGCCGACATCCTGCTTGCGCGATACCTGAGCGATGCCAGCTTGGACGGCAGTTTTGGCGATGGCACGGGAATTGTGCGAACCAAAATCGGCAGCAGTGTCGATCATCCTCAAGCCATTGCACTACAGGAGGACGGTCGTATTGTGGTCATCGGGATGTTCTTCTCGGAGAGCGGCTTCAGACCGGTCGTTCTTCGTTTCAAGAATTGAGTGCTGGCGTCCGGCTACGTAAAGGCAGGGGTGCCACAGTGCGTTTCAGACAATCGGGAAACTGTTGAAATCCACGCTGCGGGCCAGGCGACTATCGATCAGGCCGATGAAGCCCTGCACCTCGGGGCAGTTGAAATGGGCTTGCATCGCCGCTTCCGATTGCCAGCGAGCGCTGACGGTCCAGCGGTCACCGTCGTCCGGGCAACGGTCAACCATGTAGGCATCGCACCCAGGCTGCGCGCGCAGGGTTTCGACGATTTTCTGCAACTGGCGGCCCAGTTCTTCCGAGCGACCAGCGGCGGCTTGGACCTGTACGGTATTGATCACCTGGCGAGTCATGGTTCTGGCTCCTGAATCAAGTCGGACGGGATTTGGCTCGACATCAACGAGACCCCAGCAGGATAGGCCTGTAATGGCGAGGCTAAAACAGCCAATGAGCGGATAAATGCCCAGTCCAATGGCTCAAGTGACCTGCTGCAAAATGTCTCGCAAGCGGTCCAGGGCGATGTCAATGTCCAGGGTGTCAATGGCGCCGAAACCCAGGAACAGGCCGGGACGCACCGCAGCCTCATTGAAAAAGCCGTCAAGGCTGTACAGCCCGACTTCGGCTTTTCTCGCCAGCTCGATCACCAGCGCCAGGTCGATGGGCACCTTGCACAGCACTGCCAGGTGGAAGCCTGCGGTTGTGGGAACCGCCTCGAACCAGGGCGACAAATCCCCGCCCATGCGTGCCAGGATTCGCTCGCGGCGCCCGGCATACAGCGTGTGGCAACGGCGGATGTGCTTGAGCAGGCAGCCCTCGGCGATGAACTTCGCCAACGCCCACTGGGGCAGGGTGGAGGTGTGCTGGTCGGTGAGGCGCTTGGCCAGGATCACTGCTTCAAGAATCGCTGGCGGCAGGATCGCATAGCCGAGCCGCAGTTCCGGCAACAAGGTCTTGGAGAAGGTGCCCACGTACGCGACGATCCCGCGCTCATCCAGGCTCTGCAACGAATCGGCGGGCCGGCCTTCGTAGCGGAATTCGCTGTCGTAGTCGTCTTCGATGATGATCGCCCCCAGCTCATAGGCCCGCGCCAGCAGGGCGTTGCGGCGGGCCTGGCTCATGGGCATGCCCAAGGGAAACTGGTGGGAGGGCGTCACATAAATCAGCCGCGTGCCGTCGGGGATCAGGTCGACCCGCATGCCTTGCTCGTCCACCGGCACCCCGGCCACCGTGGCGCCCTGGGAGCCGAACAGCAAGCGCGCCGGTGGATAGCCCGGATCTTCCATGGCCACCAGGCTGCCGGGACGGGTCAGCACCCGCGAGATCAGGTCCAGGGCCTGCTGTGCGCCGTTGCAGACCACGACGTCTTCATCCTGGCAATTGACCCCACGGGAAAACGCGATGTGCCGGGCAATGGCATTGCGCAGCGCCGGCAGGCCTTCGGGCTGGCTGTAGAAGCCCTTGGCACTGGCAATCTGACGCAGCGCGTGGGCGGTGCAACGCCGCCAGTCGTCCAGCGGAAACTGACCCTTGCCCGTGGCGCCGCCGATGAAGTCGTAGCGCAACGCACCTTCGAGGGTGGGATGGCGCATCAGGTCGGGCATGGTGCGCCAGGCTTCGACGACGTCGGCACCGGCCAGCTCGCGGTGGCTCTGCTTGCGCACGATCCTGGCCGGCCGTGCGTTGACGTAGGTGCCTTTGCCGATGATGCCGGTGAGCAGGTTTTCGTAGGTCAGTTGGGCGTAGGTGTCGGAGACGGTCTTGCGCGAGACGCCCAGTTGCTCGGCCAGCAGGCGGCTGGGCGGTAGCTGCGTGCCGGCCGCCAGGCGACCGCTTTCGATGGCGCTGCGCAATTGTTGATACAACTGGCCCGACAGGTCCTTGCGGCCGTTGATGACAACATGAAGTTCCATACCCGCAAGCTCCTGGGCGGTTGTTCGGTGGCCGGCGTCAAAGGCGCAAGATTACCCGCATTGTGCGACTGCATAGAAGTTGCGTGGGGAAAATCCTGTGCATTGGACTTGTCCCCGGTTTTTTCGCCGAATTGGACCTGTCATTGACCGGTCCCTGAGCTTACCGTGAAGGTCTCGAATGCCACGGAGCCCGCCATGAGCCCGCGTCTGGATTACTACACCGCATCCCCCGGGGCGATGCGAGCCATGATCGGCCTGGAAGCCCTGACCAGCCGCCTGAGTATCGAACCGGCGCTGTTGCACTTGATCAAGATCCGCGCTTCACAACTCAATGGCTGTGCCTTCTGCACCGACATGCATTCGGTGGAGGCCCGACGCCAGGGCGAGACCGAGCGCCGGCTCTACGCGGTGGCGGTGTGGCGCGACAGCGGTTTTTTCACGGCCCGCGAACGCGCCGCCCTGGCCTGGACCGAGACGGTGACGCTGTTGGCTGAAAGCCAGGTGCCGGACGAAATCTATGCCCAGGCCCGGGCCTGTTTCAGCGAGGAGGAATTGGTGGACCTGACCCTGGCGATCAGCACCATCAACAGCTGGAACCGGCTGGCGGTGAGTTTTCGCCAGAGTCCCAGTGCTTGATTGCCAATCCTGAAGGAGACTGTGGCGAGCTGCTTTTGTGGCGAGGGGATTTATCCCCGTTGGGCTGCGTAGCAGCCCCAAAAACAAAGAACTCAATCTATCTGACATACCGAGCTGTCAGGCTTTAGGGCCGCTCGCGCCCCAACGGGGATAAATCCCCTCGCCACAAAAGCGGCGTCGTTACTTGAGCAGCGGCGAGGTCCCCGAGGTAGCCGGCGGCCGTTGGGGCTTGACCGAAGTGCCGAATGTATTGCCCATGCGCACCCCCGTGGCCGCCGGGGTAGCCAGGCCAATGCTGTTCGGAGCGCGCTCGTTGACCGGCACATTCATGGCGTCCTGGGCCTGTTGCGCCGCCTTCGCGGCCTGGGGGTCGTTGCCCATCTGCCGACTCAGGCAGTTGTAGTCTGGGGTCTTGTAACCGCCAACGGTTACCTCGATACAGGCCGGGGCTTCTTCACCCTGGGCCCCGGGCAGGGCCATGAACAGCCCGAGGCCTGCCATCATGTTCATCCACGGTTTCATCTGCGACCTCCTGGCCCGCCGCAGCGGACGGTGCGTTGTCAGGGCACCAGTCTAGTGCGGCCTGGAGGATTTGTATCGGTTGTCATACGACATTCATAAACACCCCTCAGGATGACGATTTTCAACGGATACGTCAGTCGTGCAGCAGGGCAGAGCCGGGGGCGGACGCGGACGTGGATTGACCAGGGCGCCCTTGGGGTGGCTGATGGTGTTGCTGTGTCTGCTGGCCGGACCGATCCAGGCGGTCGGCCTGGTGGACCTGGACATCGCGCCCCAGGAACTGACCACGGCGCTGGAGCAGTTCAGCCGGGCGACGGGCATGGCGGTGCTGGTGGACCATCAGTTGTCGAGCCAGCGTCATACGCTGGGTGTCCAGGGGCAGTTCACACCTTCCGAAGGGTTGAGGGTGTTGCTCAGCGGCACCGGACTGGCGGCGCACTATGCCCGGGCGGATGCGTTCACATTGCAGCCGGTGCGGGTCCGAGAGGTGCCGCTGCCTCCCGGCGTCACCCCAGGCTTGAGTGACAGCAACTACGCGGCAGCGATCCAGGCGGTCATCCAGCGCAATTTGTGTCGTTCACCGTTGACCCGCCCAGGCAGTTTCCGGGCGGTGCTGCAAGTGTGGATCGGCCGGGACGGCGTGGTCCAGCACAGTCGCCTGGTCAGTTCCACGGGCGACCTGATGCGGGACAAGGCCTTGGTCAACAGTTTGCAGAACCTCAGGATCGACCGCCCGGCGCCCAGCTCGTTGCGCCAGCCGGTGACCCTGCTTTTGTTACCCGACTTATCAGGAAGAAGCATGGAATGCATAGCAGGGGAAGGGGTGTCCGGGCGATGAAAGACTCCGGTCGCAGCCCGTTGGTGAGGTTGTTCCTCACCTCGTATGAGGATTTCAAGGTGCGCCTGCGCAGACGCCTGGGCTCCGAGGAACTGGCCAACGATGTGTTGCATGAAACCTACCTGCGGGTCGATCGCATGGTCGATACCCAGGAGATTGCCCAGCCCAACGCTTATTTGTATCGCATGGCCCTGAATATCGCCGCCGACCGCCGGCAGGCCGATGCGCGTTTGCTCACGGGCGATGAAATCGAGGAATTGCTGCAGGTCTCGGATGAAGCGCTGGATCCGGCCCGTGTGGTGGGTGGGCAGAAGGAACTGCAGACCCTGCTCAAGGCCTTGTACGAACTGCCGGCGCGCCGCCGCAGGATCTTCATCGCCGCACGCCTGGAGGAAGCACCGCACCTGGAAATATCCCAGCGCTTCGGTATTTCCACGCGCATGGTGGAGAAGGAGATCAAGGCTGCGTTGGGGCACTGCGCCCAGCGCCTGGAAAGAAAAGTCATTCAGCGGTTCGGTCCCGGCGCGGGAAAACCGTCTTGAGAGTAGAGACCCGACCCTTTCGTGAGTGTGTGTGCGCTTGAACATCTTCAGCATCGCTTCCCCTGACGCCACGCCCCAGGCCCGATTGGCCGGCGAGGCCCGAGACTGGCTGATCCTGCTGACCTCGGGGCGCGCCACCGTGGCCGATGCCCGGGCCTTGCGCCTGTGGTGCGGGCAGAGCCCCGAACATGCCCAGGCCTTCGAACAGGCCAAGGCGTTGTGGCAGGGGCTGCAACCGGCCGCCGCAGCGTTGCAGGCGCCCCGGCATATCGGCCGCCGGGCGTTGCTGGGTGGCGCCATCGCGGCATCGACGGCCTTCCTGTTGATCCGCGCCACGGTGCCAGGCGGTGTTTCCGGGCTGGGAGCCGACTACGTCACCGACGTCGGCGAACAGCGCCGCGTGGAACTGGCCGAAGGCATCAGCCTGGAACTCAATACCCAGACCCGCCTCAGTCGCCGCGCGCTGGCCGACGGCGGACAAGGACTGGAATTGCTCAGCGGTGAGATTGAAGTGCAGGGGCGCAGTGCCCAGGTGGTCAGCGTCCAGGCCGGCGCCGGTTGGATCAGCGCCGCCCAGGCACGCTTCAACATCCGCTACACCGACCAGAGCGTCTGCGCGACCTGCCTGGAGGGCGTGGTGCAGGTCGAGGTGCAAGGCCGGCGGTTCCGCCTGGAGCCGGGCATGCAGATGACTTACGAGCCTCACCAGGTGGGCGCGCCCAAGCGTGCCGATGTGTCGGCGGCCATTGCCTGGCGTGAGCAGGTGTTGGTGTTCAACGACGCGACCCTGGCCAGCGTCATCGACGAAATCAACCGCTACCGTCCCGGCATGTTGCTGCTGCTCAACCGCGAACTGGGCCAGCGCAAGGTCCAGGCGCGGTTTCGCCTCGACCAGTTGGCGGGCGTGGCGCTGTTGATCCGCGATGCCTACGGCGCCAAATGCACCGAGTTGCCGGGTGGCGTGGTGGTGCTGAGCTGAGGCCTGCGGCGCCTGGCGGGCCTCATCGCGTGCAAGCTCGCTCCCACAAGGGTGTGCCCAAATCTTGAGGTCACCCGTTAACTCTGTGGGAGCGAGCTTGCTCGCGATGAGGCCGGTACATTCGACATCATCCTTGACAGACCCACCGCTATCGCGAGCTAATCCAGCGGCCCCAGCACCTGTCGATACGTTTCGGCCCCCTGGGGTGTCTGGCGGGTCAGGCTGATTTCGATGCCCATTGGATTTTCCTGGCGGTTGCCGCTGAGCTTGCGCCAGCCTTTTTCCTTGTCCCAGAACCGCAGTCCGGCATCGCTGACGTCACTGAGCACGGCCACGCCCGAGCCGGGTGCGGGCAGGGGGTAGCGACTGCGGGCCTGGCCTTGGGCGCGGTAAAGCGTGTCACCCTTGAGCCACCAGCGCACCCGTTGCAACTCGCCTTCCTGGGTCGCCGCCACGCGGATCACATCCAGGCGGAAGCCCCGACCTTCGGTGCTGCGCACGGTGAGGGCGGGCGGGGCGGTCGAGGGCTGGTCGTCGACGCCGGGTTTGACCGGTTCACTCAGCTCGATGCTGGCGCGCAGGGCCACGTCGCGCTCCAGTTGGTTCAACACCCGCAGCAGCGCTTCGGTCTGCTCGGTACTGGCTTGCAAATGGCTGTCGGCACGAGTCACGCTGTCCAGCCCGCGCCAGGCGATCAGGCTGACCACCGCCATCAGCAGGATCGCCACCATCACTTCCAGCAAGGTGAAGCCTGTCTGCCGGACACTCATTGGAGTTGCACCCGCCCCGCGGCACTGCGTTGCACCGTGAGGCTGTTCACGCCGTCCGACAAGCGGATCTGCAAGGGCTCGCCGAGCCACTCGGCATTCAGCACCACCCGTTGCCTGGGGTCCACGCGAACCTCCATCGACGGGCTCTGCCAGCGACGCGGATGCAGTTGCGGATCATCCTTGAAACGATCCAACCCGGTGCCTTGATCGGCGCGACGACTGAAACCAAACCCCTTGGCGTCCCAGCGCCAGGTAATCGGTCGCCCGTCGGTGCGGGCTTCGGTCTGGGCCAGTTGCAGCAGTTGCACCAGCCGCTCGCCGTCCTGGCGCAGCAACTTCAACGGATCCGGCTTGATGCTCAGGCTCACGGCGGCGCTGGCAATGCCGATGATCACCAGCACCACCATCAGTTCGATCAGGGTGAAACCGCGTTGCTTGCCGAGGTTCATGCGCGCTCCTTTGCGTGAAACCATCCTGCACGGTGAAGATGATAAGGATGTGAAATAAAACGGAGAGAATTGACGCGTAGGCTGGACGCTGGAACCCAAGAAAGGAGATTCAGGCCATGGCGTTCATCGAGCGTGTGTCCCCGGCGCAAATCGTCCAGGCCGTGGGTCTGTTGGCGGCGTTGGCCGGGGTGGCGGCCTGGTCTTCGCTGCTGCTCACGTCGGCCGAGTCGCGCACGCCGGATGTCGCCCCGCAACGCATGGCCGAACGTTCCGATAACCCGGCGCTGCAATGGTTCTCCAACCAGCCGGCAGCGGTGGACATCAAGGTCAGCGGTGTGATGGCCGGCACGCACACGCCCGTGGCGATCCTCAGTCTCAACGACGGACCGCCGCGCAGTTTCCTGGTCGGTGAAAGGGTGGCCCAAGGCGTACGGTTGGTAGCGATCGAGGCGCAGGCGGTGGTCATCGAACGTGGCAATGAGCAGACCCGGTTGGTCCTGGCTCGGTTGCCGGATTCGGTGAGTTTGCCGTCCCTGACACGTCCCGAAAACCAGCGCTGAACCTCTGTGGCGAGGGAGCTTGCTCCCGCTCGGTTGCGCAGCAACCGCAAGATTTTGGGGCCGCTTCGCGACCCAGCGGGAGCAAGCTCCCTCGCCACAAGGGGCTGCCTTTATTTTTCCCGGCTGACCAACGTCTCCAGCCGAGCCAACGGCGGTGCTTCGCGACTGCGATCCGACACGCTCAGTTCAACCCGCAGCAGCCGGCCGTTTTCCGCCGGGCGCAGGTTCTGTTCGCAACGCAACAGCAATCGCCCCTGGTCGCATTCGAACACTTTCGAGCCCTGGGCAAAACGACCTTCCAGACGCAACTGCGCCAGCTGGCTGCGGGCGGCGAGCAGGGCGATGGATTTGTCCCGCAGCAGGCCGTTGCTCTGGGTCATCACCGCCGCCACGCGCACAGCGGCCGACATGGCCACGGCGATGATCGCCAGGGCCACCAGCACTTCGATCAGGGTGAAGCCGGCTTGTGGAGCGAGGCGTGGCATGGCGCGGGCTCGGGGGGAGGGCAGCCTTGAAGATTAGCCGGCGTTCGTGACCAATTGACGACGCAAGCTCCTGAGCAATTTCAATATCACTGACATATTTTCTTGCAACACTGCGCCTCGAATCGAATCCAGCGAAGGACCGTCGAGATGCAGATCGCCCGTTACAACGCCCGTTCCCAAGGCCCTCGCGGGCAGCGGGGTTTCACCCTGATCGAAATCATGGTCGTGGTGGTGATCCTCGGCATCCTGGCGGCGATGGTGGTGCCCAAGGTGCTCGACCGTCCCGACCAGGCGCGGGCAACGGCGGCGAAACAGGACATTGGCGGCCTGATGCAAGCCCTGAAGCTGTATCGCCTGGACCACGGCAGTTACCCGAGCATGAACCAGGGGCTCAAAGTGCTGGTGGAGAAGCCGGCCGATGCGAAAAACAGCACCTGGCGCTCTTACCTGGAGCGCCTGCCCAACGACCCATGGGGCCGTCCTTATAACTACCTCAACCCGGGTGCCAACGGCGAAGTCGATATCTTCTCCCTTGGCGCCGACGGTCAGCCTGACGGCGACGGCGTGAATGCCGACATTGGCTCCTGGCAGTTGTAAGGGCCGTGATGCGAACGGATTCGCCCCTCGCGGCGAAGCAGCGCGGCATGGCGCTGATCAGTGCCTTGCTGATTGCTGCCGTGGTGGCGGTCATTGCCGGTGGCATGCTGACCCGCCAGACCCTGTTCACTCGCAGCCTGGAGGCCGAGCAGTTGCGTGTCCAGGGCTCGGCGCGGTTGCAGGGTGGCCTGCAACTGAGTCGCCAGTTGCTCTGGGATGCCAGGCAGCGCGATCCACTGACGCGCTTCGGCCAACCTTGGGCCAAACCTATCGTGATACCGGGTTCAGGCCAGATCGACACACCCTTCGAAGGCCAGTTGGAAGATGAGCAAGGCAAGTTCAACCTGCGCAACCTCGTCGCCAATGAGCGGGTGGACGAGGAACAAGTGCGCGCCTTCGAACGCCTGTGCCAGCAATTGGGCGTGGCCGCGACGGTCCGCACGCGTATCGTCGACAGGGTGGTCGAGGCCTATCCGCGCCTGTTGAGTCCGCAGCGGGTGGACCAGGCGCCAAAGGCCAATACCTTCAACAGCGGCCGCGAAACCTCGCCCCAGGCCGACAACACGCCGCTGGCCCCGACGCGCCCGATGCTGCGCACCTTGCAAGACTTGCGCAGCGTCAAAGGCGTCACCACACGGTTGCTGGACACACTGGCGCCGTACGTGACGATCCTGCCCACCAACACCTGGCTCAATGGCAACACCGCCAGCGCCCCGGTGCTGGCCGCCTACGTGCCGGGGCTGTCGCTGCAACGGGCCGAGGCTCTGGTCAGGGAGCGCGATGGCGGCCACTGGTTTATCAATCGCGGGGATTTCGTCAATCGCCTGCGCATGCCGGAGTTGGACACGGCCAGCGTCAAGGTCGGCATCACCAGTGATTGGTTCCGCCTGCGGGGCCAGGCACGCAGTGGTCGGCGGCGGGTCGAGCTGGAGGCGTTGCTGCAACGTACCGAGGACCGCTTGCCCCAGGTGATCTGGTCGAGGGTGGGGGTATGACGCGCTTGCGCATCGCCCTGGCGCCGCTGGACAGCCTGGACCTCGACAGCCCGGTGGCGTTTGCCTGGCTTGATCGCCAAGGCCAGGTCCGTGAGCAAGGCCGCAGCAGCCTTCGGGCGCTGGGCCAGAGTGGTAAAAACCTTTCGGTGGAGTGTTTTCTTCATCCCCGCGACAGCGTGTTGACCCGCCTGGAGTTGCCGCTGTTACCGGCGGCCAGGATCACCGCAGCGGTGACGTGCGCGGCCCAGGCCCTGATGCTCGGAGCCAGCGAACAGATGCAGGTGGCCCATGGCCCGCGTGGGGTCGATGGGCAGGTGCAGATCGCCTGGCTGGACCGTGAATCCCTCGCCAATCTCGGGCGGCTTGTGCACCAGGCCGGCATGAAACTGCGTGGCCTCTACCCGGCGGCCTACGCCTTGCCGGTGCTGTCGGGGCCGGTGGCCTGTATCGAGGACGACCATCTGCTGGTGCGCCATGACCTGCAGCACGCCGTGGTGCAACCGTTGCAGCAAGAGGCGCTGGAGGAGTGGCTACTGGAAACGGGGCCCGGGATGCATTGGGTGGGCGAGGCGCCGCCGCAACCTTCGATCGAGGCCTTGGCCGAAGCCCAACGCTGGATGGGCCCTGCGCCAGGCTGGGGGTTGCATGCCGGCCTTGCACGCAACGCCGTCGAGCGCGGTGGTTGGGGCCGGGCGGCGGCGATCTGCGCGACAGCACTGGCGGTGTGGGTGATTGGGCTGAACCTCTACGCCGCCCGTGAAGCGGCCCAGGGCCAACGGCTCAAGGCGCAGATGAGCCAGCGGGTGAAGCAGGCGTTTCCCGAGTTGCCGGTGATTCTCAACCCGCTGCAACAGGCACGTCAGCAAATCGCTGCGCGCCAGAACGGTGCGGCGACCGACCCGACCCAACGCTTTGCCAGCCTGGTGCAACAGGCGGGCAGTGCCATGCCGTTCATGAGCGGCAATGTCCAGGCGCTGGTGTTCGAGAACGGTGAGTTGCGCCTGAATGTCGTGGCCGAGGCGCAGAAAACCACCGCCGAAGAGGATTGGAAAATCCCCCTGGTCCAGGCCGGCATCGACGTCGCCGCCATCGATCAGGGCTGGACCCTGCGTGTGGCACCGGCCGGCCAGGGCAGCCCCGACGAAAACCCGGACGCCGATGATGAATAAGCATTCTCTGGCATTGGTGTGGGGGCACTGGGCAACCTATCGCACGCGTTTGCGCACGTTCTGGCAGGGGCTGGCGGTGCGTGAGCAAGCCGCCGTGGCCCTGGCTGCGCTGGTGTTGGGCGGCTGTCTGGTCTGGCTCGCACTGATCCAGCCGCCGCTCAAGACTATCGCCTATTGGCAAGCCGAAACCCCGAAGCTGCGTTCACAGACCGAAGCCCTCGAAGTGCTGTTGCGCGACGTCGCGGGGCCCGCACCCGAGCAACCTCTTGAAACCGCCTTGCGCCAGAGCCTGGACGCCAGTGGCTTGAGCCAGCATTACCAATTGCAAGCGCCAGGCGCCGAGCGCCCCAACACCTGGCAGCTCACGTTCGACCAGGCCCCAGCGGAGGCGGTGATCAGTTGGTTGCTGGGCAACCCACGGCAATTCTCCCTGGAAGTGATCGAGGCCCGTTTGCAGCGCACCGCCCTTGCCAATCGCGACAACCACGACACCGACAATACCGCCGGCACACTGTCCGGAACCGTTCGCATGGATCAGGCGCAAGGCGCTAAGGAAGCTTCATGAAAGGGGCCAGATACCCACGTCATTGGCGCAAGGCTGCACCGCTGTTGTTGCTCGCGTTGAGTGCGTGCAACAGCACGCCGCCCGCGTCGCAGCCACCGTTGCTGGTGGACAGCGAGTTGGGCATTCCGTTGGGGAGTACCCAGCGCAGTGGTGATGCAGTGCTCGATCGTCAGCGGGCCCAGGACCTGCGTGAACATAAGCCCGCGGTGCGGCATCAGGTCGACCTCACCACCCGTGCTCGCGAGCCGCGCAACAATGCGCCGGCGCGTACGCCCTTGGGCGATCAACCGGTGACGCTGAATTTCGTCGAGGCGGATATCCAGGCGGTGGTGCGAGCCTTGTCCCGTTCCACCGGCCAACAGTTTCTGGTGGACCCGCGGGTCAAGGGCAACCTGACGCTGGTCTCCGAAGGCCAGGTCCCGGCCCACCAAGCCTACGACATGCTGCTGGCCGCGCTGCGCATGCAAGGCTTCAGCGTGGTCGACGTCGGTGGCGTAGCCCAGGTGGTGCCGGAGGCCGATGCCAAACTGCTGGGTGGGCCGATCTACAGTGCCGACAAACCGGCCGGCAACGGCATGCTCACCCGCACCTTCCGCCTGCAATATGAGAACGCGGTGAATCTGATCCCGGTGCTGCGCCCGATCGTGTCGCCGAATAACCCGATCAATGCCTACCCGGGCAACAACACCATTGTCGTCACCGATTACGCCGAGAACCTGTCGCGGGTGGCGCAACTCATCGAAGGCATCGACACCCCGAGTGCCATCGACACCGATGTGGTGCCGATCCACAACGGCATCGCGGTCGACATCGCGCAAATGGTCTCTGATCTGCTGGAAACCCAGGGCGGCGACCAGACCCAGAAGATCAACGTGATCGGCGATCCGCGCTCCAATTCCATCATCATCCGCGCCGGCAGCCCCGAGCGCACGGAGCTGGCGCGCAACCTGATCTACAAGCTCGATAACGCCCAGAACAACCCGAGCAACCTGCATGTGGTGTACCTGCGCAATGCCCAGGCCGGCAAACTGGCCCAGGCCCTGCGCGGCTTGCTCACCGGGGAGAGTGAAGGCGAGGGCAGCGACAACTCGCGCTCGGTGCTCAGTGGCATGGGCGCCAGTACCAACGGACAGAGTGGGCAGGGCAGCAGTGGCGATGGCACCAGCGGCACCACCAGCGGCAATGCTTCGACCAGCGGCAACGGCTACGGCCAAGGCAGCAACGGCACGACTTCCGCTTCGACGAAAAACGAACAGAACACCGCTTTCAGCGCCGGCGGCGTGACCATCCAGGCCGACGCCACCACCAACACCTTGCTGATCTCCGCGCCGGACCCGCTGTACCGCAACCTGCGGGAAGTCATCGACCTGTTGGACCAGCGGCGCGCCCAAGTGGTGATCGAGAGCCTGATCGTCGAAGTCGGCGAGGACGACGCCAGCGAATTCGGCGTGCAATGGCAGACCGGCAACCTCGGTGGCAGTGGGGTGATCGGCGGGGTCAACCTCGGCGGCACCGCGCTCAACCTCAACGGCAAGACCAGCATCGATGTCTTGCCCCAGGGCCTGAACCTGGGGGTGGTCAACGGCACGGTGGACATTCCGGGTATCGGCAAGATTCTCGATCTCAAGGTCCTGGCCCGGGCCTTGAAGAGCAAGGGTGGCACCAATGTGCTGTCGACGCCGAACCTGCTGACCCTGGACAACGAAGCGGCGAGCATTTTCGTCGGCCAGACCATTCCCTTCGTCAGCGGCAGCTATGTCACCGGCGGCGGTGGTACCAGCAACAACCCGTTCCAGACCGTGACCCGCGAGGAGGTGGGTTTGAAGCTCAATGTCCGGCCGCAGATTTCCGAAGGCGGGACGGTCAAGCTCGACATCTATCAGGAAGTCAGCAGCGTCGACAATCGTGCTTCGAGCACCACCGGCATCGTCACCAACAAGCGCGCCATCGACACCAGCATCCTGCTGGACGATGGGCAGATCATGGTCCTCGGCGGGTTGCTGCAGGATGGCTACAGCCAGAGCAATGACGCGGTACCGTGGTTGTCGACCATTCCGGGGATCGGTGCGCTGTTTCGCAACGAACGGCGGCAGATCACCAAGACCAACCTGATGGTGTTCCTGCGGCCCTACATCATCCGCGACACGGCGGCGGGACGCGGCATTACCCTCAACCGCTACGACTTCATGCGTCGCGCCCAAGGCCTGCTGCAACCAGACCGTAGCTGGGCAATGCCGGACATGCAGGCCCCGCAGTTGCCGGCCTCGGCGAGGGCGATTCCGGGGACGGCGCCTGCCGGGGTGCAGATGCCCAGGGCGGTGATCAAAGCGGTGCCTGTGATGGAGCCGATTGGACAATGAATTTCGTGGCGAGGGAGCTTGCTCCCGCTGGGTTGCGAAGCGACCCCAAAAAGATTGCATGCGATCTGCCTGGCACACCGAGGTGCCTGGTTTTGGGGCTGCTGCGCAGCCCAGCGGGAGCAAGCTCCCTCGCCACAGTGGTGGGTGGGTCAGTCGTAGAGGAAGTGTGCCCATGAACACCCTCCCATACGCCTGGGCCA
>NZ_FNNL01000022.1:0-72497 GCF_900106735.1 Pseudomonas sp. NFACC08-1 | reverse complement strand
ACCATGTTCTTGGCGTTTAGGTGATAACGATGGGGTTCCAGCGACTGTGAAGCTGTCGCCAACGTGCGCAAGCTTTTAGCTTGGACAAGCTGACCGTAAATCAGCGTGATAAGTAGATCCCAGGAAGTGAACTGCTTAGCGTAACGATCAGCACCACAGCGTTTGACGGCTGCCTTGAAGAGCTGATGAGGAAGGGCCTGGAGCATTTGTGCAAATCGCGTGCTGCTGAACATGGGCGAAAATCGAGTCTGAAAAACCTGATTATTGCTTAAGACGCAGGCACAGCAAGGGGGAGCAAGCTCCCCCTTCAGTTTTTACCGGACACTAGTGACGCAGAGCGTGGGAACGATCAAGCCCCTGTCACCGATGAGATGACAGGGGCTTTTTCGTGCTCGGGTGAAATCAGTCCCGATCACGTTCCAGCAACGGCTTGAGGTAGTAGCCGGTGTAGGACTGCTTCATCTCGGCCACTTGTTCCGGCGTCCCTACGGCGATGATCTGGCCACCCTTGGAGCCGCCTTCCGGCCCCAGGTCCACCAGCCAGTCAGCGGTCTTGATCACGTCCAGGTTGTGTTCGATCACCACTACAGTATTGCCGTGGTCGCGAAGGCGGTGCAGCACGTCGAGCAATTGCTGGATATCGGCGAAGTGCAGGCCTGTGGTCGGCTCGTCGAGGATATACAGGGTCTTGCCGGTGTCGCGCTTGGACAGCTCGCGGGACAGCTTGACCCGCTGGGCTTCACCGCCGGACAAGGTCGTTGCCGATTGCCCCAGCTTGATGTACGACAGGCCCACATCCATCAGCGTCTGGAGCTTGCGCGCCAGGGCTGGCACCGCGTCGAAGAACACCCGGGCTTCCTCGATGGTCATCTCGAGGGTTTCGTGGATGTTCTTGCCCTTGTATTTGATCTCCAGGGTCTCGCGGTTGTAGCGCTTGCTCTTGCACACATCGCACGGCACGTAGATGTCTGGCAGGAAGTGCATTTCCACTTTGATCAGGCCATCGCCCTGGCAGGCTTCGCAGCGCCCGCCCTTGACGTTGAACGAGAAACGCCCCGGGCCGTAGCCGCGCGAGCGGGACTCTGGCACGCCGGCGAACAGTTCGCGGATCGGTGTGAACAACCCGGTATAGGTCGCCGGGTTGGAACGCGGGGTACGGCCAATCGGGCTCTGGTCGATGTCGACCACCTTGTCCAGGTGCTCCAGGCCCTTGATGCTGTCGTGGGCGGCCGCTTCCAGGGTCGTGGCGCCGTTCAGGGCCGTGGCGCTGAGGGGGAACAGGGTGTTGTTGATCAGCGTCGACTTGCCGGAGCCGGACACGCCGGTCACGCAGGTCAGCAAGCCGATCGGGATTTCCAGGTCGACGTTGCGCAAGTTGTTGCCACGGGCGCCCTTGAGGGTCAGCGACAGCTTCTTGTTGCGCGGCGTACGTTTGGCCGGAACCTTGATCTTCACCCGGCCCGACAGGTATTTGCCGGTCAGGGAGTCAGGGTGCGCCATGACTTCGGCGGCGGTGCCCTGGGCAACGATATGCCCGCCATGGACCCCTGCGCCCGGGCCGATGTCCACCACGTAGTCCGCCAGGCGGATGGCGTCCTCGTCGTGCTCGACCACAATCACCGTGTTGCCGATGTCCCGCAGGTGCTTCAGGGTGCCGAGCAACCGGTCGTTGTCCCGCTGGTGCAGGCCGATGGACGGCTCGTCGAGGATATACATCACCCCCACCAGGCCGGCGCCGATCTGGCTGGCGAGACGGATACGCTGGGCTTCGCCGCCGGACAGGGTGTCGGCGCTGCGGTCGAGGGTCAGGTAGTCCAGGCCGACGTTCACCAGGAACTGCAGGCGCTCGCGGATTTCCTTGAGGATCTTGTCGGCGATTTCGCCCCGACGGCCGGTGAGCTTCAAGCCGCCGAAATAATCGGTAGCGTCGCCAATCGGCAGGCTGGTCACCGCCGGCAGCGTCTTCTCGCCGACCCATACGTGTCGCGCTTCGCGACGCAAACGGGTGCCACGGCAGTCCGGGCAGGGCTGGGTGCTGAGGAACTTGGCCAGTTCTTCGCGCACGCTGGCCGATTCGGTCTCGCGGTAGCGTCGCTCCAGGTTCGGCACGATGCCTTCGAACGGGTGGGAGCGCTTGACGATATCGCCGCGGTCGTTGAGGTATTTGAAGTCGACATTCTGCGAGCCGCTGCCCTGCAGGATGAATTTCTGCTGGTCGGCGGGCAGCTCGTTGAACGGTTTATCCAGGCTGAACTTGTAATGGGCCGCCAGCGAACCGAGCATCTGGAAATAATAGACGTTGCGCCTGTCCCAGCCGCGAATCGCGCCTTCGGCCAGGGTCAGCTCGCCATTGACCAGGCGCTTGGTGTCGAAGAACTGCTTGACCCCCAGGCCATCGCAGGTCGGGCAGGCGCCAGCCGGGTTGTTGAAGGAGAACAGCTTGGGTTCCAGCTCGCTGATGGCATGGCCGCAGATCGGGCAGGCGAAACGCGCGGAGAAAATGATCTCCTCGCCGGGCTCGTCGTCCATCGGTGCGACCAAGGCGATGCCGTCGGCCAGTTTCAGCGCCGTCTCGAAGGACTCGGCCAACCGCTGCTGCAAGTCGGCACGGACCTTGAAGCGGTCGACCACCACATCGATCGAATGCTTCTTCTGTTTATCCAGTTTCGGCAGTTCGTCCAGCTCGCACAGCTTGCCGTTGACCCGGGCCCGCACGAAGCCTTGGGCGCGCAGTTCTTCGAACACCATCAGGTGTTCGCCCTTGCGTTCGCGAACCACCGGGGCCAGCAGCATCAGCTTGCTGCCTTCGGGCTGGGCCAGCACCAGGTCGACCATCTGGCTGACGGTCTGGGCTTCCAGGGGAATGTCGTGATCGGGACAACGGGGAATACCGACCCGCGCATACAGCAAGCGCAGGTAGTCGTAGATCTCGGTGATGGTGCCGACCGTCGACCGGGGGTTATGGGAAGTCGACTTCTGTTCGATGGAAATGGCCGGCGACAGGCCTTCGATGGTGTCGACGTCGGGTTTTTCCATCATCGACAGGAACTGCCGGGCGTAGGCCGACAGCGATTCGACATAGCGTCGCTGGCCTTCAGCGTACAACGTATCGAAGGCCAGGGATGATTTGCCGGATCCGGACAGGCCGGTGATGACGATCAGCTTGTCCCGTGGCAGGGTCAGGTCGATGTTCTTCAGGTTGTGGGTACGGGCCCCACGAATCAGGATCTTGTCCAAAGTGGCCTCGCTCGGCGGGCGTCGAAAACGTAGGAGTATACGGGCAAATACTGGATGGATGCACACTATTGAAGGTGCGATTGCAGCCATACATGAAGACTGCGCGGCAAACGGTCGCCATATACCCTCTCAATCGATGGGACTGGTAGAATCGCCGCCGGTTCACATGAGGTTTTTCCATGCAAGATCCCCACAGCGAACGCATGAGTCGTGGCGAGACGCGCGCAGCAAGCGGTCTGGCCCTGGTGTTCGCCTTCCGTATGCTGGGCATGTTCATGGTGTTGCCGGTGCTGGCGACCTATGGCATGGACCTGGCTGGCGCGACCCCGGCCCTCATCGGGTTGGCGATTGGCGCCTATGGCCTGACCCAGGCGATCTTCCAGATCCCGTTCGGGGTCATTTCCGACCGTATCGGCCGGCGCCCGGTTATCTACCTGGGGCTGATCGTCTTCGCCCTTGGCAGTGTGCTGGCGGCCAATGCCGACTCGATCTGGGGCGTGATCGCGGGACGCATCCTGCAGGGCGCCGGGGCTATTTCCGCGGCCGTCATGGCGCTGCTGTCAGACTTGACTCGCGAACAACATCGAACCAAGGCCATGGCCATGATCGGCATGACCATTGGTCTGTCGTTTGCCGTGGCCATGGTGGTAGGCCCCTTGCTGACCCGCGCCTTTGGCTTGTCCGGCCTGTTCCTGGCGACCGGGGCCATGGCGCTGGTGGGGATCCTGATCGTGGCGTTCATGGTGCCGCACGCCACTGGCCCGTTGCAGCACCGGGAATCCGGGGTGGCGCGCCAGGCGCTGATCCCGACGCTCAAGCACCCGGACCTGTTGCGCCTGGACCTCGGCATTTTCGTGCTCCACGCCATGCTGATGTCCAGCTTCGTGGCCTTGCCGCTGGCCCTGGTCGAGAAGGCCGGCCTGCCCAAGGAGCAGCACTGGTGGGTCTACCTGACGGCGCTGCTGATTTCGTTCTTCGCCATGATCCCGTTCATCATCTATGGCGAAAAACGACGCAAAATGAAACGAGTTTTGCTCGGCGCCGTCATGACGCTGATGCTCACTGAGCTATTCTTCTGGCAGTTCGGCGATAGCTTGCGGGCCCTGGTGATCGGCACGGTGGTGTTCTTCACCGCGTTCAATCTGCTGGAAGCCTCGCTGCCGTCGTTGATCAGCAAGGTCTCGCCGGCGGGCGGCAAGGGCACGGCGATGGGGGTTTATTCCACCAGCCAGTTCCTGGGTTCGGCGTTGGGCGGGATCCTCGGCGGCTGGCTGTTCCAGCATGGCGGTTTGTCGGTTGTGTTCTTGGGTTGTGCCGCGCTGGCTGCACTTTGGTTGGCCTTTGCTGTTACCATGCGCGAACCTCCCTATGTGACGAGCCTGCGCTTGCCCTTATCGCCCGAGGCGATTCGTGAGGCTGGCCTGACCGAGCGTCTGAAGGCCGTCGTTGGAGTAACCGATGCAGTGGTGGTCGCCGACGAAGCGGCCGTGTATATCAAACTCGACACCGAATTATTGGATCGTGCGACGCTCGAGCGCCTGGTGAACAACCCGGCCCCGACTACGTGCGAAGCCTAGGAGAACGTTATGGCCCGTGGGGTTAACAAAGTCATATTGGTCGGTACTTGCGGCCAGGATCCCGAAGTTCGCTACCTGCCGAACGGCAACGCCGTGACCAACCTGAGTCTGGCGACCAGCGAACAGTGGACCGACAAGCAGACCGGCCAGAAGGTCGAGAAGACCGAATGGCACCGCGTGTCGATGTTCGGCAAAGTAGCTGAGATCGCCGGCGAATACCTGCGCAAGGGTTCGCAGGTGTACATCGAGGGCAAGCTGCAGACTCGCGAGTGGGAAAAAGACGGTATCAAGCGTTACACCACCGAAATCGTGGTCGACATGCAAGGCACCATGCAACTGCTGGGCGGCCGTCCACAGGGCGACCAGCAACAAGGTGGCAACAACTACCAGCAATCGGCTCCGCGTCAGCAGGCTCCGCGTCCGCAGTCGGCCCCACAGCCACAACGCGAGCGTCCGGCCCCACAACAGGCCGCGCCGCAACCGGCTCCGGATTTCGACAGCTTTGATGACGATATTCCGTTCTGATGACGGGTTGAGACTACTCAGCCAATAGTTTGAAAAAAAGCCCCAAGCGCACTCTGCCCTTGGGGCTTTTTATTTATTGGCGCAGGCCAGGTTCATGACTTGAGGACCCCGGGCAATCCCGGTCATGCTCACAAATCCAGATCCAATACTTCCTGCATCCTCTCGCCAATCGACTGCCTCAACCACTCGGCATGGAACGCCATGTCCCGCACCGTTACCTCCGAAAACCGAAGTTCGATCGGTTTGCCATTGGCCCCGGCGAAGCACACCACAAAGTGACAAAAGTGGGCGGAAGCGGTCGTTATGTAGGGCCTGATGGAGTGGATATCGCTGTACGGCACGCATTCTTCGGTGGTTTGCCGGGCAGGGCGGCATTGGGTGAAGGTGAGGCGTTGCTGGCGTTCGTCAAAGCAGAAACCGAGCACCTCAGGTCCGGATGCCAGCCAGTTGAGCACGCAGACGGCCGCGAATGCGCTGATGAACGCGAGCGCTATAAACAGGGGGGCCTCGATCACTCTTGTATGAATGGGTGACAGGTTTTGTCCGACATGAAACAGCTTCGTCGATAGCACTGTCAGCCCATAGACCGGCAAGGCCAGCAGCATTACCACGGCATACACCATCGTGCCCAGGTATCCCGGCCTGGATACGTTGCTTGAGCAATCCCACGAGGGCGGGTGCAGTGGCGCTGATGTAGCGGTCGGGAACGGGGATTCGACCAGGCGCGGTGGGCGTTTGCGTTTCATACGGCTGGCTCTTGGGAAAAATGCCCGGCCATTCTTATCGTTATTCCTCAAGTACGCCTAGTAAAAACAGTAGGGGCGCAGCGGCGAGAAGCTGAAGGGATGGCGCGCGAAGCGCAGCAGATGGGGTTCGTGGCGACGACGCCGCGGTTGTTGCTCGTGCTGGAGACTTGATCGCCTCCAGACACGCCGTTGATGCCTGAGGCAAAACCGCACTTGGATGATGAAGTGCGGTTTTTAGTAATGTCGTGGGTTTATTGATGGTCGGCCAGGAATTGCTCGGTGCTCACCACACTCGCGTAGGCAAACCCCAGCGCGGCCATGAACGCCGCGTGCACTTGGGCGGCCGGCACGACGACGCCGTTGAATTCCAGGTCGAGGGTGGCGCAGGCATCGTGGATCACCGTGACGCCGTAGCCCAGGTCTGCCGCCGCCCGCACGACGCCGTCGACGCACATGTGGCTCATGCTGCCGACCACCACCAGTTGTTCGATGCCATGGTGCTCGAGGAGGGATTGTAGTTCGGTCTCACGAAACGAATTGACGAAATGTTTGAGCACCACCGGTTCGTCGGCGCGGTTGAGCACTTTAGGATGCAGTTGTGCGCCTTCCGAGCCTGGGGTGAAGAACGGGGCGTCGTCGGAGGTGAACTCGTGGCGGATGTGCACCACGCGATCACCGGCCTGACGGAAGGCTTCGATCAACCGTACGGCATTGTCGGCGGCGGCTTCGGCGCCGACCAACGGCCATTTGCCCTGGGGGAAGTAGTCGTTCTGGATATCGACTACGATGAGCGCTTGCTTGGACATGGGGGCTTCCTCGATCAGATTGGGTGTGAAGCCAGTATTGGCTTTTACCGTCGCTTCGAGGATTGGCCGCAACGACAATAAGCGAGGGAAAACTGACAATGATGCAGCAAAGGGCGGTCGCCGAGCTTGGGGTGCTCATCTACCCTGGCGCGCAACTGGCGGCGGTGCATGGCTTGACCGATCTGTTCGCCGTGGCTCAGCGGATCGCGGCCGAGCATGCCAGCGTGCAGTTGCCAACGCTGCGGGTAAGTCACTGGCGGGCGGAGGAGGGCGAGGCGCCGTTGCGGGTGTTCGACAGCGAAACAGGCCCGGCGGGCAAGCTGGTGGCGTTGTTGATTCCACCGTCCCTTGCCGGTTTCAGTGAAGGTTTGGTCTCTCAGGCGCTGATGGATTGGCTGCGGGCGCAGCATGCCGACGGCACAGTGCTCGGCGGGGTTTGCGTGGGCTCGATCCTGCTGGCCGAAAGCGGCCTGCTCGACGGGCGCAGCGCCACCACCCACTGGACTTCGGCCAAGACCTTTGCCGCGCGTTACCCGAAAATCAAGCTCAATGCCGACAAACCCATCGTCGACGACGGCGACCTGATCACCACCGCCGGGCTGATGGCCTGGTCGGAGCTGGGGCTACGCCTGGTGGACCGCCTGCTCGGGCCCAGCATCGCCACGCGCACGGCGCAATTCCTGGTGATCGAGCACAGCGACAGCGCGAGCCAGTGCGGCAGTAATTTTGCGCCCATCCTCGGCCATGGCGACCCGGCGATTCTCAAGGTCCAGCATTGGTTGCAAAGCAGCGGCGCGGTGGAGGTTTCCCTCGGTGCGATGGCCGAACGCGCTGGGCTGGAAGAACGCACCTTCCTGCGCAGGTTTCGCGCCGCCACCGGGCTCAAGCCCACCGAATACTGCCAGCATCTGCGCGTCGGCAAAGCCCGGGAAATGCTGGAGTTCACCAATGGCACCATCGACCACATTGCCTGGACCGTCGGTTACCAGGACCCGAGCGCCTTTCGCGCGACGTTCAGGAAAATCACCGGCTTGGCGCCGAGTGATTATCGGGCGCGGTTTGGGGTAAGTCCGACGGGCACTCCCAAAGGCTGACACTGGACCCTTTGTGGCGAGGGAGCTTGCTCCCGCTGGGCTGCGCAGCAGCCCCACCCTCCCAACTGACTACATCCGGTGTAGGTTCTTTGCTGCTGGATATCGTGCAATTTGCGGGATGCCTATCATGGGTCGTGCAGAATGAAACAGGCCCGATGCTATCAACTGCGCACTAGACGCCCGTTTGGCTGAGCCATCCCTGCCGATGCCACCGTTGGCCTGATCTCTGCACCTTTCCTGATTCACAGGCATATCCAAAGCCATCGAACGCAGGAAAAAGGGCAACGCATGACACCAGTCAATCGCAACAAGCGGGTAGTGGCCTATTCGGTCAATCCACAAGCGCCGCGCCATGAGGTCGAGACCAATCGTGCACTGGCCCGGTGGCTGGCACAGATCCTGGGATGGGAGTACGACGACAGTCATGACCCTCGGGCCGGTCATGATCTTTATCTGTTGCCCACGCAAACCCTGATCGGCACCGAAACCTTGATGCGCCTGGGGGTCAAAGGGCCGGAGGATATGTGGGGTGGGTATGTCGAGCATGATTTTATCTGCACCAAGGCGATTACCCACGGTCTGTTGAATAAGGACGCCGTGGCGCCCAAGGGCTGGTCGCCGCTGTTTGCCAAGCTCACGCGAGGCGCGGTACTCGATGGCGTGACGGTCTTTTCGCTCAAGGATGCGCGTCCGGCCGCCGAGCACTTGCTGTACACCGGTCCGATTCGCCTCAAGCCGATCCATGCCTGTGCCGGGCGTGGGCAACGGCTGATCAAGAGCCTGGCGCAGTTCGATGAAATTGTCGCCGGGCCGGACGCCCAGGCGCTGTTTCGCGATGGGGTGGCGCTGGAACAGCACCTCAACGAGGTCAAGACCCAGAGCGTCGGCCAGAGCTTCATCAACGGCAAGGTCCTGAGTTATTGCGGTGTGCAACACCTGACCCACGACAGCGAGGGGGTGGAGGTGTACGGCGGGTCGGACCTGCTGATAGTACAGGGCGGTTATATCGAGTTGCTCAGGCTCGAACTGCCCGACGATGTGCGCGAGGCGGTGCGCCTGGCGCAGGTGTTCGATGACGCCGCCAATCAGGCCTACCCGAGCTTTTTTGCATCGCGGCGCAATTACGACATCGCCCAGGGCCTGGATGCCGCCGGCCAGCCCCGTGGCGGTGTGTTGGAACAGTCATGGCGCATGGGCGGCGCCAGCAGCGCCGAACTGGCGGCGTTGCAGGTGTTCGTCGAAGCGCCGCAAACCAGCGCGGTGCGGGTGTCCTCGGTGGAGACCTACACCGAGCAACCGCTGCCGCCCGGCGCGAGGGAGGTCTATCGCGGCGCGGCGCACAACGGCGACTTCCTTCTCAAATACGTAACGGTTCAATCCTATGACGGCTAGAAGTGAAACCATTCAGATCGAGATTGACGATGAACGCATGAACGGGACATTCCTGAGTCCCAAGTCGAAGGTTCCTGGCGTGTTGTTCGTGCACGGCTGGGGCGGTAGCCAGGAGCGGGACCTGGAACGGGCCAAAGGCATCGCCGGCCTGGGTTGCGTGTGCCTGACCTTCGACTTGCGTGGGCACACCGGCGGAGCGGGGATCCCGTTGGCGCGGGTCACCCGCGAGGACAACCTGCGAGACCTGTTGGCGGCATACGACCGCTTGCTCGCGCACCCGGCCTTGGATACCTCGGCGATTGCCGTGGTGGGCACCAGTTATGGCGGCTACCTGGCTTCGATCCTGACTTCGTTGCGTCCGGTACGCTGGCTGGCCCTGCGGGTGCCAGCGCTGTACCGCGACGAGCAATGGCACACCCCCAAGCGCGACCTGGACAAGACCGACCTGCTGGATTACCGCAGCACGCTGGTGCACGCCGGAACCAATCGCGCCTTGCATGCGTGTTCGCAGTTCACCGGCGATGTGTTGCTGGTGGAGTCCGAGACCGATGCCTACGTGCCCCATGCCACCATCATGAGCTACCGGGCGGCGTGCCAGCAGACCCACTCGCTGACTCACCGGATCATCGACGGTGCCGATCATGCCTTGAGCGACCCCGTGTCACAGCAGGCCTACACCTCGATCCTGGTGGACTGGATCACGGAAATGGTGGTGGGAGAGCGCTTGAGCATCATCCAGGAACGCTGATCGTGCGGTGTTGGGGGCCCATCGCGAGCAGGCTCGCTCCCACAGGGGATGTATAGCGATCGAGATAGGTGTGTTCACAACCGATCCAATGTGGGAGCGAGCTTGCTCGCGATGAGGCCAGGCCAGGCAACCCATCACTTGACCCCAGGCTTGACCCGCAACGCCTTGGCCTTCGCCTCGATCACCAGGTACATCACCACGGTAATCAGCAACGGCAGGATGAAATAGATCGCCCGGTAGGCGATCAATCCCGCCAGCAGGCTGCCCCGCGACACTTCATGTTGCAGCAGCGCAACGAACACCGCTTCCAACACCCCAAGCCCCGCCGGAATGTGGGTGATGACCCCCGCAATGCTGCTGATCAGCAACACCCCGAGCACCACTGGATAATCCAGTTTGCCGGGCAGCAACGTGAAGATCACCGCCGCCATCAACGACCAGTTCAGCGCGCCCAACGCCAGTTGCAGCACCGCCATGCGCAGCGACGGCAGATTGATTTCCATGCCGCGAATCGTCCAGGCCCGGCGCTTGGAAAACCGGCAGGCCACCAGGTAACCGGCACTCACCAGCAGCAACAGCGCGCCGACGCCTTGCAACGCATCGCTGCTGAGTTTCCAGCCCGGCGGCATGGTCACCAGGCCGCTGCTGAACACCACCCCGGCCAAGGTCATGTAGCCGAACCAGTTGGTGGCCAGGCTCAGGCCGAGAATTTTGGCGATGTTCCCGCTGCTGACCCCCAGTCGCGAATACAGGCGATAGCGCATGGCGATACCACCGACCCAGGCGCTGAGGTTGAGGTTGAACGCGTAACTGATCACCCCCACCGGCAAGATCTGCCGCCAACCCAGTTTTTGGCGGATGTAGGTGCGACCGATCAGGTCGAAGCAGGCATAGGTGATGAAACTGGTGACGGTCAGTGCGGCGGCGATGATCAAGGTGCGCACCTTGAAGTCTGCCAGGGTGGCGAACACTTCCGACCAATCGATGCGTCGGGCCAAGGTGGTGAACAGCACGATCAACAGCAGGAAAAACGCCAGGGTCAGCGGTCTTTTCCAGCGGCTCCAGCGGGATTTGGGCTTGGACTGTTCCGGCGCATGGGCATCTCTCGGCGCGGTGTGCGCTTCAGAGTGGTTCATGGGGTTCGCTCCGGACCGCCGTCGGCGGTGAAAATGGTTTCAGACGCGGTTTATGGGCCGGCAGCCAGCCGGCCCAGGCCGGGAAATGGCGCAAAAAGTGGAACACCATGAAACCGATGGTCATGCGCCACAACAGGCCCCGGGGGGCGTGGTCCTCGGGCATGGCGGTGCAATGGTTGCGGCTCAGATAGTCGAGGCGCTCGAACAACTCGCGATTGAACGCCCGGTCGCGGATCAGCACATTGGCTTCCAGATTCAGGGACAGGCTCAGCGGGTCGAGGTTGCTCGAACCCACCGTGCTCCAATCCTCATCCACCAGGGCGACCTTGCCGTGCAGCGGTCGCTCGCAATATTCGTAGATCACCACGCCGGCCTTGAGCAGGTAGCTGTAGAGCATGCGCGCGGCGAGCTTGGCGATCAGCATGTCCGGCTGGCCCTGCAGGATCAGCCGTACTTCCACGCCCCGCCGTGCCGCGTTGCGGATCTCGCGCAGCAACCGGTAGCCAGGGAAGAAGTAGGCATTGGCGATCACCACCCGCCGCTGGGCGCTGCGCAGCACTTGCAGGTAAACCTCTTCAATGTCGGTCTGGTGTTCGTGATTATCCCGGTAGACCAGGCGCACCTGGCCGTCGTGGTCGTTGATGGCCAATTCGTTGCGCCGACTGCGGCGCCGTTGCCACCAGTATTTGGCCCGGGCAGGCCGTCCGCTCTGCAACAGCGCGAAGTGATGGATATCCACCACCGCCGGGCCTTTGATTTCCACGGAGTAATCCTGCTTGGCCTCGGGTCCGAAATCGCCCAGGTGGTCGGCGGAAAAATTGATCCCGCCGATAAACGCAATCACCCCGTCCACCACCACGATCTTGCGGTGCAGGCGACGGAACCAGTTGGTGCGGATGCCCAGGCGCCGTGGGGCGGGATCGAACATTTGCAGGCGCACGCCAGCGTCGCTCAACGAGGCGAGGAATTCGGTGGTCAGCTCTCCGCAGCCGAAGCCATCGAGGCTGACGGTGATGCGCACGCCCCGCGCGGCGGCTTCGATCAACAGGTCCCGCAGTTCATAACCGACCTTGTCCTCGAACAGGATGAAAGTCTCCAGGAGGATTTCTGCCTCGGCCCGGCGAATGGCTTCGAAGACCCTGGGGAAATACTCTTCGCCGTTTTCCAACAGCTTGACGCGATTGTTGCCGTGCCAGCCGTATTCGATATCCGTCAGCGCCGGGTTGCGTTCGGTGGGTGGCGCCTCGACCTGCTCAACCGTCGCCTTGTTCATTGTCGCGCTCATAATTCGATCTCCACCGACAGCGGTGCGTGGTCGGAGAGGTGCGACCAGGGTCGTACGCTCAACACCTTGGGATGATGGGCCTTGAGATTGCGCACGTAGATGCGGTCCAGGCGCAGGACCGGCAGGCGCGCCGGAAAGCTGCGGGCCGGTTTGCCCCACTGTTCGGCGAACACTTCCCGCAGGCCGCAGGGTTCGAGCAGTTCACTGGCCTTGCCGCGCCAGTCGTTGAAGTCACCCGCGACGATCACTGGCGCGTCGGGCGGCAGTTCGCTCAAGCGCTGGCAAAGCAGCTTGAGTTGCTCGACACGATGACCTTCGCGCAGCCCCAGGTGCACGCAAATGGCATGCACTTGCTGTCCATCGCCCGGCAGGCGCAGCACGCTGTGGAGCATGCCGCGGTTCTCATGCCCGCTGATGGACACGTCCAGGTTGTCGTGGCGGATGATCTGGAATTTCGACAGCAGCGCGTTGCCGTGGTCGCCCGCCGGGTACACCGCGTTGCGCCCGTAGGCGAACTGCGGCCAGAGGCTGTCGGCCAGGAACTCGTATTGCGGCATGCTCGGCCAGTTGCTATAGCGCTGGGGGTGGTGTTCGTGGGTGCCGTGGACTTCCTGCAAGAACACCACATCGGCGGACACGCTGCGCACCGCTTCGCGCAGTTCCGGCAGGATGAAGCGCCGGTTCAGGGCGGTGAAGCCCTTGTGGGTGTTGACCGTCAGCACGGTGAAACGGCTGACCGGGTCGAGAACCTGGGCCTGTTGCTGGGTCGGCTCGTGGGTTGCTTCGCTGGTTTCCGGGCGGTTCATGGCAACACCCCTTCGGCCGGGCGCTCGCCGGGCGCGGTGGCGAGGTCCTTGTCCAGATGGAAGTGCTCCAGCAAGTGGCGTGCGTCATAGGGCGCGCGGACTTTGATGTCGTTGTCGAAATAGCAGAACACTTCCCGGCTTTTACGGGCCCGGGGTTTCTTGTCGGGGTCGATCAACTGGGCGTCGGTGGGTTGCTTGCCGTGGCTCCAGGCCTCGATCCGCGCGCCCCAGCGCTTCAACGCCTCGTCGGTGTAGCCGCTGGCGTACAGCTGCTCGGCGCCGTGCAGGCGCAGGTAGACGAAATCGCTGGTGACGTCTTCGCGATAGGGCCATTTACCGGCGGTGTCGGCGATCACCAGGGCCACGTCGTAGCGCTTGAGCAGCGTGACGAAGTGCGGGTCGATAAAGCTCTCATGGCGGATTTCCACGGCGTGGCGCAGTGGGCGCTTTTTATCAGTGGTGGTGCTGGCGTGGCCGTCCAGGCGCGGCTCGTGCTCGCGGGCCAGGGCGGCGGCACCTTCGGTGTCGTGGGGCAGTTGCTTGAGGAAGTCTTCGAACAGCTCGGGGTCAAATTTGAAGCTGGGCGGAAACTGCCAGAGGATCGCGCCCAGCTTCTCCTTGAGCTCCAGCACGCCGGAGGCGAAGAAATTGGCCAACGGCTTGCGGATGTCCCGCAGGCGCTTGATGTGGGTGATGAAACGCGGGGCCTTGACGCTGAACACGAAGCCGGGCGGTGTCTCGGCGTACCACTGGGCATACCGTTCGGGGCGTTGCAGGGCGTAGAACGATCCATTGATTTCGATGCTATTGACCGCTCGTGAGGCGAATTGCAGTTCCCGTTTCTGGGCCAGCCCCTTGGGGTAGAAATCCCCCCGCCAGGGCGTGTAGCGCCAACCGGAAATGCCAATGTGGATCGCCGTCATGTATCCCTCCCGTGCCAATGACCTCGTGCAGCCTGTGTCTTTTGATGACTGTTGCGCGGCCTGGAAAGTTTCGATGGGATGCCCGGCGGCAGTGAAGCTGTGGCGAGGGATGCGCAGTAAGTCCCAAAAACAGGGCCGCTGCGCGCCCCAGCGGGAGCAAGCTCCCTCGCCACAAGGTTTTGTATTGGCCTTGCGAGCGAACTTGCCGGCGCAATATTGATCAGTTCCTTACCGATCCCGTGTGAAGGAGCCTCGCGTCTTGTCTCGATTGAGCACTGTATTGCTGCTGTTCTTGCTGGCGCTGACCGGTACCAGCGCCTACGGCACCGCCGCTGTCCCTGGCACCTCCAAGCCCGATGAACCGCCCGCCGAACCTGCGCCGCTGGTGCAGGGCGGTTTATTGGGGGCCATCAGTTCGAGCATTGACGATGTCCAGGACAAACTCGATCTCAACCAAAGCCTGGTGGATGCCTGGCGCCTGCGGGCGGACCGGGCGGCGGATGAGGTGGACCGGCTGGTAGACCAGACGTCCCGTTCGTCCTGGCGCGTGGCGGGGGATTTCCTGTTGTTGTCGAGCGTCTGGATCGGCGCTTTTGCACTGATCTGGTCGGGCGCGCGGCTGCTGCTGCGCCATCTGGGCCGGCGCCGCTGGTTGCGCACCCGCCAGCGCCTGCGCGACCTGCTCGGTTATCTGCTGCCGTACACCGCTGCGGCGTTGATCTGCCTGCCGCTGACCCTGTACGTCAGCCACTTCCTGCAGGTGTCGGTCGGTCGCGCCCTGGCGCTGTGCTTCGCCTACGCCACCAGCAGCGGCATTTTCTCCACCTCGGTGTTGCTGTGCGTGATCGTGATGTTCAACGCGGGTCACAAACGCCGGGCGGTGGCGATGATCCGGCGCTTCAGCCCCCGGCCATTGTTCATGATCGGTTTTCTCGCCGCCCTCAGCGATGCCCTGACCAGCCCGCAGATCGCCCGGCAACTGGGCGGCAACATCACCAGCAGCATCGCAGTGTTCACCGGCTTGTTTGCCTCGGTGATCTTTGGCTGGCTAGTGATTCGCATGCGCAGGCCCGTGGCGCACCTGATCCGCAACCGCCCGCTGGCCCAGCGCTTGAAGCAACCGGCCTTGCAGGAGTCGCTGCGGATTTTCTCCGGGCTCTGGTATTGGCCGATCCTGTTGATGGTGCTGGTGTCGGCGGTGAGCCTGATCGGTGTCGGCGAGGACAACCAGAAAGCCCTGCGTTGTGCGCTGTTCACCACCATCCTGCTGATCGCCACGGTGTTCCTCAGCACCGTGTTCCAACACGTCTTCAAGTCGCCCAAGGCCGAGGCCATCCAGCGCAACAGCGCCTACAAGGGTCGCCTGTTGAGCCTGCTGCACGCGTTGCTGCGCATCGTCATGGCGGTGGTATTCATCGAAGTCCTCGGACGGATCTGGGGCATTTCCCTGTTCGAGTTCGCCTCGCGCAATGCCATAGGCCGGGCGATCAGCGATTCCTTGAGCCGCATCGGCCTGATCTTCCTGATGACCTGGCTCACGTGGGTGGTGCTCGACACGGCGATCCAGGAAGCCCTGAAACCGCCGCTGAACAAGCGCGGGGCCCGCCAGCCCAGCACCCGGGTCAAGACCATCCTGCCGCTGTTGCGCAACGCGGCGAAAATCATCCTGGTGGTGATTTGCGCGATCACCACCATGGCCAACCTGGGCATCAACGTCGCGCCGTTGCTGGCCGGTGCCGGGGTGGTGGGGCTGGCGATCGGCTTCGGTTCCCAGCAACTGGTGCAGGACGTCATCACCGGGCTGTTCATCATTATCGAAGACACGCTGTCCATCGGCGACTGGGTTGTGCTCAGCTCTGGCCACGCCGGCACCGTCGAAGGCCTGACCATCCGCACCCTGCGCCTGCGCGACGGCAAGGGCTTCGTGCATTCGGTGCCGTTCGGCCAGATCAAGGCGGTGACAAACCAGTCCCGGCAATTCGCCTTTGCGTTTTTCTCCGTGCAATTCACATACGACACCGATGTCGACCAGGCCATCGAGCTGATTCGCGAGGCCGGGCGTTCGATCGCCGAAGACCCGTTCCTCAAGTTCAACCTGCAAGGGCCGTTGGATGTGTTTGGCGTGGACAAGATGGACCTCAACGGCGTGGTGCTCACGGCGCAGTTCCGCACCGTGTCGGGTGGGCAATATGCGGTGAGCCGGGCGTTCAACCAGCAGTTGAAGAAGCTTGTGGATAACCACCCGGCGGTGCACTTTGCGCAGACTTATCCACAGCAGGTGATGTTGCCCAAGCGGTTCGTGGAGGAGCCGAAAGAATCGGGGGAGTCGTGAGCTAATCGGTAACCCTGTGGCGAGGGAGCTTGCTCCCGCTCGGCTGCGAAGCAGTCGTCGCTTTGGGCGGATATTGCCGCGCACGGATGTATTGTTTGGGGCTGCTACGCAGCCCAGCGGGAGCAAGCTCCCTCGCCACAGGTGTGATGTGTAGGCTAATGGTGTTGGATCAGCTTATTCTTGATCTCAGCCATCCCATGAGCATCCAACTCCATCCAAAGATGCTGCTTGCCAGCAATCTGCGCCGCCACCGGCAAACCATCGCGATACACCAGCCGATTGCCCGCCAGCGCCGGCACTTTCGCCCCCGGCAGCAGGGTGCCGGCCAGGTTCAGCGGGTCGACGCCGCACACCGCCACCAGGCTGCCGTCGGTGGGGCGGCGGCGTACTTCGCGCAGCAGCGGGATGGCTTCGGGCAGGGCGAATTGTTCACCTGCCAGGCCGCTGACGAACCGCCCGCCACGAATCTCGCCCCGCGCCTCCAGGCGATGAAAGGTACGCAGCAGCTCGCGCCAGCTCGGCAACCAATCGGCCTCCCGCTCCAGCAAGCGCCAGAACACCACACCGTAGCGGCGCAGCAGGGTCATGGCGATGTGCTCCAGGGTCTCGGGCGGTGTCGGCGCCGGGCGGTTGCCTTCCACCGGTGCGGGTTGGCTACGGCGCAGCAAGGCCCAGCGCCCGGCGTCGTCCATGCCGCCGACAAACGCTCCGCGCCCGCGTCGGCTGCTGCGGGCCTGGCGTTTGCTGGCGGGGGTGATCAGCGCGCGCAAGCCGGCGAAGCTGTCGGCATTCACCAACCCGGCACCCACCAGTTCCTGCAAGGCGATTTCCAGTTCGCTGCGCAGCAGATGGGCCTCGTGGGCCAGTTCGTCGAAAAACAGCGCGCCGTGTTCGGCGAGGGCCTGATGGACTTTTTGTGTCTTGGGTGACAGCTCATCAAGGGCCGTTTGCCCTGCCAGGCTGCTCCACAACGCCACCTGGCTGCGCGGCAGCAATACCACCGGCGTGCTGCGCAGGGCGCTGGCGGAAGGCTTCTGGTGCGCACTCAGGCGCGTCCATACCCACTTGCCACTGCGGCACAACTCATCGAGCCAACTGGGCGAATAGTCTTTGATCCGCGCCGGCAGCAGGTCGCTGTCCCAGGCTGACGCGGCGGCTGGAAAGCCTTCGAACTGACCCAGGATCGACGGCAGCACGGCATTGCCCCGACCTTGGCTGGACGATGACAGGTGTTGCCAGTCGAACAGGAAACGCATGAAATCCTGCAGCATCACCGGCTCGATTTCCCGGCGCAGGCGCTTGACCGTGTAGCGATGAATCCGCGCCAGCAAATGCCGCTCGCACCATTCCTCCTGGCCGGTGCCCGGCGTGAACCGCCCACGCAGCACATAGCCTTGCTGCTCGAGCTGCGCCAGGGCCTGGGTGACTTGCGGGGTCGACAACCCCAGCGGGTAGGCAATGGCCTTCAACGGCAGCGGGCCAAAGGCGCTGAGTCGGGCGCGGAGCACTTCCACCAGGGCCTCGTCGCCGTCCCAGGCTTCATCGAAACCGGCCATGGGCGTCAGCGCTGGTTGCCATTGGGCCTGTGGATAAACCGCTTGCAGACACGTCAGCCGTTCCAGCGCCACCCACAAGCCGCGTTCGGCGCTGATCTGCACATGGCTGGCGCGTCCGCCCTCGGCCAGCGTCTGCAACCAATCCAGCCACGACGCGTGGGCGCTGGCCTCGCTGTCGGCGATGCAGGCCAGGCTCATCAAGGCTTCGTGCATCTCATCGAGATTGGTCGGCGTCGGCCAGGCTTCATCCCGGACCGACTGGATGGCTTCGGCGTCCAGGGCGCCGAGGTCGTCGGTGGCCTGTGGATCGCTCCAGCGCCGGTTGATCACCGCCTGGGTGCGCCGTTCTTCCAGCGGCGCGTCGTCGAGAAAGGTGTAGGGCCGGGCGCTGAGGATTTCCGCCGCCAGCGGCGAGGGCGCCGGCAGGTCGCGGCTGATCAGGCGAATCTGGCCGGCTTCCATGCGCCGCAACAGCGTCAGCCAACCTTCGCTGTCCATGGCTTCGTGCAGGCAATCGTCGAGGGTCTGTTCCACCAGCGGATGGTCGGGGATCTCCCGCTCGCCGGCGAGGTTTTCCAGGCAGGCGATCTGGTCCGGAAACACGCTGGCAATCAGGTCCTCGCTTTTCATCCGCTGGATCTGCGGGGCGACTTTGCGCCCGCCGGCGTAGCGCGGCAAGGCCAGGGCCACGCCAGCGTTCCAGCGCCAGCGCACGCCGAACAGCGGCGCATCCAGCACCGCCTGGACCAGGATCTGCTCGGCGCTGTGGCTGTTGAGGTAGCGCCACACTTCGTCCAGTTCGAAGCTGTGGCTGGTGGACAGCGAGAGCACGATGGCGTCTTCACTGGCGGCGGCCTGCAATTCGAAGTTGAAGGTGCGGCAGAAGCGCTTGCGCAAGGCCAGGCCCCAGGCGCGGTTGATACGGCTGCCGAAGGGCGTGTGGATGATCAGTTGCGTGCCGCCGGACTCGTCGAAAAAACGCTCCATCAGCAGCGTGTCCTGGGACGGCAGGGCGCCGAAGGCCAGGCGCGCCGGGGCCAGGTAATCCACCAGTTGTTCGGCGCTGGCCAGGTTCAGTTGCAAGGTGCCGGTCAGCCAATCCAGGGCCGGTTGCAGATGGCCCGGCGTGGCGCCGAGCAGTTGATCGAGCTGGGCTTGCAGGCGCGCCACGGCCAGGGACAATTCGGCGCTGCGTCCCGGCGCTTCGCCGAGCCAGAACGGGATGGTCGGCGGTTGGCCCTGGGCGTCCTCGACCCGCACGCGGCCAGTTTCGACGCGAATGATGCGGTAAGAGGTATTGCCCAACTGGAACACATCGCCGGCAATGCTCTCCACCGCGAAGTCTTCGTTGACGCTGCCGATGTTCAGCCCTTGGGGTTCGAGCAGCACGCTGTAGTCGGCATTGTCTGGAATGGTGCCGCCGCTGGTCACGGCGGTCAGCTTGCTGCCCCGGCGCCCGCGCAGGGTCCGGGTCACGGCATCGCGGTGCAGGTAGGCGCTGCGCACGCCCTGGCGGCCATTGAGGCCTTCGGCGAGCATCTGCAACAGCGCCTGGTAATGCCCTTCGTCCAGCTCGGCGTAGGGCGAGGCGCGGCGGAAGGTCTCCAGCAGCGCCTGCTCCGGCCATTCCTGGCAACTGACCTCGGCGACAATCTGCTGGGCCAGCACATCCAGTGGCGCCTTGGGAATGTGCAGGATGTCGAGTTCGCCACGGCGCACGCAGTCGAGCAGGGCGGCGCATTCGATCAAGTCGTCGCGGGTGGTGGCGAACAGGCGGCCCTTGGGCGTGCCACCGACCTGGTGACCGGAACGACCGACCCGTTGCAGGAACGCCGAGATCGAACGGGGCGAGGCGATCTGGCAGACCAGGTCGACATCGCCGATATCAATGCCCAGCTCCAGGGACGCGGTGGCGATCAGCACCTTCAGTTCGCCGCGCTTGAGGCGTTGTTCGGCGTCGAGGCGAAACTCCTTGGCCAGGCTGCCGTGATGGGCCGCCACGGCGTCCTTGCCCAGGCGCTCGCTCAGATGACGGCTCAGGCGCTCGGCCAGGCGCCGGGTGTTGACGAACACCAGGGTGGTGCGGTGTTCCCGGGCCAGCTCGGCGAGGCGGTTGTAGACCAGTTCCCACACGTCATTGGCCATCACCGCCGACAGCGGTACTGGCGGCACCTCTATGTCCAGGTCCCGGGGGCGGGCGTGGCCGATGTCGACGATTTCGCAGCTACGTCCCTCACCGACGAGAAAACGCGACACCGCTTCGATGGGCTTTTGCGTGGCGGACAGGCCGATGCGCATCAACGGTTCGGCGCACAGGGCTTGCAGGCGTTCCAGGCTCAAGGCCAGGTGGCTGCCGCGCTTGCTGGCGGCGATGGCGTGGATTTCGTCGACGATCACCGTGCGGGTGCTGGCGAGCATCTGCCGGCCGGAATCGGAACCGAGCAGCACGTAGAGCGATTCGGGGGTGGTCACCAGGATGTGCGGCGCGGTCTTGCGCATCGCCGAGCGTTCTTTCTGCGGCGTGTCGCCGGTACGCACAGCGGTGGTGATGTGCAGGGGGGGCAGGTCCATCCGCCGCAGCTGTTCGGTGATGCCGGCCAGCGGATTTTGCAGGTTGATCTGGATATCGTTGCTCAAGGCCTTGAGCGGCGAGACGTAGACCACCAGCGTTTGGTCCGGCAGGCCGCCCTGTTCCAGGCCGCGATGCACCAGGTCATCGAGCACGGCGAGAAAAGCCGTCAAGGTCTTGCCCGAGCCGGTTGGCGCCGCCACCAGGGTCGAACGACGCTGGCCGATCAACGGCCACGCTTGGGCCTGGGCGGCCGTGACCGCCGGGAATGTCTGGCTGAACCAGGCGCGAACGGCGGGGTGAAAGCCTGCCATGGCGTGGTCGGCTGCAAGGGGCAGATTCATAGGATCAGTGTATGCGGGCGAGGTGGGGAGGATGCAAGTACTGATACTGTGCCTGTGGCGAGGGGATTTATCCCCGCTGGGCTGCGAAGCAGCCCCAAACAAGCAAATGGGATAGATCTGACCCACCCAGGTGGCAATTAAAGGGGCTGCTGCGCAGCCCAGCGGGGATGAATCCCCTCGCCACAAGTCAGCTACCAGCCTTGTAAGATGCGATCCACACTTTACGGATGACGGTTGCGCACTAAACCCGCAAAATGCAACGATTCCGACAACGCCTGCGGGCGTGGTCGACCAAATTCTTGTGCCAATAGACTGGGCCTGCTGACTTTATGCGAATGCGCCTTATGTTACTGGGCGGCGGAAATGCCCTTGGGCAGGCGCTGATTCGCCTCGGTGCAGAAGAAGACATCGGTTTTCTTGCCCCCCGCCCGCCCGAAGACGGTTGGGATGCCGCGAGCCTGACGCAACTGCTCGACGACACCCGTCCGGACGCCTTGATCAACCTGGCGTACTACTTCGACTGGTTCCAGGCCGAGGCTGTCAGCGAGCAGCGCCTGGCCAGCCAGGAGCGCGCTGTCGAGCGCCTGGCCGAGCTGTGCCAGCATCACAATATCGTCTTGCTGCAACCGTCGAGCTATCGCGTGTTCGATGGCTCCCGCGCCACGGCCTACAGCGAGAAAGACGAGCCCGTGCCCCTGGGCGTGCGCGGCCAGGCGCTGTGGCGGATCGAGCAAAGCGTGCGCGCCACCTGCCCGCAACACGTGCTGCTGCGGTTCGGCTGGCTGCTGGACGACAGCGCCGATGGCATCCTCGGGCGTTTCCTGGCCCGGGCCGAACAGCCCGAAGAGCTGTTGCTGGCCGACGACCGCCGGGGTAATCCGACGCCGGTGGACGATGCCGCGCGGGTGATCATCTCGGTGCTCAAGCAACTCGATTGCGCGGCGCCGCTATGGGGCACCTATCATTACGCCGGGCACGAGGCGACTACACCGCTGGCGCTGGGCCAGGCGATCCTCACCGAAGCCCGTGCCCTGCATCCGCTGGCCATCGAGTCGCCCACCCCCCAGGCCCACGCCGCACGGCCGGACGCCGCGGAAGAACCGCAGCACGCGGTGCTGGCCTGCAAGAAAATTCTGCACACTTTCGGGATCAAGCCCCGCGCCTGGCGCGCGGCACTCCCGGGCTTACTGGATAGGTTTTATCGCCATGGCTGAAGGCCCTGTTTTAATCACCGGCGGCGCGGGTTTCATTGGCTCGCACCTGACCGACGCTTTGCTTGCCAAGGGACATTCGGTACGCATCCTCGATGATCTGTCCACTGGCAAGCGCAGCAACCTGCCGCTGGACAACCCCGCTGTCGAACTGATCGAAGGCGACGTCGCCGATGCCGCGCTGGTGGCGCGGGTCATGGCCGGTTGCAGCGCCGTCGCGCACCTGGCGGCGGTGGCTTCGGTGCAAGCTTCGGTGGACGATCCGGTGCGCACGCACCAGAGCAACTTCATCGGCACCCTGAATGTCTGCGAGGCCATGCGTCAGTCCGGTGTGAAGCGAGTGCTGTTCGCCTCCAGCGCAGCGGTCTACGGCAACAACGGCGAAGGCGAGTCCATCGACGAAGAGACCCCCAAGGCGCCGCTCACGCCGTATGCCTCGGACAAACTGGCCAGCGAGTTCTACTTCGACTTCTATCGCCGCCAGCATGATCTGGAGCCGGTGGTGTTCCGCTTCTTCAACATCTACGGCCCGCGCCAGGATCCGTCCTCGCCGTATTCCGGGGTCATCAGCATCTTCAGCGAACGGGCACAGAAAGGCCTGCCGATCACCGTGTTCGGTGATGGCGAGCAGACCCGGGATTTTGTCTACGTCGAAGACTTGGTGGACTTGCTGGTGCAGGCCATCGAGAAGCCAGAAGTGGAAGTGGGGGCAGTGAACGTCGGCTGGAACCAGGCCACGACCCTCAAGCAGATGCTCCAGGCCCTGGCCGCCGTGGTGGGTGATCTGCCGCCGATCAGCTACGGCCCGGCGCGCTCCGGCGACATCCGCCATTCCCGGGCCGACAATCGCCGGCTGGGGCAGCGCTTCAGCTTTCCCCAGCAAACTCCGCTGAGTGTGGGGCTGGCGCGGCTGTTGGGCCGCTGAACGAAAAAGGCGCCTTTCGAGGCGCCTTTTTCATGAACTTGCTGGAGTGAACACTGTGGCGAGGGAGCTTGCTCCCGCTGGGCTGCGAAGCAGACCCAAAGTATTTGCGACCGCTTCGCGCTCGAGCGGGAGCAAGCTCCCTCGCCACAGGATGTGTTGTCAGCTGTTCATTGCGTTGCCATTTAGAACTTGTAACCCAACCCCACCATGTAGATCCATGGGTCCACGTCGACATTCACCTTGGCCCGGGTACCGCCGGCCACGGCGTTGTTGTCCACATAGGCGGTGGTGTCGATGTCGATGTAGCGAATCTGGCCGTTGATCATGACGTTGTCGGTCAACATGTAGTCAGCGCCCACTTGCCACGCCATGCCCCAACTGTTGCTCGCGCGGAAATTGCTGAAGCCGTTGGCACTGGCTTCGCTGCCGACGTGTTCGTCGTAGATCCAGGTGTAGTTGATACCGGCGCCGACATAAGGCTGGAACGTCGACTTGGCGTCGAGTGGGTAGTAGACCAGGCTCAGGGTTGGCGGCAGGTGCTTGAGGGTGCCGAGCTTGTTGTTGGCCGCGCCCAGGGCGGTGCCTTTGATTTTCACGTCGTGCTCGAACGGCGAGGCCGCCAGCAGTTCGATCCCCAGGTTGTTGGTGATCATGTAGGCGAAGTTCAAGCCCAACTGCGTGTCGCTGCTCATGGTCGCCTTGCCGCCCAGGTCGGCGCCGGCCAGCGGGCCACGGTCGACCTTGACGCTGGAGCTGTCGGCTTCCGGATTGACGGTGATGGCACCGGCGCGAACGATAATATCGCCGGCTGTGTGGGCCTGGGCGAGTGGGGCGGCGAGCGCGAGGGCGGCGAGGGAAGCGCAGAGCAAGGACTTGTTCATGAGGGCTCCAGAGGGCATCGAAATTTGATGTCTCATGGTACGAAGCCGTCTGGTCCGGTCTTTTGACCCAGCTCAATGAGTCAGGGGGTGTTTAATTGACTCAGCTCAATAAAAGCGCTGATGAGAAAATTCGAGGGAACCATCGCGAGCAAGCTCGCTCCCACATCATTCGACCGCATGCTTTCTGAAGAAACACGATCAACTGTGGGAGCAAGCTTGCTCGCGATAGCTATCTGACTGACCGCACATCACGACCGGATTCACTCCGGCAGCTCATATACATAAATTTTCTCGGCCTCCATCTGATACCCGGCATCGGCCAGTTCACTGGTGGACGGCTTGACCTGCATCGGCCCTTCGACCCAGTACGGTTGATACAACTCGTCGAGCTTGACCCCGACTTCACTTTTCACATGCACGATCTGGTTGGACGGCGGTGGTGGTACGTGGATACAGGCGCCGAAATACGGCACCAGCAAAAAGTCGGTGGTGCGACCTTCCTCGCTGACTTCCAGCGGCACGATATAGCCCGGCAAACGAATCTGCTGGCCATCGAGGGCCTTGACCACCGGGGCGTTGGGCAAGTCCTGCTTGGCCGCAGGGGCGGACTCGGCGGCCAGGGCGTCGCTCATCTTCGACAAGTCGTGCAGCGGGGTCATGTTCGGCACTTCTGGCGGGGCGTCCGGCGGGATCATTTCCGACCAGGCCAGGTCCCTCGGCTCGGCCGCCCACAGCGGCAGGGCGACCATCATCAACAGCGCAAGCAGGGCGCGGGGCATTTTCAAGGTCCTCATAGACGGATCGACAGGCCGTCGGCCAACGATTGGCGATAGGCGCGCCAGGCCGGCACGCTGCCCATCAGCAGGGCGGCGACCAGGATGCCAGCCAGCAGCGTCCATTCATATTCGCTCGGCCAGCCCAGCGGCAAGTACAAGCCGTAGGCCGATTGCACGTAACCCTGGGCGGCGGCGATGCCGATGTACAGCAAGGCCAGCCCGGCGATGACCCCGGCCAACGCCAGGGCGAAGGCTTCGAGCACCAGCAGCGTTGCGATGTGCCACGGCCGCGCACCCACCGAGCGCAGGATCGCCATTTCCCGGCGGCGCTCGTTGAGGCTGGTGAGGATCGCCGTAAGCATGCCGATCAACCCGGTCAGGACCACGAACAACGAAATCACGAACAAGGCTTTTTCCGCCGTGCCCATCAAGCTCCACAACTCCTGCAGCGCCACGCCGGGCAGGATCGCCAGCAAGGGTTCGCCGCGGAACTCGTTGATCTCGCGCTGCAAGGCAAAGGTGGAAATCTTGCTGTTGAGGCCGAGCATGAACGCGGTGATCGCTTGGGGCGTGAGGTCCATGTTGCGGGCCTGGTCGGCGCTGATGCGGCCATTGCCCTGGGCCGGCACGCCGTTCTTCCAGTCGATGTGGATCGCCTCCATGCCACCGAGGCTGATGTGCAGCGTGCGGTCCACCGGGGTGCCGGTGCGCTTGAGAATCCCGACCACGGTGAAGGGCTTGTCGTCGTGCTTGACCAGGCTGATCGCCGCCACGCCGTGGGCCAACACCAGTTTGTCGCCGAGCTTGTAGTGCAGCGCCTCGGCCACTTCGGCACCGAGCACCACTTCGAACGGATCGGTTGCGAAAGCCCGGCCGTCGGCCAGTTCCAAGTGCTGCTGGCGGCCGTACTGGTAATGCTCGAAGTAGGCCTCGGTGGTGCCCATCACCCGATAACCACGGTGGGAATCGCCCAGGGACATGGGGATCGCCCACTTCACTTTCGGGTTACTGGCGAAGTGTTCAAAGCTGTCCCAGCGGATGTTGTTGGTGGCGTTGCCGATGCGAAACACCGAATACAGCAGCAGGTTCACGGAGCCGGAGCGGGCGCCGACGATCAGGTCGGTGCCACTGATGGTGCTGGCGAAACTGGCTCGTGCTTCGGTGCGCACTCGCTCCACCGCCAGTAACAGACAGACCGAGAGGGCGATGGCAAACGCGGTGAGGATCGCGGTGAAGCGGCGGTTCGCCAGGCTGGCCATGGCTAGACGGAACAAATACATCTCAAACCTCGAGTGGCGTGGCGGCGCGATTGAGATCGGCCAGCGACAGGTTGCGGTCGAACAGCGGCGCCAGGCTCTGGTCGTGGCTGACGAACAACAGGCTCGAGCCGGCCTCGCGGCATTCGGCGAACAGCAGTCGCAGGAAGTTTTCCCGGGCGTCGTAGTCCAGGGCCGAAGTCGGCTCGTCGGCGATCACCAGCTCCGGCTGGCCGATCAGGGCCCGGGCGGCGGCGACCCGTTGCTGTTGGCCGATGGACAGCGAGTCGGCGCGCCGCCCCAACAGGTTCGGATCGGTCAAACCCAGGTGGGCCAGCAGCGTGGCGGCGGCTTGATCGACGCTGCCGTGGCGCTGGATCGCCCGTTGCGCACGCAGCTTGGAAAAGTGACAGGGCAGCTCGACGTTTTCGCGCACCGAGAGAAACGGCAGCAGGTTGAACTGCTGGAAGATATAGCCGGTGTGGTCGACGCGAAAGCGGTCGCGACGGCCGGCGCCCAGTTCGCTGAGTTCCTGGCCAAGCAGGCGGATGCTGCCGCGGTCCGGTGTCTGCACCCCGCCCAGCAGCCCCAGCAAGGTGGTCTTGCCGCTGCCGCTCGGGCCCTTGAGAAACAGCGTCTCACCAGCCTCCAGGCGGAACGCCGGGATATCCAGCAACGGCGGATGCCCGGGCCAACTGAAGCCCAGGTCGGAGAGTTCGATGAGTGCTTGGGTCATATGAAACCGGTCAAATTAAAGATCAACTCCTGTGGGAGCGAGCTTGCTCGCGATAGCGGTTTGTCAGGCAGCATCTGTGTTGGATGTGCCGGCCTCATCGCGAGCAAGCTCGCTCCCACATGGGCTTTCGGTGTACTTAGAATTTCAGGCTGGCCGCCTTGGCCGTCACTTCCACGCCTTGCTGGCCGCTCGGGCTGATCAGTTGTACCTGAATTTTCTGGGTGGCCGGGAAGGTTTTGAACAGGGTCGCCAGGTCCAGGTTCTTCAGTGCACCCGGGGCGGCGCAGGTGAATTGGTAGTGGGCATGAATCTCACTGTGCTCGCCGTGGTGCTCGTCGCCGCCTTCATCATGGTCTTCGTGGTCCGGTTCATCGCCGAACAATGGGCTTTCCAGTTCCTGTTGGGCCACGGTGCATTTGGCGGCGGCCGGCAAGTTGAACAACGCCAATGGCTTGTCCAACTGCGCGCGTACGGCGGCGACCTTGGCCTTGTCGGCATCGCTGGTGGCGGCATGTTCGAAGCCCACCAGGTTCATCGCCGGGCTTTCCAGTTCCAGCTCCAGGGTCTGGCCGTCCAGGGCGGCGTTCAACCGGCCCACACCATGTTCATGGGCACCCAGGCTGCCGTGCTCGTGGTCATGATCATGCTCGACCGCCCCATGAGCGACGGCCAATGGCAGCAGGGCGAACGGCAAAGCGAGAAACAGACGACGCATGACGAGTCTCCGAAAAGGTTATGTAATCTTATAACGAAAGTGCGGAGAGTTTGACCGTCTGCTTGGCGTCGCGCAAGGGCCATGGGAGCATGCGAACATGAAATATTCAGGAGCACGGTGATGTTGCGGATACGCGGAACCGTCGGCGATTGGCCGGTGGACTTGTCGATCGAAATGGATGAGAGCGACTGGGCGCAGCTCGGCGCGCAATTGCAAGTGGCCAAGTGCGAGGGTGTCGCGGCCCCGGCGACCAAACCGGTGGCCAATCCGGTGAGTCAGGACGATGCCCAGTGGCAGATCGCCAAGGAATTGCTGCGCAAGGCCGGGCAATTGAGCGGCCCGGACCTGCTGGAACAGCTCGAAGGCCTGACCGGCAGCGCCTCGGCGGGCAAACGCCTGTTGGTGCGCTTGCGCCACTGTGCCGAGGTCAAGGTACTGAGCGGCGCCGATACGCCGCTCTACAGTTGGGTGGGAGAAGAAGCGGCAAGCTACAAGCCGCAAGCTTCAAGCTGAAGCAATCTTGCAGCTTGCAGCTTGCAGCTTGCCGCTGCCTCCCTAATACAACGCCGCGAACAGCTTGCGACGATAGCTCGTCACCAGCGGATGATCGTTGCCCAGCAGTTCGAACACTTGCAGCAAGGTCTTGTGGGGCAAGCCTTCGCTGTAGCTGCGGTTACGCATGAACAGCTTGAGCAGTGCATCGAGGGCCGCTTCGTACTGCTGGCGCGCCAGTTGCTGGATCGCCAGTTGGTACACCGCTTCATCGTCCTGCGGGTCTTTTGCCAGTCGGGCCTTGAGGTCGGCGGCGTCCGGCAGGTGCTTGGCCAGGCCGAGGAACTGGATTTGCGCCTTGGCGCCGGCGAGCGCGGCTTTGTGCTCGTCGCTTTTTACCGCATCGAGCACGGTCTGCGCTTCGTCCAGCTCGCCGCGTTCAGTCAGGCAACGGGCGTACAGGATCAGCGCCTTGGCGTTGGTGTTGTCTTCACCCAGCAACACCGTGAGCAGGGCTTCGGCGTCGGCGAAACGACCGTCGTCGAACAGCGCCTGGGCTTGTTCGAACGGGTCGGCGGCGGCTGGCGGTGGCATCTGCACGTGGGGTTCGAGCATCGCCCGCACCGCCGATTCCGGCTGGGCCCCGGCAAAGCCATCGACCGGCTGACCGTCCTTGAACAGCACCACGGTGGGCAGGCTGCGGATGCCGAAGCGGGCGACGATATCCTGCTCGATGTCGCAGTTGACCTTGGCCAGCAGCAGTTCGCCCTGATAGCTCTCGGCAATGGTTTGCAGCATCGGCATCAGGGCCTTGCACGGCGCACACCACTCGGCCCAGAAATCCACCAGCACCGGTTTGTGGAAAGAGTTCGCGATCACCGACTGGTCGAAATCGGCGGTGGTGGCGTCGAAGATGTAGGGCGTTTCCTGAGTCATGGGCAATCTCGTAGAGCGCTTGAATGGGGCAACTATACGGCTTGGTGGGGGGTGGCTGAAAGCGGGGTGGTCTTTCGCCCTGTGGTGTCTGACAGGACGCCTTCGCGGGCAAGCCCGCTCCCACAGTTGATCTTCAGTGGGTACAACATTCGCGTTCACTCTAGATCCCGTGTGGGAGCGGGCTTGCTCGCGAAGCTTCTCAGGCGCGCCGCGCGTGATACAGGCTCACATGCCGAAACTCTTCAGGCTCGGCCAGGTCCGGCAAGGTCATGGCCTGGAGCATGTCGATGCGTCGGTACAGCGGATGCTGGAAGTCCCGCACCCGGGAATCGGCCACCAACGCCTCGCGACCACGGCTGAGGAATTGATCGAGCAGCGGCAGGTTGGCCCGGTCGTAGAGCACATCGGCGACCAGGATCAGGTCGAAGCGATCGGCCTCGGCGAAGAAATCCGTTGAATACCCCAGCTCCACGTCATTGAGCGCGGCATTGGCCCGGCACGCGGCAATCGCCAGAGGGTCCAGGTCGCAGGCCACCACCTCCAGCGCTCCAGCCTTGACCGCCGCGATGCCCGCCACGCCGGAACCGGCGCCAAAATCCAATATGCGCTTGCCCTTGACCCACTGCGGCTGTTCGGCCAGGTAGCGCGCCATCGCCAGGCCGCTGGCCCAGCAGAAACTCCAATAGGGCGGCTCGTGGAGAATGCGCCGGGTTTCTTCCGGGCTGAAGGCACGGTCCATGTTGTCGCCGTCGATCAGCCACAACTTCAAGTCGGCGCCGGGTAGCGGGCAGGCCACCAGGCGCGCGTCACCCAGCAATTCACTCAACGCCCGTTGCAGGTCCTGCGGTGCACTCATGGCGCTTTGACGAATTGCAGGGCGCCCAGGGCCTGGGTGGTTGGTTGGCTGATGCGTTGCTCCGGCAGGTGCAGGATCAACTGGCCCGACTGGCTGGCGCGGCCACGCAGTTCCACCCGGGCGCCGACCGGGAAGGCGTCGGGGTTGAAGCGCAGGCGGAAGGGCAGGGCCTGGTTGGTACCGATCAGGCTGGAACTGGCGAGCAATTGCTGCGGACGGTCCTTGTCATCGATCACCAGCAGCGCCAGTTCAACCTCGGCCCCGGCCGGTACGCCTTGCAAGGTGCCGCTCAATTCGCGCTGATACGCCGGCAGTGGCCCCAGTTCGGCGGCCTGGCGGGCTTTTTCCTGGGCCTGTTTCGGCGCCGGGGCCGGTGCGGGCGCCGCGGGCTTGGGGGCGTCGCTGCTGCACGCCATCAGCAGGCTGAAAAGACTGAGCAAAACGAGCGATCGTAGCGGCATGTGTGGCTCCAGCAAGGTGAATTCCATGGATCTGACGGTAAGCCCGTCTGTATACCGTAAACCCTATGGCTTGTCTTGCCAGTGGGATGCGCTACCATGGCCCTCCCTTTTTTTGTTGCCTGCCACCATGCACTGTCCCTTCTGCGGTGCCAACGACACCAAGGTCATCGACTCGCGACTGGTCGCCGAGGGCGAACAAGTCCGCCGCCGCCGCGAATGCCTGGCTTGCGGCGAACGTTTCACGACGTTCGAGACCGCTGAACTGGTGTTGCCGCGCCTGATCAAAACCGACGGCAGCCGCCAGCCGTTCGATGAAGAAAAACTGCGCGCCGGCATGCAGCGCGCCCTGGAAAAACGCCCGGTGAGCGTCGAGCGCCTGGAAGCGGCGCTGGTGCACATCAAGCACAAGCTGCGGGCGACCGGCGAGCGCGAGGTCAAATCCCTGGTAGTCGGTGAGTTGGTGATGGCCGAGTTGCAGAAGCTCGATGAAGTCGCCTACATCCGTTTCGCCTCGGTGTACCGGCGCTTCCAGGACCTGAACGAGTTCCGCGAAGAAATCGACCGCCTGGCTCGCGAACCGGTGAAAGAATGACCGTCTCGGCGCAGCAGGCCGTCCTCGACGCCCACTACATGGCCCGTGCCCTGGAGTTGGCGCGGCGCGGTCACTACACCACCCACCCCAATCCCCGGGTCGGTTGCGTGATCGTGCGTGACGGGCAGATTGTCGGCGAAGGCTGGCATATCCGTGCCGGCGAGCCCCATGCCGAAGTCCATGCCCTGCGGGCTGCTGGCGAACAGGCCCGCGGCGCCACGGCTTACGTGACCCTTGAACCGTGCAGCCATCACGGGCGTACGCCGCCGTGTGCCGATGCGCTGGTCAACGCCGGCGTGGCGCGGGTGGTGGCGGCGATGCAGGACCCCAACCCGGAAGTCGCTGGGCGTGGCCTGCAACGGCTGGCCCAGGCCGGCATCGCCACCGAAAGTGGCGTGCTGGAAGGCGAGGCGCGCAAGCTCAATGAGGGTTTTCTCAAACGCATGGAGCAGGGGCTGCCGTTCGTGCGGGTCAAGCTCGCCATGAGCCTCGATGGCCGCACCGCCATGGAAAGTGGCGAAAGCCAGTGGATCACCGGCCCGGCTGCACGTTCAGCGGTGCAACGCCTGCGCGCCCAGGCCAGTGTGGTGCTGACCGGCGCCGATACGGTGCTGGCGGACAACGCCCGGCTGACCGTGCGCGCCGATGAACTCGGGCTCGATGCGGAGCAGACGGCGTTGGTCATGAGCCGCCCGCCGCTGCGGGTGTTGGTGGACGGTCGTCTGCGGGTGCCGCTGGATGCCGCGTTTTTCAAGGCCGGTCCGGCGCTGGTCGCTACCTGCATGGCGGTGGAAGAACAATACGCCAACGGTCCCGAATGCATGATCGTGGCAGGCGATGACGGCCAGGTCGATCTGCGTCGGCTGCTGGTGGCGCTGGCTGCCCGGGATGTCAATGAAGTGCTGGTGGAGGCTGGTCCGCGCCTGGCGGGCGCTTTTGCCCGGCAAGGGCTGGTGGACGAGTTCCAGATTTTCATCGCCGGCAAGTTCCTCGGTTCTTCGGCGCGGCCGCTGTTGGACTGGCCGCTGGCGCAGATGAAAGATGCCCCGCAGCTGAAAATCACCGAAATCCGCGCCGTGGGCGATGACTGGCGAGTCATCGCCGTTCCCGTTCCACCGGCCAGCGTATAATTCCCGGCTTTCGCGCAAGCGGCGGCCTGTTCTCGAGGAGGACTCCATGTTTACCGGCATCATCGAATCCATCGGCAGCATCCGTGCACTCACCCCCAAGGGCGGCGATGTGCGGGTCTACGTCGAAACCGGCAAGCTCGACCTGAGCGACGTCAAGCTGGGCGACAGCATCGCGGTGAACGGCGTGTGCCTGACCGCCGTTGAACTGCCAGGCAACGGCTTCCTGGCGGACGTGAGCCGTGAAACCCTCGACTGCACGGCCATGAACGACCTCAAGAGCGGCAGCCCGGTCAACCTGGAAAAAGCCCTGACCCCCACCACTCGCTTGGGCGGGCACCTGGTCAGCGGCCACGTGGACGGCGTCGGCGAAGTGGTCTCGCGTACCGATAACGCCCGGGCCGTGGAGTTTCGCATCCGCGCGCCCAAGGAATTGGCCAAGTACATTGCCCACAAAGGCTCGATCACCGTCGACGGTACCAGCCTGACGGTCAACGCGGTGGATGGTGCCGAATTCCTGCTGACGATCATTCCCCACACCCTGAGCGAAACCATCATGGCCTCGTACCGGCCAGGTCGCCGGGTCAACCTGGAAGTCGACTTGCTGGCCCGTTACCTGGAGCGCCTGCTGCTCGGTGACAAGGCCGCGGAGCCTGCATCCGGCAGCAACATCACCGAAAGCTTCCTGGCCGCCAACGGCTACCTCAAATCCTGACCCAAGGGGGTGCCGCGTGGCGCTCAATAGCATCGAAGAACTGGTTGAAGACATCCGCCAAGGCAAGATGGTCATCCTCATGGATGACGAAGACCGCGAGAACGAAGGCGACCTGATCATGGCCGCCGAATGCTGCAAGGCCGAGCACATCAACTTCATGGCCAAGCATGCTCGTGGGCTGATCTGCATGCCGATGACCCGCGAGCGCTGCGAGCTGCTGAAGCTGCCGCTGATGGCACCGCGCAACGGCTCGGGCTTCGGCACCAAGTTCACCGTGTCCATCGAGGCTGCCGAGGGCGTGACCACCGGTATTTCCGCGGCTGACCGCGCGCGCACCGTCCAGGCGGCTGCCGCGAAAGACGCCAAGGCCGAAGACATCGTCAGCCCCGGCCACATCTTCCCGCTGATGGCCCAGGCTGGCGGCACCCTGGCCCGCGCCGGCCACACCGAAGCGGCCTGCGACCTGGCGCGCATGGCCGGCTTCGAGCCCAGCGGCGTGATCTGCGAAGTGATGAACGACGACGGCACCATGTCCCGTCGTGCGGAGCTGGAAACCTTCGCCGCCGAACACAACATCAAGATCGGCACCATCGCCGACCTGATCCACTACCGGATGATCCACGAACGTACCGTTCAGCGGATTGCCGAGCAGCCGCTGGACAGCGAACTGGGCCAGTTCAACCTGGTGACCTACCGCGACTCGGTGGAAGGCGACGTGCACATGGCGCTGACCCTGGGCACCGTGTGCGCCGAAGAGCCGACCCTGGTGCGGGTGCACAACATGGACCCATTGCGCGACCTGTTGATGGTCAAGCAACCCGGCCGCTGGAGCCTGCGGGCCGCCATGGCCGCGGTGGCCGAGGCCGGCAGCGGCGTGGTGCTGCTGCTCGGTCACCCGCTCGATGGCGACGTGCTGCTGGCGCACATCCGCGAAACCGCGGATCAAGCCGCCGTGAAAAAACCGACCACCTACAGCATCGTCGGTGCCGGTTCGCAGATCCTTCGGGACCTGGGCGTGCGTAAAATGCGCCTGATGAGCGCACCGATGAAATTTAATGCGATATCCGGTTTCGATCTGGAAGTTGTAGAATACGTGCCCTCCGAATAATGGCCTGCGGATTCCGGCATTATTGTTCACTTAAGGCTTGTTAGATTCATTGTGGCGAGGGAGCTTGCTCCCGCTTGGGTGCGCAGCACCCACAACTGGGCCGCTGCGCAGCACCCACAACTGGGCCGCTTCGCAGCACCCACAATAGGGCCGCTTCGCAGCCCAGCGGGAGCAAGCTCCCTCGCCACAAAAGCTTGAAATGGACAGCATGACGGGATCTGCGGGTGCTGTAGATTCGAGACTAATATCACTGAGGAGCGCGTATAGAACGCGCTCCGGCTCTTTAAGAGATCTGACGAATGACCCTGAAGACCATCGAAGGTACCTTCATCGCCCCCAAAGGCCGCTACGCTCTGGTAGTGGGCCGTTTCAACAGTTTCGTGGTCGAGAGCCTGGTTGGCGGTGCGGTCGATGCCCTGGTTCGCCATGGCGTGAGCGAAAGCGACATCACCATCATCCGTGCCCCTGGCGCCTTCGAAATTCCGCTGGTTGCGCAGAAAGTCGCTCAAAAGGGCGAATATGCGGCGATCATCGCCTTGGGCGCGGTCATTCGTGGCGGTACTCCGCACTTCGAATACGTGGCCGGCGAATGCACCAAGGGCTTGGCCCAGGTCTCCATGGAATTCGGCGTGCCAGTCGCTTTCGGCGTACTGACCGTTGACTCCATCGAGCAAGCCATCGAGCGTTCCGGCACCAAGGCCGGTAACAAAGGTGCCGAAGCGGCACTGTCCGCCCTGGAAATGGTCAGCCTGCTGGCGCAGTTGGAGGCCAAGTGATTAGCGACGAAAGCGATCGTTTCAACCCGCGCGATCCAAAGCCTGCGGATGCCGGCAAGCCGTCGAAAAGTGCCAAGCGCCGCGAAGCCCGTCAGCTCGCGACCCAGGCGCTGTATCAATGGCACATGGCCAAGCAATCGCTGAACGAGATCGAAGCGCAGTTTCGGGTCGACAACGATTTCAGTGATGTTGATGGCGCTTACTTCCGCGAGATCCTGCACGGGGTCCCACAGTTCAAGACTGAAATCGACACCGCGCTCACGCCTTGCCTGGACCTGACCATTGAAGAGCTGGATCCGGTTGAACTGGCGGTGCTGCGCCTGTCCACCTGGGAGTTGCTCAAGCGCGTCGACGTACCGTACCGCGTGGTGATCAACGAAGGGATCGAGCTGGCGAAAGTCTTCGGCTCCACCGATGGCCACAAGTTCGTCAACGGTGTGCTCGACAAACTTGCCCCGCGCTTGCGTGAAGCCGAAGTGAAGGCGTTCAAGCGCTGATTGGCGTTTGCAGCGGCTATGGGCGAATTTGAGCTGATCCGTCACTACTTCGCCGCCGCGCCTTGTGCGCAGGGCGGCGAGGGCGTTGCGCTGGGGATCGGCGACGACTGCGCCCTGCTGGCCGTTCCTTCCGGGGAACAGCTGGCGGTGTCCACCGACACGCTCGTGGCCGGTGTGCATTTTCCAGACCCTTGCGAGCCGTTCCTGCTCGGCCAGCGCTCGCTGGCCGTGGCGGTCAGTGACCTGGCCGCCATGGGCGCCAACCCTTTCGCCTTTACCCTTGCCCTGACCTTGCCGACGGTGTCCGCCGATTGGCTGCAAGCCTATGCCCGCGGTTTGAACCACATGGCCCAGGCCTGTGGCGTGGCGCTGGTGGGGGGGGACACCACACGTGGGCCCCTGAGCCTGACCATGACGGTGTTTGGCCACGTGCCGTCCGGCCAGGCCCTGACCCGTAGCGGCGCGCGGCCCGGCGACCTGCTGTGTGTGGGCGGCGAATTGGGCAATGCCGCCGGCGCATTGCCGCTGGTGCTCGGCCAGCGCAGCGCCGAACCTGCGATTGCCGAGCCGTTGCTGGCCCATTACTGGTCGCCACGTCCGCAGATCGACCTGGGCCTGGCGTTGCGGGGCAAGGCCAGCGCGGCGATGGATATTTCCGATGGCCTGCTGGCCGATTGCGGGCATATCGCCCAAGCGTGCGGGGTGGCCTTGCAGGTTGAACGGGACCGACTGCCGCTGTCCAACGCTCTGGTAGCGTTTCTTGGCCGGGCGGATGCCGAGCAGGTCGCCCTGAGCGGCGGTGACGATTACGTGCTGTTGTTCGCCGTGCCACCAAGCCGATTGTCGGCGTTGCAGGCCGCCGGCTGGCCGATCCACGTGATCGGCCGTGTACTGGCCGGGCAAGGCGTCACGCTGGTCGACAGCCTCGGGCACGACATCACCCCGCCAGTGCGGGGCTATCAACATTTTCGGGAGACACCGTGACAGATCATCCCAACCAGGTCCCGGCAGAGTTCGTTCCGCCTTCGGTCTGGCGCAATCCCTGGCATTTCCTGGCATTTGGCTTCGGTTCGGGTACTTTGCCCAAAGCCCCGGGCACCTGGGGCTCGCTGGTTGCGCTACCCTTCATACCGTTGTGGCAGATGTTGCCGGACTGGGGCTACTGGTTGATGCTGGGCATCACCATGCTGTTTGGCTTCTGGCTGTGTGGCAAAGTGGCGGATGACCTTCGGGTGCACGATCATGAAGGCATCGTCTGGGACGAAATGGTCGGCATGTGGATCACCTTGTGGCTGGTACCGGAAGGCTGGTATTGGTTGCTGGCGGGTTTCCTGGTGTTCCGTTTCTTCGATATCCTCAAGCCGTGGCCGATCCGCTGGATCGACAGGCATGTACACGGCGGTGTCGGTATCATGCTCGATGATGTGTTGGCCGGGGTTTTCGCCTGGCTGGCAATGCAGGGATTGGTGTGGTGTTTCACCTGAGGGAGTCAGGCATGGGCGTAAGCCGCGCACTACTGCTGTTGCTGTGTTTAGGAGCCTGTTTGGGTGCAAGGGCGGTCGAGTCGACGCCGCTGCCTGACAAGATCCGTGCGGCCAGCGAAGAGTGGGCCGATTACACCCAGGCCGATGGCCAGGGCATGGGCTGGGATATCTTGCGCGCGGTCTTCGAGCCTGAAGGCGTCAAGCTGGAGATCCGCAGCGTGCCCTACACCCGCTCGATCGGGTTGGTGCAGCGCGGCGAGGTCGACGTGCAGGTTGGCGCCTATCGGGATGAATCCGAAGGCGTGCTCTACCCGCATTGGCACTACGACGTCGATCATATCTATGCCTTGGGGCTGGCCTCCAAGCCTTCACCGACGCTGGCGACGATTGGCAACTATCGACTGGTGTGGATGCGCGGGTACGAATACAACAACTACCTGCCCAACATCCGGCGTTTCAATGAGATTCACCGCGCTGTAGGTATCTTGCCGATGCTGGCCCATGATCGTGCCGATTTTTATATCGATGCGTTGATGGAAATCCAGGATGTGCTTGCCAAGGCCGACGATCCCAAGCAATTCAAGCTTTCGCCCCTGATCAATTTGCCGCTGTACCTGGGTTTCGCCAACAACGAAAACGGCCGTACGTTGCGGGCGCTGTTCGACCGGCGCATGGAAGTGCTGGTGAAGAGCGGCGAGTTGAAACCGATTTTCGAACGCTGGAAGCAACCCTATCCTTTCGACGAGAAAGGCAAGCCGCCGAAGCCATGATCAATCTTATCGATGTTCATTAGCGATAATTCAGCCTAAGCGTCTGTCGGATCGTGCTGTTACAATGCCCGCCTCTGCGAATCTCCAGTACTAGAATCAGGAGCACACCGGTGCCTGTCGTTTTTGTTGCCGCTTCCAAGCTGCCAACGCCCTTTGCGCAATTCACCATGCATGGTTTTCTCGATGAAGCCACCGGCCGCGAGCACGTTGTGCTGAGCCTGGGTGATTTCGCCGACGGTGCACCGGTGCTGGGCCGCCTGCATTCCGAATGCCTGACCGGCGACGCCCTGTTCAGCCAGCGCTGCGATTGCGGTTCGCAACTCGAGGCCGCGCTGCAAGCCATTGCCCGTGAAGGCCGTGGTGTGTTGTTGTACCTGCGCCAGGAAGGACGTGGTATCGGCTTGTTGAACAAGATCCGCGCCTATGAACTGCAAGATGGCGGCGCCGATACCGTGGAAGCCAACGAACGCCTGGGCTTTGCCGCCGACCTGCGTGACTACAGCATTTGCTTGCCGATGCTCGAACACCTGGGTATCAAGTCCCTGCGGCTGATGACCAACAACCCACGCAAGGTCAAGGCCTTGACCGACATGGGTATCGTGGTGGCCGAGCGTGTGCCGCTGCACACCGGTCACAACCCCCACAACAAACTCTACCTGGCAACCAAGGCCAGCAAGCTCGACCACATGATGGGTAACGAGCACCAAGGCGAGGTTGACCGGGCGTGACGCGCGGTCAGGTTCGGCGGCGGCTATCGGTCAGTTGGTGGAAATACCTGGCCCTGGCCTTGCTGCCGCTGTTCGTGATCAACGCGGTGTTCGGCCAGGGCGAAGCGATTCTGCCGGTGCTGGCGATGCCGCTGTTCATTGCCGGCGTGGCGTCGATGTTTGTCAGCCTGCGATTCTTCGGGCCGTACAAGCAAGCCCTGATCGCCACCCAGAAAGCGCTCGACACGCCCGAAGAACCCCAGGCCTGGATTGACCTAGCGGCCCGTCGCCGCTCAGCCTTCCTGGTGGCCGGGCTACCGGCCTGGGTCGGTGCCCTTGCGGTGTTCGTGGGCCTGGAAGCGGTGCCGTTGATGCTGCTGGCCTTGTCGACCGCCGTGTTGTTCTACCTGTACCGCATCCCGCGCCAACTCGGCTGATGAACCGCTGGCTGGCGGTCTTGCTGCTGGCCGCCAGCGCCTCGACGATGGCGGCTTCGCGGGTCGTCAGCCTCGCGCCGTCTTTGTCGGAAATCGTCGTTGAACTGGGCTCCGCCGACCTCTTGGTGGGCGTGCTGGATGGCGGTGACCGTCCGCCAATCCTTAAGGACCTGCCTTCCGTAGGACGTTACGGTCAATTGGACATGGAACGCTTGCTCAGCCTCCAGCCCGACCTGCTCCTGCTCTGGCCCGGCAGTGTCGGCCCGGCGCAGCGCGAGCAACTCAAGGGCTTGGGTATTCCCGTTTATGTCGCCGAGCCCCGCAGCCTCGACCAACTCATCGCGCAAATTGAAGACATTGCCATGCAGCTCGGCCGCCCGGAGCGGGGCGCGCCGCGGGCGGCGCAGTTGCGTGTGCGTCTGGAAGCGTTACGCCATCGCTATCGACGGGACCCGCCGTTGCCGGTGTTCTACCAAGTCTGGGACCGGCCGCTGTACACCGTCGGGGGCGGGCAGATCATCAGTGATGCGCTGGCGGTGTGCGGCGCTCGCAACGTCTTCGCTGACCTGAGCGTGCCGGCCCCGCAGGTGAGTGTGGAAGCGGTGCTGCAACGCAATCCGCAGGTCATCCTGGCCACGGAGCAGGCGCAGCTCGATGCCTGGAAAACCTGGCCGGTGGCGCAGGGGCGGTTGTTGCTGGTCAATGACAAGGGGCTGGAGCGGCCCAGTGGGCAGATGATCGAGGCGACGGCGCGGCTATGTGAGTTGATTGCGCCAGACAGATAGATTGCGGCGGGCCCAATCGCGAGCAAGCTCGCGATGAGGCCCGCCCAAACACCACAAATTCCAGATCAGAGGGCGGGGGACCAAGTCACCCCAAGCAACCAGGTCCGACCTTCCTCCCGATACCCATACTGGCCTCCATCATGGCTATACAGCGCTCGGCTGTAACCCTTGTCCAGCAGGTTATCCACCTTCATCTCCAGCTTGACCTCCCGGGTCAACGCCCAGCTGCCGCGCAGCCCGAGCAAGGCATAGCCACCCAGGGCATTGCGGTTGTTTTCATCGTCATAGCTGCCACTCACCGCTTGCCAGGTGGCGCCCAGGCCCAGACGGTCGAATTGCCGGTCCAGGTCCAGGCTCAAGGTCCGCCGGGCGCGGCGTGCCAGAGTGTGGCCGCTGTCGCGGTCACGTGGGTCGATGATGGCCAGGCCCAGGTTGCCCTGCCAGCCGAACACATCCTGCAGGTAGGCCATCTCAAAACCGTTGATCCGCGCCGAGGCAACGTTCTGTGGGCGTGAGTTACTGCCAAAGATGATCGCGTCTTCCAGGTCCGTGCGGTAAAGCGAGGTCTCCAGGCGGGCGCTGTCGCTCAGTTGGCTGCGCCATTGCAGCTCGTAGCTTTTCGCCGTCTCGGGTTTCAGGTCAGGGTTGCTGAAGTCCGGGTAGTACAGGTCGTTGAAGGTCGGCGCGCGGAAGCTTTCGCTGTAGGTCAGCAACAGGTCGTTGTCCGGGTTGATCGGCAGGGTAAGCGTGCCGCTCCAACTGTTCTGGCCGCCAAACTGCTGATTCTGGTCGAGACGCAGGCCCAGTTCGGTGGAGAACGTTTCGGCCTGGAAGCGGTGCTGGATGAACGCGGCACGGTTCCAGCGGCTGTCTTCGTCGAACGGCGTGCTGCTGTTGACCCGGTCCTGATACCAGTCGCCGCCGACGATCAGGCTGTTGCGCTCGTTCAGCGTCACGTCGTTCTGCCAGGTCACGGAATCGCGGTAGGTGTTGAACACTTCGCGGACATCGCTGAGCTTGTCGAAGGTTTTTTCACGGTTCTCGCTGTGGCCCAGTTCCAGGCGCGACTTCCAGGCCTCGTTGATTCGCCCGTCCACATAGGTGCTGAAGCTGCTCACCGCAAACTCACTGTAGGGTTGCTGGGGCAGGGACTCGAACGTGGCCGGATCGAAGCGGCCGAATGGGTTGTCGTATTCGCTTTTGCCGCGGTTATCCAGCAGGTTCAGGCCAACTTCCAGGTCATCGCTGGCTGCATGGCTCAGGCTCAGGCTGAAGGACTGGTTGCGATTGGCATCGTCGTCGCGATCGCTGGCGTAGGACTCGTGGGTCCGATTGCTTCCGGCGCTGTCGTCGAGGCTGGCGCCGAGGTTGAAACGGGTCTGCTCGTCGCCACCGGACAGGCCCAGGCTGCGCTCCCAGGTCTGATGGCTGCCGACACCCATATGCAGGCGCGGTTGCAGGCCTTGCTCGTTGCCGCGGCGGGTGAAAATCTGAATGACGCCGCCCACCGCATCGGCACCGTAGATCACCGAACGCGAACCGCGCAGCACTTCCACGCGCTCGATCTGGTTGATGTTCAGGCGTTGCAGGTTGCTGTCACCGGAGGTGGCGTTACCGATGCGCTGGCCGTCCACCAGCACCAGGCTCTGGGCCGATTTGGTCCCGCGAATGTAAATCCCCGGCAGGCTGCCGCGCCCACCCAGCGGAGCCACCTGCACGCCTGGTACACGGCTGAGCAAGTCAGTGACACTGGCCGGCTGCAAGCGCTCGATGTCGTCGCGGGTGAACACGGTATTGGCGGCGCTGCTGTCGTTGCGGGCCTCGACCTGGCGGTTGGCGCTGATCACGATGTCGGGCAGCTTCAGGGCCTGGTCGCGTTCGAAGGTGTCGGCCAGCAGTTCTGGGGTTGGCAGCAGGGTAAGGGTGAGGGCGAGGCGCAGTTTCATGGGGTTCCGGACATTTCTGGTCTGCATAAACCCCTTGTGGGAGCGAGCTTGCTCGCGATGGCGCAAGATCAGATCAGTCAAGTCATCCATTGGCTGACACACCGCTATCGCGAGCAAGCTTGCCCCCACAGGGAGTTTGTGTTGGCTGAACTTACAGGCCCAACAACTGCAACCGCTGGCGCACCGCCGTTTCGATCCCCACCTCGTCCAATCCACATTCGGCCAGCATCTGCGCCGGCTTGGCGTGTTCGACATAGAGGTCCGGCAAGCCCAGGTGCAGCACCGACTTGAGGATGTTGTCCCGGGCCAGGAATTCGCTGACCGCCGCGCCGGCGCCGCCCATGATGGCGTTTTCCTCGAGGGTCACCAGCAGGTCATGGCTGCCGGCCATCTCGCGCACCAGGGCTTCGTCCAGGGGTTTGACGAAGCGCATGTCCACCACGGTAGCGTCCAAGGTGTCGGCGACTTTCAAGGCCTCGGCCAGTTGCACGCCGAATACCAGCAGGGCGGTTTGCTTGCCCTGGCGGCGAATCACGCCCTTGCCGATCTCGATTGGCTCAAGGTCGGGCGAGATCGTCGCGTTCGGGCCGGTGCCACGCGGGTAACGCACTGCCGCCGGGCCATTGAACAGGTGGCCGGTGGTGAGCATCTTGCGCAGCTCGTTTTCATCGCTCGGGGTCATCACCAGCATGCCGGGGATGCAGCGCAGGAACGACAGGTCGAAGCTGCCGGCGTGGGTCGGGCCGTCTTCGCCCACCAGGCCGGCGCGGTCGATGGCGAACAGCACGTCGAGGTTCTGTACGGCGACGTCATGAATCAGTTGGTCGTAGGCCCGTTGCAGGAACGTCGAATAAATCGCCACCACCGGTTTGGCACCCTCACAGGCCATGCCGGCGGCGAGGGTCACGGCGTGCTGCTCGGCAATCGCCACGTCGAAATAGCGTTGCGGGTAGCGTTCGCTGAAGGCCACCAGGTCCGAGCCTTCCTTCATCGCCGGGGTGATGCCCACCAGGCGCGGGTCGGCGGCGGCCATGTCGCACAGCCATTGGCCGAAGACACCGGAGTACTTTGGTCCGCCGGCCTTTTTCGGTGCGGCCGCCGGAGCGTCCAGGGGTTCGAGCTTGGTGATGGCGTGGTAGCCGATCGGGTCGACTTCCGCCGGGGCGAAGCCTTTGCCTTTCTTGGTGACCACGTGCAGGAACTGCGGGCCCTTGAGGTCGCGCATGTTGCGCAGGGTGGCGATCAGCGTGGGCAGGTCATGGCCGTCGATGGGGCCGATGTAGTTCCAGCCCAGTTCTTCGAACAGCGTGCCGGGCACCAGCATGCCCTTGGCGTATTCTTCGGTGCGGCGGGCGATTTCCCAGGCGCCGGGCAGGCGCGACAGCACTTTCTTGCTGCCTTCGCGCATGCTGGCGTAGGTGCGGCTGGAGAGGATCTTTGCCAGGTAGTTGGACAAACCGCCAACGTTGCGCGAGATCGACATGTCGTTGTCGTTGAGGATCACCAGCATGTTGGCGTCGACTTCCGGCGCGTGGTTCAGCGCCTCGAAGGCCATGCCCGCGGTCAGTGCGCCGTCGCCGATCACGGCAATGGCCTTGCGCTCGCTGTTTTGCAGGCGAGCGGCAATCGCCATGCCCAGGGCAGCGCTGATGGATGTACTGGAGTGACCGACGCCAAAGGTGTCGTATTCGCTCTCGGAGCGACGCGGGAAGGCGGCGATACCGTCCTTCTGACGCAGCGTGCCCATGCGCTCGCGACGACCGGTGAGGATCTTGTGCGGGTAGGCCTGGTGCCCGACGTCCCACACCAGCCGGTCGTCCGGGGTGTCGAACACGTAATGCAGCGCGATCGTCAGCTCGATGACGCCCAGGCCCGCGCCGAAGTGCCCACCGGTCTGGCCGACCGTGTAGAGCAGCTCCAGGCGCAACTCATCGGCCAGGGTTTCCAGCTCGGCTTCACCCAGGCGACGCAGGCCGTCCGGCGTGTTGGCGCGGTCCAGCAGGGGCGTGGTCGGGCGCTTGCGGGGAATCTCTTGAAACGTCGTGGGCATCAGGCGAATCGTTATAGGTATAGAAAGAGGCGGCAGTTTACCTTATGGATCGCAAGCTGCCCACGCGTTGGCCGGAACTTGGCCGATACGCACTTATGAATGGGTTGACCCTGTATCAGCTGCGTCGTTCGACGATATAGCGCGCCAAGTCGCGCAACGGCTCGGCCGCCGCGTCAAAGGGTCGCAGCGCGGCCAGGGCCTGGTCGCGCAGCTCCAGGGCGTAGGCCTTGGCGGCGTCGAGGCCGAGCAGGGCCGGATAGGTCGGTTTATCGCGGGCGATGTCGGCACCCTGGCGCTTGCCCAGGGTCTGGGTATCGCTTTCGACGTCGAGGATGTCGTCCTGCACCTGGAACGCCAGGCCGATGGCTCGGGCGTAGGTCTGCAAGGCTTGCAACTGGGCGGGCGTGGCCCGGCCGCTGGCCAGGGCGCCGAGCCGGACGCTGGCCTCGATCAAGGCGCCGGTCTTGTGCCGGTGCATGTATTCCAGGGCGCTCTGGTCCAGCTTCAGGCCCACCGAGCCCAAATCGATGGCTTGGCCGCCGACCATTCCCGCGGGGCCTGCCGCCAGCGCCAGGGCACTGACCATGTCCAGGCGAACCGGCGCCGGGCAGTCGCTCAGGGCCGGGTCCAGCAGGGCGCTGAACGCCAGGCTCTGCAAGCCGTCGCCGGCCAGGATCGCGCAGGCTTCGTCGAATTGCTTGTGGGTAGTGGGCTGGCCGCGACGCAGGTCGTCGTCGTCCATGGCCGGCAAATCGTCGTGCACCAGCGAATACGCGTGGATCAACTCCACCGCACAGGCGGCGCCGTTGGCTTGCTCGGCCTGGCCGCCCAAGGCTTCGCACGCGGCGTAGGCCAACAGCGGCCGTACACGCTTGCCGCCGTTCATCACGCTGTAGCGCATGGCTTCGTACAGGCGCGCCAGCTCCGGGCTCGGGGCGCTGAACAAGCTATCCAATGCAGCATTGACCCGGGCCTGGCTGCTGGCCTGATAGGCGCCGATCATTCAGGCTGTTCCGCGTCGAAAGGCTCTTCGGTCAGCTCGCCGTCGCGCTCGAGCAGCAATTGCACCTTCTGCTCGGCCTGGGCCAGCGCCGCCTGGCAGTCGCGAGTCAAGCCGATACCCTGCTCGAAGGCGGTCAGCGAGTCTTCCAGCGACAATTCGCCGTTCTCCAGCCGTTCCACCAGCGTTTGCAGGTCGGCCAGAGATTGTTCGAAATCCAGTGCAGCTTTTTTGCGGGCCATGGCGGCTATTCCGGTTGACTGTTAAACCGGCGCGACACTAGCAGACATGGGGTTTTGGGGCAAATCAGGGCAGGGGGATCGAAGCGGGACAACGGGCTTGCACCGACCTGCTTTTGTGGCGAGGGAGCTTGCTCCCGCTCGGCTGCGCAGCAGTCGCAATCCGGTTCAGCCCCCGCAGGTTGGGGCCGCTTCGCAGCCCAGCGGGAGCAAGCTCCCTCGCCACGGAATTTCAGCGGGCCGGATAACAGACCCGATACCGGGTACTGCGCCCACCGCCGGGCATTCGCTCCAGGCAGCCTTTCTCCAGCAGTTCGGCGAGATGGCGGGTTGCCGTCGCCTTGGAAACCTTCGCCACTGCTTGGTATTGGGCTGCGCCGATTCCGCCCTCGAAGCCTTTTTCACCGCCATCGAGCATTCGGTTGAGTACCTTGATCTGCTCAGGCGTAAGCGCGCTGTTGCGATGAACTTGCCAGAATCTCGCTTTGCAAAACACGCTGTCGATCCGCTTCATCGCCTGCTGGAGGCTGCGCAACAACGTCTGCAGAAACCAGGTCAGCCAGGCGGTGATATCCAGTGTGGCCTTCTGGCTGTTCTCCAGAAGCCGGTAATAACCGGCGCGGTCGTCGAGGATGCTCACGGACATGGCGTAGAAACGGATTGCCTGCGCCTCGCCCTGGGCCAGTGCCAGGTCGGTCAGGGTGCGGGTCAGGCGGCCATTGCCATCGTCGAATGGATGCAGGGTGACGAACCAGAAATGAGCGATGCCAGCACGCAACAATGGATCGAGGTCGGCCTGATGACGACTGGTCTCGAACCAGTCGATGAACGTTTGCAATTGCTGTTCAAGACCCTGGCGGGGAGGAGCCTCGAAGTGAACGGTGGGGCGGTCCAACCTGCCAGAGACTACCTGCATCGGTTCGTCACCGCGCAGCGTGGCTACGCGGATCTGTCGGTGGGCAAAGTCGCTGGTTTGATCAGGAAACAACCACTCATGCCATTCCAGCAAGCGTTCGACAGTCAGGGGCTGGTTGAAATGCCGGGTAGCGTCCAGCAAGAGGTTCGCCAAGCCTTCGCTGCGTTGGCTGACCGGCGTGTCGTCGCCTTGTTCCAGGCCGAGGCGGCGGGCCAGGGACGAGCGCACCGAGCCGACATTCAGTTGCTCTCCTTCGATAGCCGAGGAGGTCACGATGTTTTGCAGCAAGGTATCCAGTTCGCTCTGGGCACTGAGCGAAGCCGTGACCGCGCCCGTCATGCCGAGCAACTGGCCTTGGGTCTGCACGCATTCGCGAAGCAGCGGTGCCAATGCTTCAGCTTGCCAGCGGAAGCCGGGCCAGTCGGGCTGTTGCCAGATCCAATGGGGTGCCATGCGCCTGTCCAAAGATGAGTGAGCCGAATAATAGCGCTATTCGGCTCATTTCGTGAGCCGAATACGCCTGCTATTCGGCTCACGCACCTCTCAGTACGTGATTTCCCACACAGAATCGCGCGTTCCCCGATTGTTAATAATTCGCCGAATCGCTAACCTTCGCGCCATCTACAGCCCCGTTGCGACGGGGCCTTCAGACGAAGCCCGAATAATGACAAGCAGCGCTGAGGATCAGCGCCGGGTTGCGTCGTGCATGGCAGGAGGCATACGTGCGTTTTCTTTCTTTACTGATCGTGTTGCTCGGCGCGCCGTTGGCGTGGGCGCAGCCTTCTGCCGAGATGTCGGAGCCGGTGGGCGGTTGGCGCTACAGCGGCTTGCTCGATCGCACTGAAAACCCGCAGGTCGCCTATCCCACGCCGCCCATCGACCGGGGCGTGCAGCGCAACCGCACGATGATCGAGGGCCGGCTCAAGGCCATGGGCACGGCTCGCCAGCCCCATAGCCTGGCGGTCAACGGCAATCCACTGAATCTCTACACCGACGACGAGGGGCGTTTCGCCCGGCCGTATGCGTTCGGCGCCGGCTCCAACAGCGTTGAGGTGCGCAGCTCCGAAGGCCAGTCCCTCAAGCGCGTGCAATTCTATGAAGCCAACAACCTGCGCACGCCCGCGCAGATCCGCGTGGTGCTGGGCTGGGACGACCCCAAGGCCGAACTCGACCTGCATATCGTCACACCCGACGGCCAACATGCGTTCTTCGGCCGGCCGGCGCTGACCAACGGTGGCGGCCTCGACCCGGATGGTGTCGATGGCCCGGGCCCTGAAATGTTCACCATGACTGCGCCGATGCACGGCACCTACCTGGTCTACGTGAACTACTGGGGCAACTACGGCAGCGGTGGCTACAACTTTGACGAGACCAGCAACGACAACGAGGTGATCACCTCGCAGATCAACCTGGTGCTCAATGAAAACACCGTCGATGAAAAACGCGAGACCTTTGTCGTGCCCCTGCGTGCCATTGGCGATCTGCTGCTGGTCAAGACTTTCAACTACTAACGCTCCACGGATGAACAGGCCCTTGTGAATATGAGCGACAACACTGCTTCCCCGACCACGCCGACACCTGTCGCTAAACCTGTGCGCCGTTGGCCGGCGATACTGATCGGGCTGTGCCTGGTAGCAGGTGTGGCCGCCGGGTTGGGCTGGTTCATGACCAAGCCCAAGGCGCCGCCCATGGCGTTGGCGTTGGAAAAGCTCGGCCTGAGCCGCCCCGACGGCTTGCTCGAGGCGCATTCCCTGAGCCAGTTGCCCAAGGACCTGCTGGCGGTGCCGTTCCTCAAGGCCACGCTCACCGAAGACTTCGTCTTCTATTACGAGGCCCACGCCGACCGCCTCGGGCTGATGGGCAGCCTGCGCCGGATCATCTACGAGCATGACCTCAAGTTGCAGGACAGCCTGATCGAAGAGCTTTTCGACCAGCCAGCCGATGTGGCGCTGTGGCGCGGTGCCGACGGTCGCCTCAAGGATTTTCTATTGGTAATGGATCGCGGCGGGTTGGCCAAGGTGCTGGAGCCATTGGCCAAGGTCGCCCTGGATGATACGCAACTGAGCAAGCTCAGCGACCTGAAAGTCGGCGGTGATGACGTCGCGCTGTACCAGCTCAGCTACAACGCCAGCAAATCCCTGCTCTTCGCTTCCCATGGCGACAAGCTGGTGGTGTTGTCCAACCCGGCGAAACTCTATGACCCGGCCAACGGCCCGTCGGATGAGCGCGGCAGCGTGTCGACGACCGCCCTGGCCGCCTTGCTCAATGGCGACAAACTGTTTCCCGAAGCCTTCGGCCTGCCGTCCAAGGCGCCGGAGGTCAAGCAACGTATTTCGGTCAATGCCAATGTGCTGGCCATGGGTTACCAGCGTTTCATTCCGAACTTCGCCGGGCTGCGCTTCGACATGGACGACAAGGGCTGGCACAGCTTCCTGGCCATGGACGAGCTGGAAAACCAACCGGACTTCGACTTCAAGCCGATCTGGCAAGCCATGCCCATGGGCGCCAGCGCCTGCGTTGCCTTGCCGTTGGCCGCAGAACCGCAGAAGCCGCTGTTGGTGAAACTTGGCGCCGACGAAAAAGCCGCCCAGGCCATGGTCGACCATGTGGCCGGCGCGGCAGGTCTGTGCTGGTACGCCGATTCGCGGTTGTATACACCGCTGCTGGTGGCGAGCCTGAACGAAGACGACGGCAAGCTCGACGCGGATTTGGGCAAACTGTTTGGCTCGATGGTGGGCGCCTATGAGAACAATGCCGCCGAGCACGTGTTCCCGGTCGTCGAGAAACAGGAAGGCGCTATGCACCAATGGCAGCGCCAGGTGAGCTCCAACTTCGGCCCTTACCTGGCCAAGGACTCGCTGCAACCGGACGCCATCACCGGCAAGGCATTCCTGCGCGTCAGCCTGGCGCGTCATGGTTCGACCCTGCTGTTCTCCCTCGACGACAAGCTGGTGGACAAGGCCCTCGGCACCCTCGACAAGCGCTTCCCACCCATGGCCGACGTGGTGCCCAAGGATGTGCTGATGCCGATTTATTTCGGCCCCGATGCCATGGCGCAACTGATGCAGCGTGAAACCCTCGACAGCTTGCCCCAGGACATGGAACCGGTGTTCTACAACGCCGCGCAAACCTACCTCATCCCGAAACTGCGCACCCTGGGCGGCTATGGCAAGTACGCCCTGACGTTGCCTGCCGGCAGCGAGCCGGACGGGCACTGGCAGTGGCTGCCACTGGAATGGAAAGCGCTGTGACAGGACTGATCCGCAACCCCGGATGGGCGCTGCTGCTGGCACTGCTGTGGGGTGGGCCGGCGCTGGCCGTCGAGACGCCGCTTTCCGTCGCGGCGCGGCCTTCCGTTGAGACGCCGCCGCTGGATGTGCGGCAATCCCAGGTGTTTCGTGCCTGGTTCGTGCGCATCGCCGAGGAGCAGTTGACCAAAGGCCCGAGCCCGCGCTGGTACCAGCAAGACTGCGCCGGCCTGGTGCGGTTTGCCGCCAACGAGGCGCTGAAGGTCCACAACGATAAGTGGCTGCGCAGCAATGGCCTGTCCAACCGCTACCTGCCGCCGGAGCTCGAACTCAGTGACGCCCAGCGGCGCCTGGCCCAGCAATGGCAGCAGGGCGGCGGCAAGGTCGGGCCCTACGTCAACGCCATCAAGCTGATCCAGTTCAACAGTCGCCTGGTGGGCCGCGATGTCGCCCAGGCCCGTCCCGGCGACCTGATGTTCTTCGATCAGGGCGACGACCAGCACCTGATGATCTGGATGGGCCGCTACATCGCCTATCACACCGGCACCACAACCCCTACCGACAACGGCATGCGCTCCGCAAGCCTGCAACAACTCATGAACTGGAAGGACACCCGATGGATACCCGACGCAGCCAACCCCAACTTCATCGGCGTCTATCGACTCAACTTTCTCTCCCAATGACCGGTGCTCGCATGCTGCGCTTGTGTTCAAAATTGCCCCTGCTGTTTGCCTTGTTGCTGGCCCCCCTCGTGAACGCCGAAGACACGGTGGCGCCCAGCGGCTACACGCCGGTGGCCGGTGAAAGTTTCTTCCTGCTGGCCGACAGCAGCTTTGCCAGCGACGAGCAGGCCATGGTCCGCCTCGAAGCGCCGGGCCGCGACTACCGCCGGTTTCGCATGGAGCCCTACGGCGGCGCCGATATCCGCGTCTACCGCATCGACAAGCCGCTGGATTTCCTCAAGCGCCAGAAGAACCTGCACCGCGTGGTCAGCGACGGCCAGTTCAAGGGCGAAGGCCTGTCGAACACCCTCGCGTACCTGTGGGACAACTGGTACCGCAAGTCTCGTCGAGTGATGCAACGGGCGTTTTCCTACGAGTCCCGCCAGCAAGTCACCGAAGAAGTGCCGGAACTGAAGATCGGTGACGCCCTGGTCGCGCCGACACCGTATGAAGCACCGCCACAATTCGCCTTGATCCCGGGCTTGCCGGTGGTCAGCCAGTTCCGTTATCCGCTCTGGGAAGCCAAGCCGATCCAGCCGCCTGCGGGCGTCAACCTGGCCGGCTCGTCCAGTGAGTTCGTCAGCGTCGCGCCGGGCAACGTCTACGTGCCGCTGGGCCAGTTGAAGCCCGGCCTGTACCTGGTGGAAGCGCTGATCGGCAAATACCGCGCGACCACCATGGTCTTCGTCTCCAACACCGTGGCCGTGAGCAAGATTGCCGGTGATGAGTTGCTGGTCTGGGCCGCACGCAAGCATGAAGGGCGTTCGGTGCCCAAGGTCAATGTGCTGTGGACCGACGGCCTGGGCGTGATGAGCAGCGGTGCCACCGATGAAAACGGCCTGCTGCGCCTCAAACACGTTAGCCCGGAGCGTTCGTTCGTCATCGGTGAAGACGAGGAGGGCGGGGTATTCGTCTCGGAAAACTTCTACTACGACAGTGAAATCTACGACACCAAGCTCTATGCTTTCACCGACCGGCCGCTGTACCGGCCAGGGGATTGGGTATCGCTGAAAATCGTTGGTCGTGAGTTCAAGAACGCCCGTGATTCGGTGCAACCGAGCGCCGCCGACGTCAATGTCAGCGTGTTGGATGCCACCGGCACCGCGCTGCAAACCCTGGCCCTGAAACTCGATTCCAAAGCCGGCACCCAAGGCCGTTTCCAACTGCCGGAAAACGCTGTGGCCGGCGGCTATGAACTGCGCTTGCGCTACAAGGACCAGCTCTACAGCAGCGCCTTTCGTGTAGCCGAATACATCAAGCCGCACTTCGAGATCGCCCTGAACCTGGCCAAGCAGGACTATCGCACCGGCGAGCCGGTCAAGGGCAACCTCGTGCTGCTGTACCCGGACGGCAAACCGGTGGTGAATGCCACGGTGAGCCTGAGTCTGCGCGCCCAGCAACTGTCGATGGTCGATAACGAACTGCAATACCTGGGGCAATTCCCGGTCGAGCTGACCAGCAGCGAAGTGACCACCGATGCCAAGGGCAACGCGACCCTCGACCTGCCGGCCGCCGACAAACCGAGCCGCTACACCCTCACCGTGTTCGCCAGCGATGGCGCCGCGTATCGGGTCAAGACCACCAAGGAAATTCTCATCGACCGTGGCGCGGCGAATTTCCGCCTGAGCGCACCCCAGCGTTTCAGCGCCGTCGGCCAGAAGGTGGCGTTCAGCTACGCCAACGAAGGCGGCAACGAACAAACCAAAGCCGTGACACCGGGCAGCTACGCCTGGGTACGGCTGGAAGACCAGACCACCGGTGAAGGCAAGCTGACGGCCAAGGACAAGGGTTTCAACCTGACCTTCGACCGTCCGGGCACCTATAACCTGACACTCAAGGACGACCATGGCCGGGTGGTTGGCGCCGTCGCCCATGCGGTCACTGGCGAAGGCATCAAGTCCGTGCCGGGTACTGTCGAGATCGTCCTCGATAAAGCCGAATACAAGGCCGGCGACGAAGCCTTGGCCCTGATCACGTTCCCGGAACCGGTCAGCGATGCGCTGCTGTCCCTTGAGCGGGACAAAGTCGAGGCCACGGCGCTGCTGTCCAAGGGCGGCGATTGGCTGAAGATGGAAAAACTCAGCGACACCCAATACCGCGCGCGCATTGCCGTGAAGGATAACTTTGCGCCCAACCTGACCTTCTCGGTGCTGTACACCAAGGGCGGCCAGTACAGCTTCCAGAACGCCGGCATCAAGGTGATCACGCCGCAGATCGACGTTGCCGTCGTCACCGACAAAGCCACCTACCGCCCGGGTGACACGGTGACCGTGGACCTGAGTACCCAGTTCTCCGGCAAGGCGATCCCCGCGCACCTGACGGTCAGCGTGGTGGACGAAATGGTCTACGCCTTGCAACCGGAAGTGGCGCCGACCATCGATCAGTTCTTCTATCACCCGCGTCGCAACAACGTGCGCACCAGTGCCAGCCTGTCGTTCATCAGCTACGACGTGGCACTGCCAGGCAGTCCTGGCGCGCCGGGCAAGGCCAACCGCAGCGAACGCGGGGTCAAGGTGCTGGAGCGGCCGCGTCGTGAAGACGTCGACACCGCTGCATGGCAACCGGAACTGGTCACCGACGCCAACGGGAAGGCCCGCTTCACCTTCAAGATGCCGGACTCCCTGACCCGCTGGCGCATCACGGCCAAGGCAATTGCCGACGACGGCCAAGTGGGCCAGAAGAAGCAGTTCATCGCCTCGGAAAAACCGCTGTACCTGAAATGGAGCGGCCCGACCCGATTCCGCACGGGCGATAAGCCACAACTGGGCCTGTTCGCGTTCAGCCAGTCTGAAAAACCACTGAAGGCCGAGCTGCTGATCCGCTACGCCGGCGCCGAACAGCGCATGGTGGTGGACCTGAAAAACGGCATCAACTACGTGGCGCTGCCGGCCCTGGAGCTGAGCAGTGGCGACTTGAACGTGCAGTTGCAATTGAACGGCGAAACCCAGGACGCCCTGGCCATGCGCTTGAACGCCAGCGGCAATGGCTGGCAAGTCACCCAGAGCCAGCGCCTCGATGTGGCGAGCGGCGACACCCCGATGGCCTTGCCGGCCGACGCCAGCGATATTCGCCTGCGCCTGGACGACAGCCCGCAAGCGTTGTTCCGTTCGGCCCTGGATGACCTGCTCAGCTACCCATACGGTGGCGTCGAGCAGACCGCCAGCCGCCTGTTGCCGTTGAGCATTGCCTATCCGACCCTGGCGTCGAACCCGCAGATCCGCGACCGCTTGCGGTTGATCATGCAAAACAGCCGCTTGCGCCTGGTGCAGATGGCCGGCCCCTTGGCGAGCTTTACCTGGTGGGGCCAGGACGGTGAGCCGGATGCATTCCTCACCGCCTATGCCTATTACGCCGACTGGCACGCCAGCAAGGCCCTGGACCTGAGCCTGCCGCCGGAACACTGGCAACGGGTGCTGGAGGTCTACGCCAAGCAGGCCGGTGATACGCCGCTGCTGCAGCGTGCGCTGATCCTGTCGTTCGCCAAGCAGATGCAATTGCCGGTGAACACCTTGCTCAGCGGCCTGATGGACGATCTGGCGAAAGCCAGCGAAGACAGCAGCGAGAGCGTGCTGGACAGCGGTGAAGACAGCCTGGTCATGTACGCGCCGGATTCGGCCCTTGGCTTGGCCAGCGCCCGTGTCCTGACCGCGTCCCTGGCGAAACAGGCGAAGGTGCCGTTGCCGGCGGCCTTCAGCCGTCAAGCCGATGCGGCGCAACAGCAACTGGAGCTCAGTTCGCAGCCGTTCGTCGAGGCCCTGGTGTTGTCGTTGCAGGGCTTCGATCAGGCTCGCGCCACTGCATTGCTGGAGCGTGTGTTGCCGCAGCAGTCCACCTTGGAGCGGGCCCTGGCCTTGACCTGGTTGCAGCGCAGCATCGAACAGGCAGCGCCGGCCGTGGCCCTGGCACCGGGCGAAGGCTGGGCAGCCAAACAGGGCGCGACCGGTGAAACCTACTGGCAGTGGCAGGGCGCGCAGCTTCCAACGATGCTGACCCTGACCGGCGCCCAGGAGCGTCCATTGCAAGCGGCACTGAGCTTCCAGAGCCAGCAACCGCCGGTAGCACCGATGGCCGTGTCCATCACCCGGCGCCTGTCGCGCCTGGTGCCGGGCGATGAGGCTTTCACCTTCAAGCTCGAAGCCGTGGGCAACAAACCGTTGTCCAGCGACAGCCTCTACCTGGATGAAGTGATCATCAACAGCAAGGCTGCGACGCCACTGCGCTACGGCATGCTCGAAGTGCCGCTGCCACCGGGCGCCGATGTGGAGCGCACCACCTGGGGTATCCAGTTGATGGGCAAGGCTGACAGCGAACCGACGTCCCTGGAAAAAGCCCGCTTCGAGCCCGGCCAGATGGCGTATGCGGTGCCGGTGGATGCCCTCAGTGGCGAGCTGCGCCTGCGGCACTTGGTGCGCTTCTCCCAGAAAGGCCAGTTCACCTTGCCGCCGGTGCGCTTCACCCAGGTCTACGCGCCGCAACATCAGGCGCGGGAACAGAAACCGGCGCTCGGTCAGGTCACGGTCAACTGATATGCGTTGGCCGCTGGTTGGGTGGCTGCTGTGCTTGATCCCTGCGCTGGTAACAGCGCAGGACGAGCCGTTGCGCTTGGCCTTCGACGGTCAATTGCTGCGCGTGAGCCAGACCCAGGTGCTGGATCGTCAGCCGTTGCCCGATACCTTGCAGGCGCCGCTGGGCAGTCTGTGGAAGATCTTTGTCTACGCCTGGCTGGTGGACACCGACGCCCGTGAACCGGTGTATGAATGCCGGGGGGAGTCGAAGGAAGAGGTCTATTGCTGCAGTGCCGGGCAGAGCATCGGTCGCGATCAAGCCTTGGTGAAATCTTGCGGCTTGTATTTCGAACCGCAGCGGCTCGGGCTCTTGGCCTCGGATTGGCGCGCCTATTGGCAGGCCCGTCAGGCACCGGCCTGGTTATTGGACCTGTCCATGTTGCAACCCCAGACTCAGGTGCCTGTCGCCGGACTGCTCAAGACCCTGGCCACGCTGCCGGCCCAGGATCAGGCGCGGCGGGTGCTGCTGGACGTGGTGCTCAACGCGGCGGACGGGCGACTGATCGGTGAGTTGGGCAGCCGTCTGCGGGTCAAGACCTGGAGTTGGCTGGGTGATCAGGGGCCCTCGTCCCGTCAGGGCGGTTTCGCCGGTTGGCTGGCGGACGGCACTCCGGTGTGGGCCGGTGGTCGCGGCACCAGCCAGCAGGTCTTGAAGGTCTACGGCGAAGGCTTGGCGGCGGCGCTGCCATCGCGCTGGCCGGCGGAAACCGGGCGTTGCGTGGAAGTGGGCCTGTTTGCCCGTTATCCGTTGCAACGGGTAATGGCGGGCGACCGTCCTGCCTTGCCGGGCCAACTGCGCGGCGATTACCGCGTCGAATTCAGTAACGGCAATCAATTGGACATCCACAGCGATGGCGAGCTGTTCCTGATGCCCGGCAAGCTGGTGGCGCGTCTGGACCGGGAGGAATACGTCGCCCGGGTCTTGCAGCGCGAAGCCAAGGCCGAGCCTGCCGAAGCCGCCAAGGCACTGGCGGTGGCGATACGCACCTATTTGCTGCAGAACGCCCAACGCAACGGTGATTGCCTGAGCATCGACGACAGCAGCCATCGCCAGCGTGTCGCGCCACGCCCGGCGGCGCCCGAAACCCGCGCCATTGCCGCCTGGACCAGCGACCTGGTCCTGGCCGGCACCGATGTCACCTACCACTCTGACCAGCCTGGCCCGGACAAACTGTCCTGGGCACAAGCGGTGGAGCAAGCCAACGCCGGCCAACGCTACGACGCCATCCTGCTGCACGCCTACCCGCGCGCCAGCCTCAGCCGCTGGGACAACCCGGTGGCATCCTGCGAAGCGCTGCCCGCCGCCCAGGACTGGCTGCTGAAGCAACGGCGGGGCTGGCGTGAGCGGCTGGAAAGTGAAGTGGGCTACAACGAGATCAGCGCTTTTGCCGTCTGCCGCGTCGCTTTCGGCCGGCCTTATGTCGACCGCGAGCGCCAGCGCATCTACGTGCGCGGCGTGCTGTCGCTGCAAGACCGCCTCGACCTGACCCATGAATATCTGCACCTGGCCTTTGAAGCTCATCCCAATGGCCAGGACGAAAACTATATCGAAGGGCTCGCCCGTCACCTCTTGCTGGAATAGACCATGACACTCCGTTATCCACAGGTCTTGTTGTTGCTTTGCGCCTTGACCGCGTTGCCTCCGGCCATCGGCGCCGAGAACATCAAGCTCGACACGCCGGTCGGCGGTTGGCGCAACGGTGCGCCGGGCGGCGAGGATGAAAACTTCAGCCAGACCGTCAACTACCCGGCCTCGTCGGTCAATACGCCCCAGGGCCAAGCCAATACCGCTCGCATCACTGGCCAGATCCAAGGCGCGCCCAAGGGCAATGCGCCGGGCCAACTCATCGTCAACGGCGTGAGCCTGCCGTTGAAGCTCGATGAGCAAGGCCGCTTCGACCGGCCATTTTCATTCCCCAACGGCAGCAACAGTGTGGAAGTACGCAGCCCCGACGGCCAACAGCGTCACCGCACGCAATTTCTCAACACCAGCGGCGGCGCCACCCCGGCCAAGCTGCGGGTGTTGCTGACCTGGGACAGTGACGGCACTGACTTGGACCTGCACCTGGTCACCCCCGATGGTGCGCACATCTGGTACGGCGACCGTGCCGTCGCCAACGGCGCCGCCCTCGACGTCGACGTCACCACCGGCTACGGCCCGGAAATCTTCGCCATGCCGGCGCCGATCAAAGGCCAGTACCTGGTGTATGTGAACTACTACGGCGGCGGTTATCGCTATCAGGACGACGGCGAGGAAGGTGAGGGCGGTGGAGAACAAGCGCAACAAGCCCTGACCACCGCACAAGTCACAGTGATCACCGAAGAAGGCACGCCGAACGAGAAGATGGAAACCTTCGTGGTGCCGATGCGGGCGGTGGGCGAGCTGACGCTGGTCAAGAGTTTCAGTTACCCATAAGGCCATCCCCGGTCCCCTGTGGCGAGGGAGCTTGCTCCCGCTGGGCTGCGCAGCAGCCCCATCTGAAGCTGACTGCACTTTTACCTGACATACCGCGGCGCCTGCTTGGGGGGCTTCGCGCCCCAGCGGGAGCAAGCTCCCTCGCCACAAGAGCGGTCGGTGCTTGTGATCAATAAAATCTCACGCGTGAGCTATTGTGGGCTTGCGAAACTACCTGTAGTGTTTCTCACGCGTGAGTTTTTCACAGTGGGGTCAGTACCATGTCAACCAGCTCTCCATCAGATCCGCCAGACGGGTCTGTAACCGATTCAGCGAGCCGCACGGGAGAGCGCGCCAAACCCTCCGCGAAAAAGCCGTCGAGCTTCTACATGAAGCAGATGCGCGCGGGCCTGAGTGCCGCCGGGTATGTGAAACACGAGACTTGGGTGCTTCCTGAAAACCGAAGCCTGCTCAAGCAAATGGAGAAACAGCTACGCCAACCGATTCTGGCTGGCTCATTCATGTCGGAGAATTACATGAGCGCAGGTAATAACTGGAACATCGACCGCCTCTACAGCGCCCTTCAGGCCCTGGACGAAGTGGTCGCGAACGACATCACTCTCTCCCTCGTCCAAGGCTCCGAGTCCAGCATCAAGCTGGAAATGAATGATTTTGGTGGCCTGCCGATCTACATCGCGGTGGTGGGTGACCAGATCATCGTCGATACCGTCCTGGTGGACGTCGAGTCGATCAACGATGTCGCGGCATTCAATGACGCTGTGCTGCGCAGCCGGGAAATGTTCCCGCTGTCGTCCATTGGCATCGAGACCATGCCCAACGGGCAAGTCGTCTACAACATCTTCGGTGCGTTGAGCGCCGACTCCAGCCTGACCAACGTCGTGACCGAGGTCAAAACCCTCGTCGACAACGTTCAGCGCGCCAGCGAAGCCTTCGAACGCTTCTTCATTTAATTCACCGAACAGGAACTATCCAATGACTCAGTCCATCTGGAGCAAATTGTTCACCGCACTGCGTGGCGGTGCCAGCGAAGTCGGTGAATCGATCGTCGACCAACAGGCCCTGCGCATCCTCGACCAGGAAATCCGTGATGCCGACAGCGCGCTGGCCAACGCCAAGCGTGAGCTGGTCACCATCATGGCCAAGCACAAGCTGGCGACTGATCGCGTCGGCGAATACAACGCCAAGATCAAGGACCTGGAAGCCAAGGCCCTGGCCGCGATCCAGGCCAACCGCGAAGACCTGGCGCTGGAAGTGGCCGAAGCCATTTCGACCCTGACCAACGAACTGGACGCCGAGCAGAAGCACGCCACCGAATTCGGTGGTTATGCGGACAACATGCGCAAGGACATCACCAAGGCCGAAAGCCGGATCAAGAGCCTGCGCCAGCAAGTGGACATGGCCAAGGCCCGCGAAAGCGTGCAGAAGGCCCAGGTCAGTGCTTCGATCGCCAGCGGCGGCGCCAATGGCAAGCTGGAAACTGCCGTCGGTACGCTCAACCGCTTGCAGGCCAAGCAACAGCAACGTGCCGCTGAGCTGCAAGCCCAGGACGAACTGGCCGAGGCTTCGACCGGCTCCGACCTGGAGCGCAAGCTGCGCGACGCCGGCATCACGCCGAACGAAGGCAGCGCCAATGCGATCCTGGAACGCCTGAAGAAAAAATCGGCGGAGTGATCGCTGAGCGCCCCGAACCCGTGGCGAGGGAGCTTGCTCCCGCTGAGGCGCGAAGCGGCTCCAAAAAAAGGGGCCTGCTGCGCAGTCCAGCGGGAGCAAGCTCCCTCGCCACAATAATGTCCGGCGCTCCTGGATTTAATTGTGACGCAGGTACTTTTATCCAACCCCCGCAACAGGTTTAATGCTGTCCGGCCATTACGCTCGAGCCCTCAGACGCCAGAGCGATGATCCCGCCAGGAACGAAGCCCCACGGAGTCAGGGACGAATGTCGATTTTTCTTTTGTTGCGCACATACGCGTCGTCCTTCTTCCATCGGTTCGGCTGGGCGGGCCTGGCCATTGCGTTGGGCGTGCACCTGTCCACGGCCTGGATCGGCCTGGTGCTGCTGGGCGAGCAACACCTCATCGCCGCCGCCACGTTTATCTACTTCTATCTCACCACCACGCTCACCGTCGGCTATGGCGATCTGTTGCCACAGACATCCGCCGGGCGAATTTTCGTGGCGACCTGGATCATGCTCGGGGGTATTGCCCTGTTGACGACGGTCATCGGCAAAACCACCAGCAGCGTCATCGATGTATGGAGAAAAGGCATGAAGGGCAAAGGCGATTTCACCGGCAAGGTCGGCCACACGGTTCTCATCGGTTGGGAGGGCGCCTCCAGTGAGCGGGTCATTGAATTGCTGCTGCAGGACGAAACCTCCAATGACAACCTGATCGTCATCTGCGATTGCGATCTCGAAGAAAACCCCATGCCCGGCAAGACATCGTTCATCAAAGGCGACAGCCTGTCCTCCGTCGCGCTGTTGCAGCGTGCTGGCGTGCCGGGTGCCGAACGCGTGCTGGTGCGCACCCACTCCGACGACCTGACCCTGGCCACCGTGCTGGCGGTCAATCAATTGGGCCCTGCCGGGCATGTGGTCGCGCACTTCAATGACAGCGAAATCGCCGCCCTTGCCAGCGCCTATGCGCCGAGCCTGGAATGCACCTCCAGCATGGCCATCGAAATGTTGGTGCGTGCCTCCCAGGACCCGGGCTCGTCCGTGGTCATCAATGAATTGCTCTGTGTCGGCCAAGGCGCCACTCAGTACCTGATGAAACTACCCGAGGCGTTTGAAGCGACGTTCGGCGAGCTTTATGCCCGATTGAAAGAGCAGCACAACGCTACGCTGATTGGTTACCGCGCCAAGGGCGCCCGACACCCATCGATCAACCCGCCCGGCGCCACCCGCGTCGTGGGCGGGGAACTCTTCTACATCGCCTCCACGCGTCTCAAGGAAATTTCCCATGGGGTGGTTTAAACAGTTGATGGGGCTTGAGGCCCCGAACGCGAACACGAAAGCCAGCAATAACTCGCCTGTCACCGGGCCGCTGGGCCTGGCCTCCGGCAAGCAGGTCATGTTCGACTCCACGCTCAAGTTGCTGCTCGACGGCAACAGCACGGTGGTCATTCCGAGCTCCCAACAGATCTGGAGCCTGGGCATCGTCGACCTCGGGCAGTCGAACTGGCTGTCGCGCTGCTACATGAACGACGAAGACTACTGGCTGCAAGTGCACACCAGTGGCGATATCGCCGGGCAGGTCGAGTCGGTGATCCTGTTCAACTACCTCAGCTACGTCACGATCAGCAGTGAAGCGGAGTTACGTCGCCTGGCCGGCCCTGAAAGCCTGATCGGCCTGCCGACCTACACCCATGACGGCGTCGAGTACACCCGCGAATGGGGCACCGAGGCTGGCCAGACAGAACTGGTGACGTTGAGCGAGCGCGTGAGCAATCCGGATGAGTCCTACAGCGTCGAACACCGTTCGATGCTGTACGCCCGCGACACCGGCCTGACGGATCGTCGCGAGTTCCTGCTGTTCTCCGTTGAAGAGGACGCCGAAGGCACCGTCAGCTTGAGCACTTCGCTGGGTATTTCGCTGTACACCACTGACCTGAACACTCTTTGAATAAGGAACAAGTCCATGCTTGAAGCGCTCTCCATTTCCCTGAACAAAGCCGCCGTGCTTGGCTTTGTCATGTACATCCTCGGCGCCGCCGTGCTGTTCGCGCTGTTCCAGTTCATCTACACCCGCGTCACGCCGCACAAAGAGTTCGAGCTGATCCGTTCGGGCAACGTGGCTGCGGCCATCGCCCTGGGCGGTGCTGTCATCGGTTTCGCGATTCCGGCCAGCAACGTGATTGCCTATTCGATCAGCATGCTGGATTTCGTTGTCTGGGCAGTGATCGCCGCTGTCGTCCAGTTGTTGGCGTTCCTGGTGACCAGCCTGGTGCTCAAGGGCGCTTCCGCGCGGATCAGGAACGGTGAGATCGCAGCGGGTATCTATATCGCCGCCGTGGCCATCAGCGTCGGCATGTTGAACGCCGCGTGCATGACGCCTTCCACGAACTGATTGCGCTACGGAGAACCCGATGAAACGAAGCAAGTACGTCCAGCTTTCGCTGGCCGCGTCGGTCGCCATGGCGATATCCGGCTGCGGGCCGACGGAAAAAACCTACGAGTTGAAAAAGAAGTACAACTTCCAGTCCGTGCAGCAATGTGTCGATGAAAAGCTGCCGGTAGACATTTGTGCTGACGCCTACATGACTGCCATGACGGAGCATCGCCGGATTGCGCCGGTGTACGACAACCAGGCCGATTGCGATGCCGACTTCGTTCCCGATTGGTGCCAGCAGGACTCCGCCGGCAAGTTCATCCCCAAGCTGGGTGGCTTCGAACTGAGTGCCGAGGGCGAGGTTACGCAATCGGAAGTGGACGCCGCCAAGGCCCAATTGCCGGCCTCGGAAGCGATGAATACCGGTGGAGGTTTCAGCAACCTGCTGACCGGGCTGCTGATCGGCAACATGCTGAGCAGCAACCGCAACAGCTATTTCTCCGAGCCGGTCTACCGCTACCGCGATGATCGTGGCAGCTTCGGCTCCTCCACGCTCAGCCAGCGGGTGTCGACAGGCTCGACATTCACCAAGTCCAACCAGGCGCGATACGGCAGCTACACCGACTCCATCAAGTCCACCAGCAAGCCGATGTCCGTTGCCTCATCCACCTCCCGTGGCGGCTTCGGCAGCAAGTCCAGTGCCCGCAGCGGTTGGGGCGGTTCGAGCAGCTCCGGCGGTTGAGGAACCAGCGCCATGAAGAAGATCCATTGCGCAGAACGTCATGACTGGAAACAGACCGCCGAGCAGCTCGGCTTTCTGTTCCACACCATCGACGACGAACCCTATTGGGACGAAAGCGCGTACTACCAGTTCACCCTCAAGCAGATCGAGGACGACCTGGAAGACCCGACCACCGAGATCCATGATATGTGCATGGACCTCGTGGCCCGCGTGGTCCAGAGCGAAGAATTGCTGGAACGCCTGAGCATTCCCGCGCCGTTCTTCGACCTGGTGCGCACTTCATGGCTCGAAGGCCACCCACACTTGTATGGGCGCATGGATTTCTCCTACAACGGCACCGGCCCCGCCAAGCTGTTGGAGCTCAACTACGACACGCCGACCAGCCTCTATGAGGCGGCGGCGTTTCAGTGGGGCTGGCTGGAGCAATGCATCGAGCGCGGCTTGCTGCCGGCCCATGCCGACCAGTTCAACAGCATCGACACCAAGCTGCACCAGGCTTTTGCCCAGTTGCAGATCAAAGAGCCGTTTTATTTCGCCTCGATGAAAGGCTCGGTGGAAGACAAGGGCACCACGGACTACTTGCGCCTGATCGCGGAAAAAGTCGGCATTGAATCGCGGCACATCGATATCGAAGACATCGGCCTCAACAGTGACGGGCGTTTCGTTGACCTGGAAGAGCGCTGGATTGCCCACCTGTTCAAGCTGCATGCCTGGGAGTTCATCTTCCACGAGCCGTTTGGTGAAGCGATCGCCCAGTGTGATACGCAGTTTTTCGAGCCGGCCTGGAAGTCGATCATCTCCAACAAAGGCATCCTGCCGCTGCTGTGGGAGTTCAACAAAGGCCACCCGAACCTGCTCGCGGCCCACTTGGATACCGACACGAGCAAAGCGGTGCCCAAGGGCTGGGTGCGCAAGCCGTTCTTTTCCCGGGAAGGCGCCAACATCGAGCTGCAAACCGCTGATGGCCTGATCGTAAAAGAAGACGGCCCCTACACGGACGCCCCGTTCATCCTCCAGGAGTTCGCGCCACTGCCACGCTTTGGCGACAGCTACACCCTGATCGGCTCCTGGGTCATCGGCGACCAGGCCGCCGGCATTGGCGTGCGGGAAGACAACAGTTTGATCACCAAGGATTCCAGCCGGTTCCTGCCGCACCTGATCCTTGACTGAGCGATGCCCCCGCTTTTGTGGCGAGGGAGCTTGCTCCCGCTGGGGCGCGTAGCGGCCCCAAATCCAAGCACCGCGCAGTATCAGACAGATTGCATAGGCTTTCAGAGGGGGGCGCTGCGCACTGGAGCGCCAGCCCGGCCCAGCGGGAGCAAGCTCCCTCGCCACAGGAACTTTGTGCTCCCACAGGGTCAGGAGTTCGCCGCAGGCTTTTTCAGGTCCACCAGTACCGCACCAAATGAAAGAAGATCGGCGCGGCGAAGCACACCGAGTCCAACCGGTCGAGCATGCCGCCGTGGCCTTCGATCATGTGGCCCCAGTCTTTCACGCCGCGGTCGCGCTTGATCGCCGACATGACGATGCCGCCGGCAAAGCCCAACAGGTTGATCAGCAAGGCGATGAGGAACGACTGCCACGGATTGAACGGCGTGATCCACCACAGCGCGCCACCGATCAGCGAGGCCAGGAAAATGCCGCCGACAAACCCCTCCACGGTTTTCGAGGGCGACAGGTTCGGTGCGATCTTGTGTTTGCCGAACAGCTTGCCGCACACGTACTGCAACACGTCCGAGAGCTGCACCACGATCACCAGGTAGGCGATCAGCAACAGGTTGCGCCCTTCGAAACCGGCGATGTCCAGCGTCAGCAGGGCCGGGACGAAGGAGATGCAGAACACCGCGATCATCAAGCCCCACTGGACCTTGGAAGCGCGCTCCAAAAAGTGCGTGCTGTCGCCGCCCAGGGACGCCAGGATCGGCAGCAGCAGGAACACATACACCGGGATAAAGATCGAAAACAGCCCGTACCAGTCGTAGTAGATCAACAGGTACTGCAGCGGCAGCGCCAGGTAGAACGCGGCCACCAATGCTGGATAATCGCTGCGCCGGGTCGGTGTCAGGGTCAGGAATTCCCGCAGGGCGTAGAACGACACCGCGTAGAACAACAGGATCACTGCGGCGTTGCCGAGCCAGAACGCGATGCCGATCACCAGCACCATGATCCACCAGGCGTTGATCCGCGCGTTGAGGTTGTCGATGACGGAGTTCGGCGCGCCGCGGGTTTTCAGCTTGAGAATGAAACCGATCAACGAAGCCAGCACCAGAATGGCGCCGATCCCGCCAAACAACATCAGGGTATATCGATCCATGTCAGACGTGCTCCGGGGCCAGTGCCAGCAGCGCGGCGCGGCTGCGTTCAAGAAATTGCTCTTTGCTTTCATCTTCTTCGATGCACAGCGGCGCGCCGAAACTGGTGGTGCATAACAGCGGCAGCGGTAGTACCCGGCCCTTGGGCATGACGCGGTTGAGGTTGGCGATCCACACCGGGATCACCTCGACCTCGGGGTGTTTTTTCATCAAGTGATAGATCCCGCTCTTGAAGGGCAACAGGCCTTCCTCCGGATTGCGTGTGCCTTCCGGAAAGATGATCAGTGAGTCGCCGTTTTCCAGCGCATCGAGCATCGGCTGCAATGGGCTGTAGGAAGGATCCTTGCGTTCGCGGTCCACCAGCACACCGTTGAACACCCGGTTGATGATGTAGCGACGCACCGGGCTGGTTTGCCAATAATCGGCCCCCGCCACCGGGCGGGTGAGCTTGCGCAGCGCCGGCGGCAGCGAGGCCCAGAGCAACACGAAGTCACCGTGGCTGCTGTGGTTGGCGAAGTAGATCCGCTGCACCGGCGTCGGCGCGCAGCCGAGCCACAGGCTGCGAGCGCCCGTGACCATGCGGGCGGCGGAGGTGATGAGGTTGGCGACCACGGGTTCGAACATGAAGATTCCTTGTCCTGAGAAGCTCGGGTAGTGACGCAATCGTTAACAGCTGACCATTAACTGTGGCGAGGGAGCTTGCTCCCGCTGGGCTGCGCAGCAGCCCCCAAGAGGCTGAACACAATTCATCTGATACACCACAGTGCCTGGTTTTGGGGCTGCTTTGCAGCCCAGCGGGAGCAAGCTCCCTCGCCACCAAAACTATCTAGATACTTGAAGCTAACCAGGGGCTGGCCAGGATGAAGCCCAGCACCAGGACGACTTGTACGGCCAATAATCGTGACTGTCGACGCAGCAGCAACAACGCGCCATGCCGGCGTTCGGTCCAGAGACGCCCTGCACGTGCGGCCGGTTGCAGGCCCAGGGAGGTGAGGGCTTGATCCAAGGTATAGGTGCGCTCGGCCAGGGACTGGGTGCTGTCAGCCATGCGCTGGAACAGATCGGCATCGAATGCCACGCGCAGCGCCCAGTATTTTTCCAGCATGCCGAGCACCAGTAGCGCCGCACTCAACAGCAGCAACCACGGATCGATGACGCCCACCCACCATTGCCCCAACCCCAGCAGCGCCCCAAGCAGCGTCAACCCGGTGGAAAACTGGTCCAGCGAATGCCCTCGGCGCAACAGGCTCGCCACGGTGTGGAGCTCCATATCAGTGATCATGGACATTCCCCTGTGCTGTGGATAACTGCTCCAGCGCGCGGCGGTGTGCCGCGTGCAAGACGATACGCGGTCGAGCGCGCTGGATTTGCACGATCGCCGCATCAACGCTCGCTGCCCGCCCGCTGTGCAACAACCAGGCAACCACCGCCGTGGCGCTGCGCGAATAACCCAGGGCGCAGCAGACCAGCACCGGCCCTTGCTGGCGCAGGCTTTCGATGGCCTCTGCCGCTTTCAGGCATTGCTCGGCGGTCGGCGCTGTCAGGTCGAGCACTGGCAATGAGCGATAGGCGACGCCGCTGCTGTCCATGGACAGTTCCGCGCAGAGATCGAGCACCCCGCTAAACGCACTGTCTTTCAGCTCCATCGGCGTGGGGATTCGTCCCAGCCAGACGTTATCCGCTATCAGGTCCGGTTGCGGATGCTTGCGCGTCCAGCCGCGCGAATTGATCCACGCCGCCGCCAGGTAAGGCGCCAGCAACCAACGCGCTGCCGGGCTCAAACGACCATCGGCACGCTTCTGGAAACCGTCGGCACCGAACACCAGGTAATTCAGCGCCACCATGAGCACCGCGACCGCCGGCCAGATCAGCCAGAGCCACGCGCCGCCGAAGGCAAACGCCGGGATAAACAGCGCCGCCGCGCCCAGGCCATAACGCAAGGCCAAGCCTCGGCGGGCAGGATCCGTCGCCAGTCGCGCACTCAGCAGCGGACTCGGACGGTCCAGCGGCCACAGCCAGACACACAGCCAACCGGCCAACGCGCCCGTGGGCAGGTCAATGAAGTGATGTTGATAAGTGGTCAGCACCGACACGCCGATCAACGCGAACCAACCGTGCATCACCCAGCGCCAGAAGCCCTGCAGATGCCGCTGATAGCAGACCCACAGCACCACCAGCAACGCGATGTGCAGCGACGGCGCCTGATTGAACGGCTTGTCGAAACCCGCCAGCACTTCGAACAACCAACCAAACACCCCGTCCATTTCCGGGCGGGGGAAAGTGAAGCGCAACGGCCAGAGCAAAAAGCAACTGACCGCAATCACCTGCGCCGTCAGCAGGCGCAAGGCGTGGCGCTTGAGTTCTTCGCGGCTGGTGGGCAATAGCAAGGACAGGCCGTACAACAGATCGATCGACCAGTAAGGCACGATGGTCCAGGCCATGAACGGCATGTGGCTTTCCCAGGCGAACACCAACGTGCCGACATCGTCACGCTGGGAGGTGACCCAGGTGGCGAAGCCGTAGGTGGTGAAGAACAGCGGCGCCAACAACAGCAACCACAGCACCGCCGGTTTCAGCAGTGCGGGCTCGCGGGCCGGCGCGATGACGGCGCTCATTACTGCACTCGCTGGGCCAGCGAAACGCTGAAAATGCCCCATTCATCGACCCGCAGGGTGATCTTGCGAAAGCCCGCCGCCTCAACCAATTGATCCATTTCCGCCTGGGTGCGTCGACGCATCACCCAGGCTTGCCCGGCGCGGTGGCTGGTGAGGGCGCGGGCGATCAGTTCCAGTTGCGGGTGCCATGGCTGGCCGGTGTAGACCAGGAAACCGCCAGGCTCCACGGCTTCGGCCAGGCCGGCGAGGGAGCCGCCGACCAGTTGGTTGTCGGCAAACAGCTCGTACAGGCCCGACACCACGGTGAGGGTTGGTTTCGGTTCCAGCGCCGCCAGATCCTGGCGGTCGAAGGCATCGCCCTTGACGAATCGGGCGATGTCGCCCAAGCCTTTTTCCACGATCAGCGCGCTGCCATCGCGCACGTTGATGTCGCTGTAGTCGCGCAGCAGGATCGACTCGGGCAACGGGCTGACGCCTTGCAGCGCTTCGAGAATGTAGCGGCCATGGCCGGCGGCGATGTCGACGATGCGCACCTCGCGGTCTTGCGCACGCAACTCGCCCATCGCCAGGCGCAGCAGCTCCTCGACGTGCAGCTTGCGCTGACGAATGCCGCGCCAGCCGATGGAGTTCAGGTAATTCTGGTCAATCATCTTGCCCAGCGCCGAGGTGCCGGTGGGGCGGTTGCGGTAGACGTAATCCAGAGTACTGCCAGAGTCGAACCCAGTGTCGAAACCCAGCTTCACCCCGGCGGACAACTTGCTGCCAAAGCGCATGCTGGCGCGGGTCATGCGCCAGTAGAGGTCGCGCAGCGAGTTGTGCGGCAGCGGCGTGGCCAGGGTTTCGGCTTCGGCGCAGGTCGCGCCCAGGCGATCGGCGTCGAGCAGGGAAGGGCGGTCCAGCGCTCGGGCAAAATTTTGCAGGATGAAGCGGCGCGCACTGGCAATGGCCGGCGCGCGGTTCTTCTCGCCGAGGGTGTCGTGGAAGAACCCCGGCAGAATGTGTTTCTCCTTGTGCAAACTGCCCAGGCGCTCGAAGAACTGCTCCTGGGGTTTGCGGTGCACCACGAAGTCCGAGCCGGAGATCAACAGCTGCGTCGGCACCTGGATCGCCTGGGCATCGGCCACCACGCGGTCGGCGGCTTCGTACAGGCCCAGCAGCACGTTCACCGAAATGGCCTTGGTGATCAATGGATCGCTGTCGTAGGACGCCACCCGCTCCGGGTCATGGCTGAGGAATTTCGCCTTGACGTAACTGTTGACGAAAAAGTTGCCGCGAAACTTGCGCATCAACGCCAGGCCCGGACGAGCGAAGGGCACGTAGAGCTTGACCTTGAATGCCGGCGAGGCCAGCACCAGCGAGCGAATGCGCGGCGCGTAGTCGTGGACCCAAGTCGACGCGATCACCGCGCCGACGCTTTGCGCCACTACCGCGATGTTCGCCTCGTCGATCTGGTGCGTGGCGCCGATGTGATCGCAGAAGGTCTGCACATCCCGCGCACTGGTGGCAAAACTCGGGCTGTCGCCCCGTTCGCCCGGCGACTGGCCATGGCCACGGGCGTCCCAGGCAAAGAAGTCGAACCCTGGCAAGTCCAGTTCATCCACCAGGTGCGCAATGCGCCCGGAGTGTTCATGACCGCGATGAAACAACAACACAGCCTGGCGGGGTTCACCCGCTGCCGCGTCGACAGCCGGCCAGTGCCGGTAGAACAACTCCACGCCATCGTGGGTAGTGAACGTCAGTTCCTGGGCTTCGCGCATTGCAAGTTCCTTTATGCTGAGGGAGCGTTTTCCTTCACTTGGCCCAGGCCATGACGGACCCGGTTGACCAAGGTATACACCAGCAGGGCGGCAACCACCGCCATCACACCATCGACCCAGAGTGCCCCGAGCCAACCCAGGGCAATGCCGGTTGCCAACACGCCCAACACAAAGGCGCGATCACTCTTGCCCATCGGCCCGTCATACCGCCGCGAAGCTCCCACCATGGCCCCCAAGACGCCTGCGTATTCGCTGAACAACGCCAACAGCGTGACCAGCAACACGAGCAACAGACTGGCATCGGGAATCAGGGCAAAAGGCAGGATCAAGGCAGCGTCGGCGATGATATCGCATAGCTCATTGAGGTAGGCGCCCAGATGCGATTGCTGGCCAAACTCCCGCGCCAACATGCCATCCACGGCATTCAACGCCATGCGCAGGAACATCCAGATCGGCACAAGCACGAAGATCCACGGATGGTCGGCAAACCAGGCGATGACCGCACCGACCAATACCGAAACGATGCCGGCGAGCACCGTGACCTGGTTGGCGGTGACACCGTTGTTGTAGAGGCGTTGAACCATGGGGCGCAGCAGGTTTTGAAAGGCGGGCTTGAGTTGGTAGATGGAGGGCATCGGGGTGAGATCTCGGCCGGTTGCGGGGCTGGGCTTATACAGGTGCGAGATTACGATAGGTTGAGGGGTTGCTGGCGGGTATTTCTCGAGAATGCGCGCGGGTAGGCATCTAAAACGCAATTTGCGGGTGTAAACCCTGGTGTGAGCGGGCTCAACCAATAAAGACCGGCCTACGCCAACCCCCGTGGCGAGGGAGCTTGCTCCCGCTGGGCTGCGCAGCAGCCCCCAAAGAAGACAACTCAATTTGCCTGGCCCACCGAGTCATGGGATCCAGGGCTGCTGCGCAGCCCAACGGGAGCAAGCTCCCTCGCCACAGGAGTGGTGGTGTGTCAGTTAAGGATCAAACGACGAAAATCCTGTGGAGTGAGCTTGCTCGCGATAGCGGTGGGCCAGGCAACGTCAATGCCGGTTGAGCCACTGCTGCGGTTCTTAGGTCGCATTGGTCAGTGTCGCTGTGCTGATTTATACTGAACCCGGCATGAGCACGGTTTGTATTATAAATATTATATTAAACAATAAGTTATGTTGTTTTGTGGGTTAGGTGAAGTCTGGGAGGTACACCGTGGTTATCGAAGAGCGGCTTAAAAGATCTATCGCCCTGCGCAAGGACGATGTGTTTCTGCGCTCCGAATTTTCCGACTTCGGCAGCCCCGCACAGGTATCCCGAGCATTGCGTCATTTGGTTGCCAACGGTGTATTGGTCAAACTCGGTGTGGGTGTTTTCGCGAAAGCCAAGGCCAGCGTTCTTACGGGCAAGCCGATTCCGGTCCGTCCACTGGAAATCCTGGCGCCTCTGGTTCTACAAAAGCTCGGCGTGAAGATTACGGCTGGCCGCGCCGTGCGTGATTACAATGCCGGCGACAGTTTGCAGCTCCCTGCCGGTATCGTTTTCGACACAGGCTCACGGCGCATTAACCGAAAACTCGGCTTTGGTGGTCGTTACGTTATCTATGAAAACCATCACGCCTGAGCAGGTCGAGTTAATTGATGCGGTGTTGGCGCCAACCCCTGTGGCGAGGGAGCTTGCTCCCGCTGGGCTGCGCAGCAGCCCCAAAGGCATCAGCGCCATTTACCTGGCTCACCGAGTTGTTGGAGCCCAGGGCTGCTGCGCACCCCAGCGGGAGCAAGCTCCCTCGCCACAGGAACGGTGGTGTGTCAGTTAAGGATCAAACGACGAAAATCCTGTGGAGTGAGCTTGCTCGCGATAGCGGTGGGCCAGAACAGGTCAGCAGCCTGCTAGCCTCCTATCCTCCCTCCAGGACCGCATACATAAGGAGTGTTTCAAATGCCGCGAGTGGATTGGCTCGATAGCCACATGGAGAAATGCGACCAGATGGCCGAATGGCTTTATCGGGAATTCAATCATGAGTATGCCGAGCAATCCCTCGACAGTTGGCAGCAGGAGTTCGCGGCGGGGCAGCGTGATGGGCGTTGGAAGTGCCTGATCGCCACGGAGCACGACCAGTTGCTCGGTGGCGCTTCACTGGCCAGCAACGACCTGCCTGACCGGCCAGAGTTGGGCCCGTGGCTGGCGTGTGTGTTCATCACTCCCGAGGCTCGACGCAGAGGGCTTGCAGCTCAGTTGATCGAAGGCATCTGCAGTCATGCGCGAGAGGCTGGAATCATCACCTTGTTCCTGCACACCCACAGCCAGCGTGATTACTACGCCAGGCTCGGCTGGGAGGTGTTGGAGCGTTTCGAGGCTTGGGGCAAAGAGCAATGGCTTATGTCACGACAGTTATAGCCGCCGCCGGGAGTTGCACGCCTAACGTTTAAATTTAGCGAATCGCCCTACGTCCACCGCTTCTTTCACTGACTTAATTCCTCAGCCATCGTCGGCAAAGTCTCGCGTTCGTCCCTGTCCCGCGAGACTCCCGCATGTTTGCCCCTGACAAACTCCTGGCTTTGAACAACACCATCGGCTCTTTGGTGGTGGCGGCCATGGACCCCGATCAGCCGGATGTCGAAGCGGTACTGGCGGACTTCCGCGCCTGCCTCAACGACTACGACGCCTGGGCTGAAAGCTTTTGGGCCGGCTGGGCGCTGGATCTTGAACAAGTGTTCAATGTCGGCAACGAGGTGTCCCTGGCGGCGCCGAAGAATCTTGATCAACCCATCAGTGCCACGGTGGCCGCATGTCCGGCGAGTGGTCCGCTGACGTTGGTGCACATGTTCCAGGCGGCGCGCTTTGTGCCGATTGGCGACACCCCGGTGATGCTGGAACCCGTCACCGGAGGCGAGCCCGGGAAGGAAACGTTCGGCGAGCCGGTGCATCACGTTATCGGCCCCAGCGGCATCCTGGAAATCCCCGAATGCTGGCGTGGCGGGCGCTACCGCATCACTTTTTTCCCCCATGTGACGGCCGATCACGTCAAGGCGCTGTATGCGTCCTATCAAGGGGTGATGGACGAACTTGAGGGGTGGCTGAAGGCCGAGTGGGACGAGTTTCAATCCCTGTGGGCGGCGTTTTCCGACGCCGGGTTTCGCGAACGTTATGACCTGGTGCAGCAGGCCGATTGGCGCGGTTTTGAAAACGCCCTGCATCAGCTATGGGATGACGTTAAACAGGTTTTCCAGCTGTTGGCCGATCTGCAGGCCAACAGCGAAAAGCTCCTGGAGTATCTGACCCAGGTAGAACTTGAGCAGTTACTGAGCGCTTCATCCGAGGCCATCGCCAAAGGACTGATGGTGTTGAGTGACGAGCCGCTGCTCTTCGTCCACATGGCGGCGTTCGTCAGCTGGCTGCGGATGTTGCCGCCCCAATACATGGCTGAAGTCACGGGCGAGATGCGCGCCTCGGTGCTGATCAATTTCCTGTTGATACGGTTGACCGGCGCCCTGGGCATGGGCGTGCGGATGAGCGGCAAAGTGCTCCGTCAGCTCCGCTCGGAGCGGGCTCGCGAGTGGTTGAGCGCATCAGGGCTGAGGCTGGCCCAACGCCCTGCCGATCGGCTCAACCGGCATGCCGATGTGCTCAAACCGTTGGTGGTCAGCGCCCAGCGTGCGCCATTGAAGCCGACGCCTGTCGGACCTCTGCACATCACCCCCGAGCACTTCCCACCCTTGGCGGTCAGCAATCCGGCCGCTGTGGCGCGGGAAAAATCCCACGGTTCAACCCGGCTAAGCAAACACGAACCCCACGACGACGCCCCCGCCCAGTCGAAAAACCCCAACGGCGACAGCGCCGACACCGCCGCCCAGACCCAGACCAGCGGCTGCCCGGTGTCGATGGTCACCGGCGAAGAACTGCTGACCCTCGACGATGGCACCCTCGATGGCCGCTTGCCGTTTGTCTTCACCCGTTTGTACCGCACCAGCGCCGCAGACCTGGACGTCGGCCTCGGGCGCGGCTGGAGCCATGCCCTGGCCCATCGCTTGGAGCTTGAGGGCGAGCAGGTCACCTGGGTCGACCAGGAAAACCGCCGCACGACGTTTCCCCTGCCCAACGCCCAGCGTCCGGCCATCCACAACAGCCTGGCCCGCGCGGCGATCTACCTGGGGGCCGAGCCGGACGAACTGATCGTCGCCCAGCCCGGGGAAAACGCCCCGTTTCTGCACTTTCGCGACGGTCACCTGACCGCCCTCAGCGACCGCTACGACAACCGTCTGACGCTGCAGCGCAACATCCATGGCGACATCAGCCGCCTGGACAACGGCGCCGGGCGCGCCCTGCGCCTGCGTTACGAGCAGCGCCACCTGATCGCCGTCGACTACCAGAGCTTCCATCCCGCCATCACCCTCGACGAAGCCTGGCGGACCGAACAGACGCTGATGTCCTACCGCTACGACGGACGTTTCCGACTGATCGAAGCGACCAATGCCGCCGGTGAAAGCGAACGCTACGACTACGACGACCAGCACGTCATCCTCCAGCGGCAACTGGCCGGCGGGGCGAGTTTCTACTGGGAGTGGCAAGGGGCTGGGCGGGCGGCGCGCTGCGTACGGCACTGGGCTTCGTTTGCGCAAATG
>NZ_FNNL01000012.1:211017-212717 GCF_900106735.1 Pseudomonas sp. NFACC08-1 | reverse complement strand
CTCAAGATCGGCACCATCGTCGCCCTGGCGATCGGCATCCTGGTCACCATGCCCGAGCTGAAAATGCCGGCGCTGACCCAGTTCACCGACGGCACGGGCCCGGTGTGGAAGGGCGGGCTGTTCCCGTTCCTGTTCATCACCATCGCCTGCGGCGCGGTCTCGGGTTTCCATGCGCTGATCTCCTCGGGCACCACGCCCAAGTTGCTGGATAACGAAACCAACGCTCGCTACATCGGTTACGGCGGCATGCTGATGGAGTCCTTCGTGGCGATCATGGCCATGGTCGCGGCGTCGGTGATCGAGCCGGGCGTGTACTTCGCCATGAACAGCCCGGCGGCGATCGTCGGCGGTGACGTGGTGGCCGTGGCGCAAACCGTCAGCAGCTGGGGTTTTGCAATCACCCCCGAGGCCCTGCAAGCGGTGGCCAAGGACATTGGCGAGACCACCGTGCTGGCCCGTGCCGGCGGTGCGCCGACCCTGGCGGTCGGTATCGCGCAGATCCTGCACTCGGTGCTGCCGGGTGAGAACACCATGGCGTTCTGGTACCACTTCGCGATCCTGTTCGAAGCGCTGTTCATCCTCACTGCGGTGGACGCCGGGACCCGTGCCGGGCGCTTCATGCTGCAGGACTTGCTCGGCTCGTTCGTGCCGTCGCTCAAGCGTACCGAATCCTGGCCGGCCAACCTGATCGCCACCGCCGGCTGCGTGGCACTGTGGGGTTACCTGCTGTACCAGGGCGTGATCGATCCGCTGGGTGGCATCAACACCTTGTGGCCGCTGTTCGGCATCTCCAACCAGATGCTGGCCGGTATCGCCCTGATGCTCGCCACCGTGGTACTGATCAAGATGAAGCGCCAGCGCTACGTCTGGGTCACGCTGCTGCCGGCTTGCTGGTTGTTGATCTGCACCACCACCGCGGGCCTGATCAAGCTGTTCGACGCCAACCCGGCGATCGGCTTTTTGGCCCTGGCGCGCAAATACAACGATGCCCTGGCCGCCGGCCAGGTCCTGGCCCCGGCCAAGAGCATCGAGCAGATGCAGCACGTGGTGTTCAACGCCTACACCAACGCAACGCTGACGGTGTTGTTCCTGTTCGTGGTCTTCAGCATCCTGTTCTACGCCCTCAAGGTCGGCATCGCCGCCTGGGGCACCAAGGAACGCACGGATAAAGAAGCGCCATTCCAGGCCGTGCCGGACGCTTGATAGGGGATTGCAACGATGTTCAATGACTTGAGTCGCCTCGGTAAATACCTCGGTCAGGCCGCCCGCCTGATGGTCGGCATGCCCGACTACGACAACTACGTCGAGCACATGCAAACCAAGCACCCGGACAAACCGCTGATGGACTACGAGGCGTTCTTCCGCGAACGCCAGGAGGCCCGTTACGGTGGCAAGGGTGGGCCCAAGTGCTGTTGAGTTGAGCTAAACCCAACCCCCATGTGGGAGCGGGCTTGCTCGCGATGGCGGTGGGTCAGTTACGATCATGTTGACTGACACTCCGCCATCGCGAGCAAGCTCGCTCCCACAGTTGTTTTTGGGGGCCTCAGAATTTGTATGCGCCACAAATCCCTTGTGGCGAGGGAGCTTGCTCCCGCTGGCGTGCGAAGCAGGCCCCGGCGGTCCTTCAGGCCGACCGTATCAGCCGGTTCTGCGACTGCTGCGCAGCCGAGCGGGAGCAAGCTCCCTCGCCACAGGGTAGT
>NZ_FNNL01000012.1:171482-210612 GCF_900106735.1 Pseudomonas sp. NFACC08-1 | reverse complement strand
CTTCAGGCCGACCGTATCAGCCGGTTTTGCGACTGCTGCGCAGCCGAGCGGGAGCAAGCTCCCTCGCCACAGGGTAGTGTTTGGTCCGGGGATATGGTTAGTTGTCTGGCTTGATTGCGCTGTTGATCACTCCGCCAACAACACCGCCGCATCGAAGCCCACCCGCAAATTGCCCCAATGACGGCCGCCGAAGAAGAACGGTACGTCGATCTCGGTCATGATTTCCCCGGTATCGCGCAGGTAGGTCTGCAGCAGGAAACGCTGGACGTTGCCCGCCGCACGCAGGCCGATCGGGTCGTTGAATATTCGCTTGTTGCGGCACACCGGCAAATCCACCGCCCGGTCGCCGGTTGGCGGCTTGGAGACCCAGCTGTTATTCACCGGGCAGTAGCCCTTGCTGTCGACAATGAACGAAACCTTGCCACCCGGCGTGCTGCGGGTGAGTTTGTCGCATTCCTCCTGGCAGATCTGGGCAAAACGTTCGGTGTAGCTGGTCATGTACTGCTTGGGGTCGGTGCCGGGAATCGGTTGGTAATTCTGATCGAACAGGTTCAGGCCTTCACCTTGCAGCGCCTCCAGGCGAACCTGGAGCGTGTCGCGGCACTCGCTGGCGCGGGTGATGGCGGCGTCCAGCTTGCCGTGGCCGAGCACGAAGCGACCCAGCAGGGCCTGGACCTTTTCGGCCACGCCGGACAGGTCGCGGGTGGCCGTTGCCGAATGCTGCATGCGCTGGTCGATCAACTGGCTGTCGGCGTGGATCTGAGTGACTCGGTCGTTGATCCCCGTGTTGCTGTCGGCGAACTGCTGGATATGGGTCGCGATGTCCGCCAGCTTGCCGTTGGTGGATTCGAAATCGCCGATCATGCTCTCAAAATGGCCGGAGGCGCGCTCCACCACTTTCTGGGTTTCCCGGGCGCTATGGCTGATCTGGGTGGTCTGTTCGTGGGTGGAGCTGACTTCCTCGAGCATGGCGTCGATGTTGCGTGAGATGTCATCGGTGGCCCGGCTGACGTTTTGTGCCAGGGTCCGCACTTCATCGGCGACCACCGCGAAGCCCCGACCGCTTTCGCCGGCCCGGGCGGCTTCGATGGCGGCATTGAGGGCCAACAGGTTGGTCTGGGCAGAGATCTGCTGGATCAACCCGACAATCGACTTGATGCTTGAGGAACGCTGGTTCAAGGCGCTCACCAGCGTGGCAAATTCACCGAGGCTGCTGGAGATTTCGCTGATGTTGCCGGTCACTTCCAGCAGCTCGGCGTAGGAGTCGCGGGCCATGCTCAGGTTCTGGGCGGTGGTGCTGGAAATGCCCTGGGTTTGGCGCGAGACTTCTTCGATACGGCCCACGGCGGTGTTGCTCTGGTCCATGACTTCCTTGGCGAAGCGAGCCTGGTGGGTGGCACTGTCGCTGGAGTCGCTGATGTTCTTCAACGAGCGGGCCGATTCGACGGCGATGTGCACGGTCAGTGCCTGGACGTTGCTGATGATCTCCCGCTGCTTGGCCAGGAAACGGTTGCAAGTGCCGGCCAGCACGCGGATTTCGTCGTGAGTCACCAGCGGCAGGTCCTTGGACAGGTCACCTTCGCCGTTGGCGATCTCTTCCAGGGCCTTGGTCATGGCGGTGACGGGGCGCACGATGAGGTGACGGAAATACCAGACCATGAAGCTGATCATGCACAGCGTCAGGAACGCGCCGAAGAGCAGGGCATGGGTGAGGCTGTCAAGCCGACCTTCGATCTGCCCAAGCAAGGCGCCGTCCAACTGCGCATTGCGCAACTGCAGCACGATCTCGGCGCGGGCGCTGAGGGCCACCCAGTACAGCAAGCCACTGACCAGCACCAACAGGAAAAGGCTCGATAGTTTTTTGGTGAGGGTATCGAAAAACCGCATCTCGATAGACTCGTACAAGGCCTTTAACGTCTGCATGCCGCTGCTCCTGGGCAAAAAAATCTCTCAATGGAATACATTCGACCGCGAGCGCCAAAGCTTTAGGGGTGGATAGGGCTATTTGATATCACCCTGGAGACTCTACTGCTCTTCAGCCTGGCATGACGATAAGATAGAGATGTCAATACCTGTTGGAGCGAATTAGACGAAAGTCGTACTGCGCCTTGCCTGACGACTGCTACGGTTTGAAGTGCAAAACAATAAAAACAACACGGGAGGACACCTCCATGTCCACTGAAAAGCAACAGGCTGCGCGTGCCTACTGGACGGAAAACCTACGCTGGATGCTGGTCTTGCTGGCTATCTGGTTCCTGGTGTCGTTCGGCTTCGGCATTTTGCTGGTTGATGCACTCAACACCATCAGTTTCTTCGGTACACCCTTGGGGTTCTGGTTTGCCCAGCAGGGTTCCATCTACGTCTTTGTGCTCGAGATTTTCTTCTATGTCTGGAAGATGAATCAGCTCGATCGCAAATATGACGTCCACGAAGACTGAGGGCGGCGCACATGGACACAAAAACCCTGATTTATCTGGTCGTAGGCGCCTCCTTCGCGTTGTACATCGCGATTGCAATCTGGACGCGTGCCGGTTCCACCAGCGAGTACTACGTCGCCAGCAAGGGCGTGCATCCGGTACTCAACGGCATGGCCACCGGTGCTGACTGGATGTCGGCGGCTTCGTTCATCTCCATGGCCGGGATCATTGCCTTCGCCGGTTATGACGGTTCCGTCTACCTGATGGGCTGGACCGGGGGCTACGTGCTGTTGGCGATGTGCCTGGCGCCGTACCTGCGAAAATTTGGCAAGTTCACCGTACCCGAGTTCGTCGGGGCTCGTTATTACTCGCAGACGGCGCGGGTGGTGGCAGTGATCTGCGTGATCTTCATTTCCTTCACCTATGTGGCGGGACAGATGCGCGGTGTCGGGATCGTCTTTTCCCGTTACCTGGAAGTGGATATCAACGTCGGTGTCATGATCGGCATGGCCATCGTATTCTTTTATTCGGTGTTGGGCGGCATGAAGGGCATCACCTACACCCAGGTGGCGCAGTATTGCGTGATGATTTTCGCCTACATGGTGCCGGCGATTTTCATCTCGATAATGATCACCGGCAACCCAATACCGCAGTTGGGCTTTATCAGCGAAGTGGGCGGTTCGGGGCAGAGCGTGATCGAGCGGCTCAACGGTCTGGGTGCCGAGTTGGGTTTCAGCGCCTATACCGATGGCACCAAGTCGACCATGGACGTGTTCTTCATCACCATGGCGCTGATGGTCGGTACTGCGGGCCTGCCCCATGTGATCGTGCGTTTCTTTACCACGCCGACCGTACGTGATGCCCGCAAGTCAGCAGGCTACGCATTGCTGTTCATCGCCATTCTCTACACCACCGCGCCGGCCGTGGCGGCCTTCGCACGTACCAATCTGCTGACCTCCATTCCCAACGTCAGTTATGCCACCGCGCCAGCCTGGTTCAAAGCCTGGGAAAACTCCGGACTGATTGCGTGGGCGGACAAGAACAACGACGGCATCATCCAGTACAGCCCGGGTGCGGCCCTGGTCGGGGCGCCGAGTTTTACTGATGAGCGCGGGGCGCATGAGCAGCGATTGCTCAAGAACCAGCTCTCGCCAGTGGCCAACGAACTCTACGTCGATAACGACATCATGGTGTTGGCCAACCCCGAAATTGCCGGCCTGCCGGGCTGGGTGATCGCATTGATCGCTGCCGGTGGCCTGGCGGCGGCGCTTTCCACGGCTGCGGGGCTGTTGCTGGTGATCTCCACGTCTGTCTCACATGATTTGCTCAAGAGCAACATCATGCCCAGGATCAACGAGAAGCAGGAGTTGCTCGCGGCACGCATTGCCGCCGGTGTGGCGGTGCTGATTGCCGGATTGTTTGGCATCTATCCACCCGCGTTCGTCGCCCAGGTGGTTGCGTTCGCCTTCGGGTTGGCGGCGTCTTCCTTCTTTCCGGTCATTGTCATGGGGATCTTCTCCAAACGCATGAACCGCGAAGGCGCGATCGCCGGGATGATTGTCGGGCTGACCTTCACATTCACCTACATCGTCTACTTCAAGTTCATCAACCCGACGATGAACACGGCTGAACATTGGTGGCTGGGTGTTTCCCCGGAAGGCATCGGCACGTTGGGGATGGTCTTCAACTTCCTGGCCGCGGTGGTGGTGTCGCGCTTTACCGCGCCGCCACCGGAGCACATCCAGCACCTGGTCGAAGACATTCGCGTACCGAGAGGAGCCGGTGCTGCCATCGACCACTGACCACTGATCAGCCCAAGACTGGGAGAGGGAAACAAACGAGGGCGCCGGACTCATCATCCGGCGCCCTCGTTTGTGCGCAGAGTCAAGCGGGGAGATGTTAGAAAGATTTACTGGGAATCATTCTCAAAGTATATTCCCTCTCATTTCCAACCCTCTGTGAGTGCGCGTCTTGAATCGTTCCACCCCTCTCGCTAATCGCAACGTCTTCATCAAGTGTGTATTGCCGACATTGTCTTACTGCTTCATCGCAAGCCCGGTGTGGGCGCAGGCAGCTCTCGAACTGCCGGCCACGGACATCCAGGGCAGTCGCGTCACTCAGGACGAGGGCTATACGACGTCGCAAGCCAGCACGGCGAGCAAGAGCGATGTACCGATCAAGGAAGAGGCGCAATCGATCAACGTGGTGACCCAGCAGACCCTGGCCGACTATCAGGTGCGCTCGCTGGCCGATGCGATGAAGTTCGTCAGCGGCGTCAGCCAGGGCAATACCCTCGGCGGCTCGAGGGATTCGCTGGTCAAGCGCGGGTTCGGCACCAACGACGACGGCTCGATCCTGCGCGACGGCGTGCGTTCGAACCTGGGCCACAACTTCAGCGCCACCACCGACCGCGTCGAAGTGCTCAAGGGCCCGGCCTCGATGTTGTACGGCGCGCTGGAGCCCGGCGGCCTGGTCAACGTCATCAGCAAGAAACCGGAATACACGCAAAGCACCACGCTGAGTGGCTCGGCCTACAGCGAAGGCGGCGGCACCATGGCCTTGGACACCACCGGGCCATTGGGAGACACCGGCCTGGCCTATCGCTTGATTGCCGAGCGTGGTCATGAGGATTACTGGCGCAACTACGGGGTCAACGAGAGCACGCTGGTCGCGCCGTCCCTGGCTTGGACGGGGGAGCGGGCCTCGTTGAATCTCAGCTATGAGTACAACGAATATTCCAATCCCTTTGACCGGGGCACAGTGTTCCGCAATGGACATCCGGCGGACATCGATTATGACAAGCGCCTGGACGAGCCCTGGGCCAAAAGCGTGGGCATTCGCGAGACAGCGACGGCGCGTTTCGAGTACGAGCTGAGCGAGGCGTGGAAAACCCGCGTGACCTATGGCTGGAACAATGATCGGTACAGTCTTTCGATTGCGCAGCCGAGTCTGTCGAAAACCGGTGTTTTTCAGCGAGCCGCCAATGGTGCTCATTACGACGACGAAACTCGTTATGCCAGTTGGGACTTCCTGGGCAAGCAGGAATTTTTCGGGCAGCGTCATGACTTGCTGGTCGGCGTCGACAACCAAGTGTCAGATCAATTTCGCGGCAAGACCTACCGTGGCCCCGCAAGGCCGGGGTTCGACATCAACGCACCGGTTTATGGCGGTCTAAGCGAGCCCAGTGTTGTCAATGCTCCCCAAAGCGACCTGCGCAACCAGTTGACCTCCAGTTCCATTTATCTCAAGGACAATTGGCATCTCGATGATCGCTGGATCCTTGTGTTCGGCGGTCGCTATCAACATTACGACCAGTACAGCGACCAGGGTTTGGGTAGCGCTTACAAGCTCAACCGGGATGATAACGGCGATGCCTTCGTGCCGTTCCTCGGTCTGGTCTATAAAGCCACGGAGGAGCTGTCGCTGTACGGTAACTACAGTCGCTCGTTCAAGCCGAACGACACGGTGGACGATAACGGCAGTACCTTCGACCCAGAGGAAGGGCGCAGCTACGAGATCGGGGCCAAATATGATCCGTTGCCAGGATTGAACATCAATCTTGCGTTGTTCGACATCGAAAAAACGAACGTCGTGACCAATAGATTGGTCGGCGAAAAAAACATCGCAGAAGCCGCCGGAAAAGTCGGCTCCCAAGGCCTGGAACTCGACATCACCGGGCGCCTTTCCGAGCGCTGGGACCTGATCGGCACCTACGCCTACACCCACACGGAGATCCTCGACGATCCGAAAAACGAAGGCCATCGTCTCGCCGACGCGCCTAAACACACCGCCAGCCTGTACCTGACCCATCACCTCAACGTTCCCGCCGAGTTCGGTGCCTGGCACGCCGGGGGCGGAGCGCGGTACGTTGGCGAACGGGCCGCCAACAACGACAACAGTTTCTGGCTCAGCAGCTACACGGTGGCTGACGCCTTCCTGCGCTGGGAGTCGCCGGTCTTGGGCCACAAGACCTCGCTGCAGTTGAATGTGGATAACCTGTTCGACAAGCAATACTATCCGTCCTCCACCGGCAGCGAGTTGCAGGTCGCGGTAGGGGAGCCGCGTACCGCACGGCTGAGTGCCAGCGTGACGTTCTGATCGCGCTCAATAAAAAATGCCCGGACCTTGGATCCGGGCATTTTTTTTCCGTCGATTCAGGCCTTGAGCCTGGGAGACTCCAAGACGGCAGATCAGGTTTGACGCCCGGAATCACCCAGGCGCCCGCGCAATGTCAGCGACGCTTGCCGAATACCGTCTTGGGCGATTTGCCGAAGAACCGGGTAAATGCCGCACTGAAATTATTCGGAAACTTGTAGCCGACCTGATAGGCCGCCTGCGCAACCTGGCATCCGCTTTCCAGCAGGGTATAGGCCTTGCGCATGCGCATCTCATGCAGCATGCGATGGGGCGTGGAATTGAAGCGGTGATGCAGGCCTTCCTTGAGCTTGAATTCATTGAGCCCGACGGCTGCACACAGGTAGGGAATGGTCAACGGCTGGTCCATTTGTTCGATCATGATGTCCCGTGCCCGGTCGAGTTTTTCGATGTCGCTGGCGCTGAATTGCGGATTCTGGATGCAGGGGGTGGACGGGCTTATCAGTTTCAGTTGTTCGGACAGCAGACTGAGGGTGTGGATGTGCATGTCCAGCGCGCCGGTCGCGCCCTGGTTGAGATAGCGCGCCAGGGCGGTGGCGTGGCTGGCGCTGGTGGCCGAAGTCTTTTGGAAGGCCAATTGGCGCACATTGCCGTTGCCCAGTAACTGGCGGGTGCGCTGCTCGCCGATGTATCGGTTGAGCATGCTTTCACCGATCAGCAGCCGGAGCTGGGACACCGTCGTCCCGGCCTCGTAGCAACGTTCGCCCAGGCTCAATTGAAACGAGGTGATGGTGGTATAGCCGGCACGGAATGATACCGCCGAACCGTCGGCGCCCTTGTAGCCGGAGTCGCCTTGCATGCCAAATGTGATGACCAGCATGTGGCGATTGTGAGGGCTGACGGTTTCCTCGATCAAATGACGCGTGGGGCGATAGCGCGAACGAACCACCATCAGGTCATTGTCGACCAAATAGCGCTCTGAGTAGCACTCGCCCAGTTCCCCCGGCAGTTGCTGGCGTGTCCAGCCACAGGCATCACTGCTGATCAGCCGCGAATGTGTTGGCGCTACTCGATAGGACTGGGAAATCTTCTGTAGGGCCGCCACTTTATAGGGTCCTCCTGGTTGACTCTGGCTTGCATATGGATTGATCCAGATTCCATATGAACTACATGATAACTATTCGCATTAATCAATACCATGTTTGTATCTCAACTGCTATCGCCAGAACGAGGCAGTCGCTGATTCATTGATGGGGGAGTGCGATGGTCAAGCCTGTATTGAAAGCTCGTGGTTGCGTTTGGTGCGTCGGTTGTTGCTTGGGTGTGGCCGTGAATGTGGCGGCCCAGACTGAATTGGCGCCGATCACGGTGACGGCGAACAAGATCGAACAGCCGCAAGAAGCGGTTCCCGCCAGTCTGTCGGTGTTGACGGGTGAGGACCTGCGCAATGGCGCTATCCATGACCTGCAAGACCTGGCGCGAGCCACACCCGGCTTTACCTTCCAGCCATTTGGCCAGTCGGGCACCAACCTGCCGGTGGTGCGCGGCCTGACCGCCAGCCCGACGGCGTTTTCCTCCTCGATGCTGATGCTGGTCGATGGCGTGCCGACCTTGATGGGGCAGGGCTTCGATCATGATTTGCTGGGCGTGGAACGTATCGAGATTCTGCGTGGGCCGCAGTCGACCCTGTATGGCCGCAACGCTGAAGCCGGCGTGCTGAGCATCCACACTCGCCAGCCCGATGCCCAGCCATACGCCCGGGTCGAAGCCGGTGGCGGCAGTCGCGATAGCCGGACCCTGGGCGTTGATGCCAGTACCGCGCTGGTCCCGCAGACGCTGTTCGCCGGGGTTTCCGGGCAGTGGCGGGAGCAGGACGGTTACATTGACAACGATTGGCGCGGCGGGCAGGCCGATGATCGTGAACGTCACAGTGCTCGCATGGTATTGCGCTGGACGCCCACGCTGGCCACTGACGTCAACCTGCGCTACAGCCGCCAGGATTATCGCGACGGTGGGTCCCAGTGGGGGGCGGCCGACTCATCCCCGCGCCAGGTGCGCTCCGGCACCTCGAGTTGGAACCATTCCAGCGGTCGCAGCCTGTCCGTGGACGTGCTGCATGAGTTCGACTCCGGTTTGAAGCTGCGTTCGATCACAGCCCGCAATGACTTCTATGACCGGGTGCGCCAAGACACCGATTTCCAGCCTGCCGACCTGTTTCATGTCGGTCGCGATTACCACTTCAACACCATGTCCCAGGAATTTCGCCTGGAAGGCCAATGGCGCCAGAGCCAGTGGCTGCTCGGCGTCTATGCCGATCGCGACGACCATGACCTTTCCTACGAACAGAAACTGCCCGTCGGCCTGTCCCGCACGGATGTGCAATTGGGGGGTAATACCACGGCCCTGTTCGGTCAATGGCTGATGCCCCTGGCCGAACGCTGGACCCTGACCCTCGGCGCCCGTACCGAACAGGACAAGGTGCACATCGATCCCCAAGGCGGCAGTCGTCAGAGCCAGCAGTGGCAACGCTTTACCCCGAAGGTGTCGTTGCAGTACGAGTGGCAACCGGATGCCTACCTGTACGCCAGCTATGCCGAAGGTTTCCGCGCCGGAGGTTTCAACGCCTTCGCCAGTGCCGCCGATTACCCGGGCTATGACCCGGAAAAGGCCAAGACGTATGAAGTCGGCGCCAAAGGCTGGCTGGACGACCAGCGCCTGCGTTATTCGGCCGCCCTGTATTGGATGGACGTGCGTGACATGCAGGTGCAGCAGTTGATCCAGCCGGGCCTGGTGTATATCACCAACGCGGCGTCGGCCCGCTCCACGGGGCTGGAGCTGGAAGCCGAATACCTGCTGGCCGACCACTGGACGCTGGTCGGTTCCGTGGGCCTGAACCGGACCCGTTTCGAGCGCTTCAGTGAAGGCAACAGCGATTACCAGGGCAATCGCAATCCCTATGCCCCCGACTTCACCGGCCATTTGAGCCTGCGCTACGACGCCTCCGCCGGTTGGTGGGCCCAGGCCGGCCTGGATGGGGTCGGCAAGACCTACCTGGACTCAGCGAACCGGTACAGCCGTGGAGGCTACGGACTGATCAACCTCACTGCCGGTTATGACGTTGGCCGCTACGGAATCAGTGCCTATCTGAAGAACGCCGCTGACAAGCGTTACGACGCTGTCGGCTACCTGAGCGGCACCGCCCGAGTCTACAGCCCGCCGAGAGAAATCGGCCTGCGTGTGAGTTATGAACTGTGAGCTGCGAATGATGAACGGAATCGACCTGGCAACACCCCACCCCCTGCAACCTTACTGGGACCTGACCTTGGCCGGCGTGCGTGCCGATGTCCTGCGCATTGCCCTGGAATGGAAGTTGTTCAACCTGCTGCAAGTACCCGTCACGGCGCAGGCCATTGCCCGACAGCTGCAACTTGACCCCGTGAACACCGGTTACTGGTTGGACGCGTTGTGGAATATGGAGTTGCTGGTGCGTGACCAACAACAACCGCCGCGCTACCACAACGCCGCGGTGGCCCATGACTATTTGCGCGCCGAGGCGCCGGACTATTGCGGCGATGCGTGGACGTTCCGCCTGCGCGGGCTTCGCCATTTTGGTGGACAGTTGGGCGATCAAGTACGGGCGGGCCAGCCCAGTGGGCAGGCACCGAACGTGGCGACCACCATCGAGAACTGGACGGCCGCGGCACGTCTGCAACTGGCCCAGGAGCAACGGGCCGTCACGGTGGAGGTGGCGTTGCGCTTGATGGCAGGAATCCCCGAGTTCGCCCATGCCCGCCGATTCCTGGACCTGGGGGGCGGGCCAGGATTGGTGGCAATTGCCCTGGCCCGGGAGAACCCGCTGCTGAGCGGCGAGGTCTTCGACTTCCCCCAGACTGTCAGCGTGGCGGCGGAAAATATCAGCAAGGCTGGCCTCCAACAGCGTCTGGCAGTACGTGGTGGGGATCTGGCGAGCGATTGTATTGGTGAAGGGTATGACCTGATCTGGTGTTCCTCGGTGTTGCACTTTGTCCCTGACCTGGCGGCGAGCCTGGAGAAAATCCATGCCGCGTTGCGTCCCGGCGGCGTGCTGGTCAGCGCTCATGCCGAGGTCCCGCCCGACCCCGATCTGGCTCGGCGGGTCATGCCTTATTACCTGTCGATGCAGATGCTCGGTCGTCAGATCACCCATTCTGGCGGCCTGTCCGAGGCATTGACCCGCGCCGGGTTCGTCAATATTGACCATTACCCCGAGGTGGCCTTTGCGGTCGCGCCGGTAGCAGTACAAGTGGCGCGTCGGAGCGGTTCATGAACGGCGCAAACAACGCCCGTATGTGGCGACTCCAATGGCTGTTCGGCTGGCTCCACTTCGTCCTCGCGGTTCCCGGCATCTACCTGCTGCTGGGGCTTCCGCTGGTCATGCGCGAGCACGGCTGGTCGGGTACCGACATCGGGTTGTTCCAGCTGACGGGGCTGCCAGCGGTGTTCAAGTTCCTGTTGGCATTGCCCGTACAGCGTTATCGGTCAGTCCAAGGACACTATCGACTTTGGGCATTGGTGCTGTGCCTGTTGTTGGCGCTGCTGCTGGTGCTGGTTAGCCAGCAGGCGATTACCGCCAATCGCCTGTTTCTCTTCGGCCTGGCTTTCGTCGCCGGTGTGCTGGCGACCTGGGCCGATATCCCGGTCAATGCCCTGGCCATCAAGTTATTGCCGCAGACGCAACGATCGCGCGCCGGGGGGATCCGTTCGGCCGCGCTGTTTCTCGCCGCCATCGTGGGCGCCGGCGTCATGTTGCTGGTGCAGGCGCGCTGGGGCTGGCAGGCGCCGTTTCTGTTGATGGCCGCCGGGCTGTTGGTGGCGCTGGTCTTCCTCGGGTTATTGCATGAGGGAGAGGTCAAGGACGATGGTCTTCAAGCACCCCGGCGGTCGTCGGTCGATTGGTCGGGTTTTTTCCGGCAGCCCGGCGCACATCTCTGGATCGGGTTGTTGCTCAGCGGTTTTCCGTTCCTGGGCGCCGCGTGGCTTTATCTCAAGCCGCTGTTGCTGGACCAGGGAATGCCCGTGCAAGAGGTGGCCTGGATCGCCGGGGTCGGCGGTGGAGTGGTCGGTGTCCTGGCGAGCGTACTGGGTGCAAGGGTGGTGCAACACCTGGGTCCGGCAAGGGCGACGCCGTGGTTCATGATCGGTGCCTTGTCAGCACTGCTGGCATTGACGAGCGCTGTCTGGCTCCAGGTCTCGACCCCATGGCTGGTGGCGGCGGCCTATCTATTGGCCACGGCCATGGGGGCGGTGTCGAGCCTGATGTTCGGCCTGATGATGTTTTTCTCCCGACGCCTCCAGCAGGCCCACGACTACGGTCTCCAGGCCAGCCTGTTTGTACTTACCCGTCTCCTCGTGCCGATTGGCGCCGGAGCGGTGCTCGACCGCAGTGGCCCGGCGGCAATGCTTGCCGGACTGTGCCTGGCGATGCTTGGCGTGTGTGTCCTGGCGATGGCTGCGCGAAGCTCGATTGCCCAGGCCACGACACACGCCGGTGGCCCTGTTGGCCAGACTGCCCGAGCCAGCGACAAATGCTCCCCTCACATAAGTTCGACCCAATAGGAATGGAGTCCATGAAGGCAACCTTAGGTATCTGTTTGATTACCCAGACGCAGCCTCTGATCGAGGATGTGGCATTTGTCGTCGAGTATCTGCAGGCCTGCTTGCAGCCCCCGGCCAATAATCCCGACTGGTCGCCTCGGCGGCTGGACTGTTGTCGGTGGGTTTTTTGGGCGGGTTCGCCGTGGGACCGCCGTTGTTCGGTCTGTTCCAGAGCGGGCCTTGAGTGCCACGCACCATCGCAGTCTGATCTTTCATTACGGCGCAGGGCTGGGCCGTTGCTTGCTGGATGACGTCTTGGCCGATGAGTTGGCGGAACAGGCCGTGCAGCAGTCAGGCTCGCCATGAAAACGGAAGTTGGCGTGCCGACGATAGGCCGGGCGACTGGTCCCGGGGCCAGGCCGGGGCGATGCTTGGCCTGAGTGTCGGTGCCAGGTTGTACGGTGTGCCTTACAGCCAGGACGCCATGCTAGCGTGTCAGTACTGGCAACGCAGTACGCCGGTGCACAACTGGCGGCAATTTATTCGCAGTGACGATTTTCGAGACGGCTGTTTCCTCGGTCACTGCTACCGGACCTCGTCCGCTGGGGAGCAGAAAGTGGAGACAGCCTGCGGCAGTTTTTTCTTGTTGACAGCTTTGCTGGCCTGGACCGGTGAGCTCGATCCAAGCGTTGTCTAGGAGGTTGCTTTGCGCGGCCCCCCGCTCAGGCATCGAGCAGTGAGTATAAATTTCCCCTTTTCAGGGCATTGAATCCCTGACACCTAGCTTTTTGCACCTATTCGACCCGTTCCAGGGTTCGCTGGAGAAGGCTGAAATAAACGTTTCAGCCTTCCTGGGGCGTTTTGTCGTATAAATGAAAACAAATTTCGCTTTCAAACAACTTCGTAACGGTTTTTCCAGCGCAGTCTTGATGCATCGCGCTTAGGCACAGCCTTTGCTAGACCTCAACAGCGAAACCCACCGAACCGTTGGATTCAGTACAGGAGTGACCACGCAGATTTAATCAGGGGGCGCACGTCATCCAGACGCAAAGGCCAGATCAGAGACCACTGCTATCGAGGTATCACGGAGAAACAGGGTTCATTAAAACAAAGCAAGGCCAGACCATTGGAATGACGAAGTGATAAGAAATGCCGTGTAGAACGCGGCTGGGAGTTGGCTATGCCCCACGCTTTTTTTAATGAAATGTACGACGCAAAGGGTGACTGCCGCCCGCATTACCAAGCCTTCTCGCGCTGGCTGGCGGACACCCCGCTTGAACTGCTTGAACAACGCCGCCGCGAAGCCGACCTGCTGTTCCATCGAGCCGGTATCACCTTCACCCTCTATGGGGACGAGCAGGGCACCGAGCGCCTGATCCCCTTCGATATCATTCCCCGCAGCATCAAGGCCAGCGAATGGCAGATGGTCGAGCGTGGCTGCATTCAGCGGGTCCAGGCCCTGAACATGTTCCTGGCCGACATCTACCATGGGCAGCACATCCTCAAGGAAGGCATCATCCCGCCCGAGCAGGTGCTCGCCAACGAGGGCTACCAGATCGCGATGCAGGGCCTGAACCTGCACCGGGGCATCTACGCCCATATCGCCGGTGTCGACCTGGTTCGCGATGGTGACGGCAGCTATTACGTGCTGGAAGACAACCTGCGCACGCCCAGCGGTGTGAGCTACATGCTCGAAGACCGCAAGATGATGATGCGCCTGTTCCCCGAGCTCTTCGCCGCCCAGCGCGTGGCCCCCATCGATCATTACCCGAACCTGCTGCTCGACACCCTCAAGAGCTCAAGCCCCCTCGAGAACCCCACCGCCGTGGTGCTGACCCCGGGGCGCTTCAACAGTGCCTATTTCGAGCACGCGTTCCTGGCCCGTGAAATGGGCGTGGAACTGGTGGAGGGCGCAGACCTGTTCGTGCGTGACGACCATGTGTACATGCGCACCACCGCCGGCCCACGACAGGTGGACGTGATTTATCGTCGCCTTGACGATGCCTACCTCGACCCGCTGTCGTTCAACCCCGATTCGATGTTGGGCGTGCCCGGGCTGATCGCCGTGTACCGCGCGGGCAATGTGGTGCTGGCGAACGCGGTCGGCACCGGCGTGGCCGACGACAAGTCGATCTACCCCTACGTCGACGAAATGATCCGCTTCTACCTCACTGAAGAACCGATCCTGAAGAATGTGCCCACCTGGCAGTGTCGCAAGCCCCAGGACCTGTCCCATGTGCTGGCCAACCTGCCGGATCTGGTAGTCAAGGAAACCCAGGGCTCCGGCGGCTACGGCATGCTGGTCGGGCCGGCCGCCAGCGCGGCGGAGATCGAAGATTTCCGCGCGCGCCTCAAGGCTCGGCCTGAAGCCTACATCGCCCAGCCCACCTTGAGTCTGTCCACCTGTCCAACCTTCGTCGAGAGCGGCATCGCACCGCGCCACATCGACCTGCGTCCGTTCGTGCTGTCGGGCAAGGAAACGCGCCTGGTGCCTGGCGGGCTGACCCGCGTGGCGCTGCGCGAAGGCTCGCTGGTGGTGAACTCGTCCCAGGGCGGCGGCACCAAAGACACTTGGGTAGTGGAGGACTAAGACATGCTTTCAAGAACTGCTTCGGACCTCTATTGGATGTCCCGCTACCTGGAGCGCGCCGAGAACCTGGCGCGCATGCTCGAAGTCAGCTATTCGCTGTCGCTGATGCCCCAGGCCGGGCGCAGCGATGGCCATGCGGAACTGGCGATGTCGCTGCTGGCGGCCGGTACGCTGGACGACTACAACGCCCGTTATGACGCGCTCAACACCGAGCGCATGCTGCATTTCTTCGCCTTGGACGAAACCAACCCCGGCAGTATCTACAGCTGCCTGCGAGCTGCGCGGACCAATGCCCATGCCGTGCGCGGGCGCATCACCGCCGACATGTGGGAGAACATCAACGCCACCTGGCTGGAAATGCGCAACATCGCCAGCAACGGCCTGGGGCGCTACGGCATCAGCCATTTCTGCGAGTGGGTCAAGGAGCGTTCGCACCTGTTTCGTGGCGCGACGTCGGGCACCATCATGCGCAACGATGCCTACTGCTTCATTCGCCTGGGGACCTTTATCGAACGGGCCGACAACACGCTGCGGTTGCTGGACGCCCGCTATGAGATGTTCGGCGAGGAATCGGAGGAGGTCAGCGACAACTCGGCCCGTGGTTACTACCAGTGGAGTGCCTTGTTGCGCGCGTTGTCTTCGTTCGAGGCGTTCAACGAGATCTACCGCAATGCGCCCAATGCCGAGCAGGTTTCCGAGATGTTGCTGCTGCGCGCTGACGTCCCGCGCTCGCTGCATGCCTGCATCGAGGAACTGGACCACATTCTCGCCAGCCTGCCGGGCAACAACGGCCGGCCAGCGCAACGCCTGGCCGCCGAACTGAATGCACGCCTGCGTTATTCGGGGATCGATGAGATCCTGGCGTCGGGCCTGCATCAATGGCTGACCGACTTGATCGGGCAGATCCGCCACTTGGGCCAGACCGTCCATGAGTCTTACCTGGAGGTCGTATGAAACTGTCCATACGCCACGACACGACCTACAGCTACGCCGATGAAGTCTGCACCAGCATCCAGTTCCTGCGCCTGACGCCCCGGGACACTCAGCGCCAGCGTATCCTGCAATGGCACCTGGAACTGCCGCGACTGGTCCGCAGCCAGCTTGATCCCTATGGCAACATCCTGCATGTGATGACCATGGACGAGCCCCACGGTGCCTTGATCCTGACAGCTTATGGCGAGGTGGAAATCCATCAGTCCATCGCGATGGAACCGGATAACCAGTCGCCGCTACCTTTCCTGCGCACCAGTCGCCTGACCCAGGCGGATGAGACCCTCAGCGCCTTCGCCGTCGAGCAATGCGCCGGCCGGCGTGATCGTACGGCCTTGACCGATCTGATGAACGGTTTGGCGGCGCGGATGCCCTACAGCCCTGGCACGACCGCGGTCAACAGCACAGCCGCCGAGGCGTTTGCCGGTGGGACGGGGGTTTGCCAGGACCATACCCACGCGTTCCTGGCCTGCGCTCGCAGCCTGGGCATTCCTGCGCGCTATGTTTCCGGCTATTTGTGCACCGAGGATGAAAGCCACCTGGCGAGCCACGCCTGGGCGGAGGCCTGGCTGGATGATGGTTGGTACAGCTTCGACGTGACCAACCGCCTGACCCTTCCAGACCGCCATCTGAAACTGGCAGTCGGCCTGGACTACCTCGACGCCTGCCCGGTACGCGGCATGCGCCGGGGGGGCGGGGCGGAACAGATGCAGGCGCGGGTGCAGGTGAGTTCGATGGTGCAGGTGCAGCACCAATAGCCCGCGGAGCCTGGCGGCCTCATCGCCTCATCGCGAACAGGCTCGCTCTCACAGGAGGTTGACGGTGGACGTCATTGTCGTGAACACCCGAGAACCTGTTGTGGGAGCGACCTGGTCGCGATAGGGCCGGTACTCATTGCCCCGTGGCGAGGGAGCTTGCTCCCGCTGGGCTGCGCAGCGGCCCCCAAGGTATTTTCCTGACACACCGAGTCGGCAGGTCCGGGGCCGCTTCGCGCCCCACGGGAGCAAGCTCCCTCACCACAGGGTTCGGTGTCGCCCATCACTTGGTTGAACACTCCCACAAGATCCCACCCCCTGCTTGCCCTCCAAAATGAAGCTTTCATGACAAAAGTTCGGTAGCACATCGCCATTCCCGTCATGCCTGTGTGACGTGTTCAAGGGGACCTTTCAGGTCGTTTTGGAGCCGGGGCGCGAAGCCGGGAGTGAGGCGATGGGGACTATGGAACGTTATTCGAAAGTGGGCATGCAGGAGCTTGACCAGCGGCTGTCGAAGATCGTCGAGGCGGCGCGCAAGCAGCCGGTCTCGGTGTATCGCTACGGCGCGCCGTGGGTCTGGATTGTTTCCCAGGATGACTGGCAGGGCGCGCTCAAGGAAGTGTCCAGCTACATTCCGCAGGGCCATTCACTGGTTTTGCTACGCCCGCAGATCGACGACCTGCTGGATGACCATCGCGATGTGTTGCAGGGGCTGAATGCCAGCGCCCAGATGCTGATCGCACCGCAAACCGCCATGCATATCCTCCTGCTACAACTGCTCTATTCGGTGCCCAGCGAGCAGCAACTCTACGAGCAACTCAACTACAACCTGCTGTTTCGCTGGTTCGTCGGCCTGGACCTGAACCAGAAGGTCTGGAGCTTCAACGTCCTGAGCAAAGACCTCGCCACACTGCTGGGCGACGCGCGGGCAGTGCGGCTCATCCAGAAAATCATCGGTGAAGTGTTCTGTGGCGCCTTGCTGCAAATGCCGGAGTTCTCCTTGAATTTCGCGCTTTTGCACACCTGGCTGGCCCGGCACGCCACGACATCGACCGCAAGCAATTGAGCCGTACTTTGAATTCAGGGGGTGGTGTGGAGCATTTCTTCAAATCGCGGCCGGCGCTGTGGGGCTGGTTGCTGCTGGCGGTCGGGGGGCCGTCGGCAATCGCTGCAGAAGGAGGGCAGGAGGCCGAAGCGGCACCGACGCGCCTGGTGGACGTGAACGAGTATTTCGTCCGGGGCAACACCGTGCTCGATGCCCGGGCCATCGAGGACGCGGTGTACCCGTTCCTCGGTCCGCAAAAGGCCTTGAGCGACATCGAAGGTGCCCGGGAGGCCTTGCAGAAGGCTTATCAGGCCCGGGGTTATCAATCGGTGTTCGTCGAACTGCCAGAGCAGAAAGTCGAAGACGGCATCGTCTACCTGCAAGTCAGCGAGACCAAGATTGGCCGGGTGCGGGTGGTGGGGGCCAAGCATTATTCCCCCGTCGAAATTCGTGATGACGTGCCAGCGCTCAAGGAAGGCGAGGTGCCCGATTTCGCCCAGGTCCAGGCAGAACTGGCGCTGCTTAACAAAACCCCGGGGCGCCAGGTCATGCCGCTGGTGCGCGAAGGCCAGCGCCCCGGCACCATGGACGTGGATTTGCAAGTCGAAGACCAGGACCCCTGGCAGGCCAGCCTGGGGTTGAACAACGACTACAGCGCCGACACCGAGAAGCTGCGCACCGTCGCCAGCCTGGGCTACAACAACCTCTGGCAACTGGGCCACAGCGTTTCGCTGACCTTCTTCACCGCGCCCCAGGACACCGAGAATGCCAAGGTCTGGTCGGGCTCCTACACCGCGCCGTTGAGCGAACGCTGGAGCGTGCAGTTCTCGGGTTACCAATCCGACAGCAACGTGGCGACCGTCGGCGGTAGCAACGTATTGGGCAAAGGCCATTCCTATGGGGTGTCGGCGATCTACAGCCTGCCGTCCACGGGGGCATGGGCCAACAGCTTTTCGGTCGGGGTCGATTTCAAGGACTTCGAGGAAGAGCTGAACCTGGGCGGCGCCAGCGACAAGGCACCGCTCAAGTACGCGCCATTCACCTTCGCCTACAACGGCTTTCGCTACACCGAAACCAGCCAGTTGGGCCTCGGCCTGAGCCTGGTGGCGGGTACCCGCAGTCTGCTGGGCTACGGCAGCTCCGACGAAGAATTCGACTACAAGCGCTATCGCGCCAGCCCCAGCTTCGCCGTGCTCAAGGGCGACGGCAATTACACCTTCACCTTCGCCAATGATTGGCAGACTGCCTCCAAGGCCGCCTTCCAACTCGCCTCCGGGCCGCTGGTTTCCAACGAACAATTCTCGGCCGGTGGCGCCACCTCGGTGCGTGGCTACCTGGCCGCCGAGCGCACCGGGGACGACGGTTACCTGCTGTCCCAGGAGCTGCGCACCCCGTCCCTGGCCAAGTTTCTCGGCAGTTATGTCCAGGAGTGGCGCTTCTATGCCTTCGCCGAAGGCGCGCAGTTGTACCTGCGCGACGAACTGCCCGATCAGGAAGCCGACTACAGCCTCGCCAGCGTCGGCCTCGGCACCCGCGCGAGCCTGAGCAAATGGCTGTCCGGCAGCCTCGATTGGGGCTATCCGCTGCTCGAAGGGCCGAACACCTCGAAACAGGAATCGCGCCTGCACTTCAACCTGCAAGCGACGTTTTGAACCCAGGAGTCATGTCCATGCAACGCTTACTGTTATCCCTGTTTATCTGCCTGGGGCTGGTGCTTCCGGCGACCGCCAATGCCTGGTGGCAGGACGATTGGCACTATCGCAAACAGATTTCGGTGGACACCACCCCCCAGGGCGCCGCCATCGCCCAGGCTTTGGGACGCACGGCGTTGCTGGTGCGCCTGCACACCGGCAACTTCACCTTCGACGGGGTCAAGGAAGACGGCTCGGACCTGCGCTTCGTCAGTGCCGACGACAAGACCGTGCTCAATCACCAGATCGAAAGCTTCGACCCGCTGATGGGCATGGCGCTGATCTGGGTCGATGTGCCCAATGTGGAGGGCGGTCAGCGTCAGGACATGTGGATGTATTACGGCAACCAGAAGGCGCCAGCCACAGGCAGCGGCCAGTTGACCTTCGACCCGGACTACACCGCGTTGTATCACTTTGAAGGCGCCACCGGTGTACCGCCCCGGGATACCACGGCCTACGGCAACAATGCCCAGGGCGCAGCCGGTGTCAGCATCGACGGCGTGATCGGGCATGCCTTGCAGTTCAACGGCCAGCCGCTACTGTTGCCCGCCAGCCCTTCGTTGCAACACAGTGCCGGTGCGGCGTTCACCTTCAGTACCTGGCTGCGTCAGGACCAGGCCAGTGGCGAACAGATCATCCTGGCCCGTCGCGAAGCCACCAGCCTGTTGATCGGCGTGAACCAGGGTGTGCCGTTCGTTGCGATCAATGACCAGCGTGCGGTCTCGACTCAGCCGCTGAATCCTGGCCAGTGGCAGCACCTGGCGTTGACCGCCTCGGGCGACCGGGTCGTGCTCTACGTCAATGGGCGTGAAACCGCGAGCCTGGCGGTGGCGATGCCCGCGTTCAACTCGCCGATGGCCTTGGGCGCAGACGTGTCCGCCGGTGCCTTCGCGCCATTTGGTGGGGCCATGGACGAAGCGCGCCTGTCCAAGGTCGCCCGCCCGGCGCCACTGTTGTTGGCTGACGCCAATGCCCAGGGCGCCGAATCGAAACTGGTGGCCTACGGCGTCGATGAAGAGCAGTCCGGCTTCGGTTTCGGCAGCCTGGGTTTCCTGCTCAACGCCGTGCCGATGGACGCCTGGGTGATCATCGGGGTGCTGGTGCTGATGATGTTCCAGTCGTGGATCATCATGATCCGCAAGAACCGCATGGTCAGCCGTCTCAGCGCGGCCAACGAAGCCTTCCGTGAACAATTCGCCAGGATCGGCACGCGCCTGGAAATGTTCGCCGACGACCAGGACCTCGCCCAGCGCCTGCAACATTCGTCGCTGTGGCGCCTGTACCTGGTGGCCGTCAAGGAAATCCGCACCCGTCGCGAGCAAGGCGCCGACACTTCGTCGGTGTCGGCGGCCACCATCGAAGCGATCCGCTGTTCCATGGATGGCGTGCGTACCCGGGAAAACCAGCAGCTCAGCTCGAAGCTCTCGACCCTGTCCAACGCCATCGCCGGCGGCCCGTACATCGGCCTGCTTGGCACCGTGCTGGGGATCATGGTGGTGTTCCTCGGCACGGCCATGGCCGGTGACGTGAACATCAACGCCATTGCCCCGGGCATGGCCGCGGCATTGCTCGCCACAGCAATGGGGCTGTTCGTCGCGATACCTGCACTGTTTGGCTACAACCGCCTGATCACCCGCAACAAGGAAGTCAGCGCCGACATGCGCGTGTTCGTCGACGAGTTCATCACGCGCCTGGCGGAGATGCACGGCGAAGGCCAGTCCGGTGAAGCGGCGCATCGGCGCAATCATCACGCCCCATCGTCCGTACCGGCCTGAGGAAATCGCCATGGCTAGCGTAAACGCTTCACACGATGACGACGATGACGCGGCGGTCGACAGCATCAACATCACGCCGCTGGTGGACGTGCTCATGGTGGTGCTGGTGATGTTCATCCTCACCGCCACGGCCCAGGTGTCGGGTATCCAGATCAACCTGCCCAAGGCCAGTGCCTCGGTGTCGTTGTCCGAGGCCAAGACCAAGGCGATTTCGGTGAACGACGGCGGGCAGGTGTTCCTCGATGCCTACCCGGTGACCCTGGCCGAGCTGGAAGAGCGCCTGCGCATCGAGAAGGCCCAGAGCCCGGACTTCCCGATCATCGTGCGCGGCGACGCCACGGTGCAGTACCAGAAAGTCATCGAAGTGCTGGATCTGTTGCGGCGTCTGGAACTGTCCCAGGTCGGTCTGGTGACCGGCAAACCGAGCCAGGGCTGACCATGACCGCCAGACTTCCCATCGATCCGCCCCCGGTGAAGACTTCGCCGCTGCGCCTGCTCAAGTGGGCCGCCGGCCTGCTGCTGGGCGCCGTCGCGGCCTGGCTGCTGTGGCAGTGGGCCAACGACATGAGTGGCGTGCGCCGTGAAGCACCGAAGGTGCCGACCATCATCCCGTTGCCGCCTCCGCCCCCACCACCGCCGGAGAAACCCAAGGAGCCGGAGCCTCAGGTCGAGGAGAAGGTGGTCGAGCCAGAGCCGACTCCGGAGCCCGAAGAGGTCAAGCCCGAGGAAGAGGCGCCGCCGTCGCCAGTCGATGACCTGGCGAATCCGATGCAGATGGACGGCGATGCCCAGTCCGGCAATGACGCCTTCAACATCGGTGCCGGCAAGGGCGGTGGCATGGCCGGGGCAGGCGGTGGCGGTGGGCTGGGGAACGCCACTTACGGCCAGATGATGGCTGTTTCCTTTCAGCGTCTGCTGCGCGATGACCCCGAGCTTCGCAGGCTGGAGTTCACGTTGCAGGCCGATGTCTGGATCAGTGCCTCGGGGGAAGTCACCCGTGTGGAACTGGCGAAGTCCAGCGGCAACCCGCAGACCGACGAGAAAGTCATCGCTTCGCTGCGCGCTTCGCGGCATTTAAATGAACGGCCACCGGCCTCCCTGAAGATACCTGTACGCATGACATTTAAAGGAAAGCGTCCGGGCTAGTCGAAGTTCTAGAAAGTTTGCCAACAGGAGTTGTGTGCAGATGATTTCCAATGTGAATCGATTGTCGTGGGCAGTCGGCCTGATCGTTCTGGGCCTGTCCGGGCACTCGTTGGCCGCCCCGGCGCCTTCGGAAAACGCCACGATCAATCTGATCCGCCTGCTGGTGCAGCAGGGCGTGTTGAAACAGGATCAGGCCGATGGCTTGATCGCCCAGGCTGAACGGGAAGCCGTGCAGGCCCGCCAGGCGACCACGGCGGTTGCCGCAGCGCCGGCCGGTGCGCCGGGGGACGTGCGGGTGCAATACGTGCCGAACATCGTGCGTGAGCAGATCCGCGACCAGGTCAAGGCTGAAGTCATGGCCACCGCCAAGCAGGAAAACTGGGCCCAACCCAATACTTTCCCGGACTGGGTTTCGCGCATCAGTTTTGACGGCGACATTCGCCTGCGGGATGAGTCGCGCTATTACTCGGGCACCAACAGCAACGAAATCGTCGACTTCGCCCGGCTCAATGACAAGGGGCCCTACGACGTCAACCCCAACAGCAGCTCCAGCCTGCCGCCGTTGCTCAATACCCGTGAAGACCGCGAGAACCTGTTCCGCCTGCGCGCACGCCTGGGCATGAAGGCCGTGATTGCCCCGCAATGGACGGCGGGTATCCGCATCGGCACCGGCTCGGACAACAATCCGGTGTCCACCACTCAGACCCTCGGTGGTGGCTTTGGCAAGAAAGACATCTGGCTCGACCAAGGCTACCTGACCTGGAAGCCTTCGGACGAATTGACCCTCACCGGCGGGCGTTTCGCCAACCCGTTCTTCTCCACCGACCTGTTGTATTCCGGTGACCTGAACTTCGACGGTGTGGCGGCGAACTTCAACCACAAGCTCAATCAGGACTGGGGCGTGTTCGGTACCGTTGGCGCGTTCCCGGTGGAGTACACCAACGACACCAGCACCAGCAATGGCAGCGACAAGGAAGAGAGCGACAACAAGTGGCTGTACGGTGCGCAACTGGGGGCCAACTGGGCCATCAACGACAGCAACCGGATCAAGGGCGCGTTGGCCTATTACCGCTTCGACGACATCGAAGGCCAGCGTTCTTCGCCGTGCCAGCCCTGGGCCGGTGATCCAGGCTGCGACAGCGACGGTTCACGCGTTGCGTTCATGCAAAAGGGCAACACCGTGTTCCTGTTGCGTGACATCACGCCCAATCCCCTCAACCCGTCCACCACGCCACAGCCGCAATACGTCGGCCTGGCCTCGGAATTCAACCTGCTGGACCTGAATCTGGCCTTGGACACCGATCTTCCCGAAGACCTGAAACTGCGCAGCCAGGCCCACTACGTCCACAACTTGGGCTACGACGAAGGCGAGATGCGCAAGCGCTCCGAGGGGCAGTTCGCCAACAACCTGGACAGCAATGGCGAGGTGGAAAGCGGCGCCAACGCCTGGATGCTCCAGTTCACCCTTGGCAACTCGCTGGAGCTCAAGCGCGAGGGCGACTGGAACCTGTTCGCCGGCTACAAGTACATCCAGCCCGATGCCTTGCCGGACGGCTTCAACGATTCGTCATTCCATCTGGGTGGCACCAACGCCAAGGGTTATTTCCTGGGTGGCAACTATGGCCTGGCGAGCAACGTCTTCGCCACCGGTCGCTGGTTGAGTTCCGAAGCGGTGTACGGCGCGCCGTACGACATCGATGTCTTGCAGCTTGAAATCAACACGCGCTTCTAAGCGCAGGGAGGCCTCATGAAAAGGCGAGCCAAATACCCATGCCCGGCCGCGTTATTGGTGCTGGGCCTGCTGCTCAGTGGCGTGGCTCATGGCGAAGGCCTGGAAGAGCGGCTGCGGGCACAACTGCGCAGCACCACCGCCCAGTTGCAGGCCCTGCAAAGCGAGCAGGCCCAGGCCAGCGCCGCTCGCCAGGCTGCCGAGAGCCAGGCCAGAGAAGCCCAGGCGCAGATCAAGCAATTGACCGCACAACTGACCAAGGCCCAGGGCCTGAATGAGCAACTGGCTGGGCATCAGCAAAACCTGCAAAGCCAGGCCCAGGCCCAGGTGGCGGCCAGCAACGAGCAAATTGGCAAGTTCAAGAAAGCCTACGACGAGCTGCTGGTCCTGGCTCGCGGCAAAGAGGCCGAGCGCGCTCGCCTGGAGGCGCAATTGACCGAGCGTGACACACAAGTGCAGCAATGTTCGGTCAAGAATCAGCAAATGTACGAAGTCGCCAAGGCGCTGCTGCATGCCTACGAAACCATTGATGTGACCGACATCGTGAAGATCCGCCAGCCGTTCGCGGCCAAGGCCCGGGTACGTTTCGAAGAGCTGGCCCAGGGGTTTGGCGATGATCTCTACAAGAACCGTTTCGATGCCCCCCAGGCCTCGATCACTCACTGAACAGAACAAGGAAGAAGCGAACATGACCTCAATGATTGAATACGTTGGTGCAAAATCCCTGACCGAGTGGTTGCAGGCCGCGGGCTATCGGGTCAATGAAACCGAGCAGAACGGTATCGTGCAGCTGCTCAGTGCCAGCCAGGGCATCGGCTTCGCGGTGCGTTTGGGTAATCCTGCGCCGACAGCGGGCCAGTACCTGGACTTCACGTTCAGTTGTGCCTTGCGGGTACAGGGCGAGTTGCCAGTTGGGTTGGTGGCGTTGTGGAACGCCTCGCGCCGCTTTGCCCGGTTGTCGCTGCAAGGCGAATTCCTGGTGATGGAAATGGACGTCGTGGTTGCGGCGGGCGTGAGTGCCGATCATCTGCGCAGCCACCTGGAACTGTGGGACCGCCTGTTGCAGGAGTTCATTGTCTACCTGCGTGAGTACAGCCAGAACGCGGCGCACCTGCAAACCCCGGCCGAGCCAGTCGAAGCGCCATCGGAGGAGGCCGTCGCATCGTGAAAAAGCCGACCTTCGTCATCAGCGCCGCCGCGCTGGGGCTGATCGCCGTGGCGCTGGTGCTGGGCCTGCGGCCGGGCAGCGATCCGGTCGCCGCGGTACAGACCGCCAGCGTTGTTTCGGCCGACTCGCCGAGCTTGGCCCGACTGGGCAACCAGCAGGTCAGCCCCGAAGAGCTCAAGACCTTGCTGGCCGCACTGGCCCCGGAGGTTCGCCAGCAAATGCGTGGCAATCGTGCTGCACTGGAAGGCTGGATCCGTGCGCGCCTGGCGGAAAAGGCCGTGTTGGAGCAGGCCGACGCCCAGGGTTGGCGCGAGCGGCCCGAGGTGCAGCGGCAGACGCGAGCGGCGGCTGAGCAGATTGTGTTTCGCGACTACATGCAGTCGGTCAGTCAGGTGCCGGCCGGGTATCCCAGTGACGAAGAACTGAAGCAGGCTTACGACGCCGGGAAAGCCAACTGGACCGCACCGGCGTTGTACCGCGTCAGCCAGATTTTCCTGGCAGCCACCGAGCCGCAAACCGTAGAGGCGGTGCGCCGGCAAGCGTCGGAACTGAGTAAAAAGGCCCAGGCGTCACCTGTCGAGTTTGCCGCCCTGGCCAGCCGTTTCTCCCAGGACCGCACCAGTGCCGAACGCGGCGGTGACAGCGGTTACCAGCCGTTGCAGCAACTGGTCCCGCCGGTGCGTGAGGCGGTGGCGCGCTTGAAAGTCGGCGCGGTATCGGACCCGGTGCAGAGCCCGGCAGGGTTCCATGTCATCAAGCTCACCGATCAACAGCCGGCCCGGGAAGCGACCTTGGAGGAAGTCCGCGAACGCCTGACCCAGGCCTTGCGTGCCCAGCGCCAGGAACAGATCGCCAAGGCCTACCTGGACGGTATGCTCGACACGGCCACATTGAGCATCGATGGCGCGCAGTTGAGCAAGGTGCTGGAGGAGGGGCTTTAGACCAGTACTTTGTTTGATGTGAACACCTTTGTGGCAAGAGGATTTCTTTGTGGCGAGGGGATTTATCCCCGTTGGGCTGCGTAGCAGCCCCTATCAATATCCCAGTGTCAGACCTGATGGATTTCAAGCCAAGGGGGCCGCTTCGCGACCCACGGGGATAAATCCCCTCGCCACTTCGTACAACCGACAGGGAGTCACCCATGACCTTCACCGAGCCCGCAGGACGCCAGGCTGTCACCGCATACCGCACGCCGTTGCGTGTCCCCGATCCCTGGCTGACATTGGCCGGCGGTATTGAACCGCAGGTGGCGCAGTGTTTCCTGGTCAGTGCCCGTTGCGGCTGCTTCATGCAAGCGGCCCGTAGCCTCAACGTCAAGGCAACCTTTCTGCGCAAGCAGTTGGCGCAGTTGGAGACGCGGCTGCAACGCTCGTTGTTCAGCTTCCAGGGCAGCGCCTTGACCCTCACTCGCGAAGGCCGGCAGTTGCAGGCGCGATTGATTACTCTGGCCCACGAAAGCGCGCCACCGTTGAACGAACAACCCATGATTCGCCTCGCCGTGGCCGAGTCGATTCTGCATGACATCCTGGGACGCGACTTGATCTCGTTGCTACGGCGCAACGCCCGCGTGCGACTGCAGATCATCACCCTGGACAGTGACCTGGCACTGCAAGCCGTCAGCGCCGACCTGGTGCTGTGGTTGAGTGATGCCCACACGTTGGGGCAGGGACCGAGCTTCGCCACGTTGCCTGCGGATCGCCTGGCGCGGCTGGACTATGTGCCGCACATCGCCAAGCGCTACTCCCGATCGGCCACGCGCCCGGACTGCCTGGACGACCTGAACGATTACATGCTGGTGCAATGGCAGGCGGACCGACACGTGGACGGCTTCGCCCCGTGGAACGCCCTGATAGAACAACGCCGGGCCGGTGTGGTGCAGGTGCAATCCTACGAACTGATGCTGGAAATGATTCGCTGCAGCGCCTGCATCGGCCTGTTGCCGCAGTACATGAGCCGTTTCGACCGAGGCCTGGTGGCATTGCCGCAAGTGTTCGGCTTGTCGATGCAGCGGCACTTGTGGATGGCCGTCAGTGTCCAGGCCGAAGGCTCGCCAGAGGTGCAGATGCTTCGTGAGCTGATCCATCACACGCTGGATGAGCGCCGGGATTGGTTCCAGGCATAATCGAAAAAAGGTGTCTCGCCCTTGTGGGCGCGAGCTTGCTCGCGATAGCGGCGTCCAACTGAACCACCGCTCCCACAGGTTCCCCGTAGTGCCTGGTGCGGCTTATAGTGATCGGCCTTGTACCGTCTCCAGGGAGGAGCCGCATGTCCGAATCATCGATCACCCTCGTACGCTTCACTGAAACCCACATCGCCGGTGTCACCGCGCTCTACAACGATCCGGCGGTGACTCGCCAGGTGCTGCAGATGCCTTTCCAGTCCACCGAAGTCTGGCGCAAGCGCCTGGCAATGGACGACGAGCGTTTATTGAAACTGGTGGCCCTGCACGAGGGTGAAGTCATCGGCAACCTGGGGCTGGAGCAGTTTTCCCGCGTGCGTCGTGCCCATTGCGGCAGCCTCGGCATGGGCGTGGCGGTCGCCTGGCAGGGCAAGGGTGTGGGCTCGATGTTGCTGGCCGCCGCGTTGGATGTCGCGGACAACTGGATGAACCTGCGGCGGGTCGAGTTGACGGTGTACGCCGACAACGAAGCGGCCATCGGGCTGTACCGCAAGTTTGGCTTCGAAACCGAAGGCCTGATGCGCGACTACGCCGTGCGTGACGGACGCTGGGTGGACACCCTGGCCATGGCACGGTTGCGCTGAAAGGCCCAGCTCGCAGGCAAAGAGGGCTTTTACGTACGCCAACGTCTTGAACCTGTCATCATCGCTCTTCGCAGTACTCCCTTAATCGAGGACCGGCCCATGGACGATGTACAGCAATTGGGCGAGATGCTTCGTCACTACGCCGACAGCGAAGCGCACAAGAAACAATTGCACCAGGCCCAGTCGACGGTTTGGGCAGAGCAGATCAAGGCGTTGTATGGGCAAATCGAGCAATGGCTGGCGCCTGTCATGGCGCTCGGTCTGCTGGAACTGAGCCGTGAGACGTATGTGGCGCACGGGCCGAGTGAGCCGGTAGAGACGTCCGGTTTCAAGACTGAAAAACTGACCTTGACCATTACCGGTAGGCCGGTGGAATTCGTACCGGAGGTGATGGGCGTAGGTGGGTTGATTTCATTGTCGATCATTGGCCTGGCCGCGACCCGTCACGGCAGTATTTCCCTGGTTTGCCAACCTCCATCGGTGCAATGGCAATGGCGCCGGACCAACGGGTTGAAGGACCCCGACACGTTTGCCTTCGATGCCAACTTCCTCGCACAACAGTTGCAGAGCCTGATACCGCGCGAGCGTGGCTGAATCACGCATTCTTTTCAGAGCAGGCAAAAACCTGTCCATTGGCTATACCTGTAGTTCCGGCCCCGCCTCGTGTGGCTTACAGGAGTGACAGCATGAAGTTTTCGTCGATGATCGGCACTGTTTGCATTGCCTCGCTCGCCTTGGCGGGTTGCTCCAGCAAAGTCACACAGCCGGATGAGTACTCCGGGTTCCTGGGGGATTACAGTCGGCTCAAGGAAGAAAAGTCGCCGTCGGGGGCCGAGGTGATGCGTTGGGTCGATCCGAAGATCGACCCAGGCAAGTACACCAGTTTCTATATCGAGCCGACACAGCTTTACCCCAAGCCGCAGCCGACCGAGAAGATCCCTCAGGCGACGCTGTCGGGTATCACCGCTTATTACGATCAGGCCCTCAAGCGGGAAGCAGGAAAATCCTTGCCCCTGGCGACAGCGCCTGGGCCGGGTGTATTGGTGATGCGCGCGGCCATCACGGCTGTCGGCAGCAAGACCGAAGGCTTGAAACCGTATGAGGTGATCCCGATTGCGCTGGTGGCGGCCGCTGTGAGCACGGCAAGCGGCATTCGCGACCAGGAAACCACCCTGGGCACCGAAGCGGTTTTTCTCGACGGTGGCAACAACGCGGTGGTCGCCCAGGTGGTGCGCAAAGGCACGGGCAAGCCGTTGTCCAACGAGTCCCAGGTGATGAAGCCCGATGACGTCAAAGGGGTCATCGATGGCTGGGCGTCGGATTTGCATCAGTCGTTTCTGAAATTCAAGGCTAAATAGCCACCGCCGCAACCTCACGCGCCGGCGTCCAAACCACGACTTTTTATGTCCAACCATAGGTCGCGCAAGCATTTCGTGGTTAACTCCGGCCTTCACCTTTTTCAAACCTGTCAGAAGGAATCCGTTCATGGCTCAAGTCACCCTCAAAGGCAACCCGGTCCAAGTCAACGGCCAGTTGCCACAAGCCGGTAGCAAGGCGCCAGCCTTTTCCCTGGTTGCCGGCAATCTGTCGGACGTTTCCCTGAAGGACTTCGCCGGCAAGCGTAAAGTGCTGAACATTTTCCCAAGTGTCGACACGCCGACCTGCGCCACCTCCGTGCGCAAGTTCAATGCCCAGGCCAACGGCCTGACCAACACTGTGGTGCTCTGCATCTCCGCCGATCTGCCGTTCGCCCAGGCGCGTTTCTGCGGCGCCGAAGGCCTGGAAAATGTCCAGAACCTGTCGACCCTGCGCGGTACCGAGTTCATCCAGGACTACGGCGTGGCGATCGCCGATGGCCCACTGAAAGGCCTGACCGCCCGTGCCGTGGTGGTGCTGGACGAAAACGACACCGTGCTGCACAGCGAGCTGGTCAAGGAAATCGGTGAAGAGCCGAACTACGACGCTGCGCTGGCCGTTCTGAAATAAAGTATTTATTACAATTGTTAACGGCCTGGCCCTGTCCAGGCCGTTTTCTTTTGTGCTTCAACGTCTTAGCTGACTATTCGAAAGGTAAGCCCAACGTAAATTGCCGGTAAAGGCGCTTTGCTAAACACCCGCCAGTGCTTATCGTTCAGCCTCCCGTAAAAGAAGTCCACGCGTCCAATGGTTGATCACTCCATGCAATCCTCTGTTTCCCGCAATTCCCGTCGCTGGCTGTTCGGCCTGTTCATCGTATTGGTCGTCGCGGCGCTGACCTGGAAGTTCTGGCCCAGTGGCTCGGCGCAGAAGCCTGGGGCAGGGGATAAGGCCGCGGCGGGGCACATGGGGCGCTCGGGTGGCATGCGGCCAGGGTTCGGTGGGGCGACGGGGCCGATTCCGGTACGGGTGGCGCCGGCGGTGACCGGGGATTTCCCTCTGTACTTCAAGGCGCTGGGCACGGTCACCGCGCTCAATACCATCAACGTGCGCAGCCGCGTGGGGGGCGAACTGGTCAAGATCGCCTTCGAAGAGGGGCAGATGGTCAAGGCCGGGGACTTGTTGGCCGAGATCGACCCGCGTCCGTACCAGAACGCCTTGCTCCAGGCCGAAGGCACGTTGTTGCAGAACCAGGCCCAGCTGAAAAATGCCCAGGTAGACTTTGAGCGCTATCGCGGCCTGTACGCCGAAGACAGCATTGCCAAGCAAACCCTCGACACCGCCGCGGCGCTGGTGGGCCAGTACCAGGGCACGGTCAAGACCAACCAGGCGGCGGTCAACGACGCCAAGCTCAACCTCGAATTCACCAAGATCCGTGCGCCCATCTCCGGGCGGGTCGGTTTGCGGCAACTGGATATCGGCAACCTGGTGGCGGCCAACGACACCACGGCCCTGGCAGTCATCACCCAGACCCAACCCATCAGCGTCGTGTTCACCTTGCCGGAAAACAACCTCGACACGGTGCTGGCCCGTTATCGCAGCGGGGCGAAACTGCCCGTCGAGGCTTGGGACCGGGGCGATGTGAAGCTGCAGGCCAGCGGCGTGCTGCAAAGCCTGGACAACCAGATCGATGTCACCACTGGCACCTTGAAATTCAAGGCCCGCTACGAGAACCGCGACCAGTCGCTGTTTCCCAATCAGTTCGTCAATGTCCGCCTGCTGGCCGACACCCTCAAAGGCGTGACCCTGGCGCCGACGGCGGCCATCCAGTTCGGGACCAATGGCACCTTCGTCTATGCCCTGGATGGCGACAAGAAGGTCACCATCAAAAAGCTGAAGATCGGTGCCAGCGACGGAGCGAATACCGTGGTCACCGAAGGCCTGGCCGCCGGTGACCGGGTGGTGCTCGAAGGCACCGATCGCTTGAAGGAAGGCAGTGAAGTGGAAGTGGTCAGCGACAGCCAGGAAGTGCCCACCACGCCGACCGAGCACCTGCAGGGCAAGTCCGCAGCGGTGCCCGCTGAGCCGGTTGCGGCCGACAAGGCGAAAAAGGGCGGCGCATGAATCTCTCGCGGCTGTTCATCCTTCGCCCGGTCGCCACCACCCTGAGCATGCTGGCGATCATCCTGGCCGGCCTGATCGCCTATCGGCTGCTGCCGGTGTCGGCCTTGCCCCAGGTCGATTACCCGACCATCCGCGTGATGACCCTTTACCCGGGCGCCAGTCCCGATGTGATGACCAGCGCGGTGACCGCGCCCCTGGAACGCCAGTTCGGGCAGATGCCGGGCCTGACGCAGATGGCCTCCACCAGTTCCGGTGGTGCCTCGGTGATTACCCTGCGCTTCAACCTCGACATCAACATGGACGTCGCCGAGCAGCAGGTGCAGGCGGCGATCAACGCGGCCACCAACCTGCTGCCCAAGGACCTGCCGGCACCGCCGGTGTACAACAAGGTCAACCCGGCCGACACCCCGGTGCTGACCCTGGCGATCACCTCCAAGACCATGCTGCTGCCCAAGCTCAACGACTTGGTGGACACCCGCATGGCGCAGAAAATCGCCCAGATCAATGGCGTGGGCATGGTCACCATCGCCGGCGGCCAGCGCCAGGCCGTGCGGATCAAGGTCAACCCCGAGGCCCTGGCGGCCAATGGCTTGAACCTGGCGGATGTGCGCACGCTGATCGGTGCCTCCAACGTCAACCAGCCCAAGGGCAATTTCGACGGCCCGACCCGGGTCTCGATGCTCGACGCCAACGACCAGTTGACCTCGCCCAAGGACTACGCCGAACTGATCCTGGCCTACGCCAACGGCGCGCCGTTGCGGCTCAAGGACGTGGCGCAGATCGTCGACGGCGCCGAAAACGAACGCCTTGCCGCCTGGGCCAACGAAAACCAGGCGGTGCTGCTGAACATCCAGCGCCAGCCGGGGGCCAACGTCATCGAAGTGGTGGACCGGATCAAGGCCCTGCTGCCGAGCATCACCGACAACTTGCCGGCCGGCCTGGATGTCACCGTGCTGACCGACCGCACCCAGACCATCCGAGCTTCGGTCACCGACGTGCAGCATGAATTACTGATCGCCATCGCCCTGGTGGTCATGGTGACCTTCCTGTTCCTGCGTCGCGTCAGCGCCACGATCATTCCGTCGGTGGCCGTGCCGTTGTCGCTGATCGGCACCTTCGGTGTGATGTACCTGGCCGGTTTTTCCGTCAATAACCTGACCTTGATGGCCCTGACCATCGCCACCGGTTTTGTGGTGGACGATGCAATCGTCATGCTGGAGAACATTGCTCGTTTCATCGAGGAGGGCGACAGCCCGCTGCAGGCCGCGCTCAAGGGCGCGAAGCAGATCGGCTTCACGCTGATTTCCCTGACGCTGTCGCTGATCGCCGTGTTGATCCCGCTGCTGTTCATGGCCGACGTGGTCGGACGCTTGTTTCGCGAGTTCGCCATCACCCTGGCGGTGGCGATCCTGATTTCCCTGGTGGTCTCCCTGACCCTGACGCCGATGATGTGTGCCCGCTTGCTCAAGCGTGAGCCCGAGGAAGCAGAGCAGGGCCGTTTCTACCGCGCCAGCGGCGCCTGGATCGACTGGCTGATCGCCGCCTATGGGCGTAAATTGCAGTGGGTGCTCAGGCATCAGCCGCTGACCCTGCTGGTGGCGGTGGGTAGCCTGGTACTGACGGTGGTGCTGTACCTGGCCGTGCCCAAGGGGTTCTTTCCGGTGCAGGACACCGGGGTGATCCAGGGCATTTCCGAGGCACCGCAATCGATCTCCTTTGCCGCCATGAGCGAGCGGCAGCAGCAACTGGCGAAAGTGATCCTGGCGGACCCGGCGGTGGAGAGTCTGTCATCCTACATCGGCGTGGACGGCGACAACGCCACGCTCAACAGCGGTCGCCTGCTGATCAACCTCAAGCCCCACAGTGAACGGGATGACAGTGCCACCGAGATCATTGCCCGCTTGCAGCCGCAATTGGATCGGCTGGTGGGCATTCGCCTGTTCATGCAGCCAGTGCAGGACCTGACCATCGAAGACCGGGTCAGCCGGACCCAGTACCAATTCAGCCTGTCGTCGCCGGACGCCGAATTGCTCAGCCTCTGGAGCGGGCGCCTGGTCGAAGCCCTGGCCCAACAGGCGGAGCTGACCGATGTGGCCAGCGACCTGCAGGACAAGGGTTTGCAGGTCTACCTGGTGATCGACCGCGACGCCGCCTCACGCCTGGGCGTCTCCGTGTCGAACATCACCGATGCGCTCTATGACGCCTTCGGCCAGCGGCAGATTTCCACCATCTACACCCAGGCCAGCCAGTACCGGGTGGTGTTGCAGGCCCAGGCCGGGGAACGGATCGGGCCCCAGGCGCTGGACCAGATTCACGTCAAGACCACCGACGGTGGGCAGGTACGGCTGTCGAGCCTGGCTCGGGTCGAAGAACGCCAGGCGCAACTGGCGATTGCCCACATTGGCCAGTTTCCGGCGGTGATGATGTCGTTCAACCTTGCGCCGGGCGTGGCCCTGGGGCATGCGGTGGACGTGATCGAAAAGGTCCAGCGGGACATCGGCATGCCGGTGGGCGTGCAGACCGAGTTCCAGGGCGCAGCCCAAGCATTCCAGGCGTCGCTGTCGAGTACCTTGCTGCTGATCCTGGCAGCGGTGGTGACTATGTATATCGTGCTGGGCGTGTTGTACGAAAGCTACATCCACCCGATCACCATCCTTTCCACTTTGCCCTCGGCGGCCATCGGCGCCTTGCTGGCCTTGATCCTCAGCGGCAATGACCTGGGCATGATCGCGATCATTGGCATCATCCTGCTGATCGGCATCGTCAAGAAAAACGCGATCATGATGATCGACTTCGCCCTCGACGCCGAACGCAACCAGGGCGTCGACCCGCAGACGGCGATCTATCAGGCTGCATTACTGCGCTTTCGCCCGATCCTGATGACCACCCTGGCGGCCTTGTTCGGCGCAATACCTCTGATGTTCGCCACCGGTTCCGGCGCTGAACTGCGCCAGCCCCTGGGCTTGGTGATGGTGGGCGGGTTGTTGGTGAGCCAGGTGCTGACGTTGTTCACCACGCCAGTGATCTACCTGTATTTCGATCGCCTCGGACGCCGCTTCGCCAAGCCAGAAGGGAAAGAGGTGCGGGCATGACGCTTAGCGTGGGCCGGACGCACACCCTGTGGCGAGGGAGCTTGCTCCCGCTGGGCTGCGCAGCAGACCTTTTTGTGAGTGCTGCGCACTCAAGCGGGAGCAAGCTCCCTCGCCACAAAAGTGTGTGCTGCATGACGCCTGATGGCTGGAGCGCTCACCCATGAATCTCTCTGGCCCCTTCATCCGCCGCCCCGTCGCGACCATGCTTCTGAGCTTCGCCATCACATTGCTCGGCAGCGTGTGCTTCGGCCTGCTGCCGGTTTCACCGCTGCCACAGATGGATTTCCCGGTGATCGTGGTCCAGGCCAACTTGCCAGGGGCCAGCCCCGAGGTGATGGCTTCGACGGTGGCTACGCCCCTGGAGCGTTCCTTCGGCGCCATCGCCGGGGTCAACACCATGAGCAGCCGTTCCAGCCAGGGTTCTACCCGCGTCATTCTGCAATTCGACCTGGACCGTGACATCAACGGTGCCGCCCGGGAAGTGCAGGCGGCCATCAATGCGTCGCGCAACCTGTTGCCCAGCGGCATGCGCAGTATGCCGACCTATAAGAAGGTCAACCCGTCCCAGGCGCCGATCATGGTGCTGTCGCTGACCTCGGATGTGTTGAAAAAAGGCCAGCTCTACGACCTGGCTTCGACCATCCTGTCCCAGAGCCTGTCCCAGGTATCGGGCGTCGGCGAGGTACAGATCGGCGGCAGCTCGTTGCCGGCGGTGCGCATCGAACTGGAGCCGCATCTGCTCAACCAGTACGGCGTGGCCCTCGATGATGTGCGCACCGCCGTTGCCGATAGCAATGTGCGCCGACCCAAGGGCTCGGTGGAGGACGATCGGCGCATGTGGCAGGTCCAGGCCAACGATCAACTGGAGAAGGCCAAGGACTACGAAACGCTGATCATCCGTTATCAGGATGGCTCGGTACTGCGACTCAAGGACGTGGCGAAAGTCACCGACGGCGTCGAGGATCGCTACAACAGCGGTTTCTTCAACAACGATGCCGCCGTGTTGCTGGTGATCAACCGCCAGGCCGGGGCCAACATCATCGAGACGGTCAACGAAATCAAGGCGCAACTGCCGGCGTTACAGGCCGTGCTGCCGGCCAGCGTCAAGCTGAACCTGGCGATGGACCGCTCGCCGGTGATCAAGGCCACCCTGCATGAAGCGGAAATGACCTTGCTGATCGCCGTGGCCCTGGTGGTGCTGGTGGTGTTCCTGTTCCTCGGCAACTTCCGCGCCTCGTTGATCCCGACGCTGGCGGTTCCGGTGTCGTTGGTGGGCACGTTTGCGGTGATGTACCTGTACGGTTTCTCCCTGAACAACCTGTCCTTGATGGCGTTGATCCTCGCGACCGGGTTGGTGGTGGACGATGCCATCGTGGTGCTGGAGAACATTTCCCGGCATATCGACGAAGGCGTTCCCCCTATGACGGCGGCGTATAGGGGGGCCGAAGAGGTGGGTTTCACCTTGCTGTCGATGAACGTCTCGCTGGTGGCGGTGTTCCTGTCGATCCTGTTCATGGGCGGGATCATCGAGAGCCTGTTTCGCGAATTTTCCATTACCCTGGCGGCGTCCATCGTAGTCTCGCTGGTGGTCTCGCTGACCCTCACACCGATGCTCTGCGCCCGCTGGCTCAAGCCTCACGTGCCCGGGCAGGAGAATCGCTTCCAGCGCTGGAGCCTGCGGCTCAATGAGCGGATGGTCCGTGGTTATGCCACCAGCCTGGACTGGGTGCTGCGCCATCGGCGTCTGACCTTGCTGAGCCTGTTGGTGACCATCGGCGTGAACGTCGCGTTGTATGTGGTGGTGCCGAAAACCTTCATGCCGCAGCAGGACACTGGCCAGTTGATCGGTTTCGTGCGTGGCGATGACGGGCTGTCGTTCAACGTGATGCAGCCGAAGATGGAAATCTTCCGCCGCGCCGTACTCAAGGACGAGGCGGTGCAAAGCGTCGCCGGTTTCATCGGTGGCAACAACGGTACCAACAACGCCTTCATGCTGGTGCGCCTCAAGCCGATCAAGGAGCGTAATATTTCTGCACAGAAAGTCATCGAGCGCCTTCGTAAAGAAATGCCCAATGTCCCCGGCGCTCAGTTGATGTTGATGGCCGACCAGGACCTGCAGTTCGGTGGCGGTCGCGAGCAGACCACCTCGCAGTATTCCTACATCCTGCAAAGCGCCGACCTGGCGTCGCTGCGCGCGTGGTACCCCAAGGTCGTGGCGGCCTTCAGGGCCTTGCCGGAGCTGACCGCCATCGACGCTCGTGACGGCGGCGGGGCGCAGCAGGTGACGCTGGTGGTGGACCGCGACCAGGCCAAGCGCCTGGGCATCGACATGGACATGGTCACCGCGGTGCTCAACAACGCCTACAGCCAGCGGCAGATCTCGACCATCTACGACAGCCTCAACCAGTACCAGGTGGTGATGGAGGTCAATCCCAAGTATGCCCAGGACCCGAGTACCCTCGAGCAGGTCCAGGTGATCACCGCCGATGGCGCGCGCGTACCGCTGTCGGCCATTGCCCACTACGAGAACAGCCTGGAGGACGACCGGGTCAGCCATGAGGGTCAGTTCGCGTCCGAGGGCATTTCCTTCGACATGGCCGAAGGTGTCACGGTGGAGCAGGGCACCGCGGCCATCGAACGGGCACTTGCCAAGCTCGGGTTGCCCGAGGATGTCATCGTGAAAATGGCCGGCACCGCCGATGCGTTCGCCGCCACCCAGAAAAGCCAACCGTTCATGATCCTCGGGGCGTTGCTGGCGGTGTACCTGGTGTTGGGTGTGCTCTATGAAAGCTACATCCATCCGTTGACCATCCTGTCTACGTTGCCATCGGCCGGGGTCGGCGCGTTGCTGTCGATCTACGCGCTGGGTGGCGAGTTCAGCCTGATCTCGCTGTTGGGGCTGTTCCTGCTGATCGGCGTGGTGAAGAAAAACGCCATCCTGATGATCGATCTGGCGCTGCAACTCGAACGTGCTGGGCAGACGCCACTGGAGTCGATCCGCAGCGCTTGCCTGCTGCGGTTGCGGCCGATCCTGATGACCACGCTGGCGGCGATCCTTGGTGCCTTGCCGCTGTTGCTCGGCGCCGCCGAAGGCTCGGAAATGCGCCAGCCATTGGGCCTGACCATCATCGGTGGGTTGGTGTTCAGCCAGGTTCTGACGCTCTACACCACACCGGTGGTTTACCTTTATCTCGACAAGCTGCGCCATCGCTTCAATCGCTGGCGCGGTGTGCGCACTGATGCTGCCCTGGAAACTCCGCTATGACCGACCGTTCGCCTTTCAATCTTGCCGCAACGCTGGCCACCGCCCGTGGTTCGCGGGTGCTGAGCCTGGTGCTCTGCGTGGCGATGCTCAGTGCCTGCGCCGTCGGCCCGGATTATCAACGTCCCCAGGCTGCCGAGCCGGTGCAATACAAGGAGGCCCAGGGCTGGCGCCAGGCCAACCCCAGCGATGCGATGGCCAGGGGTGCTTGGTGGGAGCTGTACGGCGATGTGCAACTCAATGGTCTGGTGGACCAGCTCAATGCGTCCAACCAGACCGTGGCCCAGGCCGACGCCCAATACCGGCAGGCCCGGGCGCTGGTGCGCAACGCCCGTGGCGCATTTTTCCCCACCGTGGACCTGACCGTCGGCAAGACCCGCTCCAGTCAGGGCACCGGTAGCAGCAGTTCGAGCCTGAGCAGTTCGTCCAGCGGCATTCGCGACACCTATAGCGCCCAGGCCGGTGTCAGCTGGGAGGCGGACGTATGGGGCAAGTTGCGCCGCACCCTGGAAGCCGACGAGGCAAGCGCCCAAGCCAGTTTTGCCGACCTGGCGGCGATGCGCCTGAGCCAGCAATCGGAACTGGTGCAGAACTACCTGCAGTTGCGGGTGATCGATGAACAGAAGCGCCTGTTGCAGACCACCGTCGACAACTATCAGCGCTCCCTGAAAATGACCGAAAACCAGTACCGCGCCGGGGTGTCCGGCAAGGACGCGGTGGCTCAGGCGCAAAACCAGCTCAAGACCACCCAGGGCGACCTGATCGACTTGATCTGGCAACGGGCCCAGTTTGAAAACGCCATTGCCGTACTGGTCGGCCTGCCGCCGGCCGAGTTCAACCTGGCCGAGACCCAGGACATCCCGTCGCTGCCGCAGATCCCGGTGGCGCTGCCGTCGCAACTGCTCGAACGCCGGCCGGATATCGCCTCGGCGGAACGTTCGGTGATGGCCGCCAACGCCAACATCGGGGTCGCCAAGGCCGCGTATTACCCGGACCTGACCCTGAGCCTCAGTGGCGGCTACAGCAGCAGTACCTACGACAACTGGGTGAGCGTGCCGAACCGGTTCTGGTCGGTAGGGCCACAACTGGCGATGACGTTGTTCGATGGCGGCCAGCGTTCGGCAGAGGTCGACCGTACTGTCGCGGCCTACGATCAGACCGTCGCCACCTATCGCCAGACCGTGCTCGACGGCTTGCGCGAGGTGGAAAATTACATGATCCAGCTCAAAGTGCTGGAAGACGAAGCCCGCGTGCGCCAGGAAGCCCTCGACGCCGCCCGCGAATCCCTGCGCTTGACGCAGAACCAGTACAAGGCCGGGTTGATTGCCTACCTCGATGTGGTGACCGTCCAGGCTACCGCCCTGAGCAACGAGCGCAGCGTGCTGAGCCTGCAACAGAGCCGCCTGATCGCCAGCGTGCAGTTGATTGCGGCGTTGGGTGGTGGTTGGGATGGGCAGCTAAAGACGGATGAGTAATCCGTCGAGCCGGTAATGCTGCACGGTTTAAGAGCCGAGATGCATTTGTGGCGAGGGAGCTTGCTCCCGCTGGGCTGCGCAGC
>NZ_FNNL01000012.1:0-171022 GCF_900106735.1 Pseudomonas sp. NFACC08-1 | reverse complement strand
CGCGCCCCAGCGGGAGCAAGCTCCCTCGCCACGGGTCGATCTTCATGAAAGGCGAGCAGTCCCGCTTTTGGCCGATGCACTGCCTACGTCCTGTTGCGCTGGCTTGTTATAGTTCAAGCCTCTTTTCAGCCGGTAAAGGATCACTGCCATGTCGCAATACCAAGCGTTCAACGTCGAACTTGTAGACAACATTGCCCATGTGCAGATCAATCGCCCGGAAAAGATCAACTCGATGAACGCCGCGTTCTGGAGCGAGATCATCGAGATCTTCCAATGGATCGACGACACCGATGCCGTACGGGTGGTGGTGCTGACCGGCGCCGGCAAGCATTTCTCCTCGGGGATAGACCTGATGATGCTGGCGGGCGTGGCCAACGAATTGGGCAAGGACGTAGGGCGCAATGCACGCCTGCTGCGGCGCAAGATCCAGCAACTGCAAGCCTCGTTCAACGCCGTGGACAACTGCCGCAAACCCGTGCTCGCCGCGATCCAGGGCTACTGCCTGGGCGGGGCCATCGACCTGATTGCCGCCTGCGACATGCGTTACGCGGCCGAGGACGCCCAATTCTCCATCAAGGAGATCGATATCGGCATGGCCGCCGATGTTGGCACACTGCAACGCTTGCCCCGGATCATCGGGGACGGCATGCTGCGTGAACTCGCTTATACGGGGCGCACCTTCGGAGCCGACGAAGCGCGCAGCATCGGCCTGGTCAATCGTGTCTACAGTGACACCGCCAGCCTGCTCGACGGTGTGATGGGCATCGCCCGGGAGATCGCCGCCAAGTCGCCGATTGCCGTGACCGGCACCAAGGAAATGATCAGCTACATGCGCGACCACCGCATCGACGACGGCTTGGAATACGTCGCCACCTGGAACGCCGCCATGTTGCAATCGACCGACCTGCGCGTGGCCATGGCCGCCCATATGAGCAAACAGAAACCTGAATTTCAGGATTGATTGACCATGATTTCACGCTGGACCACCGCAGTACTCGATACCGCTCTTGCTGGCGGCTGGGCCGTCGCCCGCAGCCCTGAGGGCTTTCTGTTCGATGACAATGGCGCGCTGTTTCCCCGCGAATGGCTCAAGCGCCAAGACCTGTCGGTCCTCGCCGAGCACGGCATCGGTCACCTGGATGGCGAGCCGGTCTACCTGCTGGAATTGCACAGCTCGCTGGACATCCCAGGCTGTAACTGGAAAGGCCTGCGGGCGTTCATGCTCGAGGATGACCACACGCTGTACAAAGTGTTGGGCTATGCCGCGCAGATCGGCACCTGGGCCCGCGAACATCGTTTCTGTGGCAGTTGCGGCAAGCGCATGGGTCAGATTCCGTTGGAACGAGCCATGTATTGCGATGCCTGTGAGCTGCGGCACTATCCGCGGATATCACCGAGCATGATCGTGTTGATTACTCGCGGCGATGAAGTCCTGCTGGCCCGTTCGCCGCGTTTCGTCCCGGGCGTCTACAGCACCCTGGCGGGGTTTGCCGAGCCTGGCGAATCGGCCGAGGATTGCCTGGTGCGCGAGGTTCGCGAGGAAGTCAGTATCGAGGTGAAGAACATCCAGTACATGGGCAGCCAGTGCTGGCCGTTCCCCCATTCGATGATGCTCGGTTTCCACGCTGAATATGCCGGTGGCGACATTGTGCCCCAGGAAGATGAAATCGAGGACGCCCAGTGGTTCAACGTCCATGACTTGCCACCATTGCCGGCCTCGCGCTCCATCGCCCGCTACCTGATCGATCTGTATGTGGCGCGGCGCTTAGGCCACGCTGAACCAGTGCTGCCAGGCTAGGCGCACGGTCAAGCCCAGCACCACGGTGATGAACACCGGTCGGATGAACTTCGCACCGCCGCTGATGGCGGTGCGAGCGCCGAAGAACGCGCCGATCATCACCGACAGGCCCATGCTCAGGCCGATGACCCAATCCACTTGCCCGGAAAAGATGAACACCGACAGTGCCGCGATGTTGCTGACGAAGTTCATGCTACGGGCCACGCCACTGGCCTTGACCAGGTCGATGGGGTAGAGCAGCAGGCTGCTCACAGTCCAGAACGCCCCCGTACCCGGCCCGGCCACACCGTCATAGAAACCCAGGCTGAAGCCCTGGGGCGACTGCCATGTCTTCTTGATCGGTGCATCGCTGTCCAGCGGTGCCTTGGGCGTGCCGCCGAACAACAGATACAGGCCGCAGGCGAAGACGATCACCGGCAGCATCTTGTTCAGCCACTCGGCGGGCAAGTAATGGGCGACGATGGCGCCGGTCAGGGCCCCGACCAGAGTGCCGACGAGGGCATGAGTCCACTGCCTTGGGTGGAACAGCTTGCGCTTGTAGAAGGTGAAGCTGGCCGTCGCCGAGCCGAAGGTCGAACTGAGTTTGTTGGTCCCCAGGACCAGATGAGGCGGCAAGCCTGCCGTCAGCAGGGCTGGCGTGGTCAGCAACCCACCGCCACCGGCAATGGCATCGATGAAACCGGCAATGAATGCGACAACAGCAAGAATAGCGAGGGTAGTGAGGTCAACGCTGAGTTCAAAAGGCATGGAATAGGCTTATTTAGCAGGTCGCAGAAGGGCTGCGGGGAAGGCCGGTATGTTACCCATAATGGTGCAGGGCTGCGACAGCCGGTTGGGCGGTGCACCGTAGACCTCACAACCCCGCAAATCCCCGTAACGAGGGAGCCTGCTCACCCAGGGCTGTGCAGCAGCCCCAAAAGGCTTCTGATATCTGCCTGGCACACCGAGACCGCTGGGCGATTTTTTTTTGAAATCAAGGGGTTGCCAGCCTAGGCAAATGAGTACATAATTGCGCCCATCGAACGCACTGAGACGTAAAAAATCTCAATGTTTTCAAGGAGATAGCGCCGAGTAGGTGGCTTGTTTCCTGATCAGTTTGTACTGCGGTTGATGTGGCAGCATCGCATCAAGCGTTCTGAGGCCGAATAGCAAAATGGTTATGCAGTGGATTGCAAATCCACCTACGCCGGTTCGATTCCGACTTCGGCCTCCACTTTTAAAAAGCTCTGTAGATCTATGATTTACGGAGCTTTTTTATTTCGAAGCATTGAAAGCTTTTGTATTGAAAAGGACATGAGCTACCTTGCTTCGCGGGGGAGGGATGTATATATTCCCCCCTCTTGCTGCACCAGCCAGAACATCGGCCATTGGATTTTGCCGATATTTCCATGGCTAACCGCGCTACCGCCCGAATGGCGAAACTGGTAGACGCATGGGACTTAAAATCCCCCGCTCGTAAGGGCGTGCCGGTTCGATTCCGGCTTCGGGCACCATCTAAAATCAAGGGTTTGCGAGCGAAAGCTAATGCAAACCCTTGTTCGTTTCTGCTTCTGGAAATTGCTGCAGAAACGGAGTCCAAGCCTGCGGGTGTTTTCAAGCACAAGCCCTTACACTCGGCGTCGAGATTAGCAAGGGGGTCATATCCTCCAGGCCTTGCCCATTACGCTAATCCTTTACCATGGAGAGGTAACGAGTGAAAACAATCGCAACGATGAGTCTGTTGGCCTTGATGAGCAGCAGCGCTGTATACGCTGGGGAGACAACCTCCGTTGATGGGAAATCGCTGGCTGTGGACTTTGGCGAGCCGACCGTCAAGCAGGTTCTGCACTATCGGAAAATGTACGATAAGAAGCCTTTTCCCGATGCGGAAATTTATTACTACAGTAACGGTTTGTACAAGATCATCTCTCAGGGAGAAAATCATTACGGTGTCTACGTCTTGCAGGGCCAACACACCGATGAGACATACACCGTGAAGTTCATTTCCCTGCCTTCCCCGGATTGGGGAAATAAAACGGCGTATCACCAACTTACCTTTATTCGAGGTGATGAACAAAACGTATTTATCCAGAACGCAATTGTCGACACTGGCGAGGCGATAGCCCAGCAGAATGGGACCTATACGCAGGAAAAAAATACCGTGGTCAATCCGATCAGCACCGCCTGGCAGAAAAAGTGAGCCCATTGCCCCCAGTGGCTTGATGGCAGGTTTTCAGGCATTTTCTGATCATCTAATACTTATAAAACAATAGGTTGCATGATTTATCTCATGCAACCTATTCGGCGTTGATCATCAGTGCCGGCGCCTCACAACCGCCGCCGAAAAGCCTCGAGAATGTCCCGCGTTCCCTTTTTCATTTGCAGTTGGGCAATGGCGTCCAGCGGGTGCCAAAGGCAATCGCTGATTTCATTCTGTGGCTTGGCCGCCGTCGAGTCGCTGACCGATGCTTCGAACACATGATGTTCGGTCTGCCCGTCACTGATTCGCATCAAGTAGAGCAGGTTCTCGACGTCCAGGCCGGTTTCCTCTGCCAACTCCCGTATGGCTGCCCCGGCATGGGATTCCCCGCGCTCGACGGTACCGCCCGGCAACGCCCAGCGGCTATTGGCTTTGCGAACCAGGAGGATATGGCGATTTTCCTCGCAGATGACGGTCGCTCGAATTTTCATGGCCGTGCTCGATCTGTGAATGTCATTAAAGTGAAATATATCTGCAATATTTGAGCCTGGCATTAGCTGCTTCGTTCAAATATCGAGTTTTTCAAGGTCTTATCCAATACGACCGCGACGGAGCGGAGAAGACTGAGCTTATTCGTGCCTGCCATCGCTCCAATCCATCTCTCCGACCACTAGCACTAGGTTTTCGACCGGTTATCGCCTCAAATGAATCAGCTTCAAAAAAATGAATCCATGTTGGGTGCATTGGCCGGCCCCGATAGGGGAAGGAAGCGAGAAATGACCACCGTTGAAGACTTCAAGATCAAATCCCATGAGCTCCTGGTGGAGCTCGATACGGCGACATCGGAAATGATGAAACTCATATGTGTTCATCAAATGAGTGGATCGACTTGGGATGAGGCGGTCCAGCGTCAACATGAGGCCTATGAGCAGTGGGTCGCTTATCTGAACGAGCGGGGATAGCCGCCAATGCGCATCTTGAGGGTGAAAATTCTTTGAACGGCGCCTCAACGGCTCTGCCTAATTCTTGAACCGACAAGAGGATTAGGCCATGTCTGAATTAGCCAGTTATTTCTGGATCGCTGTTGCGGTGCTTTTGCTGCTCGTCGATTTGTGGGCGATCGTCAGTGTCTTTCGAAGCGACAAGTCGGCCGGCACCAAGGCTGGCTGGGCCCTGCTGCTGATCATCTTGCCAGTGCTAGGCCTGGTCATTTGGGGTGTAGCCGGGCCTCGCGGGGTCAAGGAAGGTCCTTCATCGCCGGAGCACAGCAAGGGCTAGCCAGGAAGAGGCTGTGGGAGCCACCTCAATGGTTTATCCAATTGCCGCCGGTGGTTTCGCAGTCTTCCTGGGCCTGCTGCAACTGCTCGATACCGTAGTAGTACCACGTCAATTTTGCATTATCGGGAAGAGTGGCCGACCCACCGCGCTTGTCCTTGCTGGTTGAGTGCGGGTTGGCCAACGCTTCCTGGGTCGGCTTCGCCTGGCATGTCGCCACGTATCCCTCGGCACAACGCTCGACTTTACGCTTTTGGGTCGTGAGCGTTCCTTTGCTTTCATTGCTGCAAGACCAATCGAGGGTTTCCGCGGGCATGCCTTTGTATTCGTAGCAACTGTGGCTTTCGATTACTGGGACGGCCTGGCTCTGGGATCGAGTGATGACATCGCAGCCTTGGGCGAAGACGGCGACGGGGCTCGCACAAACGATCAATAGCAGGATTCTGGCATTCATGAGTTTCTCCCTTTGCGGTTTCTGCACCGGTGCCTATCAATTTCGAGGTGCAAAAAAAGCCCGCGTTCCATCAGTTTTCCAGCCGGTAGAACTCAGGGAGAAACAGGTCTGGCGCAGCGCGTCAGCGAAACTTGGGCAGAGGGGGGTCAGCAGGCTTGAGCGACATTAGCGCGCTTTGGATCGACGGGGCATCTTTGTCGATGTCGTTGAGCCGGTCCCGGATGCGCACTGCGGTGGGATGCCCGCCCTGGTGGTCGACCCAGTCGGCGATTTCCTTGCAGGCTGCCGTGAGCCGGGCCTGACGCGATTCGAGCAAGGTGAGCAGGGTGGTGATGGACTCTTTTTCGGACATGTCACACCTCCATTCAGGGGTTGATGAGGCAGCACAAAACCCGCCAGGGGCGGGCTGTGCCGTGGTTTAAGCGTAGTTGAGTTATTTCAGGTCTGTCGAAGAATCCGGCGTCCGGCTAGACAGCCGGTGCGTCGCAAACAATGCCAATGATGTCAGCTGGACTCCTTGACCCAGGACGGCGTGACGCTCGCCCGCCAGCGCACGTCGGTAATACCGTATTTTTCAGCCAGGGGCTTGGAGACCCGCTTGACCTTCTCTCTCCCGAATTTCGGTATGCGCCCGACCCCCGCGTCGCAACTGGCCCAATGCCAAGCCTCGGAGTTATTCATCGCTTCTGCGCGAATAATGAATGACTTGGGTTCGCCATGGAGCATGTAGTCGATGATGTAAAGCGATGGCCCGCCCATAAATCCTCCCTAATTAGTCCTATACGGATGGATACAAAGGCATGCGGAAAATTCCATCGAATTTCCAGACGGTCAAATTAATACCGCCCAGGCTCGAGCACGGAGCAACACCAGAGCGGTCGGAATTCGCGGCAAGGAACCAAACCCGGTTACCCTTCTCCAAGGTGAGCTTCAACACCGTAGGCCAGGGATCAAAGGCGACGCAGCGCGGCATCAACAAAAGGCAAGACATGAAAAACATCGCCAGGGTGCTGTTCGTCGCAGCCCTCACCATCGGTTTGTCGGGTTGCATTGGCGCCCCCATCGAACTGACGCCGCAAACCGAGCAACGTTTGCGCGAACACCCCCCGATCCGTTTCCTGCTGACATTCGATGATGGTCCCAGTGCCTCGTCTTTCTGGAACCCTAGCCTGGAGGTGCTCGACGCACTCGCAGACAATCCGGTACAGCCTGGCATCAAGGCGGTATTTTTCCTGCAGACTCGCGCACCACGTGCTGGTGGCAGTGATATTGGCCGCTCGGTCATGCGCCGTGAACAGCAGGAAGGCCATGTGCTGGCCTTTCATACGGCGACCCACTGGCACACCAATCACCGGTCGCTGAGCCCTGATGAGCTGGAGCAATCGCTCAACAATGGTGGGAGCGACATCGCTGCCATTAGCGGTGCGGCACCGATTTTGGTGAGGCCGCCATTCTGGAGCTTCGACAAGCGCACCGCGGCCGCCTACCGACAGCATGGCCTGCACATCCTGTTGACCGACCTGAGTGCTAATGACGGCAAAGTCTGGGGCATCACGATGAGCCCGCGGCGGCGGATCAACCTGACCCGGCAACTTTCCGAAGTGCGCGAGCGCATCGCCGCCGGGCAACTGCCAGCGGTGGATGGGGTTATTCCAGTGGTGGTGACGTTTCACGACATCAATCGTTATACCGCCCGGCATGCTCGCGAATACCTGCAAATCCTGCTCGAGAGTGCCAAGGCTACCGGCGTGAGGACCGACGCCAAGCCGTTCTATGATGACCACCAGGCGCTGGAGCGAGCGGCCTTGGCTCGGACGGTCGATCACAGCGCTGGGCCCGTGCATTTGCCGGGGCTGTGGGACTGGTTGTGGGATTCGGATTCCCACTGAGAGCGCCACGAATGCGGCGGGTGTCGCGACGTTCGGTTGGCCGCCCAGCGCAATCCGCGTGTATGGTAGGCCGTGCACCCTTGGTTAAAGTCGGAGGTGACCAATGAGTACTGCAATGCTGACGAAAATGCACATCAACGGTTATGACGTGCTTAGCGTAAACAGCGGCCCGTGGAGGGTCTGCACCCAGGCTGACCGGTTGGGTTCCTTTGCTTCCCGTGAGGAAGCGCTGGCCTACGCCGCCGCGTTGCCGACCCGAAGAGCCCGTAGTGGCCGGCCTGTAAACACGAAATAGAGGGGGCCGGTACATCCACTCTCTCGGTGACAGGTACACCGCTATCGCGAGCAAGCTCCCACAGTTTTTCCGGCTGTTCACCAAAAATCCCCTGTGGGAGCAGCTTGCTCGCGATGCCGGCGGGCCAGCCCGCGCCCGTCACGATGATCAGGCGCGGGCCAATTCCAACGGGACTTCCAGGGTAAACAGAGCACCTTGCCCCGGTCCGTCGCTATGGACATAAAGGCGGCCATTCATTTCAACCGCCGCCAGGGCGCAGCTGTGCAAGCCAAACCCATGGCCGTCCTTGCGGGTCGTGAAACCGTGATTGAAGATGCGGGCCAGGTTCTCCGGGGAAATGCCTTCGCCTCGGTCCTTGACGCTGAGGCATAGTGTCGTTTCGTCGAGGATGCGGATCCCCAGGGTCATCTCCCGTGGGTGCTCGCTGATGTGCGACATCGCGAATTTGGCGTTGCTGATCAGGTTGATCAGGATCAGCAGCAACCTATGCTTGTCGCCCATGATCGCAGGAACGTCCTGATACTCCTTGATGACGGTGACGTGATGCCGACTGAGCGCGCCCGAGTTCATGCGTAGCGCATCTTCGAACAGATCGCTGACATTGAGCGGTTCGATCAGCCTGGCTGCCCCTGCATAGGTTTGTTGAGTGGTGACGATTTCCTTGATGTGATCGATGCTCTTGGTCAACTGCGCCAGCTCATCGATAAGCACGGCTTGTTCTGCGGCGATGGAGTCGACCAGTTCGTTGAAATAACGCGGCAGCAACCGACCTTTTTCATCATGGGTGATGAACTGGCCAAGATCTTCGGCATGTTCATTCATCATTTTGACCGCCTTGGTGAGCCCGATCGTCTTGCTGTTCCTCAACTTGCGGGTGACGAGTTCGGCTGAAATGTTCACGCTGTTCAGCACATTCCCGACGTTGTGCAACACATTCGTGGCGATTTCGGCCATGCCCGCCATTCGGGCCGCATCTACCAGTTCGCGTTCTGCCTCCATCAGTTCTCGGGTGCGCTCCTGCACGCGCTCTTCGAGCCGTTCATTGGACGTTTGCAGTTGCTGGTTGATCTGGTTGATGACGGCGTAGCTGCGAACCAGTCGCACCGCCAGGTAGATCATCAACAGCGCCATGAGGCTGGCACACGCGCCCAGGTAGATATGGTATTGACGGTCCGCAGCGGCGGTCCTGCGCTGGGTCTCGTTCAATAGCTCGGTGATGCTGTCCAGTTCCTGGGCCACCGGAATCACGCTGATGCGATCCAGCAGATCATTGACGATCGGTTGTTCCTGGATAATGGATTTGACGTGCTGGGTCAGGGCAATGAAAAGGGGCTGGCTGGTTGCAGGCAGTTGATCGACGTATTTTTCCAGATCACTCAATTGGCGCTGCACTTCCTCGGCTTTGTCCGAGGTGACATAAAGTGCGTACTCCAGCGTCGTCAGCGTCAGCTCACGAACATTGGAAGCTGTTGCCAGATGTTCCGTCGGGCTTTCGGCGCTCATCCCGTCGAGCAAGGTTTGAATACCGTCCTCGACCATCGGCAACGCATCCAGGGCGGTGCGTAGATTGGCGTTGTGTTGCTGGAATTGATCGACCAGCACCGTTTTGTTCTTGACCGCGTCCACGTAGCCGTTGCGTCTGGATGCCCAAAGAACGGCCAGTGGGCCAGCGTTATTGAGCTGCTCCAACTGCTCCCATCGACTGCCGGCCTCGAGTGGCGGTGTCAACGACAGGTTGTTGTTCATGCCGATCTTTTTCCTGAGGATCTTGACGTTCCAGTTTGCGTCGGCTTGCTTGAGCTGGCGAATGAAGTCGCGGGATTCGAAGTAGGTCGATGAGTCGTACGTGTATGACTTGATCAAAAAGAATATCAGAGCCGAAAAAACAACAAGCGCGATGGCCAATAGGGCGGGCCATTTATATTTTTTGATAATAGTGGTCACGCTATTCTCCTGTTCAGGGCGCTTATCGAAGGAGTCGGTGAATGCTCGAGGGCGGAGAGAGGCTCGAGGGGGAGCCGGAAGGGGGAAAAGTAAACGTCGTGCGGGGGTGGCGTGCCGGTTTGCTTTGGCCTGGGTACACGTTGAGCTCCCTGCTAACGATGAACGTCGGTTTCATGGCTGAGTGTAGCGCTAACGAGAGGGGCGATGCTTGCTGCGCAGCGCGCCGCAGTGAAGCAGGCGCGGCCGGATAGCCGCGCCGGTGGCATTACTTGATGTCGATGAAGGGCAGGGCGCCGTTTGGCAGCACGGTGGTTGGCAAGACACCATTCCAGCGTTCGGCCTTGGTCAGTTCCACCAGGTTCTGGTTGCTGGCCAGGGCCTGGGCCCGTGCCTTGATGGCTTCGGCCTCGGCTTTGCCGCGCAACTCGGTCGCCAGTGCGTCTGCCTTGGCCTGCGCAACTTGCGAATCGGCCTCCGCCTGGGCCTGGGTCACGCGAATCTGTGCTTGTACCTGCTCGGTGGCGAGCTGTTGTTCGCGGGTCTTGACCTGGACTTCCGCAGCCATGCGCGCTTCGATGGCTTTTTCGTAGGCGTCACTGAAGTCAATGTTCTCGACCTGGACGCTGTCGATGATCACGGGGCCGGTAATGGTCGCCTTGATGGCCGTGGAAATATCGTTGACCAGTTGGACGCGGTTCTGCACGGCAGCCACGGCGTTGAACTTGCCGAATACGTTTTCCACCTGGGTTGGCACCTGGCGGCTGATCATCCGGTCGCGGATACCTTCCAGGTCCTTGAACTGGGTATAGACCTTCGCGACATCGGAAGGCGCGATGTGCCAGGACACGGACACCTTGAGCTGGGCGGACTGTTGGTCCTTGCTGTAGGCCTGGAGGTCTTCATAAGCCGTCACTTGGCTCTGGACGCTGATCAGGCGTACCGACTCGATAAAGGGCGTCTTGAAGGACAGTCCCGGTTCAATCACCCCGACCAGCGCCCCGTTGCGCAGCAGTACGCCACGCTCGGTTTCGTCGACCGTGTACCAACTGCCAAAGAACACGCACAACAGGACGATGCCCGCGATTGCAGCAACGATGGAGCCGATGGTTTTACTGGTCACTTTTCTTTCCTTGATTGGCTTGGGAGGGTTTGCCATAGCTGTGTCCAATGTTGAAGCTGCAATTGGCGTTCTGAATGCCAGACACGAAAAAGCCCTGAATAATCAGGGCTTTAACGTTAAAAAATGGCGGAGGCGATGGGATTCGAACTCATGGACCTGTTACAGTCGACGGTTTTCAAGACCGTTGCCTTAAACCACTCGGCCACACCTCCGTACTGCGTTGCGGGCGCCATAATACCCGAATGAAACACACTGTCAAACTCTCTACGTAGCTTGTTACAGAGCGTCTGTTATGATCCTTGCCACTGAATGTTTCAAAACCGGAGGAGTGTCGCCATGCGCGAACAGGATTACGCAGTGAACAACAGCGTGCAGGCTGAGCAGCTAGAGGTTAGCCGCGTCCTGCGCAACACTTATGGCTTGCTGGCACTCACGCTCGCTTTCAGCGGTGTGATGGCTTATGTCGCACAACAGATGCGGGTGGGTTACCCGAACATCTTCGTCGTGCTGATCGGTTTCTACGGCCTTTTCTTCCTCACCAACAAACTCCGTGATTCGGCCTGGGGCCTGGTGTCGGCTTTCGCCCTGACCGGCTTCATGGGCTTTTTGCTCGGCCCGATCCTCAATCGCTACCTGCAAATGCAGGGCGGCGCCGAAGTGGTCAGCTCGGCCTTCGCAATGACCGCACTGGTATTTGGTGGCCTGTCGGCCTACGTGCTGATTTCCCGCAAGGACATGAGTTTCCTGGGTGGCTTTATCACCGCAGGTTTCTTCGTGTTGCTGGGGGCGACGCTGGCCAGCTTCTTCTTCCAGATCAGCGGCCTGCAACTGGCGATCAGCGCCGGCTTCGTGCTGTTCTCCTCGGTCTGCATCCTGTACCAGACCAGCGCCATCATTCACGGCGGCGAGCGTAACTATATCATGGCCACCATCAGCCTGTATGTATCGATCTACAACCTGTTCGTCAGCCTATTGCAGCTGTTCGGCCTGATGGGTCGCGACGACTGATTGCATGGATGATGAGGTGAGAAGCCCGCTTTGGCGTGATGCTGTTCACCTAGAAACAGCGGCGTTTTTCAGAGATGAAAAGCGCCGTTTTTTTTGGTTTTCCGTTTTTAGGTGCATTTTTGGGGGAGGGGATATCCATTTCTGCGGCAACGGATATACACACCAAAGCAAGTAAATCCCGAACCCCTCTCAAAAAAAACGGCACCACCCTTGGAAAAAGGGAAGTGCCGCTTTTGGAGCCCAGGTAAACGGCATTGCCACATGAAGTGGACTTAAGAGGCAAACCGCCGCAACCCCACCGGTGGTACAAAGGCTTCCAGCTCGGCCTCCACGGCCTCGATTATTCGTTCAACATCCGGGGCATTCATCACCGTCGCGCAGGGGATACCCGCAATGGCGATCATGGTCTCGCCGCTGGCACGGTCAAACAGCCGGGCAACCATGCTGCCAGGCGCATCCATGCTTGCTTCGAATCCCATGGGATGGAAGTGCCAGCGCATCAACTGGCAAGCATTGGGGAACGTAACCTTGCTGAAGGATCCTTTATTCATGTGTTGCCCGCCTTCTTCAATCGAGCGCTTCCTTTTGCTCATGTCAGGAAGGAAGAGCCATCATGGCTCTACCAGTGAGAACTAAAAATAGCACCTGAAAATGAAGCTCATGTGGATTTTTTCAGTCCGTTTTGCGATTGGTTCACTTTTTTTGATCTGGATCACGACTTAAACGGCAACGTCCAGAATGCCATCACGCTTGGCTGGGCTTGTCCCGAGGCTTGGACAATGGCTCTGGCACGCGGCTTTTCCAGGCGATGAGCAGGGCCAGGATCATCATCGCCAGGGCGACGACGAAGGTCATGTGCAGACCGTTCGTCACAGCCGCGGGGCTGGCGCCGGTAATGTCATTCGTCGCCGCCGCGGCTGCAAACACCGCGCCGAGCACGGAGGCTCCGGTGAAAAAACCCAGGTTGCGCGACAAGTTGAGCAGCCCGGCGATGACGCCTCGCCTCTGGGCTGCTACATCGGCCATGACTGCCGTGTTGTTGGCCGTCTGGAAGAACGCATAGCCAAGGGTCGTCACCACGATAGCCGCGAGGTAGCCGACGGTGCCAAGGGTAGGGGGGACCAGTGACAACATCAGGCAGCCGAGCACCATGTTCGCCAGGCCGGCGAGTCGCATGGGATGCACGCCGAAGCGATCCACCAGGCGCCCGGCAGGTAGTCCGGCCAGCGCCGCAACAGATGGGCCTACGGCCAGGGCCAGTCCTACGAAGGCCGCCGGCAGTGCGAGGGTGATGGACAAGTAAAAAGGCCCGACCAGCAGCGTCGCCATCATGACCGTCGCAACCAGGGCGCTCGTCACCAGGCCTGATACCAATGATCTGTCGCGGAACACTTTCAAGGGAATCAACGGCGATACGGCCCGGGACTGGGCCCGAATGAATAGCCCGCCGCCCACGAGGGCGATCAGCAGCAGCGCAAGATTCAATCCGCCAAAGCTCCCGCGTCCGGAAGTCATGGACAAGGCATAGGTGGCGAGCGTCACTGCCAACAGCAAGGTACCGGTTACATCGAAGCGGGTTCCTTCGGGCTTCGGCGGCACTTCACGCACCGGTAGCGAATACCACGCCAGCCCTAGCGTCAGCAGGCCCAGTGGGATGTTGACCAGGAACAAGGCCGGCCAACCGAACCCGCTGATCAGCATGCCGCCAAAGGACGGTCCGAGGGCTGTGCCCACTGCCGACAGCGTTGCCAGTAGCCCCATGGCGCTGCCGGTTTTTTCCTGGTCGACCGTTTCGCCCACGAGCGCCAGGGTCAGCGCCATCATGATGGCGGCCCCCAGGCCTTGCAGTGCCCGACCGGCGACCAGCAGCCAAAGCGAGGGCGCCAAGCCGCATACCGCTGATGCCAAGGTGAACAGGGCGATACCGGCCAATAGCAGCTTGCGCCGGCCCATCAGGTCTCCCAAGCGGCCGACACTGACAATCAGCGTGGTGATTGCCAGCAGATAGGCCAGCACCACCCATTGGACCTGCTGGAAAGAGGCCCCGAGCACCTCGGCCAGCGTCGGCAGTGCCACCGCAGCCACACTGGCGCCAAGGGAGGCCAGCAGCGTCGAGAGCGCAAGGCTGGCCAGGGCCCAGCGAGGTGAAAAGAGCCGGTGTGCGGGCGCGGTTGCCGGCCGGTTTTGTTGCGTGTTGACGGGTTTCATCGTGTCACCTGTATCCGTGGCGCTCGAAACGGAGCTGTCAGAACGTTACGCCTGGGCATAACATGGCGGAAGACGCAGCATTTGCACGTTATAGCTGCAACAAACGCCATCTGTTCAAATCGAGATACCGCCATGTCCTCGCCTGATCTCAATCTGCTCGTCACCCTTGATGTGCTGCTCTCGGAAGGCAGCGTGGCCCGGGCCGCCCGGCGCTTGCAGCTCAGCCCGTCGGCCATGAGCCGGGCACTGGCGCGGTTACGTGAAACCACCGGTGACCCGCTGTTGGTTCGGGCCGGGCGAGGGTTGGTACCGACACCTCGTGCGCTGGAGTTGCGCGAACAGGTCAGCCACCTGGTGCAGCAGGCCCAGGCGGTGCTGCGGCCAGTGACGACCCCGGATCTTGGGCGCTTGAGCCGAACCTTCACGTTGCGCACCCGTGAAGGGTTCGTGGAAAACTTTGCCATCGACCTCATCACTCGCATCCACGAGCAAGCGCCCGGCGCGCGCCTGCGCTTTGTGGAAAAGACCGACCGGGACAGCACGACACTTCGCGAAGGCACCGTGGACCTGGAGACCGCCGTCGTGGACAAGGACACCAGCCCGGAACTACGAACCCAGGCGTTGTTCAGCGACCGCTTGATTGGCGTTGTGCGCGCGGGACACCCGCTGAGCCAGGCAACGGTGAGCGCTGCCGGTTATGCCGCAGGCGGGCATGTCGGTGTGTCGATGCGCGGCCTGGATCATGGCCTTATCGACCAGGCCCTTGCGGCTCTGAATCTGTCCCGCGAAATCGTCACCACGGTGCCAGGCTTTTCCTCGGCGCTGGGACTGGCCCGCTCCAGTGACCTGATCGCCAGCGTGCCCGAACGCTACACCGCGAGCCTGCGGGTCGGCCTGCACAGTTTTACGCTGCCGTTTTCCGTACCTGGGTTCACGATCGCCATGCTCTGGCATCCGCGGATGGACGCCGATCCTGTGCATCGTTGGCTTCGAAGTTGTCTGCGGGAAGTATGCGCACGTAAACCGTAGAGATTTAGTAGATATTCGTTAATAGCATTTCGCTGGCACTTAGTTGGCGAAAGTGCGACGCCGTACGCAAATTGCTAGTTATCGATATTTAATATTTAAATAGTTTTTTGTCCGACAATCCGCAACTCGGGCGGTTTAGCTGGGGCACTAACGAGGCAGAACCCTATTGTTTATGGGCGTTACGGGCAGGGCGTGAAATTGAACGAAAAAAATTGCTAGACGTTTGATTTCCAATTGTGTCAGGTTTCTTACGTCCTCATTGGGCGAGTGATAGGACGATCTCGCCAGAGATTGTCTGTCTGACTAAAACTGTTCCATTTGCAAACAAGGAAGTGTGTTTATGTCGAAAGTCAAAAGCAGCGCTATTGATTCTGCCGAACAACTCCTCTGGGCGCCGCAATCATTGGCGGCTGCCAGTAATGCGTTCAACCAGATCAATAGTTTCAGCCACCAATACGACCGGGGCGGTAACCTGACCGTCAACGGCAAACCGTCGTACTCTGTCGACGAGGCGGCCACTCAGTTGCTGCGCGACGGTGCGGCTTACCAGGACCGGGACGGCAGCGGCAAGATCGAGCTGACCTACACTTTCCTGACTTCCGCCTCTTTCAGCACCATGAACAAGCATGGGATCAGCGGCTTCAGCCAGTTCAGTGCGCAGCAGAAAGGCCAGGCCGCCCTGGCCATGCAATCCTGGGCGGACGTGGCCAATGTCACCTTCACCGAAAAAGCCAGCGGCGGCGACGGTCACATGACCTTCGGCAACTACAGCGGCGGCCAGGATGGCGCGGCTGCGTTTGCTTATCTGCCAGGGACGGGTGCCGGCTATGACGGGACCTCCTGGTACCTGATCAACAGCAGCTACACCCAGAACAAGAACCCGGAACTGAACAACTATGGCCGCCAGACCCTGACCCACGAAATCGGTCACACCCTCGGCCTGGCCCACCCGGGTGACTACAACGCTGGCGAAGGCAGCCCGACCTACGATGACGCCACTTATGGCCAGGACACCCGTGGCTACAGCGTCATGAGCTACTGGAGCGAAAGCAATACCGACCAGAACTTCAGCAAGGGCGGCGTCGAAGCCTACGCCTCCGGTCCGCTGATGGATGACATCGCGGCCATCCAGAAGCTCTACGGTGCCAACACCACGACCCGTACCGGCGATTCGACCTACGGTTTCAACTCCAATACCGGTCGCGATTTTCTCAGTGCGTCATCATCGTCGGACAAAGTGGTGTTTTCGGTATGGGACGCAGGTGGCCGCGATACCCTGGATTTCTCCGGTTTCACCCAGAACCAGAAAATCAACCTCAATGACGCCTCGTTCTCCGATGTTGGCGGCATGGTAGGCAACGTCTCCATCGCCAAGGGTGCCGTCATCGAAAACGCCATCGGCGGCTCCGGCAGCGACTTGCTGATCGGCAACACGGTAGCCAACGAGCTCAAGGGTGGAGCGGGCAACGATATCCTTTGGGGGGCCGGTGGTGCAGACAAACTCTGGGGCGGCTCGGGGTCGGACACGTTCGTGTTCGCCGCCAGTTCCGATTCGCGGCCTGGAGCGACGGACCAGATCCTCGATTTCGTCAGCGGCCTGGACAAGATCGACCTGACCGGTATCACCAAGGGCGCGGGCCTGCACTTTGTGAGCGCGTTCACTGGTACGGCGGGCGATGCGGTGTTGTCGACATCGGGTGGCAACAGCCTGCTGTCGGTGGACTTCTCCGGGCACGGCGTGGCTGACTTCCTGGTCAGCACCGTTGGCCAGGCTGCGGTCTCGGATATCGTGGCCTGATGTCCCTTTCCCGTGGGGGCGGCTGCTCCTGCGGGACCTCGGCCAGGATGAAAAAATGCGTAGAAAATTCATGCCCAGTAGCGTTCGAGCAACCGCCGGGTTGCTCGCTACGCTGATGATGTTTTGTGGAGAAGCCGCCATGGCGCGCAGCCTGTTGTTAGCAGAACCCTCGCAGTTGGCCGGTCAGTGGCAGGCTGTTTTGTCGAGCCCGCAGGACAACGCGCAAACCCAGGCGCTGCAGGACAAACCGTCCAACAGTTGCCTCGTCGAACTCAAGGCGGATCAGACCCTGGGCGGGCAAACCGATTGCCTGGGCCAATGGCTGGGGGATGAGCCGGTTCGTTGGTTCACTGAACCCGACGGACTTTCCCTGATTGGCAAGCAAGACTCAAGGACACACTTGGGCCTGCGTCAGGGAGACCATTATCAAATGACGTTGAAGTCCGGTTTGATACTCAGGCTTGAACGAAACAAGTCCCAGAGTGCTCATTAACGAATGAGTACAGTTGAGTCTTGAACGAAGTGCGCTTGTTTGAACAGGCGTGCTTTTCGGTGTCGGCCGAATCGAAAAAAAAGATTGGCAAGTTGAATAACGGCCAGTTCGCCGGCGAAGCCAACAACAAGGAAGATCATGAATAGGGTAAGGAGCGCTGCTGCGGCGCCGCTGTTTAAAGCGCTAGGCGATTATAAAAATATTTTGATCAGTGTTGGATGTTTTACCGCGCTGATCAATGTCCTGATGCTCGCGCCTTCGATTTATATGCTCCAAGTGTATGACCGCGGGTTGTCATCACAGAACGAGACCACGCTGGCGATGTTGTCATTGATGGTCGTCGGCTTCTTCGTATTCATCGGGCTGTTGGAAATGGTCCGCAGCTTCGTGGTCATCCGTATCGGCAGCCAGTTGGAAAGGCGCTTCAACCTTCAGGTGTACAAGGCCGCGTTCGAGCGCAATCTGCGCCAGGGGGAAGGCAACGCCGGGCAATCCCTGGGCGACCTCACGCATATTCGCCAATTCCTCACCGGGCCGGCGCTGTTCGCGTTCTTCGACGCACCGTGGTTTCCCATCTATCTGCTGGTGATCTACCTGTTCAACGTGTGGCTCGGCGTGTTTGCCTCCGTCGGCACGCTGCTGCTGATCGGTTTGGCCTGCCTGAACGAGGCCATGACCAAAAAGGCCTTGGGGCAGGCCAGCGTCTACTCGCAACAATCCAGTCAACTGGCCACCAGCCATTTGCACAACGCCGAGACGATCCAGGCCATGGGCATGCTCGGCGCGCTGCGCAGCCGCTGGTTCGCCGTGCACTCACGGTTTCTGGGCCTGCAGAACCAGGCCAGCGACACCGGCGCGGTCATCAGCTCCTTGAGCAAGACCCTGCGCCTGTGCCTGCAGTCGCTGGTGCTGGGTTTGGGCGCGTTGCTAGTGATCAAGGGCGACATGACCGCCGGGATGATGATTGCCGGCTCGATCCTGATGGGCCGGGTGTTGAGTCCTATCGACCAGTTGATCGCCGTGTGGAAGCAGTGGAGCGGCGCCAAGTTGGCTTACCGGCGTCTCGACGCGCTGTTGCAAGCGTTTGCGCCCCAGGACGACGGCATGACGCTGCCTACGCCTAAGGGCCAGGTGAGTTTCGAACACGTCAGCGCCGGGCCGCCAGGGCAACGCAACGCGACGCTGCAGCAGGTCAGCTTCAGCCTGGCCGCGGGGGAAGTGCTGGGTGTGCTGGGGGCGTCCGGTTCCGGCAAGTCCACCCTGGCCCGGGTGCTGGTGGGCGTGTGGCCGACCCTGGCGGGTACGGTGCGCCTCGACGGGGCCGATATTCATCGTTGGAATCGCGAGCAACTCGGCCCGCACATCGGCTATCTGCCACAAGACATCGAGCTGTTTTGCGGCAGCATCGCCGAGAACATCGCCCGGTTTCGCCAAGCCGATCCGCAAAAGGTCGTCGCCGCCGCGCAGCAGGCCGGGGTCCATGAGCTGATCCTGCGCCTGCCCCAAGGCTATGACACGGTGCTGGGGGAGGACGGCGGTGGTTTGTCCGGCGGGCAGAAACAACGGGTTGCGCTGGCCCGGGCGATGTACGACCGGCCGAGCCTGGTGGTGCTCGATGAACCCAACTCCAACCTCGACACGGTTGGCGAAGCGGCGCTCGCCAGTGCCATCGCGCAGATGAAGGCCCAGGGCACCAGTGTCGTGCTGGTCACTCATCGTTCCTCGGCACTGGCCCAGGCCGACAAGTTGCTGGTGCTCGACGAAGGCCGGCTACAAGCCTTCGGCCCAAGCCAGCAAGTGTTGCGGGCGCTTTCCGGCCAGTCGGGTTCACAGGACAACGCGCCACGCAGCTCACCGCCGAACAGTCCCCAGGTGGCCCCCAACGGACTGAGCATGAGTCGCCAGTACCAGGCCGCCAGCAAACCCGGTGGCGCATGAGCAAGGAGCTCGACATGAATCTCGAACATACTCAGGACGTTGAGCGCCCGGAGCGCGACGCCCACTTCTTCACGCGCGTGGGCTGGGCACTGGCGCTGGTTGGCGCGGGCAGTTTTTTCACCTGGGCCAGCCTGGCGCCGTTGGACCAAGGCATCCCCGTGCAGGGCACCGTGGTGGTTTCAGGCAAGCGCAAGGCAGTGCAGTCGATGAGCAGCGGTGTGGTCAGCCGGATCCTGGTACGCGAAGGCGAAGCGGTGAAGCAGGGCCAGCCGCTGTTCCGCCTGGACCAGACCCAGGCCGCCGCCGATGTGCAATCGCTGCAGGCGCAATACCGGATGACCTGGGCGAGCCTGGCGCGCTGGCAAAGCGAGCGGGACAACCTGTTACAGGTAAGTTTCCCGGCTGAGCTGAGTCGCGATCCCGATCCACGCCTGGCCCTGGTGCTTGAAGGCCAGCGGCAACTGTTCAGCAGCCGCCGCGAAGCCTTCGCCCGGGAGCAGGCGGCGTTGCGCGCCAACATCGAGGGTGCGGCGGCGCAATTGGCGGGTATGCGTCGGGCCCGCAGCGACCTGACCGCCCAGGCCGAATCCCTGCGTCTGCAACTGGGCAACCTGCAACCCTTGGCCGACAACGGCTATATCCCGCGCAACCGCCTGCTGGACTATCAACGCCAACTGTCGCAAGTGCAGCAGGAACTGGCGCAGAACAGCGGCGAAAGCGGGCGGGTGGAGCAGGGGATCGTCGAGTCGCGATTGAAGCTGCAGCAGCACAACGAGGAATACCAGAAAGAGGTGCGCAGCCAGTTGGCCGACGCCCAGCTCAAGAGCGAAACCCTGCAAGAGCAACTGAAATCCGCCGGCTTTGAGCTGCAACACAGCGAAATCCTTGCCACCGCCGATGGCATCGCCGTCAACCTGGGGGTGCACACCGAGGGCGCCGTGGTGCGCCAGGGCGACACCTTGCTGGAAATCGTCCCCCAGGGCACGCGGTTGGAAGTGGAAGGGCATCTGCCGGTGCACCTGATCGATAAGGTCGGCACGCATTTGCCGGTGGACATCCTGTTTACCGCCTTCAACCAGAACCGCACGCCAAGGGTGCCTGGGGAAGTCAGCTTGATTTCTGCCGATCAAATGCTCGATGAGAAGACCGGCGCGCCGTATTACGTCCTGCGCAGCAGCGTCAGCGACGTGGCGATGGACAAGCTCAACGGCCTGGTGATCAAGCCCGGCATGCCGGCCGAGATGTTCGTACGCACCGGCGAGCGCTCATTGCTCAACTACCTGTTCAAACCGCTGCTCGACCGAGCCGGCTCTGCGTTGACCGAAGAATAAGGATGTCCGGCGGTATGAAGCGTTTCTATTGGGTAGCCGTGCTGGCCGCTTCCGTGTGCAACAACGCCTGGGCCATGGGGCCTTTCGAGTTCTACGAGCGGGCCCTGCGCAATGACCCGGTCTACCTGGGCGCGATCAAGGAGCGCGATGCGGGCCTGGAAAATCGCGCCATTGGCCGCGCCGGGCTGCTGCCGCACCTGGGCTACAGCTACAACAAGGGTCGCAACCAGTCCAAGGTCACGTACCTCAACGATCGCGGCGCCAGCCAGCATGATGATCGCAACTACAGCAGCTACGGTTCCAGCCTGACGCTGCAACAACCGCTGCTGGACTACGAGGCGTACGCGGCCTATCGCAAGGGCGTGGCCCAGGCGTTGTTCGCTGATGAAAGTTTTCGTGGCAAGAGTCAGGAGTTGTTGGTGCGGGTGCTGAGTCATTACACCCAGGCGCTGTTCGCCCAGGACCAGATCGACATTGCCCAGGCCAAGAAAAAGGCGTTCGAGCAGCAATTTCGCCAGAACGAGCATCTGTTTCGCCAGGGCGAAGGTACGCGCACCGACATCCTTGAGGCGCAGGCGCGCTATGAATTGGCAATCGCCGAAGAGATCGAGGCGCGAGATGAGCAGGATGCCGCCTTGCGCGAGCTGGGCTCGCTGGTTGGCGTCCCGGCCCTGGATATCGGCGACCTGGCGCCGCTGCATGACACCTTCCAGACCTTTGCCTTGCAACCGGCCAGTTTCGACACATGGCACGCGCTGGCGGTGAGCAACAACCCCAGCCTGGCGTCCCAGCGACAAGCCGTCGACGTGGCGCGTTTCGAGGTGGAGCGCAACCGCGCCGGGCATCTGCCCAAGGTCAGCGCCTACGCGACGATGCGCCAGAACGAATCGGAAAGTGGCAATACCTACAACCAACGCTACGACACCAACACCATCGGCCTGGAAGTCAGCGTGCCGCTGTACGCCGGTGGCGGGGTCTCGGCGTCGACCCGCCAGGCCAGCCGCACTATGGAACAGGCCGAATACGAGCTGGAGGCCAAGACCCGCGAGACGCTGATCGAATTGCGTCGCCAGTTCAGCGCCTGTGTGTCCGGGGTGAACAAGCTGCGCGCTTATCAGAAGGCCCTGAGCTCCGCTGAAGCGCTGGTGGTCTCGACCCGGCAAAGCATCCTTGGCGGCGAGCGGGTCAATCTCGATGCACTCAATGCCGAGCAACAGCTCTACAGCACCCGCCGCGACCTGGCCCAGGCCCGTTACGACTACCTCATGGCCTGGACCAAGCTGCATTACTACGCCGGCACTCTCGGCCCGCAGGACCTGGCGAAGGTGGACGAGGCGTTTGTGTCCCGGGCGCCCATTCAATGACCTGTGGCGAGGGAGCTTGCTCCCGCTCGAGTGCGAAGCGCTCGCAAGCTTTTTTTGGGGCCGCTACGCAGCCCAGCGGGAGCAAGCTCCCTCGCCACAAAGACAAAAGCAAAGACAAAAGCAAAGACAAAGCAAGCCACTAGGCCAGGACAGGTTCCATCAGGCCGCGCAACTCCAGGATTCTTGCAACAACTAAGGATGGTTCGTGATGAAAATCGATAACAACAAACAGCCCGGACAGACAGGGCGCCTGCTCCTGCCCAAGGCCCTCAACCGCGCCGTGCTCTGTGCACTGGCGACCTTGGGCACGGCCCAGGCGGCGCCTTATGTCGAGAGCGGCAGGGCGGGTAATCCAGACAGTTGGCGCAGCAGTGAATTCAACGCCGAATGGGGGTTGGGGGCAATCAACGCGCAACAGGCCTACGCCGCCGGGTATACCGGCAAGGGCGTCAAGCTGGGGATCTTCGACCAGCCGGTCTACGCGGCGCACCCGGAGTTCTCCGGCACTGGCAAAGTCGTGACCTTGGTCACCAGTGGTATCCGCGAGTACACCGACCCCTACATCCCGGTGAAAGCCGGTGATCCGTTCCGCTACGACGGCTCGCCCACCGTTGGCTCCGATGGCAAGCTGGGTTCCCACGGCACCCATGTCGGCGGGATCGCTGCCGGCAGTCGCGATGGCAGCCCGATGCACGGCGTGGCGTACGATGCGCAGATCATCAGCGCCGACAACGGCGACCCGGGCCCCGAAGACGGCATCATCCTGGGCAACGATGGCGCAGTGTACAAGGCGGGTTGGGACGCGTTGATCGCCAGCGGCGCACGCATCATCAACAACAGCTGGGGCATTGGCATCACCGATCGCTTCGACCAGGGCGGCCGCGATCCGGCGTTCCCGCACTTCACCGTGCAGGACGCGCAACTGCAATTCGATCAGATCAAGCCGCTGCTGGGCACCAAGCCTGGCGGCGCCTACGAGGGCGCCATCGCCGCAGCCCGCAGCGGTATCGTCACGATTTTCGCCGCCGGCAACGACTACAACCTCAATAACCCTGATGCCATCGCGGGCCTGGCGTATTTTGTGCCGGACATCGCGCCGAACTGGCTCACCGTGGCGGCGCTGCAAGTCAATCCGGACACCGCCAGCGCCGATCCTTACACCATCAGCACCTTCTCGTCGCGCTGTGGCTACAGCGCCAGTTTCTGCGTGTCGGCCCCCGGCACCCGGGTCTACAGCGCCGTGATCGGCGGCACCAGTGCCGACGACCTGACTGTCGGCTACGCCAACAAGAGCGGCACCTCCATGGCCGCGCCCCATGTTGCCGGCAGTGTGGCGGTGTTGATGGAGCGTTTCCCCTACATGACCGGCGCCCAGGTCGCCGGCGTCCTGCGCACCACAGCCACCGACATGGGCGCGCCGGGCGTCGATTCGTTATACGGCTGGGGCATGATCAACCTGGGCAAGGCCATCGACGGTCCATCGATGCTGGTGACCGAGCAGGACATCCCCGCGGAGTTTCGTATCGATGGCGCCTATGGTTCCGGTCAGTTCGTGGTGGACCTGCCGGGCATCGGCGCGATCATCGATGCCGGCAAACCCACGGAACGGGTGTGCATCGGCATCCAATGTGGCCTGGACGTTTGGCGCAACGACATCGCCGGCCACGGCGGCCTGACCAAGGAGGGCATCGGCACCCTGGTACTCACCGGCGCAAACACCTACAGCGGGCCGACCCTGGTCAATCAAGGGCGACTGGCGATCAATGGCTCGCTGGCCTCGGCCGTTACGGTCAACGACGGCGGCATCCTCGGTGGCAACGGGCGCATCGCCAGCCTGACCGCCAACCGCGGCGCCAGCGTGGCGCCGGGCAACTCCATCGGCACCTTGCAGGTGGCCGGCGACGTGACCTTTCAACCCGGTTCGAACTACGCAGTGGAAGTCTCGCCCACCGCCAGCGACCTGATCGTGGCGGGCGGCAAGGCGTCCGTTGACGGAGCGACGGTGTCGTTGTCCCTGGAAAACAGCCCGACACTGCTGACGGCTGGCGAGGTGAAAAGCCTGTTGGGCAGGCAGTTCAATATCCTGCAGGCCGCCGATGGTATTGACGGGCGCTTCGCTGGCGTCTTGCCCAACTATGCGTTTCTGGGGGGCGACCTGGCGTACAGCACCAGTGGCATTCAACTGGCGGTCGAGCGTAACGACGCGTCATTTGCCAGCCTCGGCCTGACACCAAACCAGCGCTCCGTCGCCTCGGCCGCCGAACGACTGGGCGCGGGCAACGGACTCTACGAGGCCTTGCTGCTTTCGCCCAGCACCGCGGTGGCGCAACAGGCATTCCAGCAACTGTCCGGTGAAATCCATCCGGCCATTGGCACACTGTTGATCAACGACAGTCGTCAGTTGCGCGACGCCGTCGGTGATCGCCTGCGCCAGGACGCCCTGTACGACGCCGGTACGCCGACCGATGCCAGCAGCAATGCCTGGTTCAAGGTGCTGGGCGCTTGGGGCAAAAACGATGGTGGAAATGATCACGCCAGTACGACCAGTTCCATCGGCGGGCTGCTGGCCGGTGTCGACGGACTGATCAGCGACCAGACGCGACTGGGCTTCGTCACCGGCTACAGCGACAGTTCGTTGAGCATGGGTGAAGGCACCCATTCCTCGGCCAAGGCCGACAGCTATCACCTGGGGGCCTACCTGGGACATGAAATCGACGCGCTGCGCCTGACCGTTGGCGCTGCCCACAGTTGGCATCGCATCGACGTCAAGCGGGACCTGCAATGGGGCGACGTCAGTGGCCGGGAGAAAACCAAGCGCGATGCCCGGACCACCCAGCTCTTCACCGAAGCGGCGTATCGCCTCAACTTGCAACCGGTAGCCCTGGAGCCGTTTGCCAACCTGGCCTATGTGCACCTGGACAGCGACAGCTTCCATGAAAACGGCGACAACGCGGCCCTGCACGGGGATGCCGACCGCCGCGATGCCGTGCTCTCGACCCTGGGCGTACGGGCCAGCCATGCCCTGGCCCTGTCGGATCAACAGCAACTGCAACTGTCCGGCTCCCTTGGCTGGCAGCACAACCTGAGCCATACCACGTCCGAACAGGACCTGGCCTTCGCCGGCAGTAGCAACACCTTCGCGGTGCAGAGCGTGTCCATGGACCGCAACGCCGCCGTGATCGGTGCCCGTGCCGGGCTTGCGGTCGCCAAGGATGTGCGGGTCAACCTCGACTACAACGGCCTGATCGGCTCCCGGGATAAAACCCACGGCGTGGGCCTGACCCTGGATTGGCAGTTCTGACCAAGAAGAAGGGCTGGATATACCCCCGTGGCGAGGGAGCTTGCTCCCGCTCGGGTGCGTAGCAGCCGCCCCGGGGGAGCGCTTCGCACTCCAGCGGGAGCAAGCTCCCTCGCCACAACAGCTGTACCTCCCGGTTCCCGTATTCCAACAACAAAAGAGAGCAACAACCATGGGCATCTACGACTACAAGAACCTCGGCACTGCCGAATCCAAGGCACTGGTCAGCGACGCGATGGCGATCATGCTGTATTCCTACCATAACCTCGACAATGGCTTTGCCTCCGGTTACCAGCACAACGGCTTCGGTGCCGGCCTGCCGGCCACCCTGGTGACCGCACTGCTGGGGGGCACCGATTCCCAAGGGGTGATTCCCGGCGTGCCGTGGAACCCCGATTCGGAAAAACTGGCCCTGGAGGCGGTACAGAAGGCCGGCTGGACGCCCATCAGCGCCGCGCAACTGGGTTACGCCGGCAAGGTGGATGGCCGCGGGACGTTTTTCGGTGAAAAGGCCGGCTACACCACTGCGCAGGTAGAGATCCTCGGCAAATACGACAGCGCGGGACACCTGCAGGAAATCGGCGTGTCATTTCGCGGCACCAGCGGCCCTCGGGAAAATCTGATCGGCGATTCCATCGGTGACGCGGTCAACGACCTGATGGCCGCGCTGGGACCCAAGGACTATGCGAAAAACTACGTCGGCGAAGCCTTTGGCAACCTGCTGGGCGACGTCGCGAAATTTGCCCAGGCCCATGGCCTGACGGGCAACGACGTGCTGGTCAGCGGCCACAGCCTGGGTGGGCTGGCGGTCAACAGCCTGGCGGACTTGAGCACCAGCCAATGGTCGGGGTTCTACTCCAGTGCCAACTACATCGCCTACGCCTCGCCAACCCAGAGCAGTACCGACAAGGTCTTGAACATCGGTTACGAGAACGATCCGGTGTTTCGCGCCCTGGACGGCTCGACGTTCAACCTCGCCTCGGTGGGTGTGCACGATGGGCAACAGGAATCGGCCACCAACAACATCGTCAGCTTCAACGACCACTACGCTTCGGCGACGTGGAACGTGTTGCCGTTTTCCATTCTCAACATTCCCACCTGGATTTCCCACCTGCCTACCGGCTACGGCGATGGCATGGGCCGGATCATGGGGTCGGTGTTCTACGACCTCACCGAAAAAGACTCCACCATCATCGTCGCCAACCTGTCGGACCCCGCGCGGGCCAATACCTGGGTGCAGGACCTCAATCGCAACGCTGAACCCCATACCGGCAGCACGTTCATCATCGGCAGCGACAGCGACGACCTGATCCAGGGCGGCCAGGGTAACGACTACCTGGAAGGCCGCGCCGGCAATGACACTTTTCGTGATGGCGGTGGCTACAACGTGATCCTGGGCGGGCAGGGCAGCAATAACCTGCAACTGCAGCAGTCGGTGAAGGATTTCAGCGTCGCCCATGACGGGGCCGGAACCCTGTATGTCCGCGACGCCCATGGCGCGATCAGCATCACCCGCGACATCGGCACGCTGGTCAGCAAGGAGTCCGGATTGTTCTGGGGGCTGCTCAAGGATGAGGTGAGCCACAGCGTCACCGCCAATGGCCTGGTGGCCGGCGCCAACCTGACGGCATATGCCTCGTCGATCAAGGGCAGTGTGGCCAATGACACCCTGGTGGCGGGAGCGAAGGGCGACTGGCTGTTCGGCCAGGACGGCAACGATGTGCTGATAGGCGGCGCGGGTAACGACACCTTCGTCGGTGGTGCGGGCAATGACCAGATGCAAGCGGGGGCCGGCAGTGACACCTTCCTCTTCAACGGCGCTTTCGGCCAGGACCGGATCAGCGGCTACGACGCGGGGGACAAGCTGGTGTTCCTCGGCGTGCCGGGCGCCGGGGCTGGTCATGACTACAGCCAGTACCTGTCACAGGTGGGCAATGACACGCTGTTCAAGGTCGGCGACAGTTCCGTGACCCTGGTGGGCGTTGGTCTGGGTCAGGTGGGGGGCGAAGGGATCGTGTTCGCCTGATATCGCCTTTGCGAGCAAGCCCGCTCCCACAGGGATGGATGGTGAATACAGGATTCTGCGAGCACCGGAAAACAAGTGTGGGAGCGAGCTTGCTCGCGATGGCGGCATTCCAGGCAAGTCACTGGAATTCAGTCAGTCTTCCTTGCGAATGGTTGCCACATCATCGGCGCGGACCCGGACTTTCCTGCCGGAAATATCCTCGAACTCGTAGAAACCGTCAGCGGTGCGGGTATTGGGGGTGTCCTTGGTCAAATACTGGGTACCGTTCTGCAAGGTCACCACGGTTGGCGACGCGCAGCCAGCCAGAGCCAGAAATGCCACGGCGACCATGGGCAGGCCCAGAAACCTGATGTTCATAACCATAACCTCTCAATTAAAAGGACACGGAGCAACTGATTCGACCGCGCCATCACGTTAGTCAACCGCCATTGGTCTCGCTTGCCGTAGGAAAGTTCATCGCTGACTGAAGGATTTCACCTTAAATATAGGAGACCGTTCATCTTTTGCTGTTGCCTGGCCGGTTTACAGCTGTTATCTGTATGCATAACCAGTGCTTAATATCCTTGGCGTTCTTTCCGTGGCAGTCCGTTCCCTCGACGATCCGTTTTACTACCTGAACAACTTCCAGCAGGTGCTCGCTTGGTTGACGCAGCGTTATGCCGATGTGCTCAGCACCGACGAGCAGCGCTTCATCGAGCACTTCGCAGCGCTGCCGCGTGGCGCCCAGGGCTTGCTGGTGCGGATGGTGATGCGCAAGGGGCTACGGTTTCGCCATAGCAAGCTGCATTACCCGGAAATTGGCGACATTGGTGCCGCCGTCGCGCCACTGTTGGCGCTGGGTTGGGTCGAGGAACAGGCCCCCATCGGGCTCGTCGAGCTGTTCGAGGTGCTGCTCAAGCCGGAAATCCTCCTGTGCCTGGGCCACCTGATCGAACACCCCAAGGCGAAAAAGACCGAATGGCTCCACGCCTTGGACGAACGCGTCAACCAGCCCCAGCCGTTCGATGCCTGGTGCCCGCAGTTGGATGACCGGCTGTACAGCCTGACGATCATGAGTCTGTGTGACCGGCTGCGGTTGATGTTTTTCGGCAACCTTTACCAGGACTGGTCGGAATTCGTCCTGGCGGACCTGGGCATCTTCACCTACGAAACCGTCGAGTTCAGCGCCGAGTCACGGGGCTTGCGCAGCCGCGAGGACGTCGATGCCTGCCTGTTCTTGCACGACTGCCAGCAGCGCTTCGAAGCTGGCGAGCCCCTGGATGAGATCGTCGCCCAGGTCAACGAACTGTCCCTGGACAATCCGTGGCTGGAGCGGCGCCGGGGCAAGTTGTTGTTCCAGATTGGCCAGCACGGCGAGCGCATCGGCGACTTCGCCTTGGCCTTGGGCATCTATCGCGATTGCACCTACCCGGGCGCGCGGTTGCGGATGGTCCGGGTACTGGAGCGCATCGGCGAATACGGCTTGGCCCTTGAACTCGGCGAGGTGGCGATGCAGGCACCGCAAAGTGCCGCCGAAACCCAGGCCTTGCTGCGGATCGTGCCCCGTCTTCGGCGCAAGTTGGGCGGCCCGCCGGTGCCACGGGGCCCGGTCCGGGAAGTGGAGCGCCTGGAGCTGCAACTGCCTCGCGTCGATCCGACCTTGTCGGTGGAGTACCACGTCCAGGCCCACCTGCACGACGACACCGCGCCAGTGCATTACGTCGAGAACAGCCTGATCAATTCGCTGTTCGGCCTGCTGTGCTGGCCGGCGATCTTCGCGCCGTTGCCGGGTGCATTTTTCCACCCGTTCCAGCGGGGGCCGGTGGACCTGCTCAACGAAGATTTTCATGCCCGTCGCGCCGAGCTGTTCGCAGCTTGCCTGGCAGAGCTGGACGATGGCCGCTATCGGCAGACCATCAGCCGTCGCTATGCCGAAAAGTGGGGCGTGCAGTCGCCTTTCGTATTCTGGGGCGCGCTGTCCGAGCCCTTGCTGGAGCAAGCCCTCGATTGCTTGCCGGCCGCGCATCTCAAGCACTGGTTTGACCGTTTGCTGCTGGACATCAAGGCCAACCGCGCCGGCATGCCGGATCTGATCCAGTTCTGGCCGCAGCACAAGACCTACCGCATGATCGAAGTCAAAGGCCCTGGCGATCGGCTGCAAGACAACCAACTGCGTTGGCTGGAGTTCTGCCATGAGCACCAGATGCCCGTTGCCGTTTGTTATGTGCAATGGGCAGAGTCGGCTATCGTGAGCGAGCTTGCTCGCGATGGGGCCGCATGACCCCGGCATCCAGCTACAGCATCGCCGTGCGGGCGTTGTGTGAGTTCACCGCCAAGGTGGGTGATCTTGACCTGCGCTTCACGCCGTCGCCCACGGCCTTGGAAGGCATCGCTGGCCATCGCACCGTGGCGGCGCGGCGCAGCGATGGCTACCTGGCTGAGGTGGCCCTTGAAGGTCTCTACCAGACACTGAAAGTCAAAGGCCGGGCCGACGGCTACGACCCGACCCGCAACTGCCTCGAAGAAGTGAAGACTTACCGGGGCGACCTGAGCAAGCAACCGGCCAATCACCGCCAACTGCATTGGGCCCAGGCGAAAATCTACGGCTGGCTGATGTGCCAGAAACTACAGTTGCCGCATATCGACGTCGCCTTGGTGTATTTCGACATCGTCAGCGAAAAGGAAACCTGCTTTACGCAAAGCTTCGAGGCGGCGCAACTCCAGGCGTTTTTTGAAGCACAGTGCGCGCTATTCCTCGCCTGGGCCGAACAGGAAATGGCCCACCGTCAGGCCCGCAATCTCGGCGCACACACATTGGCTTTTCCTCACGCCAGCTTCAGGCCAGGACAGCGGCACTTGGCTGAGTCGGTGTTCAAGGCGGTCAGTACCGGCCGTTGCCTGATGGCCCAGGCGCCCACCGGCATCGGCAAGACCGTCGGCACGCTGTTCCCGATGCTCAAGGCCCTGGCGCCGCAGCGGTTGGATAAAGTGTTCTTTCTCACCGCCAAAACCCCGGGACGCAAGCTGGCGTTGGACGCCGCTCAAGTAATCACCCGCAGCGCGCCGTCGATGCCGTTGCGCGTGCTGGAAATGATCGCCCGGGACAAGGCTTGCGAACACCTGGACAAAGCCTGCCATGGCGAATCCTGCCCGCTGGCCCGTGGTTTCTACGACCGCTTGCCGGGCGCCCGGGCAGCGGCGAGCCAGGTCACGTTGCTCGACCAGGCGGCGTTGCGCGAGATTGCGCTGGCCCATGAGGTCTGCCCGTATTACCTCAGCCAGGAAATGGCCCGCTGGGCCGACGTAGTGGTGGCCGACTACAACTATTACTTCGACTTCAGCGCGTTGCTCTTCGGCCTGGCCCAGGCCAACGGCTGGACTGTCGCGACCTTGGTGGATGAAGCCCATAACCTGGTGGAGCGCGGGCGGCAGATGTACAGCGCGACCCTCGACCAGGCCACGCTGACCAGCGTGCGCAAAACCGCCCCTGAACCGCTGAAGAAATCCCTTGATAGGGTCAATCGCCAGTGGAACGCCTTGCATGCGCCCCAGGTGGCGGCCTATCGGGCCTATGAAAAGTTGCCGGACAAATTGCTCCAGGCCCTGGCTACCTGCACTACGGCTATTGGCGATTATCTAAACGATCATCCCCAAGGCCTGGACAGCGGATTGCAGGCGTTCTACTTCGACGCGTTGCAGTTTGGCCGGGTGGCGGAAACCTTCGACGAGCACTTTCTGTTTGACATCCACAAGCGCGAACTCGGCCGCCAGCGCAGCCTATCTACGCTGTGCCTGCGCAACGTGGTGCCGGCCGCATTCCTGCGACCCAGGCTGACGGCGGCCCGCAGCACGGTGCTGTTTTCCGCGACCCTGGGCCCCCGGCATTACTACGCAGACTTGTTGGGGACGCCGGGCGACACGGTATGGATCGACGTGGAATCGCCGTTCAAGGCCGAACAACTGGACGTACAGGTCGTCAGCCGCATTTCCACCCGTTTTGCCCATCGCCAGGCGTCCCTGGAGCCCATTGCCGCGTTGATGGCCCGCCAGTTCAACGAGCGCCCAGGCAACTACCTGGCTTTTTTCAGCAGCTTCGATTACTTGCAGCAAGTGGCTGGGCTGTTTGCCGAGCGGTACCCGCAAATTGCGCTCTGGACGCAATCGCGCGGCATGGGCGAAGCCCCCCGGCAGGCGTTTCTCGAACGGTTCATGGAGCACAGCCAAGGCATTGGCTTTGCGGTGCTGGGCGGCGCGTTCGGCGAGGGCATCGATTTGCCGGGTTCACGCCTGATCGGCGCATTCATCGCCACCTTGGGGCTGGCGCAGTTCAACCCGGTCAATGAGCAGATGAAACAACGCATGGCCGCAATCTTCGGCGATGGCTACGACTACACGTACCTGTACCCTGGCCTGCAAAAAGTCGTGCAGGCGGCCGGTCGCGTTATCCGCACCCAGCAGGATCGCGGGGTGGTGATGCTGATCGATGACCGGTTTGGCGAGGCGAGGGTGCAGCACTTGTTGCCGCGCTGGTGGTCAGTTACCCAAGAGGCCCACAAATCCCCTTGTGGGAGCGAGCTTGCTCGCGATGGCAGACTGTCAGCCAGTATTGATGCAAACTGACCCACCGCTATCGCGAGCGAGCTCGCTCCCACAGGTTGGAAGGCTTGAGGATTTTTCCTGGCGCCTGACTTGCTCCATACTTCGCGAAAAAAGAATCCACACGGATGCCCCGGCCAGATGCTTGAGAACGCCCCCAAGTCCCCACTCATGAACGAGGAGCAGCGCTTTCGCCTGCTCATCGACGCGGTGGTCGACTACGCCATCTACATGACCGACCCATCGGGCCTCATCACCAGTTGGAACTCCGGCGCCAGGCGCTTCAAGGGCTACGAGGAATCCGAGATCCTGGGCCAGCATTTCTCCCGTTTCTACACCGATCAGGATCGCGCCGCCGGCCTGCCGCAACGGGCGCTGGACACGGCCGTGCAGGAGGGGCGCTTTGAAGGCGAGGGTTGGCGGGTGCGCAAGGACGGCACGTTGTTCTGGTCCCATGTGGTGATCGATCCGATCATCGACAGCCAGAGCGGCACCTTGCTTGGTTTCGCCAAGATCACCCGCGACCTGACCGATCGTAAAATGGCCGAGGAAACCCTCAAGCAAAGCGAGCAGCAGTTCCGCCTGCTGGTGCAAAGCGTCACCGATTACGCCATCTACATGCTCGACCCGCAAGGCCAGGTCACCAACTGGAACCTGGGGGCGCAGCGGATCAAGGGTTATCTTCCGGCCGAGGCTATCGGCCGGCATTTCTCGATGTTCTACACCCCCGAGGATCGCGATAGCGGCGAACCACAACGGGCGTTGAGCATCGCCGCCAGCGAAGGGCGCTTCGAGAAAAAAGGCTGGCGCATGCGCAAGGATGGCACGCGCTTCATGGCCCACGTGGTCATCGATGCGATCCGCAGCGACACCGGCACGCTGTTGGGATTTGCCAAGATCACCCGTGACATTACCGATGCCACCCAGGCCCAGCAGGCCCTTGAGCAAGCCCGCGAGGCGCTGTTCCAATCCCAGAAACTGCAAGCCATCGGTCAGCTCACCGGCGGTATTGCCCATGATTTCAATAACCTGTTGACGGTCATCCTTGGCAACCTGGAAATCGTACGCAAGCGCATGGCCAACGAACCGAAACTCACTCAATTGCTGGACAACGCGACCCAGGGCGCGCTGCGCGGGGTTTCGTTGACCCAGCGCATGCTGGCGTTTGCCCGCCGGCAAAAACTGACCTACGAATCGGTCGAGCTGGCGGCCCTGGTGCAGGGTATCAGCGGCCTGCTGCAAAGCTCCCTGGGCCCATCGATACACATCCAGACCCGCTTCGCCGAGGCGCTGTCGCCGGTGCTGGCCGATGTCAACCAACTGGAACTGGCGATTCTCAATCTGGCGACCAACGCCCGGGACGCCATGCCCCATGGTGGCAAGCTCATGATTAGCGCCGATGAGCGGCAAGGGTGTGATGCGGCCCACGACAAGCCGATGGCCCCCGGGCGCTACATTTGCCTGGCGATTACCGATGAAGGCGAGGGCATGGATGAAGCCACGCTGGCCTCGGCCGTGGACCCATTTTTCACCACCAAGGGGGTTGGCAAAGGTACGGGCCTGGGGTTGTCCATGGTGCATGGCCTGGCGGAACAGCTCGGGGGGCGTCTGACGCTCAGGAGCGAGAAAGGTGTCGGTACCACCGCGCAGTTGTGGTTGCCGGTGGCAAACAACCCGGCACCGGGCAAAGCGTCGATCCAGGAAACAACGCAGCCAGTCGATGAGTTGAAAGTGCTGGTAGTCGATGATGACAGCCTGGTGCTGACCAGCACGCGCCTGTTGATCGAAGACCTCGGGCACCGGGTCCTTTGCGCGCCATCGGGCGCCCAGGCACTGGAGCTGTATGAGCGCAACCCGGACATCGACCTGGTCATCACCGACATGGCCATGCCGCAGATGGACGGTGCGCAGTTGGCGAAACTGTTGCGTGACCGCCAACCGGACCTGCCCATCATCCTGGCCACCGGTTATGCCGAACGCCTGGAAGGTTTCGCCACCCAATTGCCTCGGTTGATCAAGCCGTTCAAGCAGATTGACCTGGTGCAGATCATTGGGCAGACGATGAAATAGTCAGCCTCCTGTGGCGAGGGAGCTTGCTCCCGCTGGGTCGCGAAGCGGCCCCCATGTGGCGAGCGCTTCGCACTCGAGCGGGAGCAAGCTCCCTCGCCACACAAGAGCAGGCGCTTATTCAGTGTTCTTCTTGAACCCCCGCAAATTCATCGCACACAGGCAAAACTGCAACACGATCAACGCATACGCGTGGGTATGAAGGCCCCAGATCACCCACAGAATATTGCTTGCAATAAAACAACTGAATCCCGCCATCCGGCGTCGCGGTTGGCGTGAGCCGATCAACCAGGCGGCCAGCACCGTGACGAGCATCGCTGGCCATTGCACCCATCCAAGATAGTCCACACAAGCGTCCTCTTGCCCTTACGAACTAGAGACCCTGGCGGTTGGAGAGCGTTTCCCCGGATGTTGGATGCACCTGCGGTCCATTGGCTTGAACTTGCCGTGCGTCAGGTTCTTCTAATGAATCCGAATCATCAGAGAGGCTCGTCCTTCGCAATGCCCAGAATACTCACCGGGCCAACCCCGGAAGAAGAACTGACGGAACACAACGCCACACTGTTCGGTTCACCCAAGGAACGACTGGATTTCTATCGCCGGGAAATCCAGTACGAAACCAGTATCCTGGCCAACCGAACCGATGCTTACCTGGCCGCCCAATCTTTCCTGGTGATCGCCTTTGCTTCGTGCATGGCCAACCTGAACCCGGAGTGGGGCAAGTTGTTCACGCTGATCGTGCCGCCATTTCTGGCCTTGCTGGGATTCTTGAGCTCGCTCAATGCCTGGCCGGGCATCAAGGCGGCCTACGAAATCATCGATCATTGGCATTTCAAACAGAGCGAGTTATTGCGCGCCGAACCCTTGATGGGCCTGGCCTACGACGAGTCACCGCTGTTCAACGAGCGGGAGTCGACGCACAAAGGCTACCGCAAGTCGCTGCTGTTCTCGGTGCGTACGCCATGGATCTTCGCCACCTTCTGGGTATTGCTGGGGGTGTATTCGGTCTATATCCAGATGGGCGATCCTGGCGGTTGAGCCGCGCGATCTTGAGGACGAACATCATTGTGGCGAGGGAGCTTGCTCCCGCTGGGCTGCGAAGCGGCCCCAAGCTTTGCGGTTGCTGCGCAACCGAGCGGGAGCAAGCTCCCTCGCCACAACAGCGTTCATCTCCTGCCGCAGTTACTCACCTCGGATGCTTGCGGCGCTCATACCATGCCAGGGTCGGTTGGGTCGTGACGCCATGAACCAGAATGCTCAACGCCACCACCGACAGGGTGAGGTTGATGCACAGCTGCGCCACCTCCGGCTGCAGGTCATTGTTCAAGGCGAAAAACAAATAAAACAGGCTGCCGATACCGCGGATGCCGAACCAACCGATCAGCAGCCGTTGCGGTCCGTCGAGCAATCGCCCCCAGGGTAACGCCAGCACACTCAACGGGCGGATGACGGCAAACAGCAGGGCACCGATCGCCAAGGCCCGCCAGTCCCAATGGTTGGCCAGCACGACCCCAAGCAGGGTGACCAGAAACACTTCCATCGATCGCTCCACCAGGCTGCCGAATGCGAGCATGTCGCTCATCATGACCCCTGCGGCCAATTGACCATCGTCCAGCGACTCGGTATCACCCAGGACAGCCTGTTGGGGATCGACGGTTTCGTGGCCCACCACCGGTTGCACCAGGTGTTCTGCCGGCGGCGCCGCTTCATCGGTGGATTTGACCTCAGCCTGGCGCAGCCCCAGGCCGGCGGCAAACACTGAGAGAAAACCATAGCCCTGGATCCACTCGGCCACGACGTAAGCCAGGGCAATCAGTGCCAGGGCCAGGTAGTCATTGGGCGACAGCGTGCTGTCGGCATTCCGGATGCGCATCGACAAGGTCAGCTTGCCAATGCCGCGGCCCATCCAGTAGCCGACCAGCAAACCGGCCGGCACCGCCCAGAGGACGTTACGCAGCAGCCATTCACCGAGAAAACCGCTGCCGTCTTCACGCAGCATCAACAGGCCGAGGATCACAAAAGGAAATGCCGTCCCGTCGTTCAGTCCCGCTTCGCCCGACAGGCCGAAACGTACCCGGTCGTCATCCCGCGCGTCATTGACCTGCACCAGCGCCGCCAGCACCGGGTCGGTAGGTGCCAACATCGCGCCGATCAGCATCGACACGCCCCAACCCAGGCCCAACAGATAATGCAATGCCAGGCACAGGCCGGCGATGCACAGGATCATCACCGGCCCGGCCAGCCCATAGGCGACACGCCAGGTACCGTTCTTGAGGGGCAAACGCAACTTGAGGCCGCTGACGAACAATGAAAACACCACCGCGACCTCCGTGAGGTGTTCCATCCAGACCGCCGAGTCGCTGATGTCCAGCTTCAGCACGTCCAATCCCATCGGCCCGATGGCAACGCCCAGTACCAGGCACATCGCCGAGGTGGTGACCGGCATCCAGCGCAGATAGGAGGAGGTCAAGGCCAGGGTCAGCAACACCGCACCGAGCACCGCTACCCATACCGTGAAAGTCATCGTTGCTCCTTGGATAGCGCTTGGTACAGCCGGCGAGTGAACCCCGTGGCGAGGGAGCTTGCTCCCGCTCGGCTGCGAAGCAGTCGTAAAAACCTTTTGACCGCGCCCCCTTGCATGGGCCGCTTCGCGTCCAGCGGGAGCAAGCTCCCTCGCCCCAACAGCGCCGTTGCCACATTCAACAGCTGGGGTGGTTCTCAGTATTCGAGGGTTGGAGCGAAACGAGGGTTCCCCTCGTGAACGGACATCCCGTTTATCCGCCTGCCCTTCAACCCAACGGAATTTTTCGTCGTTGCCGGTGCTCTGCAACAGAAGAGACGTGCTGATTCAGCGTCCGCCGAAACCCGAGAGGCCCTTATGACTGCGCTGACACCCCTCCAATCCCAGCCGGGAACCGTGCACCCTGTTACGCCTGACGGGCACGTGCGCCAATGCTATGAACGACTGTTCCAGGGCCCCGACGACGCTGACAAGCAAGCCGTCGCCCAGGCGTTCCTCCGGGAATGCATCGCAAAGGCCGCGGCGCTTCCCCAGGAGATGCCCGATGACCCCATGGCGCTGCTGGCCTGGGTCGAGCAGCACAGCGCCGGTGTGGCCCGGCAATACGCTGACTACCTGGAACGGCGCAAAAATGGCGGCGCGCGGGAGTTCTTCAGCAGCAAGGCCCACGCCTTGTACTTCCTGCAGGCTGTGGCGCCGACCAAACGGGTGGACGGCGCCTGGCTGTATGGCGTGGTCAAGCACTGGCATGACCACCGTTTCGAAGGGTTGCTGTGCACCTACCTGGAAGAACTGGGGGACGGTCATCCCGCGCAAAACCATGTGGTGCTCTATCGAAAATTGCTCGCCGAACACGATCTGTCGGATGCCCCGGACATCGACGACGACTTTTATCTGCAAGGCGCCGTGCAACTGGCCTTGGGGTACGCCGGCGACGAATACCTGCCAGAAGTCATCGGCTACAACTTGGGCTATGAGCAATTGCCCCTGCATCTGCTGATCAGCGCCTATGAGCTGACCGAGCTGGACATCGATCCGTACTATTTCACCCTTCATGTCACCATCGACAACGCCAGCACCGGCCACGCCCATAAGGCCGTACAAGGGCTGCTGCAGCTGATGCCGATGGAAGCCGACCGGAAAGCCTTCTGGCACCGGGTCACGTTGGGCTATCGCCTCAACGACCTGGGGCAGGGCAGCCGGGACATCATCGGCGCGTTCGACCTGACCCGCGAAGTGCTGGACATGCTTGAACGCAAACGCCCGTTCGGCCAGCACATGCATTCCGATTACTGCAAGTTCGAAGGCAAGACCGTCAACCAGTGGCTTTCGGCGCCAGGCCAGTTGGAAGGATTCTTGGCGGCAATGCAGAACAAAGGCTGGATCAAACGCCATGAAGATCCGCAGAACAGCCGCTTCTGGACGCTCGTCAACGGGGCCGGAGCGGCCATGTTCGGGGTGTTCAGCCCCTACGAAAAACAGCTGCTGCGCGATTGGATAGCCGGTGACTGGCTGGACGAGGGTACAAGATCCGGCGTCCGGCGCGCTCCGGTTGCTGCTTGCGAGCCAACGACGCCGATGGACGATCCCGATGTACAAAGCTTGCAACAGGCACTGCAAGGGCGGACGCCCAACGAGCAGATGCAGGTACTGATGCCCTGGCTCTGTGCCCGGCGTCATAGCCATCCGGCCGGCCTGTTGGCGACTCGTCGGTTCATCGAACTCAAGTCCGCACTTCGTTAGGGAGCCCTGCATGAATGAAGAACGCCTGTCCGAGCGGGACCTTGCGCTGTTGCAACTGGGCCGGCGCCTGCAAGCCGACGGCTACCGTTTCATTACCCCAACGCCGTTGACCCACGAGCGAGTCAACCAGCGACCCGGCAATGAACGCTCCAAGACCTTGCGGGACGTGTTCGGTTGGTCGCGGCCATTTGCGCCGGGACTGATCAGTGCCGATGAACAGCGGCAACTGCAAGAGGCCCAAGTGCTGGAAGAGCGCGACGGCCTGCTGCGCAGCCGGGTGCGTTGGTCGAGCCTGGATGGCTTGCTGTTCGCTCATTCGCCGTTCCCCACCCAGGCCACCGATGCGGTGTTTTTCGGCCCTGACAGCTACCGTTTCGCCCAACTGATCCATACTCATCTGCAGCAGAACTTCACGGCGGTACATCGCGCCGTGGACATCGGTTGTGGCGCCGGCGTCGGTGCGATCGTGATTGCCCGCGCCCGGCGTGAAGCGCAAGTAATGGCGGTGGACATCAACCCGCAAGCCTTGCGCCTGAGCGCCGTGAACGCCGCGCTGGCCGAGGTGGGCAATGTCGAGGTCGCTCGCAGCGACGTGCTGCAGGACGTGCCAGGCAACTTCGACCTGATCGTCGCCAACCCGCCGTACATGGCTGATCCATCCGAGCGCGCCTATCGCCATGGCGGCGGCGCCCTGGGCGCCGGGTTGTCGTTGCGTATCGTCGAACAAGCCTTGCCCCGGCTGACACCGGGCGGCTCGCTGGTGCTCTACACCGGTGTGGCGATGGTGGATGGGCGCGACCCGTTCCTGGAAGCGCTGGGCCAATGGCGTGACTCGGCGGATTTCGGCTGGACCTACAAGGAATTGGACCCGGACGTGTTTGGTGAGGAATTGCTGACGCCGGGTTATCAGGACGTGGAAAGGATCGCCGTGGTGGCGTTGGTTGTAACCCGCATTGGCGCAGGTATCGGCGGGGTTATCGGAGGGATTATCGATGAACAGGCGCATGAAATTCGGCATTGAAGAGGAGTATTTCATCACCGATCTGCAAACCCGTTGCATGCCAGGCGAGCCACCCGCACAAGCGATCGCAGCTTGCCAGGCCGAGCTGGGCAAGCATTTCGCCCATGAAATGTTCCTGTGCCAGGTCGAGATGGCATCGCCCATCTTTCGCAGCCTGTCAGAGGCGGCCGATTACCTGAGCCAGGTGCGTACGGGCTTGAACCAGCGGTTGGCACCCTATGGCCTGGGTCTGCTCAGCGCCGGTTCACATCCGATGACGACCCAAGTACTGCAGCCGACCGACGAGCTGCATTTCCAGCAACTGTTCGATGATTACCAACGGGTGGCGAGGCGCAGCGTGCTGTCGGGCCTGCATATCCATGTGGAAGTTCCGGCCATTCAGGATCGAGTGCGGGTCATGAATGAGATCCTGCCCTGGTTGCCGATGTTCCTGGCCCTGAGCGCTTCATCACCGTTCTGGAACGGTGGCTATAGTGGCTTCAGCAGCTATCGACAAGTGGCCTGCGATGAATGGCCACGCATGGGCGTGCCGGAGTTTTTCGAAGATGAGTCGGCGTTCGCCAGCTACGTCGACATGCTCATGCGTACCGGGTCCATTCGCCAACCCAGCGATTGCTGGTGGGTGATACGGCCTTCCTCACGTTACCCCACGCTGGAACTGCGCATTTGTGATGCCTGTCCTCGGGTCGACGACGTCCTGTGCCTCGCCTCGCTGTTTCGCCTGATGGTGGCCCATGCCGTGGCGCAGCGCCGGCCTGGCGCCAACTACAGCCAGATGTCCCAGTGGGTCCTCAAGGAAAATCGCTGGCGGGCCAAACGTCATGGGATTCTCGCGGAGTTCATCGTCGAGGGGCAGGAGCAGCCGATGCTGATCGGTGAATGGTTGACCCTGGCCGAGCAAACCTTCGGTGAGACCGCAGCAGAGCTGGGTGTCCAGGACGTATTCGGGCAAGTGCGCCGCATGGTGCAGGAAGGCACCAGCGCCGACCGGCAAATCGTCCTTTTCGAACAGGGGCTGTTGCTGGGCGATTCCGTCGAACAGGCCCTGGGCCGCGTGGTCGATCAATTGCTCGCGGAAACCGTCGGGCTGCCGGTCGCCGATCCGGCGTTGCAACAGGTGGCTGGTGGTCCATGAGCAGCAAGACCCTGGATGACTACAACCGCATGCGGGATTTCGCCGCCACTCCGGAGCCGGCGGCGAAGCGCTCGCGCAAATCGGCGAAGACTGCCCACGCCTTGCAGTTTTGTATTCAAAAACACGACGCCTCGCGGCTGCATTACGACTTTCGGCTGGAACTGGACGGTGCACTCAAGAGCTGGGCGGTGCCCAAAGGCCCCTCCCTGGACCCGAAAGCCAAGCGCCTGGCGGTGCATGTCGAAGACCATCCGCTGGATTACGCCACGTTCGAAGGCAACATCCCCGAGGGCCATTATGGCGCCGGTGACGTGATCGTCTGGGACCGGGGCGTCTGGATTCCCCAGGGCGATCCCCACGAGGCCTATGAAAAAGGCCGGCTCAAGTTCGAGCTGCAAGGGGAAAAGCTCAGCGGCCTGTGGAACCTGGTGCGCACCCACATGCCCGGCAAGCAGGAGCAGTGGTTCCTGATCAAGCACCAGGACCAGGCCGCCCGCCCCGAAAGCGAATACGACGTGGTCCAGGCCGAGCCGGACAGCGTGCTCAGCGATCGCACCCTCGTGCCCAAGCGTCGAGGCAAGGCTGGCGCCAAAGCGGTGAAACAACCGGAAAAAGCCGCGCAGCCGAAATCGCCGAAGCGCACCTCGAAAACCTCCCTCAGCGGTGCGGTCGCCGGGCCGCTGCCGGACACCCTCAAGCCGGAACTGGCGACCCTGGTGGAAAGCGCGCCCGACGGCGAGTGGCTCTATGAAATCAAGTTCGACGGTTACCGGGTCATGGCGCGGATCGAAAACGGTGACGTCAGGCTGCTCACCCGCAACGGTCATGACTGGACCCACAAATTGCCAAGACAGGCCGAGGCCTTGGCCGCACTGGGCTTGGAATCGGCCTGGCTCGACGGCGAGATGGTGGTTGCCAACGACCAAGGCGTGCCGGACTTCCAGGCCTTGCAGAATGCCTTCGAGGGCGGCAGCAGCGGCAAGATCGCCTATTACCTGTTCGACATGCCTTACCTCAACGGCATGGATTTGCGCAAAGTGCCGGTGCAAGAGCGCCGGGCCGCCTTGGCGGCCGTGCTGGAGCCCAACGAAAGCCCTTTGCTGCGGTTTTCCGATGCCTTTGAAGAAACCCCTGAAGCGCTGCTCAATAGCGCCTGCCAGATGCAGATGGAGGGGCTGATCGGCAAGCGCGTCGGCAGCACCTATGTGTCCCGGCGCAGCAACGACTGGATCAAGCTCAAGTGCAAGAATCGCCAGGAGTTCGTGGTGGTGGGCTTCAGCGAGCCCAAGGGCGCTCGCAGCGCCTTTGGTGCCTTGCTGCTGGGGCTGCATGATGCCGACAGCGGCCAGTTGCGCTACGCCGGTAAGGTCGGCACCGGGTTCAACGAAACCACCCTCAAAAGCATCTACCAGCAATTGCTGCCCCTGGAGACGAAAAAGGCCGCCGTGGTGAACCCGCCCACCGGCTACGAAGCCAAGGGCGTGCATTGGCTGGAACCGAAGCTGCTGGCCGAAGTGGCCTTTGCCGAAATGACCAAGGAAGGCTCGGTGCGCCATGCGGTTTTCCATGGCTTGCGCGACGACAAACCGGCCAAGGACATTACCCAGGAGCTGGCCAAGCCCGTGAAAAAAAACGCAACGGCAAAAAAAACCAAAGCCAAGGATGAGCCTGGCGCGACACCGGCCAGGACCAAGAGCAAGGCCAAGGCATCGGCCTTGGACGGCAAGGTCCGCATCACCCATCCGGAGCGGGTCATTGACGCCAGCAGCGGCACCACCAAGCTGCAACTGGCCGAGTACTACGCCAGCGTGGCCGAATTCATCCTGCCGGAACTGGAAGACCGCCCGGTCGCCTTGGTCCGGGCGCCGGATGGCATCGCCGGTGAGCTGTTCTTCCAGAAGAACCCCGAGCGCCTGGCGATTCCCGGTATCACCAGCCTGGACAAGGAACTGACCGGGCAGCCGGTGATGATCATCAACAACGCCGAGGCGCTGATCGGTGCGGTGCAGATGAGCACCGTGGAACTGCACACTTGGAATGCCACGTCTGTCGATCTGGACAAGCCCGACCGCTTCGTCCTCGACCTTGACCCGGACCCGGCGCTGCCCTGGAAAAGCATGGTCGAGGCGACGCAGCTCACCTTGTCGGTGCTCGATGAACTAGGCCTCAAGGCGTTCCTCAAGACCAGCGGCGGCAAGGGCATTCATGTGGTGGTGCCGCTGACGCGCAAACTGGGTTGGGACGAGGTCAAGGGGTTCAGTCATGCGATTGTCAGTCACATGGCCAAGCTGCTGCCAGACCGTTTTTCGGCGGTGTCCGGGCCGAAGAATCGGGTAGGGCGGATATTCATCGATTACCTGCGCAACGGGTTGGGTGCCACCACCATTTGCGCTTATGCCGCCCGGACTCGGGAAGGGTTGCCGGTGTCGGTGCCGATCTTTCGCGAGGAGGTGGCCGAGCTCAAGGGGGCGAATTTGTGGAACGTGCACAATGTTCATGAGCGTCTGGCGGAAGTTGGGCATGAGCCTTGGGCTGGGCTCAAGCGAACTCGGCAGAGTATTACGGCTGAGATGCGCAGGCGTATCGGTATGAAGAAAGTTTAACCGGATCACCTCAAGCCGCTGTCATCGGCATTGTGCACCCCGAAAACGCATTCAGCCCACCGGGACACGCAAATATTCCGGCTGCAGGAAGTTGAACCAGAGCAGGATCATTTCCACCAGGATCGTCACCAGGACCAGCAGCCCCACGCCCCAGACACTTGCCGAATACAGCAGGCCCTGTTCCTTCTTGAGGCCCATGAACTTGGGCAGCCCGACGAACAGCAGGAATGTCGAGTAGGCCGATGCCAGCAACAGCACCGCCACGGCCAGCCAGCGGCTCGGGTAAAGCCCGAAGATTCCGGCCAGGAAGTACGGCGTTGCGGTATAGGCGGCGAAGCCGATGCATTGGTTGACCGTCGGGCGCGCTTCGAAAGTGCGGGACATCCAGCGGATGAACAGCCCCATCAACGTGACGCCGACGACGATGGTCACGTACAGCAGCACGCACAATTGAAGCGCGCTGGCACTGCTGAGTCGTACCGTTTCGTTTTCGGCCAGGCTCCATCCGGTCCAAGTGGTGCCGATGAACAGGCATACCGCGGGGATCAGCGCGAGCAGCAGCAAATGAGCCAGGTAATGGCGTGGATGCGCCTGTTCTTGCTCGCGTATGTCGGCCCAGGCGAATTCGGGCTGCGTGAACAGTTTGACGAAAGGTGCGGACATGACGACCTCCTGATCAGGACGGCCTCTGCATGAGGCCCTTATGGCGTTTGAGGTACAGAAAAAGGCTCGGGTTTCATTTATTTGCTGGTCCTGGCCGACGGGGCGATAAAGGGAATGAAACACAACGGTAGAGGTCAACCCATCAGCATCCCCGAAGGACCGTCTGCCATGACTGTTGCCCAAATCCTGGTTGATTATTTGCGCGATCATGACCTGCGCCTGACCACAGCCGAATCCTGCACCGCCGGACAGATCGTCACATTGCTGGCCGAGGTGCCCGGCAGTGGTTCACTGATCGAAAGCGGTTATGTGGTGTACTCCCCTGAGGCCAAGCAGCGCTTGCTCGGTGTCAGCCCGCGCACCATCGAGACCTTCAATCTCACCAGCCGTGAAGTCGCCGAGGAAATGGCCCTCGGCGCCTTGCACGATGCCAATGCCAATGCGGCGGTGGCCACCACCGGTCTGCTCGGGCCAGACGACAAGGACGGAATACCCGCCGGCACCGTCTGCTTTGCCTGGGCGTTCGATGTGGACGGTCAGCGAGCACTGTTCAGCCGTTGCGTGCGCTTCTTCGGCAGTCGCGGTCAGGTGCAATTGTGGGCCGCCGAATACGTGCTGCAACAACTGCCCGGCTTTCACCAGCGCGCCATGGCCGGCGAGCGGCGATAGGAGGGCGGGCCATGAGCGATCCATACGAGCAGGACGACCACCGGAGCCGCCAGTTTCCGGTATGCGAAGACATGGCGTTCCAGCACAAGGTCTGGCGTTTCGAGCGAGTTGGCTGGTACGTGTTGGTGCTGTTGGTGATCCTGGCCTTGCTGGGGCTGTTCTCCCGTGGCCCGCTGAGCAACCGGGAGCTGTACAGCGACGACCGCAGCCTTGGCGTCGAGTATCAGGCCTTCCACCGCAACGGCTCCAGCAACGTCCTGGTCATCCGTCTCAAGGGCCAGCCCAACGCCGTGTTGGAAGTCGAGTTGGGTGGCGATTGGCTGGAAGGTTTCGAGGTGCAAGCGTTGCAACCTGCACCGCTGCGCTCGGCGGGCGCGGGGCAGGGCATGACCCTCTGGGTACAGGCCGATGAACGAGGGCAGGCCAGCCTGCACCTGTCATTGCTCGGCGACGGTTTCGGGACCTATCACAGCCGCATCGCAACCCCTGGCGGTGCCTCGGTGAGTTTCAATCAGTTCATTTTTCCTTAGGTGACCTATGGATTCGGTGCTGCGAGCGGCCGTGATGTACGCGGCGTTGATGGTGTTGTTCAAGATCGCCGGGCGACGTTCGCTGGCAGAAATCACCACCTTTGATTTCGTGTTGTTGATGATCATCGGCGAGGCCACTCAACAGGCGCTGTTGGGGGATGATTTCTCGATGACCAACGCGCTGATGGTGATCGTGACGCTGATTGCCATCGATGTCGGCTTCTCATTGCTCAAACTGCGCTCTCAATGGGTTTCGCGCCTGATCGACGGTGGCCCGACCATCATCGTCGAGGACGGACGAATTCTGCATGGGCGGATGCGTCATGCGCGGTTGGTGGAGGCGGACATCATGGAGGCAGCACGCTCCAGCCAGGGCATCGAGGCCCTGGAACAGATCAAGTTTGCGATCATCGAGCGCAATGGGAAGATTTCGGTGATTGCCAAGGAGTAACCCCGAGTGCTGGCGAACTTCATTGTGGCGAGGGGATTTATCCCCGTTGGGCTGCGAAGCAGCCCCAATAGGCCAACACTCGGGATCAGCCTGATATACCAGGTGAGCTTTTTAGGGCTGCTTCAGCCTAGCGGGGATAAATCCCCTCGCCACAAAAGCAGTCCCAACCTTGATCAGAGCATCGGCTTGCCTCCGGTAATCCCATAACGGGCTCCGGAAATGTAGCTGGCTTCGTCCGAGGCCAGCAGCACATAGATCGGCGCCACTTCAACCGGCTGGCCAGGGCGGCCAAGGGGTGTCTGGGAACCGAAATTCTGTACTTCTTCCTCGGGCATGGTCGCCACGATCAGCGGCGTCCAGATCGGTCCGGGTGCCACGCTGTTCACACGGATGCCCTTGGGGCCGAGCATTTGCGCCAAGCCGCCGGTGAAGTTGGCAATGGCGCCCTTGGTGGTGGCATAGGCCAGCAGCGTCGGCTTGGGCATGTCGGAGTTGACCGAGCTGGTGTTGATGATCGAGCCACCCGGCTTCATGTGCGGCACGGCGGCCTGGCAGATCCTGAACATCGCGGTGATGTTGATATCGAACGTACGCACCCATTCTTCGTCGGGAATATCCTCCAGGTTTTCGTGGGTCATCTGGAACGCGGCGTTGTTGACCAGGACGTCGATATGCCCGAAGCGGGCGACGGTTTCATCGACGATCTTGCGGCACAAGCCTTTGTCCGCCAGATCACCGGGCAGCAATAGGCATTGGCGCCCGGCCTGCTCGACCCAGCGTGCGGTTTCCCGGGCGTCTTCATGCTCGTCCAGGTAGGCAATCGCCACATCCGCACCTTCACGGGCGAAGGCAATGGCCACGGCACGACCGATGCCGCTGTCGGCGCCGGTGATCAGGGCGATTTTGTTCGCCAATCGTCCGGAGCCGGTGTAGCTCTGTTCGCCGCAGTCCGGGTAAGGGTCCATTTTGCGCTGGCTGCCGGGCACCGGCTGGCTTTGTTTAGGGAAAGGCGGGAAAGGGTAGTCGACCATCGTCGTTCTCCAGGTGGGTTGCGATGGAGGGTGGACTTTGGGTTTTCGGGCAGAGTTCGGTCGAATTGTCCGGCCAGTCGATGAGCGTAATAAGGCGTGTTTCGTCGGCGAATAGAGGGGCCTGGCGAACATTGGACGGGCCTGTATTCTCCAATGTGAGTACAGGTGTCGTTTAAGGAGCAGGGCAATGTTCAGCCACATACAGATCGGCGCGCGCGACCTGCCGACAATGGTCGCTTTTTATGATGCAGTCCTCGGCTGCCTGGGGCTGGAGCGTATCGAGGGCGAAAATGATTCGGGCCCGCCGGGAGAAGGCTGGCGTCAGCCCGGCAAGCATTGGCCCCAGGTTTTCGTCCAGTTGCCTTTCAATGGCCTGCCCGCTACGTGGGGCAATGGCATGCAAGTGAGCTTCGCCGCGGACTCCCCGCAAACCGTGCGTGCTGCCTGGGAGCAGGCGATTGCCATGGGCGGCTCCGACGAAGGCCCTCCCGGCCCGAGGCCGCAGTATTGCGAAGGCTATTTTGGGGCCTATTGCCGCGATCCGGAGGGCAACAAGCTGTGCTTTGTCCATGCGCCGGATATGCATGAATAAAGCACAGACCCCATTGCGGCCAGGAGCTTGTGTGGCGAGGGAGCTTGCTCCCGCTGGGGCGCGTAGCGGCCCCTATCTGAGGGCTTCGCAGGCCAGCGGGAGCAAGCTCCCTCGCCACAGGATCAGCCCCTGGCCCTCAGGCTGCGCTCCATCCGCGTGATCCCTTCCTCCAGCAGCGCCCGCGGGCAGCCGAAGTTCAAGCGCACGAACTGACCGGCGTCGTCGCCAAAATCCAGGCCGGCACTCAGCCCCACCTTGGCTTCTTTCAGGAAGAAGCCCTGCGGGTCATCCAGTCCCAACCCGGAGCAATCCAGCCAAGCCAGGTAAGTGCCCTGGGGTACGGTCATGGTGATGCCCGGCAGGCGAGTGTTCACTGCATCGACCAGGTAATCGCGGTTGGCTTGCAGGTACGCCTTCAGGGCCTCTAGCCACGGACCGGCTTCGCTATAGGCCGCACGGGTCGCTTCAAGGCCCAGGGCATTGACGCTGTCGACCATGCCGGCCCGGGCGCTGTTGACCCGTTCGCGCAGCTTGGTGTTCTGGATAATGGCGAACGAGGTCTTCAACCCGGCGATATTGAAGGCCTTGCTGGCGGACATCAGGGTGATGGTGCGCTCGGCAATCTCCGGGCTGAGGGAGGCGGTTGGAATGTGCACACGGCCGTCGAAGCACAGTTCGGCATGGATTTCGTCGGAGATGATCCAGGCGTCCTGCTCCAGGCAGATGTCTGCCACGGCCTTGAGTTCCTGGCGGTCAAACACCTTGCCCAACGGGTTGTGAGGATTGCTCAGCAACAGCGCGCCACCGCCCTGCAAGGCCTCGCGCAACGCAGCCAATGGCGTGTGGAATTCACCGTTGACCGGGTGGAATGGCAATTCCACTTTGTTCAACTGCCAGTGACCTGGGGCGTTGCGCAGCGGCGGGTAGTTGGGCACCTGCACCACGACATTCTGCTGGGGCGCTACCAAGGCATGCAGGGCCATGTTGAAGCCCGGCTCGACACCCGGCAGGAACACAATCTGCTGGGGCTCGACGCGCCAGGCGTACTTGCTCCACAGATCGGCCACGACGGCGGCGCGCAGATCGTCCTGGGCCACGCTGTAGCCCAGCATCGGATGTTCCAGGCGCTTGTGCAGCGCGTCGATGATCACGGGTGGGGCGGGGAAGTCCATATCGGCGACCCACATCGGCAACACATCGGCCGGGTAGCGGCTCCATTTGGTACTGCCGGTGCCGTGGCGTTCCAATACCGTGTCGAAATCGAAAGTCATGGGGGTTCCATCAGTCAGTCATGAGATGGCGAACATCATAAAGCAAAGGCCAGTGAGAAAAGCTTGGTGGCGTAGTGCCACCAACTGATGATAATCAGTTACAGTTCACTGTCGAAACGCCCCCAAGACGTGAACGGCATTGGTAACGGACCCTCCAGGCCTTTGAAAAGGACGACCCCCATGACATCGCCCGTGCGCTTTAACGATCACCACCGTAGAGCCGATCGCATCATGTTGGGGCTGCTTTGGCTCACGTTGTTGTATTCCCTGAGCCTGGCATTCCTGCACTCGACGTTTACCCAGGCGCTGCTGGTCGGAGCGACAACCTGCGTGGCGAGCACCGCGCTTTATCGCGTCCTGGTGGGCACTCGGGCCATGCGCTGTGTTATCGCGGTGGCGTTGATGGTCATGGCGGCATTGCACATCAACCAGACCCAGGGTGTGATCGAATTCCACTTCGGGATCTTCGTGCTGCTGGCCGTGTTGACGTTCTACCGTGACTGGCTGCCGATTGTCGTGGCCGCCGCCACCATTGCGGTTCATCACCTCGGTTTTCACTGGCTCCAACACCAGGGTTATCCGGTGTTCGTGATGGATACCCACGGTGGCTGGTCGATGGTCTTTCTCCACGCGTTCTACGTGGTAGTGGAAAGTGTGATCCTGATTTACCTGGCGAACCAGAGCCTGGCCGACGCCACGGAAAACCAGGATGTGCTCGATAAGGTTCTGGTGGCGGCCGCGCAATTGAGCAACGACGCTGGCAGGCAGCACAACGAGGGCGTCAAGGTCTCGTCGAGCGAGCGATTCGATCATTTCCTCCAGCAGGTCACCCAACTGGTGGACGGCGTGGTGCGCGACACCCGAAACCTCTCGGACCTGGGCCAGGACCTGTCCCAAGTCGGCCAGACCCTGGAAACCGGCGCCCGCCACCAACTCGATGAAGTGGCGCAGATGAGCGCAGCGATCAGCCATCTGGTCCAGGCCATGGAGAACATCGCCGGCCATGTCGACCAGACCTTGCAGCGTGCCGGCCAGGCCAACGAGCAGGTCAACCGCGGGCGCAGCACGGTTGACCAGACCCGAGAAGAGATCGTCGAGCTGGCCGGGCGCATCAACCTGACCAACGAAACCGTGCAAGTCCTGGCTGAACAGGCGCAACAGATCGGCCAGGTGCTGGATGTGATCAATGGTATCGCCGAACAAACCAACCTGCTGGCCCTCAACGCGGCCATCGAAGCCGCTCGGGCCGGCGAGCAGGGCCGTGGTTTCGCGGTGGTGGCCGACGAAGTCCGGACCCTGTCCCAAAAGACCTCGATGTCCACCACGCAAATCCAGCAGATCATCGCCAAGCTGCAGCAGGGCAGCCGCCAGGCCGCTGTCGCCATGCAAGACAGCCGGGATGGAGTGGCGCGCTGCGTGTCCGCCAGCCAACTCGCTTCACAACTGCTCCACGCCGTGGTGGAAGACATCGCAGTGATCAACCATTTCAACGACCTGATCGCCACTACCACCCAGGAACAATCCAAGGCGTCGATGGGGATCAATGAGCGCTTGCAGAGCGTCCAGGCCGTGGCTGAGCGCAACGCCGACAACATTGGCATCCTGACTCGCAGCAGTCAGTGCTTGCCGCCGTTGGCAGAGCGTTTGGCGGTGTTGGGGCAAGCGTTTCATGGCAAAGCCGGGACGCTCTGAGCGGCAGGATCTGCAGTGACCACCGCGCCTACATACCGGTAGCAAACGCCGGAGGATGTTCGAGGGTCAGCCGTATCTCGCGAAACGCAACTTCGTACTGGCAGAGCATGCGCAACGCCCAATCAGCCCGCCCCCGAATGCGATTGTCGTCTTCGTGGGCCGGCTCCTGGCCGTTGAGCATCGACTCCACCTGCCGAATGATCAGCTGTTCCGGCAAATACATGATCCGGCAATTCTTGTAGCTCGACGCACGCAGCTCGGCGATGGGATAGGCGCCGCCAAGTCCAGCCGAGACGCCCACCAACAGCGCGGGTTTGTGCCCGAGCTCCTTGGTCCCCGCATAGAGGAAGAAGTTCTTCAGCGCGGGGCAGGCCATGCCATTCCACTCCGGGCTGATCACGATCAGTGCTGTCGCTTTGGCAAGGATCGATTGTTGGGCACGCCACACCTCATCGCGGTCTTTTTCCGGCCAAAGCGGCAATCGGCAGGCGGCCAGGTCAATCAAGTCGCTGGCGTCGCACAGGTTGAGATCCTTCAGTCGCTGGCGCAGATAACGCGCCACTTTGAGCGACTGACTGTCCCCGCGGTTGGAACCCGACAGCACAACGATGTGGCGGCTCATTGCGTCACCTCCGGTTGTGCGCTGGCCTTGGGCGCGGTACGGCGTGAGCGCACGACGGGCCAGAACAATTCCTCTTGCCAACTGATCGGTGACAGGTGCTCGATTCCGTAGGCTGGCGGGCGTCGGCGCGTGATTTTTGCCGTCCCGAACAGCACATCCCATAGAAACAACAGGTTGCCGAAGTTGCCTTTGTAATGAGTGACACCGTCCTCGGCCGTCAAGCCATGGTGGGCAGAGTGGGTGGATGGGGTGGAAATTATCCGCTCCAGAAGCCAGACCACGGGCCGCAAACCACGAACCCCATAAAGCTTGTCATCCCATGCAACACTGCTGTGCGCCGCGAAAATAACAGTCATCTTGATGATCAGGTAAACGTAGTAGACCGGCGCGAGGCCCAGGTAGATCAGCATGCCGGACAGCCAGATCCCGGGCATGAGCAGGTAATAAAAACTGTTGTTGCGGTAAACGATCCGGACACTCATGTAGGGCGCGGAATGATGGGCGCGATGCAACGCATAGAGGGCGGGAACCCGGTGAGTCAGGCGATGCCACCAGTATTGAGTCATGTCGTCCAGCAACAGGAACAACACGAACCCGGCGACCCAGGGGATCGCCACCAGCGCGTCCTTCATCTGCGGGGCAACCAGGCTGAGCAACTTGCCGCTCAGCCACATGACGGCGGGGAAGGTGATTGCAACCAGGATCCCGGAGCCGATGACTTCAATCAGTACATCACGCCTGCCGCCCGATGACTGGCGCAAGGCCGAGCAAGCAAGTTCCAGCAAAATGAAGGCGAGGAATATCCCGGCCACGACGACAGAAGGATTATTGGCGAGCATTGTTGTATTCATGGCACTCTCGATTAAGGCCCCAGCGGGCAATGCCATTTCATTAGAAGCCAGCGAGTCAGCCCTCCCAATGCGCGAAACGGACAGAATCGAGCGAGAAGCGGTCAATCGTTCACCCCAACGCTTTCACCGGGGCAAATTGGGCCAGGTGCTGGAGCGTTTCCTGGACAGTCACGCTGGCGGGAGGCAAAAAGACTACAACCTGATCGAGCTGGATCAGCTCTGGCGCGAAGCGGCGCGCGTCGATCCGGCGATCGGCTTGAAACTGTTTGAGCTATTTACGCCTCAGGACTGGCACGTCCTGGCTTATCTTTGCCTGTACAGCCCTGACGTCTTGTCGGCCATGCAGCTTTGGGCACGCTACGCCGCGCTCGCCTCGGATACGGACACGGTGCGCTTGCTCAATGACGAAAACGGCCTGGGCGTCGAGTTGAGTGTCGATGCGCCGGGGGATTTGGCGCGGTACGTCGTAGAGCACTATGGCGTAATGGCCGTTACGCAATTACGGCGAGGAACGGGACAGGACATACAGCCGATTCTCGCCAGATTCGCCCATTCGCGGCCCTCGTATTACCAACAGTACAGCCAATGGTTTGGAGACCGTATCGAGTTCGACTGCCCGGACAACCGTTTCTATTTCGATGCCCCAAGCGCACGCCTGCCGATGCAGACGCGTCATCACGGCATGTTGGAGCTGTTGACCCAGGAGCTCGACCGCCGGGTCGCCGCGCACCGCAGTTTCACCGGCTGGTCGGCCAGGCTGGCCGACGGTGTCCGGCGATCATTGGCCAAAGGCGAAACGCCAACGCTGGTCGATCTGGCGCAAGCACTGCACCAGACGCCGAGAACCTTGCGCAGGCGCCTTGAGGAACAAGGCACGACCTTCAGGCAGTTGCTCGACCAGGTTCGCGGCGAACTGGAGTTGCTTTTGGAAATGCAGGGCGAATCCCCGGCGCAGATTGCCGCTCAGCTGGGTTACAGCGATACGACCGCGTACCTGCATGCACGAAGCAGATGGCGTGCGGTGAAGTAAGGCAATCAGCGAGCCCTCCCGATACGAATGTATCTCTGTGTATCCAAGGCCATTGTTGATACGGACGATTTCATTCAAGACCGTCGCTGACACATGCGCGATACCTGGCCGACGTCAAATGAGCCCACCGAGACAGCCCCAGCCGTCTCATTGGCTCACCCCACGTCGGAGATAACATCATGAACTGGAAAAACCTCGGCATCGCTTCCCTGTTTGCCGCATTGAGCCTTGGCGCTGTCGTGGCCAATGCCCAAGACAGCATCAAGCCTCACACCTACATGTATGGCGACCACCTGGATGTCGCCAAGGTGCTTTCGGTCAAGCAAGGCTCGGGCTGCGGCGTCGTGGAGACACGCATGACCTATTTGGACTCGGCCGGCCAGATCCAGGCACTGGACTACGACGCCGTCGCCCAGGACTGCGCTCAGGACAATTGATCCAGGTCCGTGGGCCACTCACTCAAGGAGAGTCATCATGCTTGCAATTTCATCCGTTTGCGCCTGGCACCGTTGCCTGGTTCACACCGCCAGGGGCAGTGCGCTCAGTCTCGCACTGCTCGCTGCCAGCCCGGGAGCCTGGGCGGCCACCGCCGCGGTCGCGCCAGCCAGTACGGTTCAATCGTCTCAATCCGAGGCCATCCGCCCATACCGCATCCATGTCGATGACGCGAAGCTGGCCGAACTGCGCAAGCGCATTGCCGACGCCCGTTGGCCGGACAAGGAAACCGTCAATGACGTTTCCCAGGGCGTGCAACTGGCCCAGGTACAGGACTTGGTGAAGTATTGGGGCAACGGTTATGACTGGCGCAAGGCCGAGGCCAGGCTCAATGCATTGCCCGAGTTCATCACCACGATCGATGGTGTCGACATCCAGTTCATTCATGTGCGTTCGCGCAATCCCAACGCCATGCCGCTGATCCTTACCCATGGCTGGCCGGGTTCGCAATTCGAGTTCCTCAAGACCATCGGCCCGTTGACCGATCCAACCGCCTACGGGGGGCGTGCCGAGGACTCTTTCGACGTCGTGATTCCGTCGATTCCAGGTCACGGCTTTTCCGGCAAGCCGACCGAGTTGGGCTGGGGCCCGGACCGCGTGGCCAAGGCCTGGGACGTGCTGATGAAACGCCTCGGCTACACCCATTACGTGTCCCAGGGCGGTGATCATGGGTCGGTCATCTCCGACGCCTTGGGCCGCCTGGCGCCGCCCGGTTTGCTGGGTATCCATTTGAACATGCCGGCGACCGTGCCGCCGGAGCTGGTGAAGCCGATCAACAGCGGCGAACCGGCACCGGCCGGGTTGAGCGCTCCAGAACGCACTGCCTACAACTCGCTGAGCAGCTTCTTCGGCCGCAATGCAGCCTACGGCGCAATGATGGTGACCCGGCCGCAGACCATCGGTTACCTGCTGGCAGATTCGCCCTCGGGCACAGCGGCATGGATGTACGAGAAATTTGCCGCCTGGACTGACAGCGAAGGCAAGCCTGAGCGTGTGCTCAGTCGCGATGAAATGCTCGACGACATCAGCCTGTACTGGCTGACCGACACCGGCGCATCGTCCTCCCGTTTCTATTGGGAGAACAACAACAATAACTTCAGTGCGGTGGCGCAAAAAACCGCTGACATCAAGGTCCCGGTAGCGATCACCGTGTTCCCCCACGAAATCTACCGTGCACCAAAAACCTGGGCCCAGCGCGCCTACCCATCGCTGTCCTACTTCAACGAAGTCAGCAAGGGCGGCCATTTCGCTGCCTGGGAGCAGCCGCAATTGTTCAGCGAAGAGTTGCGCGAGGCATTCCGGCCATTGCGTAGCGCCGCGAAAAACACCGTCGCCCAGACCGCTTATTAAACCTTTCCTGGCGGCTCAGAACCGGGAGCCGCTCACCCGCCATTCGTAAGAGAGATTCACATGGACACGACTCTGAACCACCCATCCGCAGCGCGCCATGGTCGCTTGTTCACCCCAGCCCTTCTGGTGTTCGCGATGATGCAATTGGGCGCCTTGGGCTTCGCTTCGTCGCAGGCTAACGCCGCCGATATACCTGCCAGCACCATCGGCGCCATTACACCGGGCAGTCACACCTCGTTCGGCCCGCTGAAGCACGTCAAGGCTGGCCTGTTGGACGTTTCCTATGCCGAGGTCGGTCCCGCCGATGGGCCGGTGGTCATCCTGCTGCATGGTTGGCCCTATGACATTCACAGCTACGCGGATGTGGCGCCAGCGCTGTCAGAGAAGGGCTATCGCGTGCTGATTCCGTACGCCCGTGGTTATGGCGACACGCGCTTCCTGTCGGCCAAGACCCTGCGCAACGGCCAGCCTTCTGCACTGGCAAGCGATCTGATTGATTTCATGGACGCGCTGAGGATCAAGCAGGCCGTGCTCGGCGGTTATGACTGGGGCGCACGCACCGCCGACATTGTCGCGGCCCTTTGGCCGGAGCGGGTGAAGGCGCTGGTGGCGGTGAGTGGCTACCTGATCGGCAGCCAGGAGGCCGGCAAGACACCGCTACCACCGGCCGCCGAACTGCAGTGGTGGTATCAGTTCTACTTTGCGACCGAGCGCGGCCGCCTCGGTTACGAGAAAAACACCCACGACTTCGCCAAACTGATCTGGAAACTGGCGTCGCCCAAGTGGAACTTCGATGACGCAACGTATGAGCGCAGTGCCGCCGCTTTGCAGAACCCCGATCATGTCGCCGTTTCAATCTTCAACTATCGCTGGCGCCTGGGCCTGGTCAAGGGCGAGGCCAAATACGATGCCCTGGAAAAGAAACTGGCGACGTTCCCGTCGATCAGCGTGCCGACCATCACCTTGGAGGGTGATGCCAATGGCGCTCCTCATCCGCCCGCCGAAGCCTATGCCAAGCGTTTCACTGGCCAATACGAACATCGCCTGATCGATGGCGGTGTCGGCCACAACTTGCCGCAAGAAGCACCGCGGGCGTTCGCCCAGGCCGTGATCGACGCCGATCACCTCCAGTGAAGCCGCGTTCCCGGCATCTGAAGTGAAGGGGAACCCGAAACAACGGGTTCGCCTCCCAAAGGCTGATACCTGAAATCACCTTGGATCAGGCAAACATGCCGGCGAATCCGGCAACCGGATAGGCGTTTCGCTCCACATACTCTCGCGGCCCTGAGGCCCTGCCACAGCTGTATCCGAGTGGCGGGGACTTCTGTAGGCCATCGAAAACACGTGTGCGAGTGCTTGATATGGAAAACAACACGATCCGCTTTGCCTGCAACGGCTGCGGCATCTGCTGCAAGGGGCGGCTGATTCCACTGACGTTGGATGAGGCAAGGCAGTGGCTACACCGCGGACATGAGGTGGCGGTCATACTGGAGGCGTTCGATGAGTCAACCTGGCCTTCCGAGCCTAGGCAATTCGCCCACAGCGCCCAACGGGCCGTGGCCGTCACCAGTGGCGATGCCCAGATTCGAGTCGTTGCGGTACTGGCGGGCAATGCGCTGACGCAGTGCCGCAATCTCGGCGACGATGGTCGTTGCGGCATCTATGAAGAGCGGCCGCTGGTCTGTCGAATCTATCCGATGGAAATCAATCCGCTCATTGCCTTGCGTCCTGCCGACAAGGTCTGTCCGCCTGAGGTCTGGGAGACGGGCGAGGTCTTGTTCAGCGACCGCATTGTCGATCCGATCCTGGCCGATCAGATCGAACGCTCCCGCCAGGCGGACAGGGACGATGCCCAGGCCAAGATTGCGCTGTGTGAAGCGATGGGCATGAACGTCGCCGCCTGGAAGGGCAACGCGTTGGCGGTGTACTTGCCTGATCGGGCGCAGTTGACTGAAGCGATCATTCGCTACGATCGCGCCCCCGTGGCACCGACAGGCCTGGATTGGAAAGTGCGGGTCGAAACGCCGGCCCTGGCCCAACGCCTGCTGCAAGTGGGTGTCGCGCTGGATGATCAACGGTCAACCGGCTACATCTTCCAGAATCTTTAGGCACCCAGCCCAACCATCACTTTGTGCCCCCCAAAACTCCTGAATCATATTGTCATTTCTGGCCCGAGGTGACTGATGCGAGCTAGGGATCGTTAAATCGAGTAAGAAATTGCGTCAATCAGGCAAGCGACTCGAACCGCCGACCCAGCATACTGCGTCCATATTGATCAACGACTTACGGTGATGGCGAACAGTGTTCGCATCACCAAGCCGTGGGTCCGATGTTTCCAAGGAGTGAAATGTGCACACCGACTTCAACTGCGACCAGGGCGTCAGCGACATCAGTCGCCTGGCCGGTTCGGTCAGCCAGCTTGTGCCCAGCGAGGGCGACCAGATCACCGCCATTGCCGGCTTGAGCCTGCATCGGCGCAACGCGATCACCGCGCCGACGCACTGCATCTATGGCCTGGGTCTCGGCGTGACCTTGCAGGGCCGCAAGCAAGCCATGCTCGGGGACGAGATACTGACTTACGCGCCGGGCCAGTCGATGGTGACCTGCGTGGATCTGCCGGTCATTTCCCACATCTCCCAAGCCAGCGTCGCCAAGCCGTTCCTGGGCATGATGCTGAGATTCGACAGCACGATGGTGATGCAAGTGGCCGAGCGCATGCAGTTGTCACAACGCATGAGGGACGACGCGTTTCGACCGGTTACCGTACAAGCGCTGGATACCAGGGTGCTGGACGCCCTGCGACGCTTGATAGACCTGCTGGAGGAACCGTCGCTGCTTGAGACAGTCGCTCCGCTGATCAAGGAAGAGATCATCGCGCGCCTGTTGAGCGGTGCCCACGCGCCACAGTTGCTGCATGTGATCGCTGCCGGGTCACCCAGCCAGCACATCGCCAAGACGGTTGCCTGGCTGAAACTGAATTTTCGCCAGGCGTTGCGTATGGACGATCTGGCGGCACAAGCGCACATGAGTCCATCCACGTTTCGCCAGCATTTTCGCACCGTGACCGGAATGAGTCCGTTGCAATACCAGAAGCAGCTGCGGCTACAAGCCGCTCGGCAGTTGATGTTGAGCCAGAATGTCGATGCGAGCAGTGCAGGGGGCTTGGTTGGCTATGAAAGTGCCTCGCAGTTCAGCCGTGAATACAGCCGCCTGTTCGGCGCGCCACCGCAGCGGGATATCAAGCGCATTCGCTTGTGATCGTGAGGCTTGTCTGGCGTTGCGGCCAGACAGCCTCACAGCCTGTCACGCCAATTTGAAAGGTAACTCACGCAACGGTTTACCCGTGAGGCTCGCCACCGCGTTGGCAAAAGCGGGGGCCAGTGCCGGCAGGCCGGGTTCACCCATCCCCGTAGGAGGCTCGGCGCTGGGCACGATGTGGACGGCAAATGTCGGCATGTCGGTAATGCGCGGCACGCTGAAGTCAGCAAAATTGCTTTGTTGCACCACGCCATCTTTCAGCGTGATCGCGCCACCTGGCAGGCACATCGACAATCCCATCAGCGCCGCGCCTTGGACCTGGGCCTCGACACTGCGAGGGTTGACCGCCAGGTTGCAGTGCACACCGGCCGTCACGTTATGCAGCACCGGACGACCGTCCTGCACCGAGGCTTCGACGACGTAGGCCACCACCGAGCTGAACGACTCGTGGACCGCCACGCCCCAGGCATGGCCCGCCGGCAACTGGCGCTTGCCATACTCACTCTTGTCCACGGCCAATTGCAGCGCCTCGCGATGGCGTGGGCTCTGGTCGCCAAACAGCTTCATCCGGTAGGCCACTGGATCCTGCTTGGTCGTGCGGGCGATCTCGTCGATCAGCGTTTCCATCACAAACGCCGTATGGGTGGAGCCCACGCTGCGCCACCACAGCACGGGAACGTTGAGCTTGGGGTGATGAACCGTCAGCCGCATGGGCAGCGGATACGGATCACGCAGGCCTTCCGTGGCGGTCGGGTCGATGCCGTTTTTCACTCGCCCGCCAAACACGGTGCCGGTGATGATCGATTGGCCCACCAGGGCGTGGTCCCAGGCGAGCACCTTGCCGCTGTCGTCAAAACCGATGCGCGCATGGTGCAGGTGCATGGGCCGATAGTAACCGCCCTTGATGTCGTCCTCCCGGCTCCAAAGGGTGCGGATAGGGGCGTTGACCCCGGCGGTGCGCGCGGCCTTGGCGACCTCGCAAGCCAGTACGACGAAATCGTTGGTGGGCACGCCGCGCCGGCCAAAACCACCGCCGGCGGTCTGCACGTTCACCTGGATCTGCTCTGGCTTGAGACCAAGCACCTTGGCGGCCGCGGCACCGTCACCGCCGGGGAACTGCGTACCGACCCACAGTTGAGCGCCATCCCCGGCGAGCTGCACGGTGCAATTGAGGGGCTCCATCGGAGCATGGGCGAGGTAGGGAAACACGAACTCGGCGTCCAGTTGATGCGGCGCGCCAGCAAGTGGCGTCATGTCGGCATCAAAGTGCAGTGGGCCGGGCTGGTTGGCCAGTTCCCGGTATTGAGCCAATTGTTTCTCACTGTCCACTTTTTCTACAGCGCTCGCATCCCACTCCACCTTCAGCGCATCGCGTGCCAGCTTTGCCTGCCAGTAACTGTCGGCGACCACCGCAACACCTTCGGCACCGCCGTCCAGTGGTACGCGCAACACGGCTTTTACCCCTTTCGTGGCACGTGCCGCGCTGTCATCCAGGGAGGCGATTTTGGCGCCGAACACCGGAGGGCGGGCGACAACAGCGGTGAGCTGCCCCGGCAGATGCATGTCGATGCCAAAATCCTGCTGGCCGCTGCTCTTGGCCTTGGCGTCGATGCGTGTCGTGGCCTGGCCGATGATGCGGAAATCCTTGGGATCCTTGAGCGTGATCTGCTCGGGCACCGGCATCGCCATCGCGGCTTCGGCCAGTTCGCCGTAGCTGGCTTTACGGCCTGCCGGGCCGAGGACCGTGCCGGCCTGGGTGCTCAGGCTCGCCACGTCCACGTTCCAGCGCGCGGCGGCGGCACTCAGCAACATGGCGCGGGCACGGGCGCCGAGTTCGCGGTACTGGGTGTAGCTGTTCTTGATCGAGTTGGAACCGCCGGTCAGGTGAATGCCGAAATTCGGGTCCATGTAGGCGGCGTCACTGTTGCCGTTGCGACTGCGTACCAGGCTCCAGTCGGCATCGAGTTCTTCGGCAAGAATCATCGGCAAGCCGGTCTGCACGCCTTGGCCGAACTCCAGGCGGTTGATGGTCACCGTCACTTCGCCGCTGGGCGCGATTTGCACGAATGCCGTGGGTTGCTGGCTCGGTTTGAGTGGCACAGCGGCGCCACTGGTCTCTTGCGCCAGGGCCAGGTGTGGAAACGCCCCCAAGGCCAGCCCGCCGATGCCGACGATCTTGAGAAAACTGCGGCGCGGCAGCGTAGCGGGGCTGTCAGCCTCGTCGCGTTCAAGCAGGAGTTGCAAGGCGCGAGGGCGCTCGTTCGGGAAGATCTCGTTCAACATGGTCTGCTCCGATCAGGCAAGGGCTTTGGCGGCATCAGCCACCGCGGCGCGGATACGGGCGTAGGTGCCACAGCGGCAGATGTTGCCGGCCATGGCCGAGTCGATCTCGGCGGCCGTGGGCTGCTTGCCCTTGGGTTGGGCCTTGAGGAAAGCGGTCGCGCTCATGATCTGGCCGCTCTGGCAGTAGCCACATTGCGCCACATCATGCTTGACCCATGCATCGTGCACGGCGCTACCGACCGGATCGCTGCCGTTGGTTGCCGCTTCGATGGTGGTGATTTTCTTGCCTTCGGCGGCGGCAATGGGCGTCACGCAGGAACGAATGGCCTGGCCATCCAGGTGCACGGTGCAAGCGCCACACAACGCCGCGCCGCAGCCGAACTTGGTGCCGGTCATGCCCAGCGTGTCGCGCAAGGTCCAAAGAATCGGGGTGCTTGGGTCTACGTCGACCGTGTATTCACGGCCATTGATGTTGAGGGCGCTCATAGGGGTACCAGCTCCGGATGGTTTGGCTCTGGTTAACTATAGAAAGCTATGTTTGGGAGCGATTGCACGATCCGGGCGGATGATTGCCTAATCTTGCAAATTGACTGGAGCGCCATGAAAGAGCTACCAATGGCCTTCGGTAGCATTTCTCATGCAACGGCCAGCAAGCCGCTCTTCATCGCGCAATTCTTGATGCTGTTGTACAGGAAGTCGACGATTTCCTGCGCTTCTTCGACGGTTTTGTCGAAGACTGCAATCAACATCTTCTCCACGTCCTCGGCCGCATAGCCCACAGCCTGGAGGAAGATGGCGGCCTGCTTCCACGCAAGTTTGAAGGTGTCTCTGAGGATCTTGCCGATTTGCTCGATCCCTTCAATGCCCTTCAGGATGCCCTGATAGACGTATTCCAACCATTTCTTCGCGTCTTGGAACAATCCGACAAAGAACTGTTTGATCTTCTCCAGCAGGATGCCTGGGAGATTTTCCAGAGGACCGATGTCGACATCCAGGTCGAAGCTGGCGATGTCATGCGTGCTGCTGGCCAAGGTGAAGCTGAACGAGGCGTTGGCAAATATTCCCTGGCCTGTGGTGCCGAAGGCCAGGTCGGCATTGATGGTGTCGTCGATGCTCAGCGTGCCGAGTGGCCCAAGATCGATGGACTCGTTAATGCCGACGCTGGCCGAACCTTGTGCGTTGATTGAATCGATACCGTCGATATCGGCCTGTAGGTTGAAGGTCGAACCACCGAGGGTGGTGTCCTTGAGTTCAAAGTGACAATGGTCAGCTCGAATATCGATATCGATTTGCGGGCCGATACCCAGTAGATAAGCTTCACCGGAGATCATGAATGCGGGCGTTCGATAGGACGGTTGCGGGTTAGTGGCGTCCGAGAAGGTGCACAGCAGCACACTAGGGCCGCTCGAGCCCTGGGCACCCGTGAGCTTGAACAGCTTGTCATTGCCGATGACGATTGGCGCCATTTCGACATTGAAGGCGATGCCTTTTTGCGGCATGACCTCGACCTTGATCTGTTCTCGGATCCACAGAAACTGGATATCGGCAAAAATGTGGAAGCCCTGTGGGAACGTCAATGTGGCGATGCTGACTGGCTGAGGCACGACGTACAGTTGGGCTTCCAGGGACACCGAGATCTGCCCCCCGTTACGCTGCATTTCGTAGTGGTACATCGTGGAAAGATCGAGCAGGTACCAAATCTGGTCCGGTGTGTTCACAATCAACTGGATCTGGCCACTATCGGCGGGCAGGTCAACGCCACCGGCGGCGAACATCTCACGAATTTTAGCCAGGTCGTAATGGTTCAGGGCATCGTGGTAGGTCTGCCAGTCGCTGTCGAAGCTGTGCAATCGACCCACCGCTATCTGGGTGAGTACATCGCGCAGGAAACCGGGCAAGTCCGAGGCAGTAGCACCGGTCAACTCGTCAAAGACCTTGGCCAGGCTGAGGTCGCTGACAGCGCCGGCAACCATTGACTGGCTAGGTTGCACGGTGTCGATGAACACCGCCAAGGCGCTATCGATGTCGGCTATATCCAGTTCGGCGGCAAATCCGATCGAAGGTTCGCCTTCGAAGGAAATGCCAAGCTCGAACGCCAAGCTCTTGAGCTTGAATACCGAGAAGTCGAGGGTGCCGTTATCGTTTTCAACCACCATGTCGCCCGATACGAATGCGCCGTTTTCCACGACTGCCAAGCTGACATCGAAGCGCACCGGTTGCGACTCGAGGGTGGCGCGAGCGGTGGCGGTCAGATAGAACTCAACCTGTTCGGCCTGTATCTGAACGCCCAAGGCCCCGCTGAGCGTTACCGAACGATTGATCACCGTGCTGATATTTGCGAAAAGCCGTGCCTGGGTGCCGGCATCGGTGCCAATGAATATCCCCGCATTCAGGTTAGTGTCTGGCGAAATGGACAGCATCCTGGCCAGGTTTTGCAGGATCCTGTTTTGCTTCAATTGGGTCTGCGCGTAAAAGTAGAAGCCTTCCTGCAGTCCACCTGACCAGGCCGGAATAGTGATCTGTTTTGACTTGATCTGCGGATTTTGAAATAGGTCCAAAGCCGGAAAGGTGAAATCCGACTTCTTCAGCGTGGAAACGATCACCACCTGCTCGCCGGCAATGGGAAAGATATCCAGGAACGCCTGGATGGAAGCAAGTCCTGGCAGCGCCGACAGCTTGCACAGGGACAAGTCCAGGCCCAGAGCAAAGCCCCAGGTGCCTTGTTGGTCCAGGAGTTCGAAGGCCAGCGAGCCGGCGTTGGCAACCTGGGTTCCGAACGAAAGCTTGAATTGATCCTGGTTCTTGGTGATCAATAACGTCGAGTCGGTAAACGTCAAGTCGCCAAGCCCACTGGGCAGTACATCCTTGGCGTTGCATAACCAGCCGATCAGCCCGTTCAACGTGACTTGGGGCAGGGCACCCCGCAACGCTAGCCCCTGAGTGGGATCGTAAGACATGGCCAGCGTCAGGTTGTCGTCGAAGACCAGCCCGCCGGCAAACTGAGCCGAGGTCTTAGCGTTCGCCCCGAGCCCTTTTGACAAGCCGAATTGAATGTCCTCGATGGCCAGGTTGTGCGGGCCCAGTGGAATGACCCACCCTGGGGAGTCGGCCATTTCGGTGTAAAAGTTGTAGCCGGCCTGGGTATCGATGTTGACCGACAGCATGTCGATCGTCAGATCGGCCGGTGGCTGGATCGAAGGCAGGTATCGCGTGACCAGCGCCTGCAGCGGTAGCGTAACCGCGTCCTCCAGTTCGCCGGCAATGAAGAAATCAGGATAGCCGGCGCTAACGTTTACTTGGGCGGCATTACCGATCAGGAACAACGCATTTATCGAAGCACCCGGTGCAGGCTTGATAAAAGGCAGGGTGACATGGAACTCAACGGATATGGATTCGAGCAGAAACTCATCGCCCAGCAGTTTCCATTGAGCGTCCGGGATACCAACGGTCAGGTAGACATAGTCGACGCTAAGGCCGGTGCCCGACCCCGTCAGCGCGATCGCCGCGTCCAGCAACTGCAGCTTGCCGGCATCATGCAGGGCGTCTTGCAGTGGCCCCGGCAGGTAGTCGATTAGCGTCGAGGTGCCTGCCAGGTCCAGCAGGTCCGCCAGATTGCTCAGGGTGAAACCGCTGAATTCTCCGGTGATCACCAGCTTGCGAGTGCCCTTGGGAATCTTCGATGACAGCTCAACGGTCAGGCCGGCACTGGGTATCGTCAGCGCACCACTGATCGCCATGAATGGCTCATAGCTGGGGTTGGCCATCCACCATTTCGCACTCAAAGGACTGTAGACCGAGAAGATCGTCTGGGTAAGCGCAAGCTTTTCGGAAATGGAAACGTCGAGTCCCAGGTCCACGAACAGACTGATGCCCGGCGGCGAGTTTTGCTCTTTCCATGGGAAATTGTTAACGATCTCGCGCAACGGCGACACCTGCACGGACGGTTCGACGATGTTTCCGCCGATCGCGAAACGGTCGTTGACGTCCAGCAGATGTTCCAGCGCCAGCAGTACGCCTCTAAGCTCAACGATGCCGGCGAAACCGAGCCCTGCGTCCAGCGACACTGGCGTCTTGGTGGAGCCCAAGTCGATATCAACGACGGTGGCATCGGTCAGTGCATAGAACCATGCCGAGGTCAGCGTGAGATCGTCCAGCGCCGACGTCTGGGGAGCGGTGACACTGGAACTGAAGTCGAAGCTGACGGGCAGATCCGGGAAACTGTCGGAAAATTTCCAGTTTCGTCCTGTGCCAATCAAAGTGAACATCAACTGGACAGTGACGTCGCCGCTTTGCGGGTCGAGCACAAACGTGGCTGTTACGGGAGCGTTAGCCACTTGGCGAAAAAGCGAGGCGGTGCCGACGCGCTGCACTGTATTGCCGGCGTCGTCGGGACCGATGCTCGCATTGGAAATGGTCAACGGTTGATGGTCGAAAATGCGCCCGTAAAAGTCGGCGAATTTTGCGGTGGTCACCGTACTGGCAACGATGGTTGTCGTCCCGTCCAGCCCAATCTTGAGGTTCTCGCGAAGCGTTTGGATATCCATGGCCATTTCTTCATCAGAGAGCGAAGTTCGCTGGGGTTATTCTTCGAGAGTCATGACGATAGGCATGTGGTCGCTGATGATCTTGGCATTCTTCATTGCCAGTTGCAGCTGCATGCGGGTGACGATCATGAAGGTGAAGCTGTCCATGATTTCCTGGAGGACGACGTTGGGAACGCAGACCTTGAGTTCCCAATTGGAGGTGATGCCACGGATGAATATGTTGTCGTAGGCGCTTGCCAAAAAGGCGTCGTCAACATCGCCTTTCTGGATCATTTTCTGGCGATTGGCGATGTCATTGACGAACGATTTCAACGAGGTAAGGGTAGTTTTTTCGCCGTCGAATATACCGGAGAACTTCAGGCTGGTCAGAGGCGCATAGGTAGCGGCATTGGCTGTGTTGTAGTTGAAGTCGCCAGAGATCAAAAAGGCCGTGTTGCCCGTGTTGATCTCGATCTCTTCGCTGAGATTTGCCAGCAACTGGATGGTCGCATCTTTCTTGTGATACTTGGGTTGGGGGGCATGCCAGAGCAGGCAGTTGAGTTCCTTGGGCTTGCCTGCGGTTCTGGCCTGCATGTTCCAGAACAATGGATTACGGTCAGCGAAAATCACCTTGGTGCTGGTGGCGACGGCCATGTTGCTGACGCTGACGTTTGCATCGTCCCAAAGCAACGCGTACTTGTCGGCGCGCCGGGCGAACGTATGGGCGACTTCAATATTTCGCTGCGACACCTCGTATTTCCACTTGCTGCCTGAGCCTACAAGCTTCTTGCGATCATTGATGGCCTGGACCAGCACTTGCACCGCTTGCTCACCCGTGCCGAGCGTCACTTCCATGACGCCGATGACGTTGGCCTGCATCTCGTCGATCAGCACGGCGATCCAGGCCGCGACGTTGACGTTGCGAAAGACGTCCTTGGCGCATTTCTTCGAGGACAGGCTTTCAATATTCCATGACATGTAATCGGCAATTTCCGGCATGGACGTTCACTCCATGTGAAGGCGATTTCGGTATCCCGGCGGTGTCAATGCTGGTTCCGCCGGGATATCGTTCAGCTGGCGGTGACGCTGGCGGTACCTGTCAGCAGGACCTGATTGCCCACGCCTGTGATGTTCAGGTTCTCAGGCGTCACCTGCAGAGTGAAACCTTCGAAATTGCCGCTCAGATCCGGAATTTGCAGCAGGGTCTGGGCCAACTGGCCTTGGATCGTTTCCTGGATCTGACCTCCTACCACATCGTTGAGGATCGCCAGGGTAATGGAGGAGATCACACCACCGCCCAACGTTGCCATCCACGCCCAGAAATTGGAGGGCGTGATGTTGACCGATGGGCGAGAAACACTGCCGCCGTTTATACGGATGTTACGTTGCGCATCCACCATCACCTGCAGCGTCGCGGTGACTGGGCTGATTGATATATCCCAGTCTGCCGGGCCCAAGCTGTAGCTACCGCTCAAGTTGAGCGTCAGCGTCAGGTTACCGTTGTTGACCGAAGCGCTGTAACTGTTGAGATGCACGACGGCACCGCTGGCCGAATAGGTCTTCTGTACTGTGCTCCACCACAGATTGGCGACGACCTGTTGGATCAGCGGCTCGGTGAGTACCAGGTTGAAGCCGCCATTGGATGGCGGTTGCTTTTGGCTGATCGCCACCGGCGAGAACAATCCGCCGGCCGCATAGGCGTTGCCGCCATCGATCAACAGGGCGTATCCGGCAAAGGTGATACCGTTGACGGGCCCCAGCGGTATGGCGATGGCGGATATCAGGCTGTTCACCCGGCTGGCGATATCACTCTTCAAGGCGTCCAGGATTTCGTTCACAAACGGATCATCGGTGACAAAGTTGATATCGGTCACTGATAGACGCACCACACCGTTGCCATCTACTGTGGCCCGTGCACTGGCATTGGCACCGACTGTGCTGCTGGTGGGGTCCCCGCCGGCCACGGTCACGGACAGCTCCACCGGCATGCTGACCATGAAAGTTTGACCGCTACCGCTGGCGGCCAAACTGAATGTCGGTGGTGCAGATACGCTCCAGGTCAAACTCGCGTTCGCGTCGGGGATGTTTGCGGTGTCGCTCAGCTTGGGCGCGATGGTGGGAAAAATGGATTCACTGGCGTTGTTCAATAACGATTGCGAAAGGCCCGCGATGAAATCGGTGGACATGGTCGAAACTCCTTTTTCAATCAGATAGTGGCCAAGGCCTTGCGGGCTTCCGTGGTGGCGACCTGCGACAGGCTGGCGAGCAGATTGGGGTTGGAGAGCTGGCCGTTGAGCGCGGCGATGAGCTTCGTCTGGTTGGCGTCCTCATTGAGCAGTTGGTTGATGGTGGCTTTAAAGACGGTCGCCAGATCGATATCGATCGTTATGTTGCCATTGCCGACGACCGGATTGACCGACAACGCGCTGAAGTTGACGACTGCGGTATCGAGCTGTCCATCCACCGCCTCGGTAGCACTGAAGACCCCGGTCAGGTCATCGACGTGGTTGATGGTCAGGCTGAAAGTACCCGGTGGCATGTCGACGTGGTTCAGGTTGACGTGCAATTCGCCATTGGCCTGGATCTGGTTGGGTACGGCGGGGGGGCGTTGGTACCCATCCTGTGTATTGGGCTGTTTGCCATGGAAGGTCACGGTGCTGCCGTCGACGACGATCTCGGGGTCGGTTCCATTGTCGAGCTTCACCTGGCTGTTGCTCAGTCCGAGGATATGCAGTTTCTTGATAACGATGTCGATCGGAATCTTTTCGATCGTGAATGAGCCCAGGTCCACTTCGGCGATGGTCAGTGGGTCCAGGGCGCTACCGTCTGGGTTGTAGAGAATCGAGGACAGGTAGAAGTCGGAGGTGGGCGTCAATAGCATGTTTTCCAGCAATTGGACGAGTTGACTGTCGGACATGATGTTCTCCTAACTGTTGAGTTGGTTGAGGATGGCTTTACGCGCGATCTGGCTGAACTCTTCCGATAGCTGCGGCGCCTGGGCGCTGAGCGCATTGTTCAGCGCTTTGGCGATCTGTGACTGGACTTCGGGTTTCTGGAACAAGCGGCCGATGATCTGCTCCAGTGAGACATCGTGAGGCGTCAGCGTCACCGACACATCTATCTGGGCACTGTCCAGGCTTGCGCTGATATCGCTGATCGTGAGCGTCAAGGCATTCACATCGGCGCCTGATGGGGTGATCGTCAGCGAGCTTTGCAGGTTGACCACAGTCGCGGTCAGGGTGCCCTGCAGTAGGACTGGCTTGAGGCCCTGCTGGGTCAGCGAGAACCCGGCGTTCACGGTGAGCGGCGGTGCCGGTGGAACGGGCAGGCTGACCGTCGGGCCCGGGCGGTCGAGCTGCCGTACCGGCCCCTCTGCCAGAGCGCCGAAATTGAGCGTGGCGGCAATCCGCGGAGTGCTGAGCTTAACCGCCGACAGCGGTGCCTGAGCGTTGGAACCGCCCGAAAGCGTCAGTTTGGTCAACTGGATGTTGGTGTACTTCAGCCCCCCATACGTCTGATCGGGTATGTCGATCTGAGGATTGGAATAAGGCTCCAGCACCGGATCCGACGAGCACGCGAGTTGCCACGGGAGATACCAGTTACTGTTCGCTTCGTTCAGCGCCACGCGTGTGCGATCGAACAGGAACAGGTCCACGGGCGAGGCCGCGTCCTGGCCACTGTCGTCATTGGGCAGGCCTTGGGCAGGGAGGGGGCCGAACACACTGGACATGAGGTTCTCGGCCTGTGTGCCGAGCATGTCGTTGACGCTTTGCAGGTTGGAGGGCAAATTCAACATGCTGCTTAACGCGCCGACCATGGCTGCCTGGCCTTGGGAAGCGCTGAGCGCCTGCCTGATCAACTCAATCAGCTCATCTTTGCCCGTCAGGTCGCCATCCAGCGTGAGTTGCGTGAAGTTCAGCGTGATGGAACCGCCCTTGACGTTGGTGATTTTCAGGTCGCTCACCCCGATGGCCAGGGAACGGGTTGCGGCGCTGCCTTCGATGGTCACGCTGACCTGCGCGTTCAACATGCATTCACTGAACGCGACAGTGAACGCACCGGTGCCGATGATGTCAGTGGTCGAGGTGTCGGGAGCGTCCCCGATCAGGAGCGACTGGTCGATGCGATAGTTGCCAGACATCGTCAGCGGCGGCAAATGTGTCTGCCCCGAGGGGCCGTTATAGTAATTGAACAGCAATGGCAGGGTGATGGAGTAGCCTTGGCCCGTGAGTGTGGAGGACGACGGATTAACGAAGATGTTTTGCAAACCGTCCACCAGGACTGCAGACAGACTCAGGTACGGATACGGTTTTTGGGGATCGGGCACGGCGTCTTCGTCGTTCATCAGTGACCATACGTTGGCGAACCGCTGGGCGATATAGTTGCCATTGTCGCCGGTCAGATAGCCCAGATCCTGCTCGTCGGCATGCACCGGCAGCACCGGATTTCCATCCCCCCCTTGCATCTCCGCCAGTTGCTTGGGCAGCCATAGCTTTGCATTGTCCGGGTCGTTGAGGCACGGTTGCAGCGTGTCGAGAAAAAAACTCATCAAGGTGCTCATGGGTGCTCCGTCAGGTGCAGGGTCAGCCGTTCAATGGGCGGTCAACGACGTGTAGTGCCAGTTCCTCCAGTGCGTCGCGATAGCGGCCTGGAGGAAATGGCTCGAGATAGAACAGCGCCTGCAAGGCTTCGCGCCGGGCAGCCGCGTAGGCCTTGTCGATACAGCCACAATCACGCAAGTCGTCCAATGCATCGCCCAAACGATGCCCCGTCAATGGCGTGCCTTCGCGCAGCGATTGGCTGATTGCATGTGTCGGGCCGAGCGTCTCCATCGCATAGATCAGCGGCAGCGACAGTCGACCCAGTAACAGGTCGATACCTGACTGCTTGCCCGCCGAACTTTCGTACTCCACCACATCGAGCACGTCGTCCATGATCTGGAACGCACGACCCAAGGCGCGCCCGAAGAAGCCACCGCGGCGGGCATCACGGCTACGCCCACCGGCCAGATCGATACCCCCCTGGCAGGCCAACCGAAACAAGACTGCGGTCTTGCGGTCGATGGTCTGGTAATAGCGCGCCAGGCGTGCATCGTGATCCTCGGGCAAGGTCCGGTCCAATTCGTCCAACTCGCCTCGGCAGATATCGAACGCGGTATCCAACACCAACCGCACCAAGGTCATGTCGCGCTCGGTATCCACGGCGGTGGCGAACCCGCGAAGCGCCTGTACGAATTGCAGATCGCCGATCAGCAGCGCGGTCTTGCTGCCGCGAGCCGCCGACACCGATGGCAGTCCGCGTCGCAGCTGAGCCTCATCGACGATGTCGTCGTGGATCAAGGTGGCCACATGCAGCATCTCCAGCGATGCCGCGCCTTTGTAGACCTTGTCGGGCAGAGGCCCATTCTGCGCGATGAGCCGCGCCGACAGGAGCATGACCAAGGGGCGTATCTTTTTACCGCCGGCAAACATCTGCCGTTCCACGTCGGTGAGGTAGGGCGCCTGCGGTTCCAACGCCAGCTCCACTTCCTGCCGGAAACGCACGAGGTCTTCGGCCAGCAGTTCTTCACTGATGCGCGCGTACACTGATGCCGACGATGCTGTCGGCTGTTGCGCGATGACTACAGCAATGGAGTCGCTTGCCGACATCATGCCTCCTGGCTGGCGAGCATTCGCAGTACGCGAGTCAGTTGGCTGGCAATGCGGTCTTCGAGGATGCCTCGGATGAAGTTGGCGCTGCCCAGGCGCGAGCGACCGACCTCACCGGCCTGGCCCTGCCACTGCGCGCTGTCAAGGTCTAGAGCCGGCACGCTCAAATTGCTGCGTTGCAGTTTGAGCGTCAGCGCGCCATCGGGCTGCTCGCTGAGGGCGAAGACGAAGCGGCTTTGCGCGAGCGAACTGGAGAAGGGTCCGCTATGCAGGGGCAAGCGGCGCTTGGGGTCGTGCAGACGCAATGATTCGGCATAGATGGACTGCACACGCGCCTGAGTCTCGGCGTCCATGATGAAACCGTGCTGGGCGCATAGATCCAGGTCGGTATCGTCATGGCTATTTTCGAGGATCCGTGACAACGCGCTTTCCAGGCCCTGGGTCTGCAACAGGAAGTTTGCCTGATTCGCAGGCGAGGCTTTATCGACAGCGCTATAGACAGCCTGGGCGGTCATAGGCACCACATTCTGCTGGGTGTTTTGGGTGGCGTTGGCAACTTGCGTCTGAAAAGTCAGCGCGGCCGTCGCGGCCTCGGGGTAGGGGTGATAACAGGCGCCGTAGAGATTGAGTTGTTGCGCTAACGCGTTCTCATTGTAGGACTGCGACGTCGTACCAAAGGACTTGTCCGTGATCGCTGGATTGACCGGCATGCCCGGTGTATCCAACGCCTGGGACGTATAGTCGGACATCTGCTCGGTGGCGCCATCGCCTATCCAGAGCTTGCGCAAACGTGCATTGGTAGTGAAGACAGCGTTGTAGGCGTCGTTGTGTTGGTTGAACATATCCAGCAGGGAGCGGCCGTTTGCAGTCTGATTCAACTGGGTACGCTGATCGTTGGCTTGCTGCAGCTGGTCATACTGTTTCTCGGTGATAGTCGGTGGATCGGTATCATCAACAGTACTCGCACCCACGGCAAAGCTTGCCAGCGGCGCCATCAATCCACCGGTATCCAATTGCACCTTCGCACTTTCCAGGCCGAACAAGTCATAGGTTCCGCTTAGTTGCATCGGCGCGAGATTCACCACGATCCGACTGGCGTCACGGTCGGGAACGATGGACAGCAACTTCACCGGCGACACCGAGATGTCGTTCAATGCCAGCAGTAATTCGCCACCGTTGGAATTGCTGGGAATGTCCACGTGGCTGGCCAACGGATAGGGGCCACAAGCCGATACCGAAAATTGTTGGGGCAGGGTAGCGGCCAAGGAAGCTGTGCCGGAGGCAGCCGTCAATTTCGGCAGGAAGTCGTCGATAGTAGGCATGCGATGCGCTCTCGTAGGCAGATCAGACGCTGGTAGAGGGGAGATTGGTGATCGCCAGCGTCGCGACGATTTTCAACATCGGGCTATCGCCGATGTTGACGCTACCCAAGGTCAGAGCGCTGGGGGCGATGCGGATACCATTGGTATCGTAGTTGGGCACTGAGCCGATGGACTCGACTTTGCCTTGCAACGCGTCCTTGGGTTTGTCCTTGACCTCTGCGGCGATGAGGGTCGCAATGGGATAGGCAACCGCGGACAGAATCTTCTGGACCAGGTTTCCTGTCGGCGTCAATTTAAACGTCAGCGACGGTACCGACGTTATCGTCGCGCTGATAGCGACGCCATCGACTGCCACGGTCAGATCGATTTCGGCGGGCGAAGGACTGATGGAAACATCGTAATCAAACATGCTCGACATGGGCGTTGCTCCGGCAAGGAATTTGAGGGTTACAGCAGGGCCGCACCGAGGGCACAACCTGCCGCCGCCAGGGCCATGCCTGCCGCAGTGAGGGTGGCCTGCGCGTTGAGCGAAGCGCTCAACTGGGCATTGATGGTCAAGGGGGCCACCTGCTTGACTGTGGCCGAGAGCGAGGAGATCGAGCCGTTGTAGCTCCAATCGGCCAGTTTCTTGAAGTCGCCGCTGTCGGAGAACGGATACCCCTGGTAAGGCTTCAAGAAAACAGCCATTGCCGTGTTGATCAGCGTATTGCTGGCGATCACGAATACCGGATCGGTGGGCCAGGTTACTCCGTCGATATCCAGCGCATTGGTGTTGGTGGTCAGCGTCGTCGCACCGAGCAAATAGCTTGCAGTGAGTTGCAGCTGTACAGGGTTGAGTGTCACCCCGTTCCAATCGAGGTTGGGCAGGTGCACGAGGGCCAGCATCTGATTAGCAGAGGTGAATATCTGCGGCAACAGCATCAGGTTGAATATGGCTATGTCCCACGCGGAGAATTTGCTCTCGTCCAATGACACTGCCACCAAGTCGAGTGCCAGTGTTCCCGGCGTAAAGGTGAGCGTGGCGTAGACCACTACGCTCGGGGCGGTACCGCCTACCGCGGGCGCAGTACCCAGCGTGTAGCTGGCCGTCAGCATCGGCAAGGTGAGTTGGACCATTGGCAAACTGGGCAAAGGGATGCTCTGGGAACCATTGGTTTCGCCGTTCGGCGCAAGCGCGGCATTCCAGATAGCCGGGGAGGGAGGACCGAAAGCAAGGCTAGGCGCAGCACCGACATCCCAAGTCAGCGTCACTGCTCCGAGGTCTGGCAGGGTTTTGGGCAGGCTGCCCTTGAATGGGTCATTAGTGCTGGGGGCGTTCTGGTAATACTCGCCCAACAAGGTGTTGAGCTCCGTCACGCTGATGCCTGCGGCAGCGTCGAAATTGGTCATCCCTGTACCTTCCTGATGTCTGTGAGAATCCATCTCACACTCGAATGTAGCAGGTTTTTAAAAGTCCACCTTTTTTCTTAAAATTTGTTTAAGAGGCGTCGGTTCGGCCAGATATAAGAAATGCCAGCGCTTATCGATACCTCTGGCACCCGCCCATTTCGCAAGAAACCGTAGCGGGACACTCCGGCTTCTTGCGCGACGATTCACCTCCCGGTCTACATAAGCATATTGCGCGAATGCCGTGCGCTCGCCGGCCTGGATGAACGTCTGGATAGTGCGGTCGGTGTGCAGGCGGGCACCGATGGGGCGGTTGCTACTTGCGAATCAGGGCTATGACGTATTCGCACACTTGCGCTGTGGCGTTTTCGAACGTGCAGGCTTCTTCAGGCAGCCCCAATTGCAAGCAGTCGCCTTGCTCCAGGATGTAGGTGGTGGTGCCCTTGGTAAACGTCAGCGTGCCTTGCGTGGCCCACACCTGCTGATGAAGAAACGCATAGGCCGTGGCCGGGTAGCTGATACGCACGCCCGGAGGCAGTTGCACACTGATGAGCTCCAGTGGCCAGCCCTCCCGCGGGGAGACTTGCTGGCGCGCGTAGCCAGTTTCCGGGTCTACCCAACGCGGTTGCTCCGCCGCCCTTGACAGAAGTCCCGAGCGTCCCTCGGCTCGATGCAACAGGGTGGAGAGGGGCAAGCCGAAAGCTCCCGACAACCGGCCCAGGATCGTCGACGTCGGGCTGACCTGTGCGTTTTCAATTTTGCTGATCATTGCCTTCGATACGCCGGATAGCTGGGCGAGCTCGCCGATGGACCATTCCCGGGCGGCTCGCTCGGCTTTGATGGTGAATGCGATGTCAATGGGTTGATTGTTCACTATAGAAGACTTCCAAATCGGGGTGATTTAATTTGAGCTTAGCGCCCGACATGCATCTTGCTGGTGCAAAAAAAAGATAATGCTCTATTTTTGTGCGATAAAATATTACAAACCCATAATCAATTGATTCTAAATGGAGTTAATATCACGATTTTCATGTTTAAAAATAAATCTATTGTTCGGAACGCCTTCGATTAAAAGTATCAATTTGTTTGCGTGAATTGCTTGTTTACTATCTGAAACGCGCAGCGACATTCCGTCGCGGCCATCCAAGCTACCTTATCGTATTTGGGGGGATCTATGCCGGCTCAGCAAATGGAACAAGGCTGTCTCACGGGTGAGCAAATCATTCATTCGATTAAAGGAATGATCACGGCTTCGGGGATCAACACCAATGCGTTCTATAAAACCTTTCGACAGGCACCGCTGCCCAAGGCAACGCTGAAGAAAGTGTTCCAGCAGTACTTTTATTACATTCGTACGTTCCCCCAGATCCTGGCGGGTACCTCGCACCGCACCGACAGCGAAGTGATTCGGATGAAGCTGGCGCGCACGGTCGTGTCCGAGCTGGGCGATGGGGTAGGCGAGGCACACTTCATCATGTTCGAGCGTGTACTTGCCGGCGTTGGCATCACGTTGGATGACTGGAAGAAGGTTGAATATATTCCCGAAGCCAGTGAGTTGGTCGATGGCCTGCGTCGAATTTTCCTCGAGGGTTCGACAGAGCATGCCATTGGTGCTCATTACGTTATCGAAGAGTTCGGCTTTCCGATGATCGCCAACCTGTACGAAGGCTTCCGCCTCTACAGCGGGTGGAAACACGAAGACTTCACCTATTTCTATCTGCACATGCTGGTAGAAACCGATCATGTGCAATGGATCAGTGACGCGGTCATGGAGGCGGCCCGGGACACTGACAACGGCAACAATATTCTGGAGGGCGCTGCCGATGTACTGAACTTGTTGACCCGTTTCTGGCAAGGACTCAACCGAATAGCCACTCACGCCTGACCAATCAATACAAGGGGGCGGGAAGTCATGGATGATTTGACATTGATTGGTCGAGTGGCGCCCTTCAGGGAGGCCAGTGCACATGCAGCATCCTCAGGAGCGTTGAACCTTTCGCAAGGGCTTCCTGAACCCCTGTTTGACAATGCCATGAATGCGGCGTTGGCCCGCCAGGTCAGGGCGGGCTGGCAGTACGCCGACCCACGCGGCGAAATGATTTTGCGCGAAAGCATTGCGGCCCACAGTGCCGGCTATGCGCCCGACAGCGAAGTGCTGGTGACCAGTGGCTGTACCGAGGCCTTGTACTTGGCCCTGTACGCAGCGTCCACACAGTACGGCAGCCGGGTCGCGTTCTTTGAGCCTTTTTATCCCTATTACCCAGGAATGGCCACGTTGCTGGGATTGGAGTTTGTTGCAGTGCCGTTGTCGGTAGGGGAGTCGATCGGCCCCGATTGGGCACTGCTCGAACAGCAGTTGCGCGCGGGTGTTCGCATACTGCTGCTCAATACGCCCCATAACCCGACAGGGTGGTGCATGTCCGCTGATGATTGGCAGCACCTGGTGGCGCTGGCAAAAAACCATGATTTCATGGTGATTATCGACGAAGCCTATCGTCACTATCAGTACGACGCTGACACACCGGCGCGCTACCCCAGCCAGCAGATTCCCATGATGGTGGCAGGCAGCGCTTCAAAGTTGTTGTCCATGACGGGCGTGCGAATCGGCTGGTTATGCGCGCAGGCAACCTTCATGGAGCGAGCCTATGCCCACCACCTCTACCTGAGCTATTGCCAACCCACCCCCATACAGGCGGCCGTTGCTGTTTTGCTCGATGAGTTGACCGTCGGGCGACTGGATAGCTTGCGTGAGCACTACAAGCACAAACGCGATCGCCTGGCAGGTGCGCTGAGGGCTGCCAGGCTGGATGTCCGGTTACCGGCGGGCGGCCATTACATCATGGCCGACTATTCACGGCGGGCGCCTTTATTGTCCCCCGTTGAATTCAGTCAACACCTGGCCGCTCGTTGCGGTGTCATGCCATTGCCCGCGACGCCTTTCTACCAGGGGCCATGCCCCACCTATGTCCGGTTTTCTTTCTCGGTAGCCAAACCCATTGTTGATCAAGCCTGTGTCCGCCTGGAGGGTTTTTGAAATGGAGCAGCATGTGTTCGACGTCATTGTCGTAGGTGGCGGTCCCGCAGGGCTTGGCGAGTGTATCCGGCTGATTGATCTGGGCCTGAAAGTCGCTGTCATCAGCGATGTATTCGGGGGGTGCATGGGCATGATGGGCGATCATCCATTGCAGTCCTACTGCAATGAACTGGAGATCGAAGGCGCGCCCTATCCCTTGCAAAGGTTCATGCGCAAGTTGTGCGTCAGCCCCACCGGTGAGGAATACGCAGCCTACATCCGTAGTAACTTCGAAGCCTTGCAATTGACCAAGATCCAGCAACGGGTGGTCACCGTCAGCAAGGTCCAGGGGCTGTTCGAGGTGAGCCTGGCCCCGGGTTCCCAGCATCGTTCCTTGCGTGCACAGCAGATTATCCTGGCAACCGGGATTCGCCCGAAGGCGCCGCCCTTCGAAATGCCCAGTGCCCATTGGTTCAATTGCTTTGACGTCTATCAAATGGTTGCGCGGGGCCAGGCCCATCGTTTCCTGCAGCAAGATGTGGTCATCTTCGGCAGTGGTAACAGTGCGTTCCAGATCGCACTGCTCCTGGCGCCGTTCGCCCGCAATGTGTCGATCCTGATCAAATCCTATCTGGGGCTATATCCCCAAGAGACCGATGATCGCTTTGCCCTCAGGTCCCTGAGCCAGCGCACGCTGGAAATGATTGCCAAGACTTCGTCCAGTTCCTTTCAAGGGCCGCTCAACAGCGCCAGCAGCACGGGCCGGGCCAATATCTGGCTACATGCCTACAACAGCATTCGCCAGGATGGCGACAAGGTCGTCATGGACCTTCCGGCGTCACTCAACGGCCATCCGCTGCTCCAGGCTTCCTGTCGCAAGGCTCAAGAGGCGGGCCGATTGGTCGTCGCCCAGGCATTAGACGGGCATGAGTTGCATTTGGATGTGTCGGCGAAGGAGCAATGCCTTGTTTCGGCCATCGGCGTCACCGCACAACTGCCCGCCACCGACTGGCCGCAACTGCTCAACCAGCAAACCGGCTTTACCTGTCACCAGGATGGGAAAAGCCCTGTCGCAGGCCTGTATTTCGCGGGTGCTGCCTCAGGTTATGCGTCGATCAACACGATGGTGCCGGCAGCTGCAGAAATGAGTGCCGCCATATCGCTGCGAGAAGGACTGCGGTCATGGGCGTGAGGATGTTCCAGCCGCTACGCCTGGACATTGGCGACGTGCTCGGGCAGTCGGCAGCGGCGCTCAAGCAGGCCATCGCCCAGGCCAAGGTACTGGTCATCGCCAACCAGGACGTCAGCGTCGCCCCTTATGTGCAGTTGATGCGCAGGCTGGGCTCGCCTGTCCATCATGTGTTGGCCAAGTACTGCCTCGAGGATTATCGGGAAGTGCTGACTGTGACCAATCTGCATCGGGACGGCCAGGCCTTGGGCGTGCATGAAGGAGGAGGGTATTGGCACACCGACATGTCGTACAAATCGGCGAACACGGTGTTCACGTCACTGCTGTCGGTACGTGTACCCGACCAACACGGCGAGACCCAATTCATCGATTGTGCCGCAGGCCTGCAGCAGGTTCGCCAGTGGCTGGAAAGCCCAGGTTGCCCGCCGTACCTGAAAGGTCTCGACCTGGAAAACCTGCGGGTTCACCACCGTTTCGGCAATCGCGACGCGCTGCGCAATGCCGACGCCGCGGTGCAACAGCTCAATTCCCAGGAGGCTGGCGCACTGGAAAACACCGTGGTCCACCCCCTGGTGTACAAACACCCGCTCGCTTGCACGGCGTCACTGTATGCACCGGCTGCAACGGCCATGCAAATAGAAGGGTTAACGCCTGCACTGTCCCATCGCATTCTCGACAGCCTGGTCGACTTCCTTGTCCAGCACGCACCGCGCTATCGGCATGCCTACCGCCCAGGCGACATCGTCATCTGGGACAACCTCTCAACGCTGCATAAAGGTCCGCCAATACCCAAAAGTGAAGGGGGCGCCGATGTGCGCCTTCTCTATCGCATGAACGTCGACTTCCAGTGAGGCACTACTATGATCCAGACCATCGTTTTCCTGACGCCCCATTACCTTAACTTTGCCTCCGAGAAGGCGTTGCAGACGCTGGGTCGAGATTGCCGGACAGTGCTGATCGCCTATCATGCCGACGTCCTGCCGCCCGCGCTCGAGCGTAATGTCTCACAGGTTGTGCGCGTCGATGCCGACCTGCAGCGCAACATCCGTCCGCTGCTGGACCATGACCAATGTCGCAGCATCATCAGCGATGAGCTGCGAGCCGTGCAGGGCAATACTTCGTCATTGCGTATTTTCTGCCAGGAAGAGTGCCACGTTGAGCTGGCGGCTCAGTTGCGCGAGGAGTTCGGATTAGAGGGTGATACACAGGCGATCGTGGCGAACTTTCGCGACAAAGTGCTGATGAAACACGCGGTCAGCCAGAAGGGGATACGCATTCCCGAGTTTGTGCCACTGGATCACGTACGGCTATCGGCTGAGCCGCAGGCTTACTACGCCGAGCTGACGGCGCGATTGGGTTTGCCCCTGGTGCTGAAGCCGGTGAATGCGGCGGGCAGTTTCGAGGTGTCGATCATTCGCAACGAGGCCGAATTCATCAAGGCCCGCGAACAAGTGCTGGCCTCACCGTATCATTTTGATTACGAGGTGGACGAGTTCATTGACGGCGACATGTTCCAATGCGACTCGTTTGTGGTCGACGGTCAAATCCGCTACTGCGGTGTGCTGGAACTGGGTTGCACCAACTTTGACTTTGTCCAGGGCAAGCCCTTGAGCGTGATTCCCGTGGCCGACCCCACGCTCAAGGCGACCCTGGAGGCATTCAATCGGGACGTGATTGCGGCCCTGAACTTTCGCAACGGTTCGACGCACCACGAGGTCTTCGTGGACCGCAAGCGCGGTTATCCGGTGTTCCTGGAAATTGCCGCGCGCGTACCTGGCGGCATCGGGGTGCCGTACCACGAGAAAAACAGCGACATCAACCTGATCGACGCCAATCTCTACCTCACAGCCGGCGTCGCAGCTCTCGATGACATCAAGCCCAACGAGAAGAACAACGTGGTGTCCGCCTTGTTGCCCTTGCGCAAAGGCCGGATCAGCCAGCTCAACGAGCCCCCCATTTCCAGTATCTACAACATCGACTGGCGGGTCGCCCCCGGAATGGTGGTGGACTCCCGGTCCCTGGCCGATACCGCGGGCATCCTGACTTTGTATAACGCAGACCCAAAGGTACTTCGCGCCGACTTCGAGGCTTTGCAGCACTACGTACCGACCCAGGTGGAAGTGCTGGAGCCGGGAACCGCTTGATCGATCAGGTAGGGCGCCAAGCACAGGTTTTTCTCAAGGAGCAGGCATGAAGACAGGAATACTCGGTGCCGTCAGCATGGCGGTCTACTGCATCTCGACGGCGCTCTCGGCCGTCTGGGTCATGGTGGCGTTCACCCGTATCAGTGGGGCGGCGTTGACATTCATTACCTTCCTGATGGCCTGGGCGGTATTTTTCCTGGTGCATACCTTGCGGGGTCATGACCCGTTTCGCCTGCTGCGCGAGGAGTGGCGAGGCGTGCTGCTGCTCAATGTGCTGACGTTGTTCAGTTGGTGGTTGATGTTCATGGCATTGCAGCGCATCGAGGCGTCGGTGGAGTCGGCCATCTATCAGGGCTGGATGCCGCTGGTGGTGGTGGTCTGTGAAATGCTGGTGGCGCGCTCCTCGGTCAGTCGTTCCCGCTGGCTGGGCGCGCTGCTGATCCTGCTGTCGCTGATGGCGTTGGTCCTTATGCGTCTCGCGCTTGGGGTCACGGCCCAGGTAAGCCTGGTCAACTTGCATGAGGGCATCGCCCTGGCGAGTGTTGCCGGGATCACTGGCGGGATCTATGTGTTCTGCTCGGCTCGACTGAACCGCGACAGCAAGTACAGCGCCATGGATATCCTGTGCGTCAGGTTCTTCCTGCTATTGATCGTCACAGGGTGGGTCGGCCGGGAAAATCTGCACCAACTGCTCACGCTGGATACCGCCATGCTCGGCCAGTTGATCAAGCTGGCGTTTGTCAGCGTGCTGATTCCGGTGTTTACCCTGCAATTTGCCATTCAGCACCTGGGAGGTGGGCGGGTGTCCATTCTCACGCCTTGCGTGCCGGTCATTGCCTTGGCCGCCGAGTTCGTGCTCTCCACCTGGCATAGTCCTTGGGTTCCCGTCCTGGTTACGGTGGTGTGCGTGGCGGTGTTGTTGTCCAACGTCTGGTTTTCGCGAGACAGGCGCGTTGTTCATTCAGGGCCTATGCCTGTTGCCCTTCAAAAATAGACTTCTGTTTGCTGGAGCATCCCATGACTCTTTCCTTGGCCTTTGCGCAGGGGGCGGCAGACGCTTGCTCGAATGACGACCGCAGCGTACTGGCACGCACATTGGAAATCGCACGAACCTTGATCGGTTTCCCTTCGGTCAGCGACCGCTCCAATCTGGACCTTATCGAATGGGTGAGCGGGTACCTGCACGGTTTCGGGGTACAGGCCCAGATTCTACCGGACGCCTCCGGGCGCAAGGCGAACCTGTTTGCCAGCCTTGGACCGCCACGCCCCGGGGGCATCATCCTGTCCGGACATACTGACGTGGTGCCGGTAGCGGGCCAGGCTTGGGCGCAGGATCCGTTCAGCGCTTATCTGGATCAGGATCGGCTCTACGGTCGTGGCAGTTCGGACATGAAGGGGTTCATCGCCGTGGTGCTGGCGATGGTTCCCGAGCTGATGGCCTCTGCACGACAAAGCTTTCACCTGGCCTTGTCCTATGACGAAGAAGTGGGTGCGATGGGGGCGAAACATCTGGCCCCGTTCATCACCCAGGCGCAGCTGGAGCCCGCCGGTTGCATTGTCGGCGAGCCGACTTCAATGGCGTTGGTGATCGGCCACAAGGGGCGTCACGAAATCAATTGCTGTGTCCATGGCAAGGTGGCGCACTCCTCGTTGCCGAACGAGGGGGTCAACGCTATCGACTATGCCGCGCGGGTACAGATGCAGCTTCAGCACGTGGCCAGGCGGCTTTCACAGGGGCCGTTGGACAGCGGGTTTGATGTCCCGTACACCACTGTCCAGGTCTGCCGGGTCAATGGCGGTGTCGCTGGTAATGTCATTCCCGGTCAATGCAGCTTTGACTTCGAGATTCGCTACCTGCCCGGATGTGATGCCGAGCAACTGCTGGTACAGATCAAGGACGACGCCAAGCAGGCCATGCACAGTGAGACGGATGATCGCGCTTGGGCGGCGTCCGTCGAGTTTTCCCACACGCTGCATACTCCGGGGTTGGATGAGAAGGGCAACCAGGCATTCGCGCAGTGGGTCCGCGAGGCTAGCTCAATGGCCCATGGCCGACAGCGAGTGGCGTACAGCACCGAGGCCGGACTGTTTCAGGCCGCAGGGATCCCCACGATCGTCTGCGGCCCAGGGAGCATCAAGCAAGCGCACAAAGTGAACGAGTATGTGGACTTGGCCCAGCTCAAGGCCTGTGAACAGTTCCTGCGCCGCCTGGCACGTTGTGAGCCATTGCCGCCAATTCCCGCAGGGGCTGCGCAATGAGCGCCACAGCCGTGGATAGCCAGGGGCGCGAACGCAGGAAACTGGTGCTGGCGGTGAGCGTGGGCGCCGCACTGGAATGGTTCGACTTCACCCTGTTTGCGATCTTCTCCTTGCAGATTGCCGCAGCGTTCTTTCCGGCTTCCGACCCACTGATGTCGTTGCTCGCGTCCTACCTGGCGCTCGCCGTCGGCTTCGTGGCCCGACCGTTGGGCGCGCTGCTGATGGGGCGCTATGCCGATCGCCAGGGGCGCAAGGCCGCGCTGACGCTGTCCATCATGCTGATGGGCGCCGGGACCCTGATCATCGCCGTATGCCCGACCTACCAAACCATCGGTTGGTGGGCACCGCTGAGCGTTGTCGTCGCGCGCATATTGCAGGGGGTTGCAGCAGGAGGAGAGATCGGTGGCGCGCTGGCCTATCTTGTCGAGACAGCACCGGCGGACCGTCGCGCGCTATTTGCGTCCAGCCAACAAGTGGCGCAAGCCGGATCATTCCTGCTATGCGGTTTAAGTGCGAGTCTGTTGTCGAGCGCGCTGACGCCCGCCCAGTTGGATGAATGGGGTTGGCGCGTGCCCTATGTCTTCGGACTGCTGGTCGTGGTCGCAGGCTTGAAAATTCGCCGCAGTCTCGAGGAAAGCGAGCCGCTGCGCCGCTTTCTCGATAATCAAGATAAGCACGCGATGGCCGGGAAGGGGCCTAGCCTTCGCCCCTATCTGCCCAACCTCGTGATGGGGGTGTTGATCGTCGTGCTCTGGACGGTCGCGACACAATTGATCAATTTCATCCCGACCTATGCATCGATGGTGCTTGAGCTTCCGCGCAACAAGGCCTACCTGGGGTTGGTGCTGGTCGGCCTCATCACGCTGTTGTGTCCGTTAACGGCACTGCTGTCGGACCGTTTCGGGCGCTACACCGTGATGCTCATCGGTGCCGTGGGGGTCGCGCTCTGTGCCTACCCAGGGTTCGTATGGCTGAACAACAGTCCCAGTCTCCAGACACTGATCATCTTCCAATGCGCGCTGGCAGTGTTGATGGTGCTTTACACCGGGCCGGCTGCGGCGGCCTTGGCAGAGCTGTTTCCGGTGCAGGTCAGGGCCTTGGGTGTCTCGCTGGCCTACGCCTTATCGGTGACCCTCTTCGGCAGTGCCACGCCTGCGCTGATTACCCTGATCTACCGCCAGAGCGGAGATGCCCTGGCGGCGGCCCACTGGTTGTTTGCGGCGGCCTGCCTGAGTGCGATACCGCTGGCCTGGGTAAGCCTGTCGAAATACCGGGCAAGCGCCACCCCGGCGCTGACGGCAGAGCATGAGACTTGAGTGACGTTGATTCACCCTGTTCATTGAACGCGCTTCGCAAACCCGTACTGCCTGGCAGACCCCACCACCGCCAACGTCAGCAGCAGGAGAACGACCAGGACCGGCGCAAACGCCACCACCCCCAGATGATCGAGCAGAATGCCGCCGACGATCCCGCCGCCGGCAATGGCGAGGTTCCAGGCCGTGACCAGCATTGACTGGGCGAGATCCGCCGCGTCTCCGGCAGTCTTGGCGATGGCCGTCTGGAACAGCGTCCCAGCCCCTCCGAAAGCGATTCCCCAGGCGGCCACGGCGATATACACCGCCGCAGGCCTGTCGCTCATTGCCCCGAGCATCATGGCCGAAAGGGCGAACAGCACCGTACCTGCGAGCGTCAACGCCCGCAGATGGCGATCGATCAGCACGCCGACGACCCAGATCCCCAGCAACGATGCGACGCCAAAGACCAACAGGACCAGATCCGTTCGCTCGCCCAGGCCCGCTGCCGTCAAAAACGGAGCGATATAGGTAAAGAGAATGTTGTGCGCCAGGACAAAAGCCAGTACCACGAACAACACCGAACGAACACCCGGCAGGGTGAAGACCTGGCCCAGGGCAAGACGTTTGCTGGAGGCCTGCCCGGGAAAGTCAGGCACCTTGAGTCGTACCCAGACCATCAAGGCCACGGCGAACAGGCTCATGAGGGCGAAGCTCATTCGCCAGCCGACCAGATTGCCGAGCAGCGTGCCAGCCGGGACGCCCAGGGATAACGCCAAGGGCGCGCCCACCATGGCGATTGCAATCGCTCGACCTTTCTGGCTTTCGGGCACCATGCGGGCGGCATAACCGGCCAACAAGGCCCACAGCAGCCCGGCCGATACGCCCCCCAGCAAGCGCGCGACAATGGTCAAGCCATAATGGGTAGAAAACGTCGTGACGGTATTGGCAACGGCGAAACCGGCGATGGCCATCAGCAACAGCGATCTGCGTCGCATGCCTTGGGTCGCGGCGGTCAATGGAATGGCCGCCAGCAAGGAACCGAGCGCGTAGACCGTGACCAACTGGCCGGCGAGGGCTTCGGAGATCGCCAGCCCTTCGCTGATCTGTGAAAGAAGACCAGCGGGCAAGGCTTCGGTGAGGATGGTCACGAATGCCGCCAGCGCGAGGGCAAACAGTGATCCGATGGGGAGCGGCGCGGTGTCCGGGACAACCTCGGCATCGGCGTCGATATGGGTATTGGCAATCGTCATGTGTCACCTGCCTGGAACGCTTCTGACCCGCCGGATAGCGGCGTCAATCGCAGATTGATAAGTGCCGACTACGGTAAGTGCCCCTCCTTGGAGAGACAAGAATGCTAGAGTGCGCAACACATCGGAAAAAATGTCCGCAATTGGAGCCTGGCGTGGAATCACTGAGCGGGATTGATTTTTTTGTTCGCGCGGCCGAAACCCGCAGTTTTTCAGAGGCGGGCAGGGCGCTGGGCATTTCGTCTTCGGCAGTGGGCAAAAGCGTCGCCCGGCTCGAGGCACGGCTGGGTGTGCGGCTGTTTCATCGCAGCACGCGCAGTATCACGCTGACGGCGGAAGGGACGCTTTTCCTCGAGCGTTGCCGGCGTATTCTCTGCGAAGTCGAAGCGGCCGAACTGGAACTGTCGCAAACCCGCCAAGCGCCACGGGGCAAACTGCGCGTGAGTTTGCCGCTGGTTGCAGATTTGGTCATGCCGACGCTGATGGCCTTCATGCGCCGCTACCCCAGTATCGAACTGGACCTGGATTTCTCCGACAGGCTGGTGGACATCATCGAGGAAGGTTTCGATGTCGTCGTTCGGACTGGAGAACCGAACGACTCCCGGCTGATGTCCCGTCCGTTGGGCACGTTCAAGCTCGTCGTGGTCGGTTCGCCCCGGTACCTCGCCGAACACGGCACGCCGCAGGTGCCGGCGGATCTGCTGCGCCATGCCTGCCTGCTCTACAAGTTTCCCAGTACTGGCAGGATGCAGGTCTGGCCGATAAACGGGGAGGGGCAGCCGGATCTCAACCTGCCGGCCACCCTGGTCTGCAACACCACCGAGGCGTTGCTGTACGTCGTGCGCGATGCATTGGGGATTGCCTGCGTGCCGGACTTCACCGTGCGCGATGCCATCGCCGCCGGTGAACTGGTCACCGTCCTCGACGACTTCAATCGGCATCAAAGCACCTTCCGCATGCTCTGGCCTTCAAGCAAGCACCTGGCGCCGAAACTGCGGGTGTTCATTGATTTCATGAGCAGTGAGTTGTTCAAGTGACCGGACCACCGCAATCGCGAGCAAGCTCGCTCCCTCATCCATGGGAAAGGTGCTGGCCACGGATTCAGATCAAGGGGCCTTGTTCTCCACCAGGCAGTTTCCGCCATCCACCACGATAACTTCCCCCGTGATGTAGCTCGCCTCTGAAGACGCCAAGAAAGCCACCAGTGCCGCCACTTCTTCGGGACGTCCCGCCCGGCCCATCGGCGTGTAACCGGCCGCTTTGGCTTCCTCTGTCGTGGTCGACCCTGTAGTGATCCAGCCGGGAGCGACACTGTTCACCGTGATCCCTTGCTGGGCGACTTCCAGCGCCAGGCTCATGCTCATTCCAACCATCGCGGCCTTCGCGGCGCTGTAGGCCGCTTCACCGGGGTTACTGCAGCGGGTGCCGGTCGTGGAACTGATGTTGACGATGCGCCCATAACGACGCGCCCGCATGCCGGGCAGAACTGCCCGTGTAAGAAGAAAGGCCGTGGTCAGGTTTCGCGCCAACGTCAGGTTCCAGGTGTGCAGATCCATGCTTGCCACGTCGGAAAAAAACTCCGGGCTGCCTTGCATCGCCATGCCCGCGTTGTTGACCAGAATATCGATCTGCCCCCAGACGGACTCCGCCCATGCCATAAACTCACGTACCTGGTTTTCATCGGTAAGATCGAGGGCCCGTCCTTCGACTTCGAACCCTTCGGCGCGCAGTTCTGCGACTCGATCGTTGATGCGTGCACTGCTGGCGGTGACGATCAGTCTGGCGCCTGCAGTACCCAGTCTGCGCGCGATCGCCATGCCGATTCCGATCTCACTTCCAACCCCACTGATGAGTGCCACAGGGTTCTGTCCAGTTGCGTTTGGCATGGCGTCTCCAGAGGTTTAGCGATTGCTTGGTGGTCCGAGTCCTATATATAACCTGATCAATCCTTGAATGCCGCCGTCACTCCAACAAACTTTGCCACCTACCTCCGCCCCTTATAGCGCCTTACCCGAATCACGCAAATTGCGGAAGCCAAAGCGCGATCTGCGGAAACAGGATCAACAGCGCGATCAACACAAGTAATACGAAACAGAAGGGCAAGGCGCCGTAGATCACATCCAGGAACTTGCCTTTGTTGCGAATACTTTGCACCACGAACAGATTCATCCCGAATGGCGGGGTAATTTGTCCCATTTCGCACAGGATGATGAGTATCACGCCGAACCACAGCGGATCGAAACCCAAGGCGACAATGACCGGCACCACCAGCGGTGCGGTGGTGATCAACATGGCCAGCGTGTCCATGAAGCAGCCGAGGATGATATAGAACACGATGATGGCCAGTAGCGTACCCATCGGCGACATGTCGAGACCCGTCACGAAACTGACCAGGGTTGCTGTCAACCCGATGGATGACAGCACGAAGTTGAGGAAGAACGCCGACAGGGTGATGAAAATGATCATCCCGGTCGTGCGCATGGTGGACTCGAAGGCCTGCCCCAGGTTTTGCCAGGTGAAGGCGCGCCGCCACAGGCCCAGGGCGAACGCGGCGATGACCCCCAGGGCCGCCGACTCACTGGCGGTCGCGAAACCGCTGTAGATGGCACCGACCACCAGGGCGAAGATGGCCAGCGGCGGCAGCAGGTCTGGGATGCTGTCCAGTCGTTCGGCCCAGGTCGAGTGCTCCTTTTTGCCGCCCAAATCGGGACGGATAAGGCAAGCGAACACGATGATCGCCACGAACATGAAGCTGAGCAGGATGCCCGGGATCGTAGCTGCCAAGTACAGCTTGGGCACCGAAAGATTGGCGATCAGCGCGAAGAGAATCATGTTGATCGAGGGCGGAATCAAAATGCCGAGTGTACCGCCGGCGGCGATCGAGCCAAGGAACAGCGGGGCAGGGTAGCCTTTTCGTTCCTGCTCCGGCAGGGCTAGGGTCGAGATGGTGGCGGCGGTCGCCACGCTGGAGCCGCTGGTTGCCGAGAACAGCGCCGAGGCGCCTATGTTCGAATTCATCAAGCCACCGGGCAACCACGAAAGCCACTTGGCAACGGCACCGTACATGCGCCCGGCGACGCCTGAACACACCAGTAACTCGCCCATGAGTATGTAGAGCGGAATAGCGACCAGCAAGAATTCGGCGCTGGTGCTCCAGGCAATTTCGCCTATGGCGTTGCTGAGCGGCAGTGTCGAGAACAACTCTGACAGCGAAAGGCCCAGCAGGCCGACGCTGACCGCCGCAGCCACGCTCAAGCCAAGTAGGGCCAGTAGGGTGAATAGGGTAAAGGCGAGCATTTAGTGCGCTCCATTCGACGGAATCGTTGTGTGCCCTGGCGCGGGACGATGGGTTTCTTCTTGAATGTCCTCCTCGACGGAATTGATGCCGATCAGCGCAGTAATCGAGGCCCATCGTTGCTGACGCAGCTGGATAACGCTGGCGCAGCCCAGCACAACGATGGTCAGGGCAAAGAACAGGTAACCGGCGAACCAGGCAGCTTGAGGCACCCACTGCTGGATTTGCAGCGGTGTGGTGGAAGTCGAGCGGTACTGGATGGAATCCCACAGCACGTCCCACGCGTGGAACAGCACGGTGCCGACGAAAAGTGCCATACAGCTCAACGCCAGCAGATCCAGGGAGGTCCTGAATTTGAGGGGCAGGCGCGAATAGACAATGTCCACCCGGATATGGGAGCGTTTTAACAATGCGATGGGAAAGGCCCAGGTGCTGACAATGGCCAGGACATAGCCGGCTATTTCATCGGCACCGCCCATGGACAGGCCGATGGTCTTGCGCAGGATCAGGTCAATGCCGATCATCAGTGCGGTGCCCATCAGGGCAATACCGCCCAGCCAGGCGCTCAGCCTGGCAATGCTGTTCACGAGCCGGATAGCAGAAGATTCAGTGCGTTTCATGGATGGGGTTCTCCGCAAACGTGGGGGCGTTCAGAACGCGCGACAAGCTTTGTCGCGCATGCTCCACAGGTGTTCAACGCATGGGCGCGGGTCAGGGGTTGTGCAGGCTCACGCCAAGGGACGCGCCTGCCGTGGCATTCCAACGCTCGACACACGGCGCACCACAACGCTTGCCCCAGTCGTTGGCAATCTTGAGAACGGCGCTCTGCAGAACCTGCTTCTCGGCATTTGTCGGTGTGCTGACCTGCATATGAGCCGGGTGGTGAATCTGGCAATCAGGTGCACCGATGTTGCAGGCCAATGCAGAGTGATTTTCTTTGGCGGTTTCTTCCCACAACCGGTCTTCCAAGACTTGGGATTGTGCCTGGAGCAGGCGTTGTACAGGCTCGGGCAACGCCTGCCAGCGTTTCAGGCCAATGGCATAGAAACCAACCGACCAGTCCACTGGCAGGTTGTAGAGGTGGTTGGCCACGTCATACCACCTGGCCGCGTTGCCTGAGCCGATGCCTGTCACCGCACAGTCAATGACGCCGGTCTGCATGGCCGTCACCACCTCGGCGAACGGCAAGGTCATGGGCGATCCGCCGAGTGCTTTGATCAACTCGGACATATTGCGCCCGCGTACGCGAATCTTGCGTCCCTTGAGGTCTGCGATGGAATTGACGGGGTCGCGACAGAAGAACACCTGCGCCGTATAGGGCACCGTCGCCAACAGCTTGACCCCATGTCGTTCGGCCATGCGTTCTGCCAACACTGGTTTGAACGCCGTCGAAACCCGATGAGAGGTTTCAATATCAGCGGCCATGCCGGGCAGGTCGATCCCTTCGAAAAAGGCGTCGTCGCCGGCCACGAAAGCAAAGACGCCCATGCCGATTTCAACCGCGCCAGAGCGGATCAAACGCACCATCTCAGCGCCTTTGAGGCCACTTTCCGATAACCCTCTGAGGCGCGCCGTGACGGCGCCACCGGAACTGTCGGGCAGCGTTTTGTTCCAGAACGGCTTCTCCACCGCACGGAAGGTGTAATTGTGGCTGCCACCGCCAATCACATTGAAGTGGGTGGTCGCCTGGGTGTCCGCCAAGGCTGCTGGCCCGATCAGGCCGTAGAGCATGGCGAAGATCAGAAGGGAAGTCTGGTACGGTTTCATGGTAGTCCTGTTGTTTTTTTGAGGGAGCTACATGGCAGAAACGAAATGGCAACGTGCGTCTGTGTTTTCTTGTTCAGGATCGGCCCAGCGTGGCGGCGTCGATGATGGATCTGGAACCGGTGACATCCGGGAATTTCTCGCCGTTTGCCAGTCTCGCCAAGGTGATTTTTTCGTTCTCCTGAAACGCGATTGCGCGCCGGGCCAGTGGGAACACCTGGCCGGGGGTGATGACGACGATGCCGTTCTCGTCGGCTACCACCGCATCACCGGGATGGACCACGACACCGCCACATTGGACCGGGGTACAAAACTCACCTTCTTCACCCTTGACCCGAGTGGTAATGGCACTGGCGCCCCAAGACCATATGGGAACCCCATGCTGGCGTAACTCGCTCAGGTCGGTGACGAATCCGTCAATGACGATGCCGGCGATTCCGGCCTGTTTGGCTGCATACGCCATGGCGCCGCCCATGGCTGCCGTGACCCGCTCACCGCAACGATCCACGATCAGGAAGTCACCTGGCCTGGCGCAACCCATCGCGTAATGCAAAATGCCCCCATCGGCTCCAGGCATTCTCACTGTGACGGCGGTTCCAACCGCTCTAATGTCTTGGAAATGGGCTTTTATACGGGCACTTAGAATACCTTTAGTGACGAAGTGGCCGATGGTTGCCGGCTCGGCCGCGAGAAGAATCGAAAGTTCTTCCGCGGCGATCTGTTGCGGTAGTTCTTTAATAATATACATGCTGGTATTTACTTGTTTTTGATGAATGTCTGATACAGTCAGTGCAGCCTAACAAGCATGAATCCAATGCGATAATAAAAAACAACGAGTCAACGCCAGGACGATTTTTATCATGAGAATTACCCTGATGCAGATCGAGGCCTTCTATTGGACTGCTCGATTAGGCGGCGTCCATGCTGCCTCGCGACATCTTCATTTAACACAACCGGCCATTTCCTCTCGAATTCGCGAGATGGAGTCGTTGCTGAGCGTGAAACTTTTTGACCGCAGCAAGCAACGCATGATCATCACCCCCGATGGCCTGATCGCCCTGCAGCATGCCGAGATGGTGCTTAACAACAGCGTCAAGCTCGAGCAGTTCGCGGCCAAGCAAAAGAACAATCGCAGATTGCGCGTCGGCGCTGACGAGTGTTCGGCAATGGTTGGGCTGACCGCGGTCATCGCCGAGATCAAGGCGCATTTTCCAGAAATCACCCTTGAAATCACTATTGATGTGGGGGCGGTGCTTAACCGAAAGCTGAACGATCACGAGCTTGACCTGGCGCTTCTGACCAATCCGATGACACGAGACGATGTCACTGACATCTTTTTGGGCTGGATGACCTTCCAGTGGGTCGCCGCCGCCCAGTTGGAAATTGAAGGCGGGGCATTCCTACCCGAACATGCTGGCGCCTATCCCATCGTGACGCATTCCGCGCCCTCGACTTTGTACTCGGTCGTTGAGCGCTGGCTGAAAGAAGGGGGGAATGTGTCCGAGGCTTTTCACTCCAGTAATTCTCTGGCGTTCATCGCGAAGATGATCTCTGCCGGACATGCTATTGGTATTCTTCCTGTTCCGTTAATTCGAGATATGTTGGCAGTGGACATGTTGAAAGTATTGCCCTGTCATCCGCCCATCGCGCCGGCCAGGTTCTGCTTGTCTTATTTAACGGAGAGGCCCGATGTTCAACTCGATGAATTGGTCGCGCTGACGCGGGCGACGCTGTTGCGTCAGAACTTTCTGGTCAACTAGTCGTTTGCGCATGCAGTTCAAGGCCGAAGCAAGTTTATTGATTCGGCCTTGAACTATGGGGAGGCTTATAAGTTGCGTGGTTTCAGGCGCCAGCGTATTGGGTCCCCCGGAGCGTTTTTTGGATCGCGGCGATGTGTTGTCCCGCCTGATTCAGCCATGAAAGATCACTGCCCATCAGTAACATGTCACAGCCCATATCCAACAGGCGCCTGGCTGTTTCCGTGTCTGCTGGAAAGCAAGGCACCATGACTTGGACCGAGCGCCTGTGGCATTTCTCGATCAGTAACGCCAGGCGCGCCTGGACTTCAGGGTTGCCGAGGCGATAGTCGACCGACAATTGACGGGACAACGAGTAATCCGCCGGGCCGAAATGCACCGCATCGATGCCTTCGACATCGAGGATTTCATCGATGTTGTCGAAGAACTCGTAGCTCTCGGCCATGGGTACGATCACGCTACGGGCGTTTTCCTCTTGCGTGTAGCGGGCCCAGTCAAATCCCGGGCCGGCGTAATTCGCCGAGCGAACCGAGCTGTCACCGCCGCGCCGGCCGAACGGTGGGAATTTGCTGCAGCGGATGATTTCCCGCATCTGGCCAGCGTTGTGGACCTGGGGAACGATGACCCCTGCAGCGCCCATTTCCAGGGCTTTACGGATGTCCCATTCGAGGGTGCCACGAACGCGAACCAGGCTGTGGATAGCAGCGTGGTTGGCCGCCAGAATCAGTTTTTCCATGTCTTTATCGACGCCCAGAGCGGTGTGCTCGGCATCGATGAAGACAAAGTCCAGCCCCCAGTTGCCAGCCACTTCGATGGGCATGCAGGCCGTACTGTAGATGTTCATCCCGAACGTTGGGCCGTCCGCCATTCGATCTTTCAGCGAGGTGATCTTCTTGTGCATTGCAATTACCTGAGAATACGTTTTCTGTGGCGGTCGTGTCAGAGGCGATAGGTTTCTGGCAGACGGTCGCGGAAGGGGTGTATCTCGAACACACCAGGGTCGCGGATCAATGACTTGTTGCGCGCTTTGTCCAGGTCGATGTCGACGCTGAAGATGCCGTCCTCTTGTCCGGCGCGGATCAAGGTCTGCCCCGACGGTTCGATGATGTGACTCATGCCGATGAACTGCATGCCGCCGTCCATGTCGTTACGGTTCGAAGCGACGAAATAGACGATGTTCTCGGCGGCGCGCACGTTGCTGAAAATGTCCGGCAGCAAGCGCGCCTGCTCGGGCCAGGCCGCGGGCAGGACAACAATGTCGGCCCCTTCCAACGCCAGGGTGCGTACGACTTCCGGGAAGCGGATTTCGTAGCAGATCGCCAGGCCGATACGGCCGATTTCAGTATCGAATACCGGCGGTGTCCATTCGGCTGGGCGATCAGTGAAGCGATCACCAATCATGAAGGGCAGATGGCGTTTGCGATGCAGGCCGATGATCCCTTTGGGTCCCACCAGTGCGGCGGTATTGAAGATCGACTCGGCGTATTGCTCATAGAAGCCGACGACAATGTGGATGCCGGTTTCAGCGGCAACCGCCAGCAAAGGCTTAAGGGCATCGATGCTGATGGCGCCTTTTTCCAGGTCTTCGCGGCTGTCGAACGAGCCTCCGGTCAGCAGGCATTCGGCAAAGGCGATCAGGCGCGAGCCTTCTTTTGCGGCTTGCCGTGACAGCTCAGCGACGTTGTCGATGGTTTGAGCCGGATTGCCCACAACAGGGTGGATCTGTGCGACCGAAATCTTCATGGTTTGGTTTCCTTGTGATGGATGCTGGGCGTGCGCTGAGTGGGGTGCTCAGCGCAACTGTGGGCGGCGCCGTTATTGCGGGTGGTAATCCACGGCCGTGTAGACTTTCTTAACCAGTTCGGGGTTGATCTGCGCGGCGTATTTATCGAGCACCGGGCGGATTTTTTGCTGGATGCGCGCGATCTCTTCGGGAGCCAGTTCGTTGACTTGCATGCCGGCGCTGCGCAATTCGGAAATCGTCCTGCTGTCGGCCTGGCGGGAAATCTCCCGTTGCTCAAGGCGCACTTCCATGGCGACCTCCGTCAGCAGCGCCTTCTCATCGGCATTCAAGCTGTCCCAGAAGGGCTTGCCGATCAGGACGATCTGCGGGTTGTAGTTGTGATGGGTCAGGCTGAGGTATTTCTGCACTTCATTGAACCTTGAGGCGAGGATCAGGGCCGCCGGGTTTTCCTGACCGTCCACGGTGTGGGTTTCGAGCGCGGTGTGCACTTCGGTGAAGGGCAAAGGCGTGGGGTTCGCCCCGAGCGCCGTCCACACATCCAGGAACAATGGCGATTGTTGCGCACGAATCTTCATGCCGGCGATGTCTTCCATCTTCTGCACCGGCCGCACGTTATTGGTCAGGTTACGCACGCCCAGCTCCCAGAACGCCAGGCCCACCAGGTTCTTCGCGGGCAACTGGTCGATCAGCATCTTGCCGACTTCGCCATCGAGCATGGCGTCGACCTTGGCGGTATCGGTGTAGATAAAGGGGAAATCGAGAATGCCGAAGTCGGTCACATGATTGAGCATCAGGCCGGCGTTCCAGGTCATCATTTCCACCACGCCGCCCTGTAACGAGGACAGCACTTGTACGTCGCCGCCCAGCACGCCATTGGGGAAGGTCCGCACTTTAATCTTGCCGCCGCTGCGTTCATTGACCTTCTTGGCAAACAGCTCCATGCCAATGGCCGGCGGCGTTCCCTTCGGGCTGGTTGCGGCAAACTTGATCGTGCGAGCGTTGTACTCGGCGGCGAAGCTCAAGCTGCTGGCCAGCAGCAGGGCGGCCAGGACGGTTAGATGCTTGATCATGTTTTTTCCTTTTTCTTGTCGGTTGTTTTAGTGGGCGAACCATTGCGCTGGAACAGTGACCAGGTCAGGGAACATCACCAGGAGGAAAAGGACGATAATTTCGGCGATCAGGAACGGGACGGTGCCCTTGAGCAGCGCTTCGTAGCGCATGTTGCCGATGCCACAGACGACGTTGAGCACCGTGCCCACGGGCGGGGTAATCAGGCCGATGGAGCAATTGATCATGAACAGCACGCCGAAGTAGATCGGGTCGATGTTCGCGGCGGTTACGACAGGGACAAGGATCGGCGCCAGCAGCAAAATCGTCGGTGTCAGGTCCATGACCATGGAAATCAACAGAATCAGCAGCATGAGCACCACGATCAACAGCTTCGGGTTGTCCATGACCGGTTGAATGAGGTCGATGATCTGCCCCGGGATGTCCGCGATGGTGATCATCCAGGCCGGGATCGAGGCGGCGGCGACCAGGAACATGACGGCCGCGGTTGTTTTTCCTGCACGCAGTAGCAATTCGCTGAGTGACTTCAGGCTCAGTTCCCGGTAGATCAGCGAGGACACCAGCAGCGCATAGACACTCGCCACCGCACCCGCCTCGGTAGGCGTCACGATGCCGAAGCGCAGACCGACTACGATGATCACCGGCAACAGCAGCGCCCAGGTGCTGTCGGCCAGGGCCTTGATGCGTTCCTTGCCAGACGCCTTGGGGCTCAGTTCGATGTCGTTGTCGCGACGAGACACTAGCCACCAGGTGATGACCAGCGCAGTGGCGATCATCAGCCCCGGGGCGATACCCGCCAGGAACAATTTGGTGATCGACAAGCCGGAGGCGACCCCCAGGACCACGAAACCAATGCTGGGTGGAATAATCGAGCCAAGTACCGAGACCGAGGCAATCAGGCCGCCGGATCGATTGCGGTTATAGCCTGCGATGACCATCATCGGCAGCAGCAGTGCGGTCAGTGACGCCGCATCGGCCAGTGCCGAGCCCGACAGGCTGGAGAGCAGTACCCCGGCGAAGATGGTAACGTAGCCAAGGCCGCCGCGCAGATGGCCGACCAGGGAAATGGCCAGGTTGATAATGCGCTTGGACAGGCCGCCGCTGTTCATCACCTCGCCAGCGATGATAAACAGAGGAATGGCCAGCAATGGGAAGCTGCCCGCTGAGTTGATAATGTTCTGCGCGATGATCTGTCCATCGAACAACCCGAGCAGCCACATCAGGGCAACGCCGCAGAGGATCAGTGCATAGGCGATTGGCGCGCCTATGAATAAGGCGGCCATCAGCACGCCAACAAAAACGCCCAGGGCCATTATTCGAGCACCCCGTGTGCGGCTGAAGACAAGGGCACGCCAGCCGGTGTGGCCAGATGCTTCACCAATTGAGCGCAGAGCAGCAGGGTGCTCAAGATGCAAAAGACCAACCCGGCGCCATAAAACAAGCCCATGGATACTCCGGTGGAAGGGGCACCCACATCCAAGTTGATCAAGGTCTGCTTCCAACTGCCCTGGAGAAACAGCGACGTGGCGAACAGCATCAACAGATAGGTCAACGTCAACAGGTGTTTGGCTATCTTGGGCGAGACACGGCTGGTCAGGATATCGACGCCGATATGACCCTTTTCATGAAGCATGAGTTGGGAGCCGGCGAAGACCAGCCAGACGAATGCCAACCTGGAAATTTCTTCAGTGAAAAACAAGCCGGAATTAAAACCGTAGCGCAACACGACATTGGCGAAAATCAGCGCCGTGATAGAAACCAGGCACGCAATGATCAATACCTTAAGCGCTAGAAAATAGAGTTTCAGGATGTCGTTCATGGCACTTGCACCAGGTTGAGGGTATGGAGGCTGCGCAACGGCGGTGTTGCAAGGAGAACCGCGCCGCTGAGCCGATTGGAGCGAGCTGCAAGAAGATGCGAACGAAGCATGAGTAAGGTCACCTTTTTATTATTTGTTATAAGTCGTCGTACGACATGAGTGAGTCTTTCCTTTCATCGAAGTTGTGTCAATGCCAATGACAATGTTGGATAAGTCAATGTTCTTATTAGTTAGATAAGGAATATTAATCAGCTTGGAAGAGGGGGCGAAAGTTGTGACTACTTGTTTTAAGTGTTGTTTTATTTGTTGTTGTATGATGACGTATGACGTCAACAGCTTTTCCAATGACAATCAAAAACAGGTGATAAACAATGACTCCATCTGAGCTTAAATCCGTGCTTTCCTCGGGGCTGCTTTCGTTCCCGCTGACTGATTTCGACAGCCGCGGCGAATTCAATGCCGCCGGGTATGCGCGACGCTTGGAATGGTTGGCGCCGTATGGCACGAGCGCGCTGTTTGCCGCAGGGGGAACCGGGGAGTTCTTTTCCCTGGCGGCCGATGAATACAGCGCAGTCATCAAGACCGCAGTCGATACTTGCGCCAGCAGTATGCCGATCCTGGCGGGGGTGGGCGGTTCCACGCGTCAGGCGATTCAATATGCCCAAGAGGCCGAGCGATTGGGGGCCAAAGGGTTGTTGTTGCTCCCTCATTATTTGACCGAGGCGAGCCAGGAAGGTGTGGCCACCCATGTCGAGGCCGTGTGCAAATCGGTCAAGATCGGCGTGGTGGTTTACAACCGCAATGTGTGCCGCCTGACCGCTGCGCTTCTGGAACGGTTAGCCGAGCGCTGCCCGAATCTGATCGGCTACAAGGACGGCTTGGGCGATGTTGAATTGATGGTGTCGATCCGTCGTCGCCTGGGCGATCGACTCTCGTATCTGGGCGGTCTGCCTACGGCTGAAGTCTACGCCGCGGCCTACAAGGCGCTGGGGGTTGCGGTGTACTCGTCGGCGGTATTCAACTTCGTCCCTAAGCTGGCGATGGATTTCTATCACGCGATTTCCAGGGAAGATCACGTGGCCGTTGGCAAAATGATCGACGACTTCTTCTTGCCCTATCTGGACATACGTAACCGCAAGGCGGGCTATGCAGTCAGTATCGTCAAGGCTGGTGCGAGAATTGTCGGCCATGACGCAGGCCCTGTACGTACGCCGCTCACCGACCTGTCTTCGGAAGAATATAAGCTGCTCGCTGCGCTGATCGAAAAACAGGGCGCGCAATAACCCCACCATGATTCAAAACCACTGAAGACACAGTGGTCGGCGAGACACCCTGCAAGAGCAAAGCTCTCGCGGGGTGTTTTGATTTCTGAGAGGGGCGTCGGATTGCGTGATATATCGCCTGCTTATCGCCCGAACAACAACCGCTTTTGCCGCCAGACCGGCGCGCTCGTGGGGAAAAGCACTTCGGTTGGTCGATAGCGGGCGAGACCGCAGGCGGCGGCGATGCGCTGGCGTTGCTGGCCGTGGACAAGGGCTTGCTGAAAGCTGTGTTCACTATGGGCCAATCCCAACATATAACGAGTACCCTCCTGGAAGTGTCCGCTATTGGCTTGCCACCATCTTTCGATTGCCTGTGAATCGGGCCAGGGCAGGTTTTCATCGGGGTCCATGGCGACATTGGGATCTTCAGGGTTGTCGTTCGGGCCCGCATCGAAATTCGGCAGGGCCTGCAATTCCAGATCAAGCAACGCCAGGTCCGCGCCGGTGATCATGCTGAAGGCCTCGCCGGCGACGCGGGCATAGGGCAGGTCGCTCATCTGCTGGATCAACCAGGGCACGCAGACCGGATCGCCCAGCAGTCCGAGGGCCTGGAGGCCGATGCGCCGATCCCGGGGATCCTGTACCCATTGCCGTATCCAGGCGATGCTGGGTTCGCGCTCTTGCCAGGCCAGCAGTACGCAGAGCGCGCGGTACTGGAACTCGCCCGGTTGCTCGGCGAATGAGCGCAGAGCCTCCAAGGCTTGCTGGTCGCCCATTTGGCTGGTGGCCCAGTTGGCCCAGAAGCGCGTAGCGGCGTCTTCATGCTGGCGGTGGGCACGAATCGCCGGCAGCAGGTCACGCCGGCGCAGCTCGCCAGCCGTGCGGGCGGCACGTGCCAGCACGCTGGGGTCGGCGTGGGACAGTTCGGTCAGCAGGATAGGGCCGGGATTCTGGCGATGCATGCCGCAGGCCGCCAGGCCGAGGCGGTGAAACAAAGGCTCGGGGGAGGCGAGCATGCGCTCGATCCAGGGCGATATCCGCTCCCAGTCGAGCCACCCCAGGGCCATCAGGTAACCTCGTTCAGTTTCCGTGGCACTTCTCAAGTGCTCGCTGAGCCGCGACAGCACCTTCGCATTGGCCGTCTCGAAGGCCAGCAGCACACAGGCGAACATCTCTCCGACGCTGTGCGGGCCCAACTGGGTCAGCAGAATCTCCAGGCTTGTTGAGCCGGCAATACGCAGGCCATCGAGATGAGCGTCGATGCGTTCGTCCAGTTTGCCGAGGTCATCAAGGTCATAGTGGGGCGCGCGCACGGCATGATCGTGCAGGAGGATGAGGAAGCAAGCTTCTTCGGCATGTTGCTCGATCATTGATGAGATGGGGACCATGACGTCTCTGTCTTGTTACGGCACCAGGTTTCCAAAGAAGTAACGTTTACCGACTTCGAAGTGCAGGGGATAGGCCATGTATCGGTCCAGGATAGCGGCCGCATTCAGCGGTTGAAACTCGCCGTTTTTTCCGTAGAAGCTGGAACAGTCGACGCCGGAATACACTTCGAATTTACGCCTCCAGATGAGAAAGTTGCTCCAATCGATCCATTCGTCAGTGCCTGAAGGAACCAGGGACTTTCTCATGACCCAGACTTGTTTGTTCATGTCGACGGGCATCCCCCCGGAAATTGAGCAGCGATCGCTGCCATAAGCGTCCTGCAGTTGGCTAAGTCGTGAATCGACAGCCGCTTTGTAGTCGACTTCGTTCAGGCCACTGTCAAAGAACTCGGGCTCGTTTTCTATGGGGTCAAGAAGATTGGTTAAATTGGCTTCCACGGCGGCACGGTCGGCCCGACGCGCAAACATGCGCCATGCCTCAACCATGAAAGGTATCAGCCACAGCACACCAGACCACTGGGCTGCCAGGCACGCCTCGATGCGAAGGTAAGTGGGGCCTTCGAGTATGAGTTCGGCCAGGAAATCCAGGTCAGTGTCGAGCCCTGCATCAGCGGTCAGACCGAGGCAGGCCGATACCAGCGTTGGATCGCAATCGGGGTCCACTATCCATTTGCGCAGTTGGGATACATGGCTGTAATTTCCACGCTTGGCATGCTCCAGAATCGCAGCAAGTGCAATCCACGGGTCATGGCTCATCCATCCGTCAGGTGACAATACTTCTGCCGGAGCGCTACCGCTGTAGTGATATCCGCGTCCTTTCCAATAGAAGCTGTCTTGAAGGAAAGCGGGTCTTTGGGTGTGCTTGTAAATAGAGGCTTTCATCATTCGGGCCTTGGAAAACTATTGATGCGTGTCTCTTGAAGTGCGCTCAGCTCTCCTTCGAGCTTCTCACACTTCTTGCCAGTAGGGGCGAGATTCCCTTGCCCGGACGGACAACCTCCGGCCGCCTTGGGGACTCTATGCGCCACCGGCTCTCCTTGGCCCACTTCTTTCCAACGCATATAGCCTGGCCGGTTAATCGCCCAATCATTTTCAATGTTGGCTTTCTCTCGTTTGCTCGTTACGTAGTACTTATTACAGCCGCTCGGTTGCTTTCCGGCGGGTGGCAACAGGTGCCTGCACTTGGGATTGGCCCGGACTTTGGCGAGGACGGCTGCATTCTTGGGATTTTCTGCGGTGCCGTAGAACTGGTCTTCCGTCATGTACTCCCCGTTCGCTTGAGCCTTGGAGTGCGCCGCGCCGCCGCAACATTCACATTTGTGTTTGCCCGGTACCTTGGCGTCTTGTTGCACCGGACTGTATTTGGCGGTGTTGACCATGGGCACGGCCGCATTCGCTGCGGGGCTGGCATGATTCGATGTGGTGAGATCGGTATGTCGGTCTACGTTCTGGCCTTCGAAAAGAACATCCATTGACCATGAAACAAAATAGGTCTTGCCGGTGATGACGTGAGTGATGACACCGGCACCCTGGCTTCTTGTGGCGGCTTCATCGCCCAGCGGGGAGGTTTTATAGAAGGAGCGATTTTTTAACATGATCTCCTTGTTTTCGATCTTGACGGTCTTGCTGCCTTTCTTCATGTCCTTGGAAAACGAGGTGTCCGGATAGGGCACCGGGATGGGTCCCCCCGGAGGTGGCGGTGGTGTCAGGCAGACATCCGGGAACGCCGCGATGACCTTGCCGCCACCCGCTTTGCAGGCAATCTCATCGCCGTTTGCGTAAACGTCGCAGCTCATAGGTCCCCCTCTGGCTGGCTAAGGTCGCGCACGACAGCCGCCGCGCGTGCACCGGCCAGGGCACTGCTCAGACAGATCGCGGTGGTTCCTGGTGCATAGCCTTTGCGAAAGGCCTGGTCGGCGAGTATCAATTGGACGATTCCAGCAATGGCCCCGGTGTCACCCATGGCCTCTGCCCAATGCCACAGTGGCTGATCCTCTTTTCGCACTGTCCGAAAAAGCCGGGCCTCCATCAGCGGAAGTTCCTTGAACCCGTATTGCTCTCCCGTGACATCGGACAGGCGCAGATCAATTTCATGCAGACCCAGCTTGGCCTGTGCGAGTGCCGTACGAGCAGCGTCGGTCAGCCCGCCTGCTCGCAGGGGTTTGCTCGACAAAAGAGGCGCCTCTTCTTGCCCAAAGCCCAGGCCTGAGATTTTCAAACAGGTGCCAGGCTGCCGATAGGCCTGAATCAGGATGGCCGCAGCCCCTTCACCAGGAAACAAGCCGTCATTGTGAGTGGCCGTTTTCAGCCGGCGATGCTCGTCCAGCCACTGCAGCGTCAAGGCGCTGAGCAGTGAGTCAACACCCGCCACCACACAGGCGGGGACCCGTGTTTCCTGCATTAATCGACTGGCTTCATGAAGGGCATGCATGCCGGCAACATGGCCGGAGGGGATGACCCTGGAATGCGTTGGATGGAACCGTATGCCCAACTTGGAAGATACGTCCTGTATGACGGCCTGGGCTATTTCCCTGATATTGATTCCGGGGCGCTCCGGTTCAGCCAGGCACAGGAGAAATGGCACTTCTGTCCAATCCAGCTTCGGCGCACCCTGTATCAACTCGACCAGTGCATGCTGCATGAGCTCGGACATGCGCGCTGCTGCCGGCAAAGCCAGGTCAAGGCTGGGCACCGCCGCGCCGATGATCGGTTCGCACGCGTTGTCAAAAAACGGCAGTTCCTGGAGTGCTGACAGCCCGGCGCGCTTGGCAGCACAGGCGCTGGCGACGCATAAGCCCACGGGACACGCCATGCCCATGCTGGTAATGAAGAGGGCGTGCCCCTGCATGGAGGTCATGTTTCCTCTTCCGCGGGAGGATAGGCTTCCTTTGTCCACGCGATGAGTTGAGCCAATGACTTGAAGTGTTGTTTCGCGCGCATGCGTTCTTCGTTGGCCTTGGCCTGCTCGAACTGAGTGGCGGTTTGCCCGACGATGACCTTGGCCACCTCCCTGATGTTGCGCCCGAGGGGTGAAGAAGCTCGCCATGTCAGCGTCAGGCGATTCGCGTCTGGTTCAAGAATGATGGTGTCGACCACGGCGGCGGCTTCCCGTGTGCTGTCGTCGTGGAAAACGACAAGCATCGCGAGTTTCAGATTTGCCGGAAGCCTGAATGCCGAGCGGCCTTTATCACTCAGGTTAAGCAGCGCGACTTCTTCGCCCCCACGGGGAAAATCGATTTGCTGGTCCTCGGGTGCGCATTGGAAGTAGCGCACGTCAAAATCTTCGGGAAGAAATGGAAATTGATGATCAAGCCACGCCTGATCATAAGTGCCGGCCCATTGGATACGCTGCCGCCATGCCCGACCAATCGGGCCAAATGCCATTGGCTTGTAATGTTCGTGGGGAGCGGTGACCGGCCTGTCCAGTTCTTCGGTATTTGGGAGCGGCAAGCCATTGGTCTGGGCACTGCTCGCTGCGGGGTAAAATCCGGCTCCAACCGGGTTCCATGGGTACCATTTGTGTTTGGCCGGGTCTGCATGCGTGCGATCCACGCCGCCGAAAGCCTGCGCGTAGGTAATCGGCATTGTGGTGAATGGAACAGGTCTGCTTATTGAGTGGGAGAGGGCGCTATCCTCATAGTTTCGTGCCCCAATCACTTTGAATGCCTTGACGAGAGCCCCCACTTTCAGCGCTACGTTCACCTCTGTTGCCGGCTCACCGTTGGGGGCGTGGCAGTGGCCATTAAGCAGAACATCGCAGCGGGGCTTGTGCAGCGCAAAATCGTTTTCGTATAACGCGGCTGATTCGCAGGGCTCCCCTGGGAATACATCGGCCATGATCAGCGGAACCTGTTGTTCAAGCAGGCGCGGCGGATGTCCAGGGTGATCTGGAATGCCGTAGGTCCCTTTCGCCACCACGACCAGCCATTCACGGCCCGTTTTATCGGTTGAAGTCGTATAGCCGCCGACCAGGCGGGTCTTGTTTACCAATTCCATGGCGTCACTGCCTCAGTTGATCTGTACCGAGCCGCCCTTGATGCGGTTCACACCAGACGATCGGCTCGAGAGGTAGGCCCCTCGGATCAACACCTTGCCTTCGCGCGTGAGGGTAATGCTCGCCTTGCCGCAGCGCAGGACGATTTCCCGTTCTGCGGTGAATTCCAAGCGCTCGCCGTCCAGCTGGGCGACGGCAGGCGCGGCGGTTTGCGGCAGGCGCTGGATGCGGCCGATCACCAGCGGTCGGGCCACGTCGCCGGCCTCGAACATCAGCGCGACCTGGGCGCCGATGTCCTCGCGAGTGAGCGGTGTGGTCGTGCGCGCAGCGAGGCCTGTATCAGCGGGGCAACCGGGGAAGGCCACCACTGGGGCGTCCGCCTTGGGCACATCCAGAAGCACGCCAATCACGACGCCCTCCACGCGCGCTGGCGTGGAGGAGGAGGCGGGGAGGTGGTATTCAACGGTCATAGCGCCTACTCCATGGCTAGTTCTGCAGAATCTTCTGGCCTTTGACGACCACGTTTTTGCTGGCCTTGATCTTGATGGCACCGGAGCCGTCGATGGTGATGTTCTTGCCGCTGATCATGATCGTGCCGTCCTTCTTCATGGTGATGCTGGCGTCGCCCGTCGTCAGGCTGATGGAGTCGCCGGCGGTCAGGGAGAAGTGCTTGCCAACGTCCAGGCTGTCGTTCTGCTTGATGTTGGTGGTGCGGTTCTGGGCGACGTCGCGGGATTCGTTCTGGCCAATCTGGGTGCTCTGGTTGCCGCTGATCTCGATGCCTTCGTTGCCCTGGACCGTTTCGTTACGGTTGCCGCTGATGCCGATGGTCTCGTTACCGCCCACGTCCTCGGTGCGGTTGCTGGCGATGCTGATTTTTTCGTTGGCGCCGACTTTTTCGGTGCGGTCCGCACCGATGGTGATGGTCTCGTTACTGCCCACGTTCTCGGTGCGATTGGCGCCAATGGTGATTTTCTCGTCGCTGCCCACCTTCTCGGTACGGTTCACGCCAATGGAAATGGTTTCGTTATTGCCGACCTTTTCCGTGCGATCCACACCGATGGTGATGGTTTCGTTGTTATCGACGGTTTCGGTGCGGTCGTGTTTGACGTGCACGGTTTCGTCGTTGTCGATGGTCTTGCGGCGGTCATGGCCAACCCAGTGGGTCTCGTCGTTCTCGACCTCGATGTCCTGGTTTTTCTCGGCGTGGATAAACAGCTGCTCGGCGCCTTTCTTGTCCTCCATGCGGATTTCATTGAAGTTGGCCGGTGAGCCGCCCTTGCTTGAACGGCTTTTCACCCCGCTCTGGGTGGCATTGGCCGGCAACCCGTAGGGCACGGTCTGTTCGGCGTTGTAGACGCGGCCGGTGATGATCGGCCGATCCGGATCGCCCTCGAGGAAACTGACGATCACTTCCTGGCCGATCCGCGGGAGCTGCACGGATCCCCAGTTCTTGCCGGCCCAGGCCTGGGAAACACGAATCCAGCAGGAGCTGTTTTCATTGGACTGGTCATGGCGATCCCAATGGAAATGCACTTTGACCCGGCCATATTGGTCGGTCCAGATTTCCTCGCCACTGGGCCCCACCACCACGGCGGTCTGCGGTCCACGGACGATGGGAATCGGCGTGAGGGGCAGAGTTCGGAAGGCCTGGTTGGCATCCATGCAGTCCAGTTCGCTGACGAACTGTTCGGCGACGTCCGACTGTCCGCTTTCATAGGCGTCCTGACGAATCTGATAACGGGCGGCCACCACGAGATACTCGCGGTTCTGGTCTGCACGGTCATATCCCGTCAGCGTGAACACATGACCGCAACCGATGCCGCGGGCGCGTCCGCGCAACTGCACACGCTCGAACTGACTGTGGATGGCTTCGATGCGAGTACGCGCATAATGATCGCCATCGTTGCTCTGGACGTATTCACCGGGGTAGTCGTAGAGCGGGTAGTCGGCGTTGGTGTGGGTGCGCGGCACACTGGAGCGCACCTCGAGGCTGGCGCGTGGGCGCAGGAAGTCATAGTCGTTCAGCGCCAGCGAGCCGGGTTGGACTTCCCGTGCCAGTTGCCAGTCGTAGAAATGATCGCGCTCGCGCATTTGCCGATCGGGCGGATAGAAGGGCACCGATTCATAGTCTGCCGCCGTGGAGTGAGCGCCATAGGCGTCGGCCAGTACCAGGACATGCCGTGACTTGTCATGGCGAAAGTAATAATAGATGCCTTCCTGCTCCATCAACCGGCTGACGAAGTCGAAGCTGGTTTCGCGGTACTGCACGCAATATTCCCATTCGCGGTAGCTACCGCTTAGGCTGTCCTCGAAATCGGAGAAGCCGAGGTCGCGGAACACCTGCTTGATGATGTCCGGCACCGTCTTGTTCTGGAAAATCCGGCAGTCGGAGGTGCGCGTGAGCAGCCAGAACCACGGGCGCAAGCTGACGCGGTAACCGGCGAACTGACCGTGGCCGGTCAATTGCCGGCAACTGCAGACAATGCCGTGGAAATAGCGCTTGCCGCCGTCATACAGCTCCAGGGTCAGGCCCATCGGCTTGCCCAGCAATTGGTCGAACGTGATTGTCCGGTCTTCGGAGGTCAGGTCCAATTCGTAGTGAAACAATCGCCCCAGCTCTTCGCTGCCCTCCATGCTTTGCAGCAACAAGACATCGCCGCCGAGGGGGCTGTCGACCTGCACCAAACGGTTGTTTTGGGTGATTGCCATGAACGGCTTCCTTTGGCTCGTGTTCGGGCGTCAGTCGGCCGTGGTAAAGAAGGTGGCGTCGCACGCATAGTCGTCGCCATAGGGGATGCCAGGGGAATTCGAGTCCAACACTTGCTGCACATCCACCACAGGGGGATCTCCTTATCGGTATTGCGGTCTTCAATCGAACTGAACGTACGAGCAGATCCTCATCCTGCGGATTGACGTGTGTCTGGAGCCCGTTAGATAACGTTCCGAGCATCGCCCGGAATGGGACGGATACCTGACGTCAAGATAGGTGACGGAAGGTCGTCTACGTAGTTTCGTTAGCTATAACTGTCATTCCAAAATCGAATAACACTATGAGAGTGACGGACTCGGCCTTTGCAACCTTTCTGACAAGAATGTCAGGAAGCGGTCAGCCTGCGGACACCTTCGCAGCCTAGACTGGGGAAAATGTACATCCAGGCGATCTTGCAGGGGGCTTGAAGCATCAGCACCCAGCCAAACATCGGGATCGGCTATTGGGTCTCCTAATTTGTGGCACCGTTTTAAGAGAGGCGTTACCCGATGCGTTTGCTCATTGTCGAGGACGAAGAAAAAACCTCCTCCTACGTCCATCGTGGCTTGACCGAGCTTGGCTACATTGTCGACGTTGCCACGAATGGTATCGATGGCCTGCATTACGCACTGGAATGGGACTACGACGTGGTGATCCTGGATGTGATGTTGCCGGGCAAAGACGGCTACGACGTATTGCAAGGCCTGCGCCTGCACAAGAAAACCCCGGTCATCATGTTGTCGGCCAGGGGGACGGTGGATGATCGCATTCGCGGGCTGCGCGAAGGCGCCGATGATTACCTGGGCAAACCTTTTTCATTTGCCGAACTCGTCGCACGTGTCCAGGCCTTGATCCGTCGTCACGCAGGTGACTCGGCCGACCTGACGCATTTGCGCATCGACGACCTGGAGGTCGACCTGCAAGCGCGCAAGGTGACCCGGGGCGGGCTGCGGCTGGACCTGACGGCCAAGGAGTTCTGTCTGTTGAGCCTGTTGGCGCGGCATCAAGGCGAGATCCTTTCCAAGTTGATGATTGCCGAGCAGGTCTGGGACATGAATTTCGACAGTGACGCCAACGTGGTCGAGGTTGCGATCAAGCGCGTCCGCGCCAAGGTAGATGCCCCGTATCCGCGCAAGCTGCTGCATACCGTCCGCGGCATGGGGTATGTACTGGAAAGCCGAGAGGCAGATGGCAGGCAAACGGGTACGCCTTGATGAAACGATCGATCGCCAAGCGGCTCGCCCTGATGTTCGCCCTCGCTGTCCTGCTGATCATGTCGATCAGTGCGACGCTGTTGCGCTGTTCCTTGAAGCAATCGCTCGATGAGCAGATGCAAAACGAGCTGGTGCTGCGCCATTCCGTGCTCGACCCGGTGCTAGCCAAATACGATTCGCCAGCATTCTGGGTCGGTTTGCGCCAGAAGCTCGACGGCCTGACGCCCGCGGATGAACGAGTGCGCTATTGGATCCTGGTAGACAACCCGGCCTTCAGTTACGGCGGGGCGATGCCGGATGGCCAGGATTGGTCGAAGCGCTCCGATGGGCTTTTTACCCTGGATCTACCTGACCGAGAGCGCCCCATGATGGTGCTGCTCAAGACCATTCCCGCCATGGGCAACCGTCCGGAACTGCGTTTTATCGTGGGGCTGGACTCGACGCCGTTCAGGAAGACCCTGGACCACTTCACCAAGATATTGATCCTGACCTCGGCGTTGGGCATCGGGCTGGTTGCGCTGCTCGGTTACTGGATCGCGCGTTTTGGCCTGGGACCGGTGAGGCGCTTGAGCCGTCAAGCCAACAGCCTGCCGCCGGGGGATTCGAAGCAGCGACTGGACACCGAAGCGCTACCTGGCGAATTGCAGGAACTGGCGGTGTCATTCAACGGCGCCTTGGCGCGCCAGGAAGCGGCCTGGTGCCAGCTCGAAGGGTTCAATGCCAATGTGGCCCATGAGCTGCGAACGCCCCTGACCAACCTGATCGGACAGACCCAGGTGGCATTGGCCCACGGGCGTGAGGTGAGCGAGCTTCAGGACTTGTTGCAGTCGAACCTCGAAGAGCTGGAGCGGATGGGCACCATCGTCAATGACATGCTGTTCCTGGCCGGGGCCGAGAGCGGGCAACGAGCAACCGAGCTCAGTGACGTCTCGCTTTATGAAGAGGCGGCGAAGACGGTGGAGTATCTGGAGCCGGTCTTGCATGACAAACAGCTGAGCGTGGTGATCCAAGGCGACATGCGCGTGTGCATCGACCGACGCCTCTTTCACCGCTCCCTGGCCAATTTGATACAGAACGCGGCGCGCTACGCGGTGCCGACAAGCACCATCACGGTGACGCTGGCCAGCCACGGCATGCAGGTCGAGGTGAGCGTTTCCAATGCCGGAGAGCCCATCGACAATTCGCACCTGGAGCGTCTGTTCGAGCGTTTCTATCGCGCCGACACCGCCAGGGCGCGAAGCGATGCGCACCATGGGCTGGGCCTTTCCATCGTGCGTGCGGTGGCGTCCATGCACGGTGGACGCGTGTTTGCCCACAGCGAAAACGGGCTCAACACCTTCGGATTTTCCTTGATGAACCAGACCGTGCGTTAGTCGTCGTCCCTGGGAGTAAAGTCCGTCCGCGTTTGACATCTTCCCGTCAGCCAGCAGTCACCTTGACGTCAGTCGCCCCCGCCTAAAGTGCCACGACCATCCCAACGAGGACAGTGTCGTGGAGCCCACTATGAACATTCGAAACCTGTCGATTGCCGGCCTGCTGGCAGTCATCTCCTTGAGCGGCTCGCCGCTGCTCGCCAAAGAGCAAGCGCAGTTCCCGGCCTACGAATATGGCATGCCGCTGGACATCGCCAGGGTCATTCATATCGAGGAGGCGACATCGCCGGTATGCGAGGTCGTGCAAGCCAAAATGACCTACTTGAACACCCAAGGGGTAAAGAAACACATCAGCTTTCTGCAGTTGGCTGAGGCGTGCTCGAAACAGTGACCGTCCGGCGATGCCGGTTCATTTCTTCAGACAGGGACCATCACCATGTGGAATAGAACACCCCCCGCCATTGGCCGCACGAGCACCATGAATCGGCTTGCGAGAATGGCGAGAACCCTCGCCGCGGGCGTCGCGCTGCTCAGTACGGTGAGTATCGAAGCTTCCGATCGCATTACACCGAAACCAGACTGGTCGACCAGCGACATACCGTCCCAGAAAGGCCGGATTGTCCTGATCACCGGTGGCACCAGCGGGATGGGCTACGAGGATGCGCTGGCCTTGGCGCGTGCCGGCGCCGAGGTCATCATCGCCGCGCGCAACCCGGAGCGTGGCGCACAGGCCATTGCGCGTATCCGCGAGTCCGTGCCCGACGCCAAGGTGCAGTTCGAGAACGTGGACCTGGCTGATCTTTCATCGGTGCGCGGCCTGGCCCAGCGGCTCAATCAGCGACTGCCGCGCCTCGACGTGTTGATCAACAATGCCGCCGTCATGGCGCCTCCCGAGCGAGGTACGTCTGCTGATGGCTTTGAACTCCAACTGGCCACCAATTACCTGGGGCACTTCGCGCTGACCGGCCTGCTGGTGCCGCTCTTGCGTCAAAGCGAGGATGCCCGTGTGGTGAGCCTGTCAAGCATTGCCGCGGCGCGCGGCGCGATGAATCTCGATGATCTGCAGAGCGAGCAGAAGTACGACCCCTACGCGGCTTACGCACAATCGAAACTGGCCATCCTGCATTGGGCCTTTGCCTTGCAGCGGCGCAGTGACGCCGAAAACTGGGGAATTCGCAGCATGGCGGCGCATCCCGGCGTTGCGGTCACCGAGTTGGTCGCGCGGGGTCCAGGCCTGGACAGCGAGTTCGGTCGGCGCTGGGCAAAGGACCGCGATGCGTACCACTCGGCAGCACAAGGGGCGTTGCCCACGTTATATGCCGCCACGGCTGCCCAAGCCGTAGGCGGGGCTTATTACGGCCCGACCGGTGACGATGAACGACGCGGTCCGTTGGGCTTCGCCAAGACGCCGCCCGCCGCCAACACGCAGGCGGATGCCGAGCGACTCTGGGCTGTCTCCGAGCGCCTGACCGGCGTGACCTATCGCTGATGCAACCCTGGGCGCGGGCGTCCGTCCCGCGCTTGACCTTTGCCTTTGCCGTCTCCCCGGAGTCCCTATGAGCACGCCTTCCTATTTGCACCGGCTGAGTCTCGCCCTGAACGCCCGCGACGGCGAGTTACGTCCAGCGTTGTGCGGATTCCTGCTGTTCCTTTGCCTCTTCACCGGTTACTTCATGCTGCGCCCGATCCGTGAGTCGATGGGTATCGCGGCAGGGGTGGAGAATCTGCAATGGCTGTTTACCTCGACCTTCCTGGTCATGCTGGCTGCCGTGCCGTTGTTCGCCTGGCTCAGTTCCCGAGTGCCGCGCCTGCGCCTGATCGACTGGGTGTACGGCTTCTTCGGTTTCAACCTGCTGATGTTCGTCGAGTTGTTCCAGTTCCAGCCAGACAGTGTCTGGCTGGCCCGGGTCTTTTACGTCTGGATCTCGGTTTATAACTTGTTCGTCGTGTCAGTGGCCTGGAGCCTGATGGCAGATGTATTCGACAGCGAGCAGGCCAAGCGTCTGTTCGCCTTCATCGCCGCGGGCGCCAGCGTCGGCGGTTTGTTGGGGCCGGCCCTGAGCGCGCTGCTCATCGACCCCCTCGGCGCCTCGGGATTGATGTTTCTGGCGGCCTTGTTGCTCGGTGCCACGCTGGTGTTGAAACGGGCGTTGATGGGGTGGCGCGAAACGGGCGGGGCTGGTCGTCCCGGTGCCGCGCCGACGCAAAGCCCCCAACAGCCATTGCACGGTAATCCGTTCAGCGGGTTGACGACGGTGCTCAGGTCACCTTACTTGCTGGGGATCGCCGGCTTCGTGGTGCTATTGGCGACGGTCAGCACCTTTCTCTATTTCGAGCAGGCGCGCCTGGTGGCCGAGCATTATCCGGATCGCCAGGCGCAGGTACGCATCTTCGGCACCATCGACATCATCGTGCAGGCGGGCGCGTTACTGTCCCAGCTGTTCATCACCGGCCGCATAGCGCCGAAGTTGGGGGTGCGTGCTTTGTTGGCCGTCGTGCCGCTGCTCATGTGCATCGGCTTCCTCGGCCTGGCGTTGGCGCCGGGGTTCGCTCTGCTGGCGGCGGTGATGATCGTGCGACGAATCGGTGAGTACGCGTTCGTTCGGCCGGGTAGGGAAATGCTGTTCGCGTCGCTGGATGCCGAGAGTAAATACAAGGCCAAGAACTTCATCGACACCGTGGTTTATCGCGCGGGTGACGCCATGAGCGGCTGGGCCAAGAGTCTGCTCGACCTGCTAGGGCAGGGGGCCGGTCTGGCCGCGATAATCGGCGCCTGTTGTGCACTGCTGTGGGGTTACCTGGGCTGGCAACTGGGGCGGAGGGCGGATAATGCCACGTTGCGGGAGTTACGTTTGGCGACCATCTCGGCCAGGGCATGAACACCGTACCGACCAGCATGAAACCCACTCTATTGTCTGCCGCGTCGTTGCGGCGAGGAAAGGTGAAGCGGATGAGTCTGAAAAACACGGTACTGGCGATCGTAGCGGTTGTTGCTTTCTCGGCGCTCTCCACAGCGTTTGCGGGCAAGGAAAACGCCTTGGTCGGGACATGGCGTATGGTCAGTGCAACCGTTGAGAGCCAGGGCAGTAGATCGGATGCTTATGGCCCCGATCCCCATGGTTGGCTCGTCTTCACGCCAGAGCTGACGTTTGTCGAAGTACTCACGGATCCACGCGTGCCGGCGTTTCGATCCAACGTTCGTGGCGAAGGCACGGATGAGGAAAACCGGGCAGCAATGGCGGGGAGCATCGGCTTTTTCGGGCGATATACCGTCGACCGGAACGGTGAGTTCACAGGCAACACTGTCGAAGGGTCTACGTTCCCGAACTGGGTGGGCGCTGTGCGCACCCGGGACGACCTGCAGTTGAAGGTCGATGGCAATCGGATGGTAGAAGATTTTCGCCGCCCGGATGGGGCGAAGGTTCACATTGTCTGGGAGCGTGTAAGGTAATTTCGAAGCGTCGCGTGCAATCAGATGATGGCCTTTTGCTTTTAAGCGTATCCCGCTAGAATTCGTTCCCCTCTCTGTGAGCGGTATTAGTCAAATTACGCAAGGAAGTCGATATGCAATTTGCAAAAGCCATAGGCCTCGCCTTGGCCTTGAGCCTGAGTGGCTGCGCCAGTTTCACCAAAGATGAAGTGGCCCCGGTGAATCTGCCTTCAATGGCCAGCTACTCGAACAAACCGAACGTCTATGTCGATTTCGATTTCTATCAGGGCGATCCCGACAATGCCAAGGCCACCGAGGTGCCGCAGGCTCGCGACATGCTCAAGCCCGATCTGAAGCGAACCTTCGATGAATCAGGGCTTTTTGGGCGCGTGGTCTTTGACGAATTCCAGAAGCAACCAGGCGATTACAGTCTCCGATTGAAGGTCTATAACCATGCGCCAGGCGGTGGGCAAATGGTCCTGGCGTTCCTCAGTGGCTTTACGTTCACGATCATTCCTGCGTTGGCAACCGACCAGTACACCATGAGTCTGGAAACCCTGGACGAGCAGGGCCAGCCGTTGGGCAAGGCCAGCAATCATGATGCGATCAACACCTGGATGGGCATCTGGTTCCTGCCCCTGGCAGGTAATACGCCCAAGGCTGCCATCACTGACACCTTCAACCGCCAGGTCAACGCGCTGTTGAAGAACTGGGTCGACAACAACCGCATAAAATACTCCGCTGTTGACACCCGCATTCCACGGGGCTGACACCGATAGAAAAAGAGCCGCAATCGCGGCTCTTTTTTTGATTTACTTCAACGCTTGAGTGAACTGCGGGTCGCTGTACAGGCTCTTGAGCAGGTCTTGCACCATAGGATTGTAGTTGTTCGCGGCCGCCGGGATGGCGATCGGGCCGAAGAAACTGCTGTCCCAATCACGCTGCACATCTTTAGTGGTTTCGTACAAAACCTGATCACCTTTACGCAGTGTGAAGCGCGCAGCCACTTCGCCATGGCCGCTGCTCATGCCTGCGGTGAGCTGGCTCTTGACCAATTGAACCTGTAGCTGCCGGTCAGCGCGAGGGTCCAACAGACCCGCCTGGCGGAGCTCATCATTGATCGCGGCCTGGATGTGCAGTGGAACGCTGCCCTCGGGCGACGAAATCGGGTTCAGGCGCACCATCAGCGACCCTTGACCTGAATCCGCATTCACCTGCGTTTCGCGCAAGGGCTGCATGGGTGCATTTTGCTTGAGCTGCTGAACGTTCTGAAAATTGGGTTCATAGCGGGTCATGGTCACACCACAGCCTTGTAGCACCAGCGCGCAGAACGGTAGAGCCAAGTAGAGCTTCTTCACAGCAAATCCTTATGTGCTTTTTTAGAAGGCGTGATTATCGACTGATAGCCCTAAGCCATCAAGGATCAGTTGAGGTTTACGGCGCACCCAAACATCAGCAATCTCTTCCAGATGTATCTAGAGATGGAGAGCCGCAGCAACGTCTCTTGGCACCTGACCCACGCGATTTGCAGAAAACTGGCGTACTTGGTGGTTGAACCAGACTCGCGGCTGATCCAGGTGATTTTGGCATTGGTGTTTTCCCTGTCCATCCTGGCTGCACGAGCAATCGCAGTGAATACGCCAAAATCCCGGATGAGTGGTAAGGCTGAATCGGCCCCCGAGCCTATGGCCGCGGGTATATCAGTTGCGTCTGAGGAAGTTGCTCTTTTTCAGATGCCTCAAAGTGCTTTCTAGTAAGCAGATCCAGATCGTGCGAGCGCCTGCAGCACTTCGATTGCTTTCTGGGCATCATCTTTGCCCACAAAAATGTGGTCGTGGTAGTAAGCCGCGATGACATTACAGCTGATGCCAGCATTTCCCAGTTCCATCGGCCATATCTTCCAGACCAAGCATTGCGAACCATGGGGCAGTCTCTGACGGATTGATCGATTCAGGCATGCTTGATCTTCCTTGATGAGTCTTACGGAATTCCGAGTAGTGTGCGGCTCTCCGCTCGACGCGAAAAAGCGCAGCGCACTGGCGCGAGGATATCAGCCGTAGGGTCAGGACGCCGAAGATGACTTGGTTTTAGACAGCCGTGCTCGAAGATCTGCACCCTGAGCACTCCAAGGCATAGCCTCCAACCTATATCACTCAGTGCGTTCATACCCATAGGTGTCCGAAAAAGCGTCTATCGTACTGCACAAATAGTCACTCACCAGAGACTTGAAGAATTTAGACTCCTCTTTGTAAGACAGGGCGACCCTGACGAGATGGGAGCTGGACACAGTGGTGCTCGCATTAGGATGTATAACTTTGATTCTTGGTTTGGCGAGTGACTCGGTTGTGCTTGCGCGGAAAGTATTGTATTTGCTCAATTGTTGTTCTAACTGCTGTAACTGGAATCCATAAAATTTAGAATGTCTATCTATTAGTGCTTGGATCTGATTGAGACTTCCACCTTCCTGTCTTAAAGCGTTGATCTCTATGTCGTTATTCAGGACTGTGAACATCAGGGTGCTAATACGGCCAAAGATTGCCGTCACAGGCATGTTGTGTCCTGGATTGTTTATGCTTGCGGGGTACTCATTGCTGTCGTCTCTGACTTTCCAGTAGAACGAACCGGCACCATAGGCATCTTTAGCCCAAGGGAATTTTTTCTGTAGCTTACGCATCACCCCAGGATAAACCGTACTCCAAACGCCACTTACCGCCGGGCCGCGATCTTCAGTAAACAGCGATGTGACATTGATCGTTTCGCATCGTCCCAGATTGACCATTTCGTCTATACGACGACGGAATTCCGGTTTGAGAGACTGGCCTTGCTTATCGACGATCAACAAAAAGAAGCATTTATCCAAGCCTTCACGTTCAAAGGCATCAAATATTTCGCAGATTGCCCGACCTGATACCACCGTGTCGACAAAGATGAATTTCTCACTCGGTGCGTTTCTTGGATTCACGTAGGACGGCCAATAGCCTTTTACTAACTGTTCAACAATGCACCTATATGTCTGAAGATAAGGGCTTGTATTATTCCGTCTAACAATTGCAGCTAGCACTTTTGTCCAGAAGAGCCTGATAGCAGATGAGGTCTGGCACGTCGTATCCGGATCTGCAGAAAACGGTAGAGTCAGTTCCCGATGTATAGGCGACGAAAGCTGTTCACTTTTCGCGGCCCACCGGGCATCAAAATCCTTATGGCTCCGGATCTCTAGCTCCCAGAGTGTCTGGGCTAGATCTAGGATTGGATACGCCCCCCTGCTAGGAACCACAATCGAGTCATACCCATCCAAAAAAAGCACCCGATAATGGGAATTGATTTCCCGTGCCGCCTCTGCGTAGCTCTTAAGGTTTTGGTGTGAAAACACGGTTTGCCAAGCTGACGCCATATCCCTGCCTATTCTGAGACCTAATCCATATTCGGCAAATATAGCGATTTGCTATCAGATTTTACAACTAATAAAGCAGCCCGATTCCAGAGCCAGTGACATCGCAGCAGCGAAAATCAGCAGTGAAACGCGTCATCAGGAATTCGGGACGCCGAGGCTGTTAAGCGAAGCAGAAGGCAATACGGAGCACGGCGTTATACTCTAGTCGTGCTCTGATCCCGGGAGGTCGGAGAGGCGGTAGCTATCAAGATTTTCTGTGTGTCACCGATATAGATGGCTTAGAACTCGCTTGCGCGAAAACCTGTGGCTTGGCCACTCAGAGTCCGGTCTATAAGGAACATTATCCCGTGCTTGATCTTATCTATATCGTCGAAGAGCCGTTCGCATCCTCCCCCAGCGAGGGAGCTGGTACAGACTACACGCCAAACTTTACTATCCCAGATCAAGACAAATCAGTATTTGCTACAAAACCAGCGTATGCAGGAGCGGCAATAACTGCGGCCGGTGTCGCAACATCGTTTCTCATCCCGTTCCTTCCACTTTCCTTAATCGCTGGCGCTGCCGCAGCGGCTGCCGGTGTTGCCACTGGTGCCGGTATACCAGGCGCAGGTGCATCGTTTGCCCCCAAAGATCGCAGCACTACACCAGAAGAATCCGCCTCGGCCGTATCACAAGTAACAGAAGAAACCCGGGTGGTCGCGGCCTACGTACAACACCACTCCCTGTCTCGGCGCCAAGCAAAAGATGCAGGCTATCGCTTCCAGCCCGGGCACCCAGTCGTTGGCAAGGCGTACCGCAGGCATCCGCTGTCTGACTATTCGACCCCGGATAACGGAAACCTCTACATCCCCAGCGATAGTTACGACGCAATCCTACTGGAGGAGCGCGAATCGGAATTGATCAAGCTATTGGTGCATTTAGGGGCGACTAAAATTAGCATCACCAAGAAAGCATCAGATAAAACCCGCAACACCGTCACTGCAGACGCATCAGTGCAAGTGGGCCCAGCCGGTGGTGGCGATATCAGTTATACGAGTAAATCTGAGCGCGACACAGATACGCTGGACACTCGTGAGTTTTCTCTATCCGGCCGGCCGTGGAATGCAAATAGCAAAGTTGATCGTGAGGATTTTTTCTGGCTCTCTTATGAACCTTCCTGGAAAGCGGTCGTGTTCGCCCGCGAAGTGGGTGGCTGCCTGACCGCGTCTCTTGAGATTAAAGAGAATACTTCATTCTCAACAGACAAAAATTTCGAGCTATCAGTTAAGGCGAAGCTAGTTGAGGCTGGTACGCAGGCTGGTCTTTCAAGCCTGAGTGGCGAAGAAAAAACATACTTCGTGAGAGCAGAGTTCACACCGGTCAACCGTAGCGCCTAACCGAAAATCAGCGCAAAGTGTCACTAAATAACTTCGTAAAGGAGCAGCCTCTATAGGCTTGCTCTTTATTTTCACCAACCCTCGTCCGTCCACCCCACTATTGCGATTAGTCTGTAATAGAACGGTGAACACACCTACCGACCTCCCAAATTAAGGGCGATGGTGTCCGCCTATTTTTAAGCGGACGCGATAGTCCTTAAATGCGCCAACGAAGATCTTACACCAAGTCGTTTACAGCCCAAGTTGTCCAGGAATGCCTGCAACCCAGCGCCTACATCTCCAGCGTTGCCATCTGTCATGGCATCAATGCCAACGTTATCCGCAAGTGGCTGCTACTTTTCCGAGATCAACCACCCGCAACGCTGCCGGCGTTCGTTCCGGTAAAGGTCGCTCCGAAAAGGGAGGCCGAGTCATTGGTGATCATCGTGCTGCCATTTGACGAGCAAACCATCACGGTGAAATGGCCGTCTTCCGATCCCGAAGGATGTGTCCGTTTTGTCCGTGGACTTGCTTCGTGATCCGCATCGACGCAATTTGGCTGGGCACCGAACCGATGGATATGCGCGCCGGCACCGAGGAAGCCCTCGCGCGTGTCGTGTCTGTCTTCGGTGCGGCGCAGCCACACTGCGCTTACCTCTTTGCCAATCGCCGAGGCAACCGCATGAAAGTGTTGGTGCACGACGGCTTGGGCGTTTGGCTGGCGGCACGCCGTCTACATCAAGGAAAATTCTCCTGGCCGAGTAATCGGCATGGCGATCAGATGGAGTTAAGTCCCGAGCAGTTACAGGCACTGGTGGTCGGTCTTCCCTGGCAACGGCTTGGGTCTGACGGAGCCATCCGTAACCATTAAGAGACATGGATGACATACATCGATCAGCAGATCGGGCAGAGTCATCGCCATGATTCCTACTACTCCTCTCGATCAGCTCGACACCGAACAACTGCGCAGCCTCGCTGCGCAGTTGCTCAAACGCGTTGAGCATCTAGATACGCAGCTGGCGAGCCTCGGCAAAGAGGTTCTGCCTCAGAAGCCCCGCAACCAGCAACTCATTCACGAAAACAAACCGTTTATGTTTGTATTTAGCCGGGACGGTAAATGCTTATGCTTGAGGCTCCTGATTTGACTAGCACTCTCTCTTTCAAGCGGGACTTCCTCTGCTGGCGGGGCCGGGAGTTCTATGATCGCTATGAATGCCGTGTTGCAGGTATCGATGGAGGGGGCGCGAGTATTGAGTTTGAATTCGAAGGGATCGATGTCGGCTCGGAGGTAGCGGCGGATATTGCCTTTTGCCTTTCCGAAGCTCTGGCCATGACTGAACAAACGGATGTAGAAAGCGCGACGGCAGCACTACGTTACGAGGGCATGCTCAAAAGAAAGTATCGATTATCGCATGGCGCATGGCAGTTCAGCGCTACAGGTTTTTTCCCGGTTGAGAATGCTAGCACTGAGCTTCTGGAGGGGACACTAGGCGCAGGCACCCTTGTCGCTGTGTGAACTATAGAGGAGGGAGGCTTCGAACTAGAACTTGAAGAGATGGGCTATTCGTTTTCTGCGCAGGATGCACTCTGGTTGCAAGAGAAGCTCCTTGAAGTAATCCAGCAGCCTCCAAAGCAGCACCCCCGAGTACGCTTGCTCGACGCAGGATACGGTGCATGGAAACCTTAGTATTCACCTGCATGGGCCTAGCGGAAGTTCAGTGGTGGCGCAGGTGCCCGGTATCGTAGAGGTCACCTTTTCAGTTTCTGCCTAACCTTTCTCGTTAGGTCAGCACGTATCTCGCGGCACGGGCCGGATTTTGCTACAGCGTAGGCAGGACATCCAGCATCACTACTTCTCAACCAAATCTTTGTACAGTTCTCGTGCGGCTAGGATCTGATCTCTGAGTTCTTCGGGGTCAATCCTCATGCCGCCTCGTGGTGTCACCTGCAATGTCTTCAGGCTGTTGGCTGCTTTGATGAAATCTCGTTCCTCCGCCTGTATCCAGGTAGGGCGTTTGTCCTTCCAAAATGACCATGCCATTTTTTGCGTAACCTCACTGCACGATGGTTGGAAGCTAGTATGTGGTAGGCGCAGGGAATGTCCAACCTAGGGCGTGACTCTGAAATCGCTGTAAGCGGAGCGCGCAGACCAGGATCACCGAAGGGCATGAGGATGAAGCCCGAAGGGCCAAGGCGCCAGCTGTTTGGTGGCTTGATGTACGACAGCCACCCGCAGACGGAACATGCGCTGAAACTGCCCTTTGCGAGCAGATCTACCAAACGTCAGGCGGATTGACTCGAGGAGACGGGCAGATATCAACATGAAACTGGTGAGATTTCGGGTCATCCCCAAGGGAAATTTCGTATGCGCAGTCGTGCAATACAGGGGTCGCGTATTCTTCAATGCCCAAGATATTGGATGCAATGATTTCTTTGACAATTCGCCAAAACGGGTATTTGCATCGACCGGAAAGCACTTCATGCTCGCAAAAAAAGTCCACCCACAGGTTACGATTAAGATCCAACCCCTTGATAGGTTCCCACAACGATTCAAGGGCAGGAAAGGTAGCGGCGGCAACGTCGTCACTCAGGAAGAGGCAAAGCTCATTTTTGTGCAAGGCGACCAGCTTCACCCCGGACATCGCGCCTTGGATGTACGCCTGCTCCAAGGTTTCCATAGCGAATCTTTTTTCAAAAGGCTGATATAAGACAGCGAAGCGCTGCTCAGTTGCCCTAGGCAGTGCTTGGAGGTTCGGGTCTTTCCACTGCGGGACGCTGAACACAGCGTAGTGGTGAACCGGATCCAGGGTTACAGGCTCGCACACGGGGCGGAACAGGGACAAAAAAGACATGGTGGTTTTTCTCCTCAGTGGTAACCACAAACTGAAGACCACGGAGTGGGAGGCGTCAAGGCGGTAGGGGACAGAATCTTGTAAAATTATCATTAAATATCAGTACCTTAATAGCATGCCGTTAACTTTTAGAGGGGCGGCTCGCAGTCTTTTCCCCGCAGGATAAGACTATCCGCTTAACAACCCGAAGCAGAGCAACTAATGAACCCTTGCTCCTTGCACGCAGCATGCTCCAAATCGAACCTTTAGGTCTGACACCGATGCTCGTTCAGCGTGAGTTGAGGGTGATGATTAGAGCCGAAAGCGAAGCCGTCAGTCTGATGACGGCTTGGTTTATGCCAGACGGCCCCGTAGAAATGCGACTGGGCCTACGCTAATTATCGCTACGACTGTCACGACTTATCGACTAGCGCCTTGCGATCAGAAACTCATCTGCCTTGGGCAGATAATGGTGAAGAATATCCATTGAAGAGTGGCCAGACAGCTGACTAGCGATCAAAGCGATATTAAGTTCGCGCTGAAACTCCCTGATCACGTTCATTCGATGACTTACAGCTCGGGGTGAAGTCATCATCCATGCCTCCCAAATTCTTCGGAACTCGCGCTGACGTATTGGCGCGCTGGGGCTGTGCGGGGATGCAAACAGATAATGTTCGGCCGGAAGCCCGCTGGCCGAGATGTAGCCTGCCAGGAGCTCATCAGTGTGGTGAGTCAACATGATGGGTTTTTGTGGGTTACGAGCTTTGTGTCGAACTACCCTCAAGCATTGGAAGCGGACATCGGAATGGTCGCCAACCTTCATTTTCCGGAGCTCTTGCGGACGAACACCTGCTTCTAGAAGTGCTTCAACGCATTGAGCCCGGATGCCGGACAGGGTACCGCTGCCGGTGATTGGAGCCTCCCCCGTAGTTGTCGGGCGCGTACTGTACGATGCGTCTGAGCGGTCATGGTCATCAACTGCATGCACTCGCCGGATTGCTTCCTCATGCAGCGCATATTTGAGCCGTTGTGGCGGGTATCAGGCTGACGACGTCGTGGTTTCCAGGGGTCACAACCAGAATGTTTTCGAGTCGGAGCAGCGATGAAGTGGTCATTTCGATTCCTCGGTCTGTGATGGAGGAAATAAAGACGACGAGCGGGGAAGCGGCAAGCTATAGGTGGGTTGCTGACAGGATTTCCGATGAAAAAGCGTAACCTCTGAGCATACCCTTAAAAATTAGTCGCACGTTGCGCACGCAGTTGATAGGTCGGCAGACTTGAGCACGACATAAGATGTGATAACTTCTCCCGCCTGAGCAGGCCACGTACACAAAGGATTTCGTGTGGATAGGGATTGGGTAAGAGATTTTATTGAGAACTTTTCGTCAGCCACTATTGGTGAGATGGACATCCCGAATCTTATAAGCGGAAAAACCCTGCACACGCCCAATCGGCTGTTTAAAATCCGGCCTTGCGGCAAGTATGCATTTAGGAATTTGGCTGAGAAAAGCCTCTGGCTGAGCGTAGCCAGTGAGTTCAATGACCCATACGACACGGCATTCTGGATTGACTATCGGAAGCTCGCTGCTTGGCAGAAGCTTGATGAGCTAGGTTTCCGCGATGACCAGATCGCTACTGCTCTCTCGTCAGACGACCCCGTTGCTGCGGTAGTGGCACTGGTGTCGGGTCAAGAACCGGGCCTCCTGAATGTTAATCAATGGGTTCATGAAGTTGGGATCTTGGCGCCGAATCACCAAGCGGGGCAGCTACCAAACCTCATTGATCAGCTCAAAAGCAGCTACAAAATCTGCTGCCTGAGCGAGCGCGTGGATTCAGTGTTGATGTGGAGCCACTATGGCGCCGACCATACCGGATTCGCCATGGAGTACGACTTCACACGGCTTCACCGAAATGAGCTTCCCACCCTCACACTCTGGCCGGTCGCCTACACCGATAAGCTGTTCGACATTACCCATATTCTCAGAGCTCACCGTCAGGGCAAGGACTTCAACAAGCTTTTTGGCATTGCCGCATCGTTGTGCAAGGCTGTCGATTGGAAATACGAACGCGAATGGCGCTGGGTAATTCCAGATGGCGATAGAAAGACCAAAGGCTTCAACCGTTCCGCGCCACTCAAGGCTGTTCATCTTGGGGCTAAGATCTCGGATGCTCATGCGCTTGAGATCCTGACCATCTGCAGCGAAATCGACATCCCGGTCTACAAGGTCACGCTCGCGCCCAACGAGTTCCGGATGATCTCGGTGCTTACTAGCCTCGATGACTGGTGTTCGATGTATGGGCGTCAGCAAGGCAACATGCCTCGAGAGTGGATGATGCAGGAGCACCCACTTCGGAGCGACCTGACAGAAGACGGCGCCGAAACGGCTTGAGTGCTGAGGTGGCATGCTGGTTCTAGGTGGTAGGCATAGCGAGATCATCACGAGCGGCTGCAGTGTACGACTCGCGTTCATCGGTCGAACTTAAGGTTCGAGCCCGAGCGACTGTCTCATCCGTATGATGGCCATGTCTGCTTCGCCATTGGGCAGCGTCTCAGCTCGATAGGGGACGTCCACACGTGAGCCCGGATGTACCTCATTCAAAGTGACCTCGATTCCCACCGTCCGAAGGGCATCTACAATGACCTCGACAATCGGGTCAAGGCTGGCAAGCCCACTCCAAGACGTTCTTGTTTCCCAAGCATTTCGGAGTTCACTTAACAGAGCGTCAAAATGCTGGGTTAGATCGCTTGCGACTTGGCAGCGTCCCTCAAGGTCGGCGGGCTCCCCAATGCCATCAAGATGGCCCATCAGGTAGGCCGCCATTTTCAATGGCATCGCGGTTTCGCGCCCTGTCTCTACCAACAGCCTGGCAACGTCGCCATGCATCCGGAATTCTTTGATCGTGGTGCGCGCCCTCTCTACAGCGCCTTCGAGAGATGTTTCGAGACCTTGAACGTAGCTATCAGTCACGAGCGCTCCCCGACTGATCAACGCGCTAAGCCGGCAGGCTGCATATTCTTCCCAGATCGTGTGAGCAGTGTCCCGCAGAGTGCTCGTAGCCCAGTCCCCCTGATGAGGTTCCAGCATTACTCCTGGGGAGTGATCCTCGAACCAGCAGGCAATTTGAACGTGGCCGAGTTCATGCGCGAGGATGTTGGCCGCAGCCCAGAATTCATCAGTCTCCATGTCTCGTAAAGCCACATCGAGAAGGACGTTTCCTTTCAGCACAACGTGCATTTTGATGGCGCCATCCCGGCGAACCCTCAACGATTTACCGACTCCTACGAGACCACCTTCATTGGTGTATCGCTTGGCTATCGTTGACTCATAGCCCAAGTGCACCGAATCCAGCGCTGCATCGTAATCGAAGCCAATCGTGATACCGTCCAGATTCGACAGATCCATGACTCGGCCACAGATGACGACTACTTCAGTGACAGCAGAGATAAATTTGTCTTTCCACTCAGTACCGTCAGGAATGTCTCGGAAACTAATCCTGCACGACGCGGGAATGGAGCAGGGGGGTAACGGCTGCTCTGGAGCTTGGGTGTCTTCAATCACGTTGATGCCTCCGTGTTCACTCCGAAAATTCCGCCGGAGCAGGTAGCCTTTTATGATGAAAGCGCCCGCGACTATGGGCGCTTATTCCAACGAGAGACGATAATTCAGAGAGCCAGCCTACGAGTCCATCCATGCACGGCGTAATCGAACGTCACGATGGCTGCCGCTTCCGAGGCTATCTTATGGAAAGCATTGTCTTTAGTGATGTCGCCGTAATCGCTGATGCCGCGCACAACCAAGACGGGGACTTCCTGCTTATCGCAGGCGTCGAATACCCCGTAAGCCTCCATTTCCGCAACAAGCGCTTTTTCGTGAATGCGCTGAAAATCTTCAAATACCTCAGGATCACGAATCAGCAATTCTCCGGATGCAATCGTCGCTGGCGAAACCATTAGCCTAGCCGCCACTTCACCCGCCTTGGATTCGGGCGGCATCGAGAAACCAAGCTGATCCGCACGTTCCAGAAGGCGAGTGGGCAGAGACTCGGTTGCGAAATAGGTGTTGAGATCTTGCTGAGTTGAGAGGCCCGGCCGTTGCATTTCAGGACGTCGGGCAATAGTGCCACCTGCGTGCGCTGCTCCACCTTCGTAGTACACGACACGCTCGGACAGAATGACTTCCCCGAGGCTGAGTTTTTTACGTCGACCGCCCGCGATGCCCATCATCAGCACTTTTTTAGGCTTGAGCTCAGACAGCAGGATGCTGGTGATGGAGCTTGCGTTGACGTTGCCCGGGTTACCCAAGGAGGCGACTACACAGGAAAGAGGGCCATCTGCTCGCTGGATCGTCACAGGCCAATACTGCACACCATGGGTGGTGTGGCGTGTTGGAATATCTTCAGTGATGCCGAAGACCTTCCTGGCAGCTGCAAGCTCGATGGCGATGGCCGTGATCACCAGGAGATCTGGAGAGCGCGCGGCTTCTCGGGCCTCGCTTTCAGCCTGGAACAGGCCAACAGAGAGATCTGCGATCTTATCCAGGCCGTATATGGGCTCCTGAAGAGACATGCTATCTAGGCGTCCTTTCACCTGCTCGCCAGTAAAGGGGAACATGGTGAGCGGTTCCCTGAAGAAATTCGCCCGCAGAGCTAGTGCACCTTCGCCATCTTCGCTGAAGCCGCCGAGCTGAAGGTCAAATGGCAGCACTGGGAGCTTACGTCTGCGCAGCTTTCGCGCTCGGTCGGAGACGCCTTTGCCACCGCCGACAGCAATCATAGCCGTGGCCACTTCGACCTGCTCATCACCGATATACCCGCCGGTGACCATGTCGTCCTCGATGTAGACGATCTGCGCGTAGTTCTCAGCGGAAAGGCGGCGGATCAACGTCCGCTGCTCGAGCGTCATTTTGTTCTGCATAGCCAGCTGCGAGGTGACGATCTTCAACTGGTGGGCTGGAGCATAATCAGCCAACAGCTTCTCAGCCTCGTAGGCCACCGTCCAATCGAAGGTCAGCGCATCGCCATTCTCATTGACTGGCAGGCCTGCCAGGTAGACGACTAGGCCTCCGTTTGCGGCCAATACGCTTTTTGTCACCGCGCGAGTGAAGTCGTGCGCTAGATCGATCGAGGCCTTCTCTGACTTTTTCGAGATACTGCCCGCAATCAGAATGAATTCATTTTCAAGGTTTGCCATCGTGACAATTCCGGTAGCTGAGGTGTTAAGTGTTGGCTAAATTTTTATGGGTTAATACTGGAGTAGTGCCCTGATCTCGTCCCTGTTTTTGAGGGCGAGCTGGATGACCTCGGGCTTCTGGCCGGCCTGATCGTCATTCAGGTTAAGCTGGAACAGCAGGTACAAAAGCAGAGCTCGACGGCATTCGATATGCATCTCACCCTGTTCCATCAGGAAGTCGGCCTCAATCAATTGGCGTTGCGCCGAGCTAAGGCCAGGGTGTGGGACTAGAACCACATCCACGATGGTATTCCAGGCGTAGTCTTCATCAGCCCGCTCCTGATCCTGCCCACCATATTTGCAATGCTTGATACGGGTCAGAGAAAAGTCCCGGAAGGCCTGACGTTTGTGGCAATAAGCCCGGACGTGCCAGCGGTTCCCGTCATGCACCAAAGCATGAGGAGAAAGTCGCCGCTCGCCACCTTCCGGGTCTGTCATTGACTGATAGAACACCTCTACGTAACCCTTTTCGCGAATCGCGCGAAGGATCTCCCCAACAACATCTGCGTTGAGTCGACGGCCCAGTTTGGGTACTGCGGATACAGGGGACTGCCAACCCAAGAAGTTCCCATATGGAATCTCTGGCTGCACGGCCACGCGAAGCAAATCATCCAGGTAGCGCTCGACCGAGGTAGATCGGAAAACCGCTTTGAATGTATCGGTCGCCCTATAAACCCTCGCCCGGGTGTCGTACTCCAGGTTGTTCTCGGCAAGCTTGCCGTACTCAGTGATATCCAATGATGCCTGTGGCACTGATATCCCGAAGAAGTCAGTGAGGCTGCTTCGGTTGATCTGGCCATCCCACCGCAGTCGGTAGTCGATAAATTCCAACCGGCGTTCCTGTCCCCAACGTGCTCCTTGCCGTCCCTTGCTGGAGGGTTGGTCGTCCGTGGGTATGGATTCGTTTGTCATGATCGAACCTTGATAGCGTATAAAAACTAGACTGCATATAAATACTATGCGTATAGTAATCATACGCTAGTGAGCTGGAGTTCGCAATTTTCCTGGCCGGATCTTTTGAGGGTGCAGGACGTTCAAGCCACAGGGAGCTGTAAGGGCAATTTCGGCATAGCGCTCGAGTTGGTGCGCCATCTCGTCCGTCGGCACGTGTTTGAGCCGCTGGTAGGGAGGCTTTGCGATTAACACATATCCATGAAGGGGGCGGCAGATGCCACTTACCAACACTCAGATCAAGTATTACGACAGTAACGTGCTGCGCCTGCCCAAGGACAAGCGGGAAACCTACAACGCTCAGGTCGACCGCCTGATCGCAGCGCTGAAGGACAGCCTGAAGAAGCAGGACAAAATCATCATCAAGAAAGTGGTGAAGGCGGGGTCTTTTGCCAAGCACACCATCCTGCGTCCCAACGCTCAGAATCCTGCCGACGTTGACGTGGTTTTCTATATCAGCGGCCAGAAGGTGGACGAAGAGACCTTCGCTACTCTGAGCCAGAAAATCTACGATGCCCTGATCAAGCTATACCCGAATAAGTCTGTTGAAGACTTTGAAATCCAGCGCAAGGCAGCAAAAGTCACCTTCGTGGGTACCGGGCTGGAGGTAGATATCGTTCCGGTCATCGAAAACCCGAATAAGGAAAACTACGGCTGGCAGTTCGACCGGATTGACGGGTCGAAGACTGAAACCTGCGCGCCGTGTCAGGTGAATTTCGTGAAGGTTCGGAAGAACGAAGATCCGGACTTCCGCACTCTGGTGCGACTGGCCAAGCGCTGGCGTACCTGGAAGGAGGTACCGCTCAAGTCCTTCCACATTGAACTCATCATGGCCCATGTGTTGGAAATAAAGGGCAAGACCGGCTTGCTGGAGAAGCGCTTCCGTGACTTCCTGCTCTACATAGCTGAATCGGGGCTCAAGGACGTCATCAAGTTTCCCGAGAACGGCAATGTGCCCGAATTTTCCGATACGGTCGTGATCATTGACCCGGTCTGTGACACCAACAATGTAGCCAGCCGTATCACCGAAGATGAGCGCAAAGAAATCGTCCAGCTCGCCGACGAGTCTTGGGAAACCGCCCACTTCGCATCGGTGGAAGACGACTTCGAAATCTGGAAGGAACTGTTCGGCAAGGGCTTCAAAGTGGAGGACGCGGCATGACCTACAGCGCCACCCAAACGACGACCTACACCACCACTGACATCGAAGCAGTCGTGCGCCGTATCACGGCCGACCTCTTGATGATCGCATCCAGCAGCGAGGCTGTGACCGAGGCAAAAGCAAAAGAGTGGGCTAACGACATTGAGGTGCTGGCCAAGAATGGTTACCTCAAATTCGCTGACCTTACCCTGCTGAGCAATGGGGTCGAACAGAAAGCTACCCGGTACTACGTGAACGAGTCCGGCTCCTTGGCCAATCAACGTCCTGGCGACGCGCGCTGGCCCAAAGTATCGAACCCGCACCTGCGGATCGTTCTGTCTTACAACGACAGCTATACCCAACAGGCTCGGGACAAAATGGCAGGCAAGTTAAAAATCAACTGGACGACCTCCTACGACGACATCAGTCACTCGCAGCTCACCCAAAGCGGTAGCCGCGAATACTCTAGCAACGGCTACGGCATGGAACGTAAGGACTACACCCGATGAGCACAACCTCCGTTTTTGACTCGGCCATCGAGCTGCCGGACATTCAGCTGACTGATCGCGAGAAAGTGTTACTCGGGTTTACTGGACGCTATGAACGTGTGCAGAACCAGCTTCAACTGCTGCTGAACCAGGGTCAGTTGTCCGAGTGGAGCAAGCAGCATCACAACAAGGTGCTGCCGATCTGCAACCTCGTAGCCGATCAGTATCCCCTAGTAATCTTCCATGGCGACGTTGGTACCGGGAAAACCGCAACAGCGGAGTGCATTGCTAACCGTATTGTCCTGGACTCGCGCGCTGAGGACTCGGTGCTGTTCAAGCTGAGCAACCGCGTTCGTGGTTCCGGTAAGGTCGGCGAGATGGGCACTCTCTTAACCCAGGCTTTCGCGGAAGTCGCCGAGGCAGCAGGTAAGAAGCGCCGGGCAATTTTGATCATTGACGAAGGTGACTCGATCGCGGCCTCCCGATCGCAAAGCCATAGCCACCACGAAGACAAGGTGGCAGTGAACACCTTGATCCAAGGCGTAGATGAATTGCGCAAGTACGGCGGCCGAATCGTGGTGATCTTGTGCACCAACCGGCTCTCCGTTCTTGACGCAGCGCTTCGTCGTCGTGCAGCTATCGTTGAAGAGTTTACTCGGCCCGATATCGCTGAGCGGAAGGAGCTATTCAGCATGGACTTGGCAGGCATGGGCCTTTCTGACAAGCAACTGTCTGAGCTGGCTACTGTCACTGGTGAGCGCAACGGTCAGCCCGTATGGACTTACTCAGATATCCGGACTCGTTTGTATCCTACTGCGATGGCAAAGGCTTTCCCGAACAGGCCGCTGACCTTTCAAGATCTGACCGACTCGATTCTGTCGATGCGGCCGTCTCCGGTGATGGAAGACAAGTAATCGACCAAGACCGTGGTCGGTGAAAGGGTTTGATGGGGCTAGGGCGGGGCGACTTGCCTTCTCTCCCATCGAATTTGCCTGCCGATCATTTCCAGCATTTTGGTGTCTGGTAATGGACGCTGTGGTTGTCAGCCTGGCAACTGCTCAAACGGGGTAACTATGAACGCCGACAAAGAAATTTTCGTTTCCGTAGATATTGAGGCTTCAGGCCCAATTCCCGGGAAGTACAGCATGCTGTCAATCGGGGCGTGCTTGACCTCAAACCCGGAGGAGCAGTTTTCTTGCTACCTGAAACCGATCTCTGAAGAGTTCGTTCCTGCAGCTCTGGAGGTGACGGGCTTGTCCTTGGATAAGCTGCGTAAAGAGGGCTTGGAGCCAACTGAGGCAATGTCACAGTTCAAGGCTTGGGTTGAGTCTCTTGCCGGTGCAGACCAGTCGGTAGTGTTCGTGGGCTTCAATGCATCCTTCGATTGGAGCTTCGTGAATTACTACTTCCACCAGTACCTCGGTGAGAACCCATTTGGCATCGCAGCGTTGGACATCAAATCGATGTTCTTCGGTACCGCCCAGTGCACCTGGAAATCGACTCGGTCGAGCGAGATTGAGAAGGTCGTAAGCCCTGAAACGTCTGGCAATCACGATGCGTTGGACGATGCCGTGTATCAGGCAGAGCTGTTCAATTTGATTCGACAGAAGCTGGTTGCTAGCAAGCGCTCGTAAATTTTTGTGGGTGGATTGCCAAGCACTTTACTGTTACCACCTTGGCTTGAGGGCTTAGCCGGTGATCAGAATGGGCCATGGTGGTTGCTGAAGCTGGGATTGACACTGAAATCGTGTATCTCAGGAAAATCAATGGACAATCGAAAATAGCAGTGGGTGTGATTGATCCGTTAGACGGTGCGCGCTTGTGGGCCGCTTACCGTTGAATAGGAGGTATCACTCCAAAAGAGGGCTCCATGTACACAACCGACAGCACCAATATTGCGGTATACAACCACCTCATGAAGGTCGCTAAGGAGATTGCGCTGACCAATCCAAAAGGTCTTCCTGATTTGATCCGCGCAATCCTCAGGCCGCTTCAGTCCGAACATCTGCTAGCGGTAGCTGAACGTGGTCAAGACGCGCTGCCAAACCTTGATGGTGCTTGGTTCTTTGGATCAGCCGTGCGCGACAGATTATTCTCCACCTCTGGATCTCGCTGGCTTGGCCGACCACTTCCCCAAAACCAGTACGTCCTCAAGCTTTCCCGGGATATCGTGCTTCCATGGCCATGGAGTCTCCGAGGTTACGTTTCAGCTCTGGCGACTATTGGCTCCGTGTACGGACCGGACACATGGTTGACACCTGTGCGGAGACATAGTGGACACATTATGCGCCGTAGTCAGGGTTATTCACGTCGAAGGTCCGTAAGAAGTGATGGCAGAAATAGACGTCAAACAAGCCATCGCTTTCAGCGTTAGGGCGTATTGCGATGTGCTGTCCTACCAGTCCTTTGGCGATGCTGAAGTAGCGTTTCTGGAAGCGAAATCGACTGTGATACACCTTGGCCAACACATCATCCGGGCCATATTCAAACTCTGACAGTTGCTGCGGATACGCCCAGGGGCTGCTCCGATAGCGGTCCATAGGCACCTTGTAGCCCAGCGCCTGATGGGGGCGCTGCAGGTTATAAACCTCACGCCATCGATCAAAAGCCGATTGAGCGTCCATTAGCGTGGAAAAATGACGCCCATCCAGCACTTCTGCTTTGAGCGAGCGGTGGAAACGTTCGATCTTTCCATTGGTTTGAGGATGGCGAGGACGGCTGAAACTGATCCGGATCCCCAGGCGAATCAGCCAGATACTCAGCTCTGTCACTTCACCCGGATTGCGTGGCGAGCCCCAGGGTGGGCCGTTATCGACGTTGATACGCGCCGGCAAGCCATAGCGTTGGAAAACCTCGATCATCCTCTCCTTCACCGTGGCTCCCCGTTCGTTGTCACAAGCCTCAATGGCTAGGCTGAACCGAGAATGATCGTCCAGCAGGGTCAGGGGATGGCACCGACCTTGTTGCAGCGCAAAATGCCCTTTGAAATCCATCTGCCAAAGATCATTAGGCGCGTCGTGTTCAAATCTCAGCGTTGCCGATTGCTCTCTCTGAGAGGGCTGGATCAGGCCGTGCCGGTGCAAGACATTGGTGACGGTGCTGGGGGCGATACGTTTTTCCAACAGGCTGCTAATCGTGCGTCCGCCCCATGCCGGATGGGCCAGCCTAAGGGCCACGACTTGCGCCTCCATGGCGACCTGCGTCAGTTTGGGGCTGGTCGCGGGTCTGCGAGATTTCTCTTGCAGACCAGGCTGACCATGCGCCTTGTAGCGATCTAGCCACTTGTAGGCTGTTTGCGGGCTGATACCGAATCTTCGACACAGCTCACGTTTATTGCTGCCGGGTTGCCGTGCTAAGGCAACGAACTCTTCTTTCAGGCTCATGGCATCTCTCGTAGTCCAGGGCATGATGGCTTTCCGGCGAAATTGGCTCGCTGGAAAGTGTCAACCATGTCCCCGCACACCCGTCAACCATGTGTCCGGTCCGTACAGCTCCGCCAAAGCACCCGTCGCCATGAGCCAGACATCTACAAGGCCCTACAGCCGTAACTATCAAGGGCCGTGGGTTCAGGACGATAATCATAGTGTGCATCTTTGGTTACCTTGGGGTATCGGTTTTGTATATGGAGGGAATCACTCGATCGCTGCAGGGATTCTGGCTGGAGAGGGTGAGGTCATCCCTGAAAAGGTGTACGACATGAGTCACCTCTTGGACAGCCTTCACTGCGACGGGGCGTATTTCTACGAAGCGGACAATGGAGAGAAGGTCGAGGCTGTTATCGACGTAAGGCGCGCTGCAGTTTTTGAGATTGGTAGGCTTATGGGTGCACAACACTCGTGAAGGCTGCATTGAAACCATCGAGAATCGCTGTGGGAGCTTGATCGTCTGCCGCTGTAGACATCGCGATGAGGTATTTAAAAGGTGCTCTATCTAGATTCTGCTTAGCATTCCAATGGGGTAGGATTGCTGAAATACGCAGTGCTAGAGCCAATGGCCCGGAAGCACCAATCCATGGAGGAAATTGATGTCCGACCAAACCCGTCACCTGTCGTTGTTTGAGGAGGACTATCTTCTCCGCGAGTTGGGCCCCGTCGCGCATGTGCCACAGGTGGCTCTTACTGAGCTAGTGGCTAACGCGTGGGATGCCGGCGCAAGCAAAGTTGACTTGTTTCTACCCTCTGAGCCTGGCGGAACGCTGACGGTGGTCGACGACGGTCACGGAATGTCGGCCCAGCAGTTCAGCAAGCGATGGATGACGCTTCGGTACAATCGCCTCAAGCATCAAAGTTTCAAGGTCGAATTTCCTAAGGGCAAGAGCGCCAGATTCAGGAAAGCCTATGGCCGCAATGGAGTTGGCCGGCATGGGCTTCTTTGCTTCGGTGATGAATACCAGGTGGAAACTTGGCGTGACGGCAAACTGAGTACGTTCACTGTAGGAACGGAGTCAGGGCCTAGTCCTTTCGTGGTGCGCTCCGAGGAGTTTGGCCAACGTGAAGGCTCCGGTACACGCTTGTCGGTGTCAGTCACCCGAAAGCTGCCGGACGCGAATGAAATCATTACAGTCCTTGCAGCAAGATTCATCCATGACCCGGGCTTTCAGATTCGAGTTAATGGCACACCTCTAACCTTGGCAAAGCTTGAGCAGCATGCTCGTACGCATAACCTCGAACTGAGTGATGGCCGGACAGCAAAAGTCATTGTCATCGACTCCACACAGCAGAACCACTCGTCCATCCACCAAGGCGTGGCCTTTTGGGTTGAGCACCGACTCGTAGGCAACCCCTCGTGGGTCATCGGCCAGGTCGCAAACTTTGATGGCCGCACACGATTCGCTAAGCGCTATAAGGTCATCGTCGACACCCAGGGGTTTGAAGACCAAGTGATCCAGGATTGGACAGGATTTCAATCGACGCCTGTCGTTGAGGAGCTGTTCAAGGCCGCTGCGGATTGCATCGGCAAGGTAGCAGACGAATTGGCGACCGAGGTGGTTGAAGCCACTTCAGAAGACGCCTTGGTACAGAACCGGTCAGAGCTCAAATCATTAGGGCACGGCGCTCAACTTGAGGTCACAGCCTTCACAAAGGCTGTGGCACAAGCGCACCCGATGGTCTCTCCGGAGTTTCTCGCCACGGCCGTAAAAGCAGTGATCAACCTGGAGAAATCCAAGAGCGGGGCATCCTTGCTTCAAAAATTGGCCAATCTGCCTGCGACGGATATTGAGGGCTTGGATTCCCTTTTGGCAGACTGGTCGGTCAAGGACGCTTTGCGTGTGCTCGATGAGATTGATGGCCGGCTCAGCGTCATCGAAGCCATCACCAGGTTGGCCGAAGATCCAGAGACAGACGAGCTCCATACACTGCATCCGTTGATCCTACGATCGCGCTGGTTGTTCGGGCCAGAGTTCGAGTCCATGGAGTATTGCTCGAACATGACATTGAAAAGCGTGGCGAAGCAGCTCTGGGGGGAGGGCGACGCCTCGTTCATTAACGAACGCAAACGGCCTGACATCGTAGTGCTGCCAGACCGATCTACTGCCCAACTGGTGGGTATTGAACAGTTTGATCCCCAGGACGCCTCAGTCGCCCAAATGCAGAACATCCTACTTATCGAGCTCAAGAAAGGGGGCTTCAAACTGAATCGAAAAGAGGTTAACCAGGCCGATGGGTATGTGCAGGACATTGCCGCATCCGGATACGTCAACGGTTCTCCGTTCATCACGGCTTGGGTCGTTGGCCAGTCGATCGCCGCCGGAGTGAGTACGTCCAAAACAGTGGGTGATGAATCTCGTAACTATGGCCAAGTGAGAGCCACCACTTATGGCGCTTTGGTGAGCACCGCCAACCTTCGCCTGATGCGTTTACGGAAAACTCTGGAGGATAGGTACGACAATCTCACCACGGACGCGCTCCTGTCTAAGGTGTTGTCGACGCAGGAGCAGGTCAACCTCGACTTGGTCGCATGCAGTTCTGACGACGCAAAGGATGGGGCAATCAAGGAAGCTGTTTGATTTCAAGCCGAGACCATTTATGGCAGTGGGTCTCGGCGCAGCCAGAAAAGTTGAGACGCTGTGAAGCCAAGGAATGTCGGTTCATTCAGAAAGGAGTTTCCATGCTACAAGCTGCAACCGGGAAGCTGCTCTTGAAGTACGAGCTGGGCACAGATCATGTTCTTGTTCTGCACGGCAACATGTACAGTGCTCAGGGAGGGAGTTCGTGCGCACCTTAGAATACGCTCAGCCTACCGAACAGATGAAGCTGACAGATGTAATGGATCTGGACAGCGCAACGCCCATCGAAATCAGCAGTTTCCTAAGCCGTGAATTGTCCTTGGTCATACAGGATAGGGCGGAGCTAGCTTCTCGGTTCATTCTGGATCGAGACAAGCCTTGGTTGGTTTGCCAACTGTGCGGGGCCGCTCTGTTGCTGGTTCGTACACAACATCGTTTTTTTCACTTCCGCCATCACCCAGTCATTGAAGGGCTCATTCAATGCGACATTTCAACAAAGGGTGAGCTCAGCTCCGCTCAGATTACAGCGATCAAGTACAACGCGCAGAAGGAAAGCCAGGCCCACATCCGACTCAAAGGGATCATTCGCGACAGTCTGATTGCTGATCGATCGTGCGGCGAGCCCCTGGTGGAGAAGGTCTGGAAAGGCCAACCAGTCGCCGACCGTGCCACTTGGCGCAAGCCGGATGTCCAGGTCGTAAGGGGGAATGAGCGCATCGCGTTCGAAGTCCAGCTGTCGACCACTTTTTTAACTGAGATCGTCGGACGCCGGGAGTTTTACAGAGCTAATGGCGGGGCAATGATCTGGGTATTCCAGAGTTTTGATCCCAGCTCAACCAAGACAGCTGAAGAAGACATTTTCTTCCTGAACAACCTAAACGTTTTCATCGTGAACGATCAGACGCTGGCGCGTTCCAGAGCCACTGGGCGAATGGCGTTTGAATGCTGGTACGCGGTGCCGGAATTGACCGGTCGTACAATCGTAAACGAATGGAGGAGGGCTGAAGTATTTCTGGATGACCTGACGTTCAGTCCGGAAAAGCAACTCGTGTTCTATAACGATTACCTGTCACAGAGAGAGGTATTGGAAAGCTCCGTAAATGCTGATGTGCTGCGCCGTGACTTCCATTCTTTCTGGATGGAGTTGGGCAGGGAGGACACACCACAATCCCGGGAACGCTGGGTCGATCTGCGCGAGCGGATGGCAGTTACGTACCCAGATATAAAGCTTCCGAACTCTCATTGGACAGATCCATTCCAAGGGGCCGTCTCCATAGTGCTGAGCGCCCGCTATGGTCGACCGATAGGGTATCGATTCGAGCGATTACTCAATGTCAGCAACCAAGCCTTCGACTCCTACAAGCCTTTTCTGCTGCAATTCGGCTGGACGCTGGAAATCTTTGAACAGAACGAGCTATTGGCCGAACAAGACAAGAAGGGGACTTGGGCTAAGCGGCGCCAGATCATCCGCACTGCGCTGCAAGCTCGGGATGATGCTTATCGGCCCGATCGGCAATACAACCGTCTATTCGCATTCTTGGTACCGGAGCTTAAGGAACGTCTGATCAACATGCGTGAGTGGTGACGGCGGGGCACCGATAACCTCCAACGCCGGCGATGAAAAAACAGCCGTAACCTTATGATCAACCTTTCGTAATCTCAGGATGATCCATGAGCTCCTGAGCTTCACGCCAAGCTTTGTCGAAGAGCTGCGAACGGGTTTGCGAATACAGACTGGGTGAATGGAAGCCCACCGCTGACTCAAGCTTTCCAGTCTTTCCAAAATCGCTACTGGAGATCCAAACGGTATCAGGGGCAACCAGAACGGCTTTAGCCCCAATGTCGCGATGCACCGCGATCCTGAGCCAGGGTCTGGCCGCCTTCAGGGCTTGGGCAGCTTTGATGCAGTCAGTGTGTGCCACTATCCAGATATTATGAGGACGCTTATCCAGAATCTTTGTTATGTATCCAATATCGGCTAGGTCTCGGGTCAAGATCAGGATTTCTCCGGTGGCGCTGCTAAGTTGACTCAATCGAGTGCCCCAAGTGGATGCGCCAATTGACATTTTCGCGTCCGAGCACGCGAAGTCGAAACCGCCGTTGTCATTGCTGAAAGCCATCACGTTTCCTCACAGCTGTTTAGTGCCCGATCGTTACACGAAAGACGCGTGTGGTCGACATAGCTGCTGGTGTTTCTTGGAACGAAATCAATCGCGCTCCCTCATACCCAGGCGCTTGATAGAATGCATACGCTCTTGATCATGAGAGTGGTAATAGGTGTCTTGGGTGGTGCTGAGGTTGCTATGACGAAGATCTAACTGCAGGTCTTTCGCCTTGCGAAAAGGCGCGTCAAATGTTGCCGATGTATGTCTGAGCCAGTGGGCTGATGCTGACCGTAGACTGTTCATTTCGTACGCCTCGCGTCCCTCAGCCTTCATCTTAGCTAGAGCGTTGTCGAAAACGGACTGGAGGAGGGTGCGCACTTGTCGTCCAGACAAGCCCGCTCGGCCTTCCAGCGTCGTGAGTAGAGGAGTTCGTTCTTTTTCCGCCGGTAAGTTCGGCAAGCCGAGAAAAGTGCGATAGCGTCTGAGGTACCGATCAACATACTCGTCCCGCACCGCAATTTTTCCTGGTTTGTTGCCTTTTCCGATCACGTGATACCACCAGTTGCCTTCAGGGTCTTGGCGGAAATCTCCCATGCAAGGCTCCCAGTTCGACCGGCCAACCAGATCGGAGATCCGAAGATACATGGCGAAAAGTGTAGCCAGGATGAAGAGGGTACGTTCATGTCGAAGCGGCTCAGCCGAAGCCATTGACTCCGCAGTCTCCAGTACGTAGTCCCATTGCAATGGCGTTAAGGCCCGATTTTGAGCTTCGGCAGTAAGATTCCCGGTGAAATCCCGCTTATTTTTTACAAGTCTGAACGGGTTTAGGCTCACCAAGTTATCTTCGGCGAGAAACTCATAAAAACTGCTACATACCGAGAAGATTTGATTCATCGTTCCTTTGGAAGCCGCATACACCTGTACAGCATCAGCCTGGGCGTTTAAGGCACTAAGCTTTTGGCTGAAGGGTTTCCATTTTGGATTTGGGACTACGGGATAAACCACAGCGGTTTCAGCATCTTTATTAGCGATGAAGCGACCCCGTGTAACTGACCCAATCCAATTTGTCGGTGGATTCCTACAAAACTGCAAGTAGGCTTCAGCGTCTTGACGCTTTAAGGTGAAGATTGATTTATGCCTAACAATAAGGGCCCAAAGAAGTAATCGTTCAACGTGGGTTCTATAAGAGTTGAAAGTCTGCTCGCTACCTTCGTATGCGCGCAAGAACGAGCGCACGGCTCTGTAGCCTGCAGATGCACACAGTGCAACGGGGAAACTTTCGATATAGTCACTCACAAAATTGATAGATGAACTTTCACTCGAAAAATCCTGATCTAAAAAAGCTTCAAACGTTTCAAATAGTGGATTTGGATCAAAAGCCATTTTCAATCACCGACGCCAGGAATTGAGACTTCCAGTTCTGATAGTTACTGGAAGTTTGAGCCCTGCTCAAGGATAAAGTGATAGGGAGGTCAACGATGGTATAGCTGGAAAGCAGCTGTGGCAACACCCAAGCAAGTACGAATTATAATGCGAAAAACATTGACTTATACTGCGCAGAGTTATAAGCAACACCAATAAAAATAAATAAGATAATATTGCCAGTCATTAACCGAATATTGCCAAACTTTAATTTAATGGTAATTGATAGAGTGCCAACCCTTTCTGATACTGTATTAATATCTTGATATTGACGGAGCGATCAGCCTTTGTGACGCAGCCTCGTTTTAATTGAAAAGTATACTTGGTGTGACAAAGTCTCTGAATTTTTATAAACGCACGACCTCCCCGAAATTCGGGGGGATGGACACACCAGCGATTTCCGACATCTCACACTTTTTGCAAACCCAGACAATTTCTTGAAATTATTTAGACGATTTTCGTGATTTTTTCGTAGGAGAACCGTGAATGATCAGCACCAAGTCTCTCCAATTGCGCAAAATCCGAGATGCTTACCAAGTCGCACAAATGCTGCAAATGCCTCTGCAGCCCCCGCTGTGAGTGCTCTTGACCAGAATGCAGACCAGGAAGCGGAACCAGGAAGTCTCAAAGTTTCGCTAGCACTCCCGACGACGCCACCTGACAAAAAACACAATTAAATCATATGGATAGGCGAACTGGCTTAAAATTCCAGGCTCATCATTTCGTCAAAAATCGGCCCATGCCCGAATAGGATCAGCTTCCAAGACCCAGTGTTTACGGGGGTGAAGAGCTCTTCGGATGGGAAAGTCTCATCAAATCGCGACCGTCACACTTGTTGAGATAGATCGCGCGATCGCAGGAGACAGGCGTAGGAGTAAACATTTACCCATACTCTGTTTAACATAATATACATTATGTGTACTCTCAGGTATTCCCACGGCCCCCATTGATGGCTGGATTTGAAGCCAATCTCATCCTCTCAATTCAATGCTGTACCGTGACGCCATCGATATCCCTCAACCCACTGTCGCCAAATTCTCCGTGTTCCCAAAAAGGCAAATAACGTACTAAGGTTTAAATCGCCTGCTGAATGGGTGCGATTTCCTACACACGACCTTAGTGCGACATACAAGGATAGACAGTATGAATGCCAGATCGGACCCTGGCGGTGACGGCATCGTCCTGGCATTGGGAGCCGCCGAAAGCGTCGACAGCGTGGCCTACGCTTATGGACACGCGCGCTCGACACTCTGGGATCACCCACGCAATGCCAACCTGCGCCAGCAACACCCGGACGGGACGACGCTCGCGTCGGGGGATTTATTGTTCGTTCCCCCGCGCACGAAAGCGACCTTCGAACAGAACGCCACCGGGCGAAGGCACACTTTCCGCGTGCTGAACACGCCTGCCTTGCTTCGGTTTCGTCCTTATGCGCTCGCCGGACAAGGCCTGGCGCGCCACTTTGAAGTACTGCGTGGTGACACGCTGCTGGGGCGTGGCACGGCTGAAGCGAACGGCGATATTGTCTGGCCGCTCGAGCCAACCGCCGATGACATCACTGTACGCGTAACCTTTGACGGCTTCTCCCGCGACTATCCATTGAGGCTTCGCGCGCTCGACCCGATCAGCACCCTCAAGGGCGTGCAACAACGCTTGCGTGGTCTCGGCTACTTCAGCGGCGAATGCGATGGCCAGATGAATGACGCGACCCGGGTGGCCATCGGTGCTTTCAAGATGCAGGCCGGGTTGCCTGACGACGATGAGTTGCTGAGCAATGCCGTACGCGCGACGCTCCACGGCTACCATGGAGAGGCCTCCCTATGATCCAGGTTCACAAAACGCCAACGGCCCCTCCCGCGCTACAGCGCTCGCATGCTGAGATGCAAAAAGGCATCCAGCAAGCTGTCCAGGCTGGCGCCATGGTGGTCCTCTGCACCAAAGGCACCAACACCGCCAAAACAAAAAGTGTTCCAAAAGGCGCGGTGAAGATCGTCATCGACGACGATCAGTACAAGCCGCCTCACGCCAAGGCGCTGCTGAAGGTGGACCAATATGGCAAGTGTGCCTTTTGCGAGGCGCGCTTCATGAGCACCGCAGGCGGGGATGTCGAGCACTTTCGACCGAAAAAACGCCACGACGGTTTCGTCCCTGTGGGCGGCCAGGCACTCGATAACCTCGGCTATTTTCAATACGTTTATGACTGGAGCAATCACTTGTGGTCATGCAAGGAGTGCAATGAGACCTACAAGAAAAACTACTTCGACGTGATACCGGACAACCTGACGACCCCACCGCCGCGCCTGGAAGACTTCGACACCGAGGACGAGTTCTGGGCAGCCATTAACGAATGGGGTCGTTTGGGTCCACCGCGACACGACGCATGGAACAACCCGAGCAATGCCGAAAGGCCGGTGTTGATCAATCCTGTCACCGAGAATCCGCGCGAACACATCAGCTTCGATTCAGAGACGGGAGAAGCCGTCCCCGCTCCTCTCGACGACCTTAACCAACAAATGCAGCCCACGAGCGACAGGGGTGGCAAGAACATTCTTGTCCTCGGCCTGAACCGCAAGGAGCTTGTGTTCGCCCGCATGCGGCACCTGGCAATGTTGCGAGGCGTGTTTCTGGAGATGACCCACAGCCTCGACCTAACGATCGAGTTCCTGAAATGGCAGCGTGGAGACGAGTGGTTCAAGACCCTGACGGTGCCAACATTGCGCGACAAAGTGAAACGCTACACCGCTTACCCCGTGTCGGAGAATCAAACCCGCTCGGCCATCGAGTTCTTGTATTACTCCACGACGCCCCAGGCGCCGTTTTCGGCGTTGGCGATGGATGCCTTTGCCTGCTGGAGCCTGGAGCTGACCAGACACGTGCTGCAGTCACGCGAGCACATCACTCAGCTGCAGGCCGCACAAAGCGGGAATGCCCCGGCCACCCGCAGCGTCCACGAACTTCCCCGGCTCGGCGTGCATGCGGTCATCCTGGCTACTTACCAAGCGGACATGGAGGCGCTGAAAGCGTCGCGTGACACCCTTGGTGCGTATGCCCCGTTATGGAATGCCGGATTTGAGCAAACGCACATCGAATACGTCTGCCGGGACCGCCTGGCAAAGGTCATGGCTCTGCACGCCAAATTTTACAAGGACCAAAAAGGCTATCCCCGTCACGACCCGGCTTTTGTCACTGCTTTTCTGAGCCACGAGCGCGATGTCCTTGATGTCTGGAATGCCCTGGAAACCTATGAGTGCGACAAGGATACATGGAGCAGCGCGATGGACACGATGAACCAGAACCTGACGGAATATGGGCCGGATCTCGCAGAAGACCTCACTGTCCATTGCAACCAGATCGTCGTCAGACTCAACCATGCGACACAAGCGTTCAACCTGAATCGAAGCTTGAATCAGACAGCGCCCTGGTGCGACGAAGTGGTCAGGATCGGTCAGGCTGGTGAGCAACTTACCGCTGAGCTCGACCGTCGGTGCCAGGCTTGCGCAAACGAAGATGTGAGCAACAGCACCAGCAGCATGCGCGTCACACTGAAGGAAATTGCCGAGGCCGTCGCTAAACTGAAAATAGGCAATATTCCCGAAACAGTGATGCCATTTCCGTTGCCAGCCCCACCAAAACCCTGGATCACGCCCAAGGCCACCGGGCTGCGCAAACGCGCCGGCATGCCCCAGAATTTGGACGCCGCGTGGCAGCATATCCGTCTCAAGTCCAATTCATGAGCCCTTCCAGCGCTCCACCGCACGCTGATCCAATTCCGGAAACGTCACCTGACAGTTGCCCGGATCAAGGCCATCCACCCTCGCCCGTCCGAACGCGTCAAGCACACCGCTGTGCTGGGTCCCGTTTGGTAATGCAATGACATAGGATTCCCCGGCAACGGGCTGCCCCTGCATATCCAACAACTCGATCTCCACGAATGTCAGTACCACCGGCTCAGGTCGACTGGCAGATTCGGAAGAGGCTTTTACTGGCAGACGCCTGCGGGCTGCGGCGGACACCGGCGCAACGACCTCTTCTACAGCGACCGAGGCCGGTACGCGAACCGGCATCGGCCGTTGGTATGGAAAAACGTAAGCACACAGCTCCCCGCGCCATAATTTGCTGGCTACCTGGCGGTGAACTTCGCGATCATCCAGCAGATGGACCAGAGACTCCTGGGCGGATAACAGCACGCGCAAACGGTGTATCTGATCGGCTCCGGCAAAATGTCGGTGAATAAAACTGTCGGCCTGCCACGGTTCACGCATTTCGATCCTGGTCGCCCCGCTCCCCCCTTGCTGCATGGACGGACCGTCAGCAAAGCTGGATCGAGAGCCCAGTTCGATGCGATCAGCCCCGTCAAAAAAACATATCCGCATAGGCTGCCAGTCCCGGGCAGGAGGATGAAGGAGCAGTCTAGATGATTATCATGGAGACCCTGCTACAGGCCATTGATAAGTCCGGTGCTCAGTGACTCAATCCTGTAAATGACATCGCACACGCTGCAGCTCATCGCCCAGCAAGGCCTGAGGCTTCTCGCAGCCAGTGGTGCATAGACTGCACCGTTCGCGGAAGAAGCAGCCGCTCGGTAGTCGACGGTTCCCTGGTAATTCGGTCGGCGCCGCGACTTGCTCGTCGTGCAGTGGCACGCCCAGTCGTGGTACCGCCTCGAGCAACAAACGGGTATAGGGGTGACGTGGCTGATCGAGCACTTGAGCCACGCTACCCAGTTCAACGATTTGCCCCAAGTACATCACCGCTACCCGATTAGCCATATGACGCACCACGGATACGTTGTGAGAAATCAGGATGTAAGTCAGATTGCGGGCACTTTGCAGCTCTGCCAGCAGATTGAGAATCTGCGCCTGAACAGAGATATCCAGCGCCGATGTAGGCTCGTCCAGGACAATGATATCCGGGTCTGACGAAAGGGCTCGGGCGATGGCGATGCGTTGACGCTGCCCACCGGAAAACTGATGCGCGAAGCGGTCCAGATATTCCGGGCGGATGCCGACTTGGGCCGCGACCCTGGCGGCTACATCGCGCATCTGCGCATGGCTGACATGGCCTCGGGCGTATAACGGCTCGGTGATGATTCTCCAGATAGGCAGGCGCGGATCAAGGGACGACTGTGGATCCTGGAAAACAATCTGAACGTTGCTGCGACCTTCGCCGCTGCGATTGGCCCAATTCATCTCCCCGCTGCTGGGCGGCAGCAGGCCCATCAACAGCTGGGCCAAGGTGCTCTTGCCGCAACCTGACTCGCCGACAACCCCCAGGGTCTCGCCTGCCCGCACCTGAAGATCAATGCCGTTCAAGGCGTGGGCATATCCACGCGGTCGCCCCAACCAGTCATTGCTCACGGGGAAACGAACGTGAACATCGTCAAGTTGAAGAATCGTGGGAGCCATTTGGGTGATGGGTTGAAAGACGGCACTGTTCATCACGAAAGCTCCTTGACCGGTAACCAGCACGCGCTTTTACGTTGGTCATTACCGTTGATAGTGTTGAGATTCGGGCGCTTGCTACAAACCGGCATGGCGTATGTACACCGCTCCTGAAAAGTACAGCCCACGGGCAAAGAGGCCAGGTTCGGCACCTGACCGGGAATGGTCAGCAGCGGCTGGCCCGGCTCGACCATTTCCGGCAGACCACTGAGTAAACCTTGCGTATAGGGATGTTGCGGATTTCCCATGACATCGGCCGTGCGGCCCTCCTCGACCACAGCTCCTGTGTACATGACGTAGACCCGGTCGCAGAACTGCGAAACCAATGCCATGTCATGGGTGATGAGCAAGATGGCCGTGCCCCGCTGCCTGGCTTTTTCTCGCAACAGCAACAGCACCTGGCGTTGCACGGTCACGTCGAGGGCCGTTGTCGGCTCGTCGGCAATCAGCAATTGGGGTTCGCAGGAGAACGCCAGCGCGATCATCACCCGCTGGCGCATGCCGCCAGACAGCTCGAAAGGATAGCTCTCCAATACCTGTTCCGGACTGGCGATGTGCATGTCGCGCAACAGTGCGATCGCCTTGAGACGGGCTTGGGCGACGCTGATCCTCTGGTGATGAATGATCACATCGAGCATTTGCCTACCGATGCGCCGGGTCGGGTTCAAGGCGGTCATCGGCTCCTGGAAAATCATCGCGGCATCGCGCCCACGAATCGTCAGTAACTCTTTTTCAGGCGCTGCCAGCATGTCACGACCGAGCATGCTCAAGCTGCCGGCGGTGATGCGATAGCTGCGCTCGGGCAACAACCGCATGCTGAGCATGGCCGTGACCGACTTGCCCGATCCGGACTCGCCGACGACGCCGACGATTTCCCCGGGATTGACATGCAGCGACACGCCGTTCAGCGCTTTGACGTTGTTTTTGTAAGCCGGGAATTCCAGGCTCAGGTTGTCGATGGACAATACTGGACTCGACGTCTGCATGGTCACTTCCCCTGTTGCCGTGGATCGAGCAGATCGCGTACGCCATCGCCCAGCAAGTTGAACCCGGTGGCCGTGATCAGAATCGCCAGGCCTGGAAAGGTCGAATACCACCAGTTATCGAGGATGTAGTTGCGCCCGGTGGCGACCATCGCACCCCACTCGGCCGTAGGTTGCTGCGCTCCCAGGCCGATAAAGCCCAGGGCCGAAGCCATGAGGATCGCGCTGCCGATATCCAGGCTCAGTTGCACCAGCAATGGCGGCATTGCGTTGCGCGCCACGTGCCAGTGCACCAGGTGCCAGCGCCCTGCCCCGAAGGTTTGGGCGGCCTTGACATAACCCATCTCGCGGATGCTCAAGGCTTGGCCGCGGGCTAGCCGGACATAGGACGGAATTCGTACAAGCGTAATCGCCAGCATCGCGTTGAACAGGCTCGCCCCCAACGCAGCCGCCAAGGCCATGATCAGCACCAGCGAGGGCACCGACAGCATGATGTCCATCAGGCGCATGATCAATGCGTCGAAACGACCACCGATGACCCCGGAAAAGCACCCCAGCAACCCGCCGATAAAACAGGATGCAAAAGCCACGAACAGACCGACACCCACCGACTGCTGGCTACCGAACAGCACGCGGCTGAACAGGTCGCGGCCGACTTCGTCGGTGCCGAACCAATGGGTGCTGGATGGCGGCGTCAGGCGTTCGGCCAAGTTCAGCGCGTTGGGGTCGTGACTGGCGAGCCAAGGGGCGAAGATCATGCACAGCAAGACGACACAGGTGATCGCCAGGCCCGCCATGGTCAGCGGACTGCGGCGGACGCGGTAGGTCAGATAGGCGATTTTTTCGTTCCAGCGCGGGCGGCGCGTGGCCATCAGGGTAGCGGACATTTCAACTTACCTCGCCGATGCGTGGGTCGATCACGCGGTACACAATGTCGATGGCCATGTTCAGCAGCACATAGATGAACGAAACCAGAATGGCGAAGCCCATCACCGCCGGGAAGTCCAGCGACTGGATCGACTTGACGACATAGGCGCCCATGCCGGGCCAGGCGAAGACCGTTTCGGTCAGCACCGCGCCATACAGCAAATCTCCGAGGGTCAGCCCCAGGACTGTCACCGAAGGGATGAGCGCGTTAGGCAGTGCGTGGCGCAGGATCACAGTCCATCGCGACAAGCCGTAGGCGCGGGCGGTGCGGATATAGTCTTCGCCGAGTTGATCAAGCATGGCTGAACGAATCTGCCGGGCGACGACGCCCAAGGTCACGAATCCCAGGGTCGCCGCCGGCAGAATCAGATGCTCGACGGCATCGAGAAACAGCGCGCCCTCACCGGCGAGCAGCGAGTCGAGCAGATAAAAACCACTGATTGTCGGCGGCGGAGCAAGCCCTTCGGACAGCCGCCCTCCTCCCGGCAACCAGCCCAGATGCCCGTAGAACAGAACGATTGCGCCCAGGCCGAGCCAAAAGGCCGGCGTTGAAATTCCGGTGACTGCAAGCGTGCGGGCGATCTGGTCAATCGCCCGATTGTGATAAACCGCTGACAGCACGCCAAGCGGCACGCCGGCCAGGATCGCAAGCACCAGCGCTACCAGCGCCAGCTCCAGTGTCGCCGGGAAGAACGTCTGCAGGTCTTCCAGAACGGGACGGCTGGTGCGTATCGAGGTTCCCAGGTCTCCCTGCACCAGGTCCATCAGGTAACGACCGTATTGTTGATACAGCGGCAGATCCAATCCCAGTTGATGACGTATACCGGCCACCAATGCATCACTGGCCCGGTCGCCAGCGATCAATCGAGCAGGATCACCCGGGATCAGATGCGAAATTGCAAAGGTAATCAGCGAAACGCCGAACACGACCAGCAACAGGCCGAGCAGGCGCTTGCGCAACAAAGTCAGGAAGGCCATTTTGGCACCTCGGTAACACCCGCGACGAAAATCAGAAGCCGCGCCAGCCACGAATGGCCAGCGCGAGGGAGTCGGTTTACTTGCTCATACTGCCCAAGTTGAACACCTGTTCGAGCATGGGGTTGAACACGTAACCCTTGACCGAATCACGCATCGGCAAGGTGTAGCTCTTCTGGTAGAGGTAGGCGTAGACGCTGTCCTTGAGCACCATTTTCTGCGCGCTCTGGTACAGCTCGACGCGCTTCGTGGTGTCGCTATTAGCGGCGGCTTCTCGAATCAATTTGTCGACTTGCGGGTTGCTATAGAACGAGCGGTTGCCCTGCAGGCCCTGCATCTTGGAGTCGAACCAGAAGTTCATGAACATGTACGGGTCGGCAAAGTCCGGGCTCCAGGCACCGACCGCGATGTCGTAGTCCGCCTGGCCGACGCGCTCACGCAGCGTGGCGTTGGCTAGCTTTTCCAGCTTGAGGTTGATGCCCAGTGGCGCCAATGCAGCTTGCAGGGTCAGGCCGATCGGTTCCCAGTTAGGATCCTTGTCCGAATACATATAGCTGAGGTTGGTGATTTTCTGCGACGTTTTCGCGAGGCTTTCCTTGGCGGCTGCCATGTCCTGCTTCATCGGCGGCAAGGAGCTGTCATACGCCCACATGCCGTCCGGGATTGGCCCGTTCAGGAGCTTGGCCTTGTCCCTGAGAATGCCTTTGACGATGCCGTTGTAGTCCACCGCTTCGGTGATCGCGCGACGTGCATCGACGCTGGTCAGTGGGCCTTTTTTGTTGTTCAGGTAGAGATAGGTGACCCGTAGCGACGGGAACTCCTTCACCGCCACGCCGGGCTTGCTGGCAAGAACGCCGAGCTGGTCTTCGGGCATGTCTTCGATGATGTCCAGGTCACCCCGCTCCAATTGCAGACGACGCACGGAGGGCTCACCGATGATTTTGATGACCACGGTTTTCAGCGCAGGTTTGGGGCCGGCGAAGTAGGTGTTGGGCTCCATGGTCAACGACTGGCCTTTTTGCCAGTTGCTCAAGCGGAAGGGACCGGAGCCTGCGGTGTGGCTCGACAGCCAGGCATTGACGTCCGCACTTTTATTGACCACAGCGGGGTTGATGATCGAAGCGCCATTGTGGGCCAGGGTAAACAGGAACGGCGAGAAAGGCGTCTTCAGGGTGAACCGGATAGTCTGCGGGTCGACGACCGCGACCACCATGTCCTCCGGAAATGCGCCGGAAGGTCCCTGCTTGAGCGTCATCAAGCGATCAAAGGAAAACTTCACCGCGGCGGCATCTACAGGGGCACCGTCGTCAAATTTGTTACCAGGTTTGATTTTGAATTCCCAGACCAGATTGTCCGGAGAAACGGTCCAACTCTCGGCCAGGTCACCCTGAACTTCGGTGCTGCTTTTGTCGCCTTCGACCTTGTAGCCAACCAGGCGCTGGTACGACGGGTAGGTAATGGTCCAGTCGTTGTTATCGAAGGTCACGGCCGGGTCGAGGGTCTGGGGATCAGCGGGTTTGCCGATGACCAGGGTGTCTTGTGGTACAGCCGCTGTCGCGGCCTGCCAGGCACCAAGGCTCAATGCACTGCACAAAACGCTCAGCAATAGCTTGCCGGCGCCGGGAAAGGTTTTGCTGGTCACGGTGTTCATTGGGTTCATGCCGGTTTCCTTGATCATTCGATAGAGGGAAGTACGTCAGGTTTTTTATAAAAGCTATAACCGGGCAGTTGCAGGTGAAACGTAAGTAACGCTGTCTTGTTATTGTGATCAGCCGCACCGAGCGTGGGCTGCGCGGTGCTATCTGTTGGTGAATCAGTGGCTTAAACGTCTTCCAGCAAGGGGTAATCGTCGGCATTCGGAAGTTCGTAATGCCACCACTCGGTAGCAATCGCCTGGAAGCCGGCGGCGAGCATGATCCCCACCAGCAGCAGTCGATTGCGTTGCACGTCTACTGGCAAGCCGGGATGGAACTGGTGGGATTTCTCTTCCATTGCGTCGAATTCAGTGCCCATATCCAGCGGCTCGCCATCAGTACCGACCAGTGTCAGATCCACCGCCACACCACGGCTGTGATGGGAGCCCAAATGTGGGTCACGCACGTAGTCGTTGTCTGGCAGTGCGTCCCACAACAGGTACTGAGCGTAAGGCGGCCGATAGGCGTCATAGATGCGAAGGGTAAGGCCGGCCTGACGCGCGAGCTGACTGGCCTTGGACAAACACTCGGCAGCCTGGTGATGTAACAGGCAACGCGCATCTGGATAAATCACTCTTCCTGCCAGGTTGTCTGCACCGGCGTAGATCAAATCGATTTGCAGCTGGTAGCGCTGGGCATCGATCTCTACAAGGGGGCTGTTGTTCACGCCAATACTCCAGTTGGGATTCGGTGGGACGATGAGGATCAGCCTTCGAACTGACCGAAAGCTTTTTGCAATTGACGGTTCTTGGCCAAGCGCTCATCGAGCCGATCCCCGTATTTCTCAGCGACGGCCGACACGATGAGATTTAACAGGCAGGCCAATGGCGCAGGCGAATCCCAGAACTGCCCGACATCGGTTTTCAGTTGCAAGAGGTCAAGTGGGTAGTCCCTGGCCCAGGGGCATTGCAGGTCGGTGATCAGGGCCAATGGGAGGTTGTTATCTATGGCCGCGTCGCAGAAAGTCTGAGTCACGCTGGAATAAGCGCGGAAATCCGCAATGATTGCGTAGGGATTGGCAAAGCCGGAGTTCAGGGTTTCTGCGTAGATGCCGGACAGACCATCGACGTAGTAGACCTTGGGCCGGATGTACTCAAGATGGCTATGGAACGCTGTGAGAATCCCTCGAGTGGACTGAATGCCGAGAATGAACACTGCATCGGCTTCGTAGATACGTTGCACGATATCGGCGAAGGCGTCGCTGCGCGCTAGACCGTAGACATACCGAATGGCCTCGATCTCACGACTCAGGGAACGATCAAGAGCATCTTGCTGATTGCTTTCGGCACGAAAGGCGCCGATGCGATCAGTGATAAGCCACGACGTGGGTGTTTCAACGCGCAGGCTCTGTTTGATTTCATCGATGTTCTGGTAACCAAGGGATCGAAAAAAACGCCCTACGGAAATCCCAGTGGTGGAGGTCTGCTGCGCGATGCTATCGGCCGACTCGAACGGAAGCTGTTCTGGGTTACCCAACAGATAACTGGCGATCCGCTTGCCAGTCGGGGTCAGGTTGGAGAACTCTCGCTCCAGCAACTGCAGGAAGCTGTTCTTTTCCATGGTTTCAGAGCTCCCGAACGCAAAATGTTACCGCGATGACATTAATTTCTATCGTGTTAAAACAATAACATTCGATTTCGAAGCAATACAATGACTATTTTCAGCAGACGTCCTGCGGTGATTGTGTTGGGTCTCGATGAATAAGCTGGGTACAGGTGGAGGCAAGTGCGGTTTCGGTGCGTCCTAACGGAGGCTGCGTTCACTGCTTCAAATACACCCCCAGCCCCTCCTGCGAATCCGGCCCAGCGTTGTTCCCAATGACCGCGAAGCCTTTCACCAATTGAATGTGATACGGAGCGTTTTTCTCGGAGACTTGCGGCTCGCGCACGATGATCAGGTTTTCGCTTTCCATCGGTACGATGTGATGCTCGGTCACGCCGCCCTTCAAGGTCACGCTCAATTCCGCGATTTCTTTTCCGTTGGCGTCGCGGTCCGGCAGGATCTTCAAGTCCAGGTCGGCGTCGCGCCCCAGGGCGTCCTGGCGCATCTGGTAATGGCCGCTGCGCTGGTCAGCGTCGACGTCGTCGATTTTGTCGCCATCCAATTCCCGTTCTTCATCGTGCAGCAGGATCGCCAACTTGCTGTCGTCGCCCTGAATGCCGCTGACCCAGGTGCCGGTGTGATTGTAGGGTTCGACTGTTTCCCGGGAGATCCGCCAGGTACCGGTTTGACGACCGTCATCGGCGTATTCGTGGAGGCTGATGAGATCGTCGTCGGCGTCTTCCCGGGTTCCCAGCAGCTTGATCGCTTCGCCTGTGCCAGCCTGGGTGTAGCGCACCTCGCCAATGATCACGGTTCCCTGTACCTGGTACCAGAGCTCTACCGGGGTCCTGGCGTCGAGGGTTCCGGCAAGAATCACTGGATCCTCCTTTTCCGGACCTTCCAGGCTCGATTGTTCGAGCCACTGGCCATCTTTCAATTCACCGGTGGTGCGTCGCGTGTAGCCGCTGGGCATGCTGGTATTTTCGCCCTCCTCGGTCGGCTGGATTTGCTCCTCGGTGTCTGAGTGAAGCAGGACCAACTCATCGCCGCGCATTTTCCAGTGGGTGGCGCGAGTCCAGCAGCAGTCGCGGTCGGTTTGCGAAAGCAGGACGCCGTCCAGCGGGCTGACGGAGAACATGCCTTTGCTGTCCTCCTTTGCCAGGCCCGTCAGCGCAGGATTGAGGACCCATTGGGTTTTCTGCGGGTCTTGCAGGTAGACGTCGAACGCCGGTTTGTAACTCGCGTCGGGATCGTTACCGTTACGAATCGCCAAGTCCAGGCGGCCATCGAAGTTGAAGTCGTCGAAGTACAACAGGCTCTGGGGGCCGAGTAACCAATTATCGACCTTGCCGTTGCGGTCCACGGGCACATTGCCGGCGGGCGTCTGCAATTGCTGCAGGGCTTGGTGGGTGGTGTTGTCGCGAATGGTGATAAAGGCACGCGCCAGTTGATGCGGGTCTTCCGGCGGCTCCGGGAACAACACGTCGACCAGATATTGGTCGCTGCGATCATTCACCGAAAACGCCCTTGGCTCGGCCATGACCGGGGATACCAGCGTCATGGAAAGAAGCACACTGCTGACGAGCGAACGCATCCACCCACTTCCTTGCTGAAATTCGGGCCAGCAGTTTAGCGATTGCCTTGATGCATCGCGAGAAACGACTGTTGCTATCAGATTGGCCCGGACTGTAACTGACGCCCTCCTCGTCATTCGCTTACTGTCGTGGCTCACCCCACGGAGTGATCCCCATGCCGGATACCGCCAATCTCTACCTGTTCGTGGTTGCTGTTGTGCTTCTGCTGATCGTCCCAGGGCCCAACATGGCCTTTGTCACCAGTCATGCGCTGGCCCACGGTTGGCGTGCCGGTATTGCCGCCGCCCTTGGCATTTCCTTTTCGGACGTGCTGATGACGATGATGGTCAGCGCGGGCATTGGTGCGCTGGTGATGAGCTGGGCGCCGGCGTTCGACATCCTGCGCCTGGCCGGGGCTGGTTATCTGCTTTGGCTTGCCTGGCAAGCACTGAGAACGCCAGCAGCGACTCAGGATAGCCAGCTCCAGGTGGCTTCGCTGTGGAGAATTTTCTGCCGAGGCGCCCTCAACAGCCTCTTGAATCCCAAGGCGCTGCTGTTCTTCATGGTGTTCCTGCCCCAGTTCGTCAACGTCAAGGCTGGAGGCGTCAGTGTGCAGTTGATCTTCCTGGGCGCGTTGCTGGCGCTGATTGCACTCGTCTTTCATACGCTGTTGGGTGTTTGCGCCGCTCAGCTCAGGGCGAAGCTGGCAAGCGGCGGGATTTCAAGGCGCCTGGGCACGTATGGTTTTGCCGGGGTCATGGCAGCGCTGGCCGCACGCCTGTTGTTTCTTGACCGCCCGCTTTGACCACTGGCTTCGCTGCGCCAGCGATTGGCCTATGCTTACCCAATCCATTGCGGAGCTGGATCAATGTCGTCCTCGGAAACCACCCTCCTTCAAAGCTGGCACCACAATGCCCAATCCTGGATCGAAGCCATCCGCACGGGGGCCATCGAAAGCCGGCTGACGGTCACGGACCAGGCCATGCTACTGGTGGTGCAGAGCCGCCAGCCCGAGCGCGTGCTCGATCTGGGCTGCGGCGAAGGCTGGCTGTTGCGGGCGCTGGCTGACAGGGGCATCGAAGCGGTCGGTGTGGATGGCGACGCGACGCTGGTCGAAGCGGCCCGGGCGGCGGGTTCCTCGCCGGTGCATCTGGCAAGCTATGACGCACTGGTGCAGGAGAAGGTGGACGTTGGCAGCGGCTACGACCTGATCTGCGCCAACTTCGCCCTGCTGCACCAGGACATCATCCCATTGCTCGCTGCGATGAATGCCCTGCTCAGCCCAGGTGGCGCGCTGGTGGTTCAGACGCTGCATCCATGGACCGTGGCGGCGGGCGATTATCAGGACGGTTGGCGAGAAGAAACCTTCGATGGGTTCAAAGGCCAATGGCAACGTATGCCGTGGTACTTCCGCACCTTGTCCAGTTGGCTCAATGCCCTGGACATGGCCGGTTTCCGATTGGTGCTCCTGCAGGAACCTCAGCATCCACAAAGCCCGGTGCCGCAGTCGTTACTGCTGGTGGCCGAGCAATCCTCGTCATGGCGTTAGCGACTCGACGGTAAAACACCCCGAGCGATACACCCTGCGCGCCTGCAATCCGCGCTTTTGCAGGGTTTTCCTGACGGTTCTGAGAAACATGCCGTGAGACACCACGATCGTGGTCTTCCCCGGTTCGCCGCAACTGTTGTAAAGCTCATCGGCGACACCGAGCGCCCGCTGGTGTTCGGCTTTCCAGCTGGCGGCCCCCAGTGAAATCCCCAGCAACCACAGGATCCTGTGCAAGGCGAACCAATGCCTCACGCCCATTTTCAAGACAGGAATGCTGCTTAACCGCAGGTCGTATTCACGTAGTCGAGCATCCTGTTGGATACGTGTGGCTTCGAATAGCCGGCATGCCGTCGCGTAGGCTCTGTTGACGGGCGAGGAAATGATGTTGGCTTCGGTCGCCAAAAGCGCTTGGGACAAATCCGGTTGGCTCAGGAATGCGGCAATTTCACCCTCATCGATGGACGAGGTCTTATTGTATTCATCCAGCAGCAACTTGGCTGAATGCGCATTGCAGGGCTTGTAATCGATCAGCGGCGTGGCATGGCGTATCAGGTAAATCACAGCGACAGCTCCCTTGTTTTGCCTTGAAAATCCCTTTCGAAGCGCACCTGTATACAGGCAACGACGCCATTGATCGAGTGCAATGCTCCTTTTATCCAAGGAGTGATGACCCTGTGGCGAGGGAGCCAGTTCTTGTGCCACAGGATCGGTTTTACCAGCGATCTCTTTACCAAAGCGCCATCGTGTAGCTGACGATCAACCGGTTCTCATCCAGGTCGTTGCCAAAATTCGAGCGCACCGTTGCGTTGCGCCATTTCAAGCCGAGGCCCTTCAAGGTTCCATCCTGTACCACATAGGCGATATCCGTGTTGCGCTCCCATTCCTTGCCTTCGCCCGGTGCGCTGCGCTGGACGTTGTCGCCGGTGATGTAGCGAGTCATGAAGGTCAACCCGGGTACGCCAATAGCCGCGAAGTTGTAGTCATAGCGCGCTTGCCAGGAACGCTCGTCGATGTTGGCGAAGTCACCGATCTGCACAAAGTTGACCAGGTAGGGATCGCTGCGTCCGATGTACGGGAACGGATCGTCGCCGCTCATGCGCTGGTAGCCCAGGCCCAGCGCATGGCCCGCCAGGCTGTAGGTGAACATGGCGCCGAAAGCCTGGTTGTCGAGTTCGCGAAAACTGCCGTCTTCGGTGCTGCGCGAATAGCGCACGTCGCTCTTGAACGACTGGCCTGCGCCCAGGTCCAGGGTGTGGACGAAGCCGAGGTAGTTCTGCTGGTAGATGTCTTCCAACAGGCTATAGCGGTATTGCGCCGTGAGGTTCGGCAGGAACTGATAGTCGGCTCCGGCGAACTGGAACTTGTCGCTGCTGCCGCCGATGCGGTTGGCGGTCATGTCCTGGTAATCGGTGGAGTCGACAAAATTGATCTGGGTGAGTTGCCCGGCGGTCAGCTTCAAACGATCGATTTCCTGCACGCTCAACAAGCCGCCCTTGAAGGTTCCCGGCAACAGGCGCGTGTCGTTGGAACTTACCGCAGGGTCCTTGATCTGCAACGTTCCCAACTTCAAGGTGCTGTTGGACACTCGGACTTTGGCGGTCAGGCCCAGTTCGCCATAGCGGTCTTGCGAGCCGCCGGACCGATCCGCTGGCAGCAGGTTGGTGCCCGCCGTACCGCCCCCGGAATCCAGTTTGAAACCGGCCATGCCCAAGGCATCGAGGCCGAAACCCACGGTCCCGGCGGTGTATCCCGACTCCATCCGCAGCAGAAAGCCCTGCGCCCATTCTTCAGCCTTGTCCCGTGCCCCTTCGTGGCGGAAGTCGCGGTTGAAGTAGAAGTTGCGGGCCTCCAGGCTGCCTTTGCTGTCGGCGATGAAGTCGGCCTGGGCGTTCGGCACGCCGATCAGGCTCAGGCCCAGCAACGTACCGGCGGGGGTATAAAACCAGGTGGATGTGAAATGCCCCATGGCATGCTCCTTTTTTATGGACGCGAGCGAACCCTCTCGGGGGCGTTGCAATCGCGTCCGATGGTTGTTGTTTTAAGGGGTGTAGCGGCGTCCGCGCTGTGCGCGGACGTCACGGGTGGTCAGGACTCGAGCTGCCTGCCGCGGGTTTCCGGCAGGCTCAACGCCGCCAGGATCACCACACCATAGGCGCCGGCCGCAAACACGCCGATCCCGGTGCCGATGGGCAAGGTGTTGCTCAACGCGCCGATGAACAATGGGAATAGCGCCGCGATGGAACGCCCGGCGTTGTAGCAAAAGCCCTGCCCCGACCCGCGCATGCGGGTGGGAAACAGCTCGGTCAGGAATGCGCCCATGCCGGCGAAGATGCCCGAGGCGAAGAAACCCAGTGGAAAGCCCAACCAGAGCATCCAGGTGTTATCGATTGGCAATTGGGTGTAGGCCAGGACGATGGCCATGGACCCGACGGCGAACAGGATGAAATTCTTCTTGCGGCCGATGGCATCGGTCAGCAGCGCACTGGTCACGTAGCCGATGTAGGAACCGACGATGACCATCGCCAGGTAGCCGCCCGTACCGAGCACACTCAGGCCGCGCTCGGTTTTCAGGTACGTCGGCAACCACGTGGTGATGGCGTAGTAGCCGCCCAGCGCACCGGTGGTCAACAGCGAGGCGCGCAACGTCGTGCTGAGCATCCGGGGGGAAAAGATCTCGAAGAAGGCCCAGCGAGAGCCCAGTTCCGGCTTGGCCTGGCGCTCCCGCACCGCATGTTCGAAAGTCTCCGACTCCTTGACCAGTCGACGGATCACCAGCACAAACAGCGCCGGCACCAGGCCAATCAGGAACAACGCCCGCCAGGCGTCTTCCGGCGGCAGGAAACTGAACAGCCCGGCATACAACAGCGCCGTCAACCCCCAGCCCAGCGCCCATCCGGCCTGCACCATGCCCACCGCTTTGCCACGGTCCTTGGAGCGGATCACCTCGCCGATCAATACCGCCCCTGCGGTCCATTCACCGCCGAAGCCAAAGCCCATCAAGGTCCGGGCCACCAGTAATTGCTCGTAGTTCTGCGCCAGCCCACACAGGAAGGTGAAGAATGCGAACCACAGGACCGTCAATTGCAGGGTCCGTACCCGGCCGATTCGGTCGGACAGGATCCCGGCGATCCAACCGCCGGCCGCCGAGGCCAGCAGCGTGCAGGTGCCAATCAAGCCGGCGTCGCCCTTGGAAATCCCCCAGGTCGCGATCAGGGTCGGGATGACGAAGCTCAGCATCTGTGTATCCATGCCGTCCAGGGCATAGCCGATCTTGCAGCTCCAGAATGTACGTTTTTCATTTTTCGACAGGGGGCCGTACCAACTGAACGGGCCCGTGCGCCCTGTCCCGGTGGTTACGCAGTCAGTCATGGTCTTTTCCATGGGAGGTTCCTGCGGCAGCAAGCGAAGATGACGGACACGCCTCGTTATTTTTTTGTGAAGGCGTTGTCGTTGGGGATGCGGACGCAGTGGCTGCGTCGTGGAGCGGATTCTTGGTGGCGGATCGGCACAGCGTCAAACGGGAAAAACACCAGATGGGACATAAGAAAATTTGATGCCCCAACGGCCCGATCTGGAGTGACAATTGCAAAACAATTGCAACATAAGAACCACCCGCACCCAGAGAGCCCTCATGAACCTCAAATTCCTCGAAACCTTTGTCTGGGTCGCCCGGCTACAGAGTTTCAGCCTCACCGCCGAGAAGATGTTCAGCACCCAGGCGGCGATCTCCAGCCGAATCGCTTCGCTGGAAGAGGAGTTGGGCCTGCGCCTGTTCGTACGGGATTCGCGCGGGGTTTCGCTGACCCCCGAAGGCCTCAAGGTGCTCGACTACGCCGAGCAGATGCTCGAAGTGCAGCGGGCGTTGAAGCAGTCACTGGACACCACCATTGCGCAGCAAGGCCTGGTGCGCATCGGCGTGATGGATACGGTGATCCACACCTGGCTCAGCCCGTTGATGTCGATGCTGATGCAAGCCTTCCCCGCCGTGGAAATCGAAATCACCGCCGATGCCGCGCGCAATCTCTGTGACCAATTGCAAAAAGGCTACCTGGACATCGTGTTCCAGACCGATCTGGTCCGCCACGAAAGCGTGCGCAACCTGGAATTGGGGCACTACCCCATGCACTGGATCGCCGCCAGCCAGTCGATCTATGCCCGCCCCTACGCGTCGCTGGTGGAGATGGCCGGCGAGCGCATCATCACCTTCGTCAAGCATTCGCGACCGCATCAGGATGTACTCAACCTGTTGTACGCCCATGGCGTGAGTGCGCCACGGGTCAGTTGCGTCAACTCAGTGTCGGCCATGACCCGATTGATTCGCGACGGATTCGGCATCGGCGCCCTGCCCGCCGCCCTGGTGGCCAAGCCCCTGGCCAGCGGCGAATTGATCCAGCTCGAACCCGGCACCGCCCTGCCCCAACTCGACGTCGTCGCCTCGTGGCGCGCGGGTGTCGGCCTGGAACTGGTCGAGAACATCGTCCAGATGAGTCGCCAGGTGGTCAGCCAATACGCCGTTGATGTCGGGCCGCAACGCATGGTGGCCGCTCCCGGGCTGAACGGCCAACCACCTCTTGAATAACTTTTAGTTGTCACGGGGTAGCAATATTCCTTGTTGGACGTCATCCCCACGCTGTTCTCAAAGTAGCGAACGAACGCTTGGAGAGCCCCGTAATGATGTCCTTCGAACAACTGCAGCAATGCACACCCCTGGCCCTGCGCCAAAACATCGCCGCCGGTCAGTACCAGGGCCATACCAGCGGCCTGGGCCAGGGCCGCGTGCAAGCCAATATCGTGATCCTGCCCGGCGACTGGGCCAATGAATTCCTGCGCTACTGCACCCTCAATCGCCAGGCTTGCCCGGTACTTGACGTGACCGAGCCAGGCGATCCGTTCTTCCGTAACCTGGGCGCCGCCATTGATATCCGCCACGAGGTACCTCAATACCGGGTCTACCGCCACGGCGAGTTGAGCGAAGCGCCGCTGGACATCGAACACCTGTGGCAGGACGACCTGGTGGCCTTCGCCCTCGGTTGCTCGTTCTCGTTCGAACAACCCCTGCTGGAGGCCGGCATCCGTTTGCGGCACATTGAGTTGGGGCGCAATGTCGCGATGTTCCAGACCAACATCGACACACGCCCCACCGCCCGCCTGTCTGGCAAGATGGTGGTGACCATGCGGCCGATGAAAGCCGCCGCGGCGATCCAGGCGATCCAGATTACCGGGCGCATGCCCAACGTTCACGGCGCCCCGGTACACATCGGCGATCCGTCACTGATCGGCATTCAATCCCTGGACTCGCCGGATTACGGCGATGCCGTGCCGGTGGAAGCGGACGAGATCCCGGTATTCTGGGCCTGCGGCGTAACGCCTCAATCGGTGGTCCAGGCCTCACGTCCACCGTTGTGCATCACCCACGCCCCTGGCTGCATGCTGGTGACGGACTTATGGAACAGTGATTTGTAAACCTCGGACGAGGCCGCTTTCAACTTGAAGGGACACACGATGAACACCGCTCAGCAATCGATTCAACAATACATCAGCGCCAAGGACGGCAATCGCCCGCACCTGCTGGATCAGGCTTTTACGCCGACTGCTACGCTGCACATGAACGTGCGCACCGGTTCCATCACGTTTCCCGACCACGTCGAAGGCCGTACCGCCATTGGCGATGTGTTGGTCAGTCGCTTTGGCCAGACCTTCGAAAACGTCTACACGTTCTGCCTGGCCGCCCCGCCGCCGGCAAACGCCGAGGCGTTCCAGTGCAAGTGGCTGGTGGCGATGTCCGACAAGAACAGTGGCGAGGCACGCGTCGGTTGTGGCCTGTATGACTGGCAGTTCGATCCGGCGTCGAGCCTGGCCGAGCGACTGACCATCACCATCGAACACATGAAGACCCTGCCGGCAACCGATCTGCCGATGATCATGGCTTGGGCATCGCGGCTGGAGTACCCATGGTGCCAGCCTGAAGCGGTTCTCGATAACGTCCCGGATTCAGGCGCGCTCCAGGATGTTATCCGCTACCTGGAAGATCTTTGATCAGGCCGCCCGTGCGCTTTCAGGAGTCTTGCATGACTGTTTCAAGGAATCGCCCCAAGTGAACATCAAGTTTCTCGAAACCTTCGTCTGGGTCGCCCGCCTGAAGAGCTTTCGCCTCACCGCGGAAAAGCTGTTCACCACCCAGGCGTCCATTTCCAGTCGGATCGCCGCCCTGGAGGACGAAATGGGCGTGCGCCTGTTCGTGCGCGATTCCAAAGGTGTGTCGCTGACCTCCGAAGGCCAGCGCGTGCTGGAATACGCCGAGCGCATCATGGACACCATGCAAAGCATGAAAGCGGTGATCAAGGATCCGCGCCAGGTGCGCGGCCGAATCCGCATCGGTGCGATGGATACGGTGATCCACACCTGGCTCAGCCCCTTGGTGACGCGCCTGATGGAATGTTACCCGGCCCTGGAAATCGAACTGTCGGCCGACACCGCGAGCAACCTGTGCTCGCAACTGGAAAAAGGCTACCAGGACATCATTTTCCAGACCGACATCCTGCGCCTGGACAGTGTACGCAACGCGCTGCTGACCCGTTACCCGATGCACTGGGTGGTGCGCACCGGCTCCGCCTATGACCGGTCCTATGCGTCGCTGGAGGACTTGTCCCAGGAACGCATAGTGACCTTCTCGCGCAACTCTCGCCCCCACCAGGACATTCTCAACCTGCTGCATTCGGCCAACATCGTCTCGCCCCGCATCAACTGCGTGAACTCGGCCTCGGCCATTACCCGCCTGGTTCGCGACGGCTTTGGCATTGGCGCCATGCCCGCGGCGCTGGTCGTCGGCGAACTGGCCCAAGGCACATTGACCTTGGTGGACGGCGTGCCGCTGCCATCGGTCATGGACATCGTCGCCAGTTGGCGGACCGGCGCGGGAATGGAACGGGTAGAAGACATCGTCAGCCTGACCCGGGAAGTGGTCGGCGAATTCGTCGCACAGTTACCGCCCGGGTATCGACTCGATATGAATTGAGCCGCCCATTCATTTCGTCATCAGATATTCACACCGGTGACATACCGTGGGCACCGATTGATCCCGTCCCTCGATCGGTGAGCTATCTGCCTGATGCAAGCATTCCTGAAAAACAGAACGCCCGAAGCGCCGGCTACAACGCCAAATCATAGGGAACACAGGCATGACACGCAGAACAGCGACAGGTCCCGTGAAGGTGAGATCTGTGTCCGGTTCCTGTCGTGTGCAGACATCCCCTCGCTGCTTGAGCTCGAACAACGGAAATGGACGGACGACCAGCGGGCCGATGCCGCCATGCTGGCCTCCCGAATCGCCGCATTCCCGGCCCTGAGTGTCGGTGCGTTTTGCACACGCAGCGGCACCGCGCGGGCATCGCTGTTCATGAAACCGACCCGGCACGACCATATTCGCCAGTGTCCGACCTGGGCAGATTGCGCGAGGAAGCAGCACGGTGACGAATCGGCCAGAACGGATGCGTTGTTTGGCATTAGCCTGAGCAGCGTCGACCCGAAAGCGGCCAATGCGATTTTCGAGTTCTTCTGGCCCTACGCGCTGAAACAAGGCTGGTCGGTCATCTACCTGGGATCTCCTGTCCCGGGCCTAAGGGATTGGCGCTCGAAAAACCCCGGCTTCACAGAGGCGCACTACATCCTGAGTAAACGCCAGGGAGTGCCGTTGGACCCACAGCTGCGGTACTACTTCAAGAAAGGCTTTCGCAAGATTGTCGCCATCAAAGACAACTACTTCCCCCATGAGCCTTCGCTGGATGTCGGCGTGCTGCTCCAAGGCAAAGTGCCGCTGTCGGGCCTTTCGTTCATCTGGAAGAGAGTTCCGTTGCCCTGGTTGCAACGCATGAAAAAACTGGTCTTCGTGTGCCTGTGAGTACCTCCCGGGCTCTAGCCGTTGCCCGTGCAGTGGCTTTTCCTTCATCGAGCAGCAATCTTCCCAGCTACCTATTCATGCTGCTGTGCGTCCTCAATACCGCCGCGATCGGCTGGCTGGCGACGCAGGAGGCATTCACATGGCTGGCTGTCGCACCGCTGATCGTGCTGCAGGCGATCCTGATGATCGGTGTCCAGGAGATCAAGCATCAAGGCGTGCATCGCCAGTTCCTTGTGGGCACACCTCTCAATGAGGCGGTGGGTGTGTTCGCGGCGGGCATTTTTGCGGCAAACTTCGTGGGCTACCGCTACTTCCACCTCGAACACCACCGCAAGACCTGCCAGGCCGATGATCCCGAAGGCTTGATGTACGAACAGACCTGGCCGACCCGCTGGATCAGCCTGCTGGGCGCCGCGGAGCAACTCTGGGTGGCGATTTCCACCAACAGGATCTCCCGCCGCTACCTGCCGCCGAACGCGGTCTGGCGCTGGCGCTGGAACAACGCCGTGATCGGCGTTTTTGCGGCTGCGCTGGCGTTCGGTCTCTATGAGGCGCCTCGACTGGTCGTCTGCGTCTATCTGCTCCCTTATTGCCTGTTTGCCTGGATGGATTTCTGGCTGACGCAGGCCGAGCACTATGGCGTACGGATCTCGGCCCAAGGCCCGCGACGCCCGCCCTGTGAGATCACCACGGACGTGCGCCTGCCAAAGATCCTCTCCTGGCTGATCCTGCATCGTTCGCTGCATCGCACCCACCATCATGCGCCGGCAACCCGTTGGTTCCACGCGTACGCGCAATCGAGGGTGCTCGCCAAAGACAATCCCGGTGGCACGACAGGGCTGCCCACGTTCGTTGCGACATGGATGCGACTCGGTCCCCGACTCTGGAAATAAGCCATGAAAAACAACTGCGAGCCCTTCTGGAACGACACACCGATCAGGACCTACCTGTTCGATGCCTTTTCGGTGCTGCTCCCTGCCGGCGAACAATTTGTGATTTCAGTGGTGCAATCATCCGCTTTGCAGTTGCCGCCAAACTCGCCACTGGCTAACCAGTCGCGCGACTTCGTGGCCGAGGAACGCGCTCACCAGCGAGCCCATCGTCTCTACAACCAACAACTGGAAAAGCAGGGTTTTGAAGTCAAGAAATACGAACGCGAGATCGAAAAGGACCTCGATGCCCTGCGTGCCAAGCTGTCACTCCATGCGCAGCTGTCCCTGGCCGCGGCGTTCGAGCATGTGACAGCCGTCACCTCGCGGATCGCCTTGCGCAGTGGCGGGCTGCTGTCGACCAGCACCTCCTCGCAAACACGCCTGTGGCGCTGGCACTGCGCCGAAGAAGTGGCTCATCAGCACGTCACCACCGATCTGCTCCAGGCGTTGGGTGTCCCCTATTGGCAGCGGATTGTCTATTTTTTGGCCGCATCGGCGCTGATGAGCTTCGATGTCCTGCGGCATCTGCATGGTTTTGCTCGCTGGGACATTGCCCGCGGCCGCGTCAGCGCCAGGCAGCTGGGATGGGCCACGGGGCGCCTGCTACTGCGCGATGGTGCGAACCTGGTGCTGCTGGCAAGCGGATGGGGTGCCTACTTTCTTCCGCTGAAAACGACTGCGGTGGCAGGCTGTAAGTGAACTGCAATATCCCCGACTTATTCTGGACCAAGCGCACTGCGGCGAACGCTGGTTGTGCATGTCGCCCGCTCGGAAAGTTCCAGGGAGTTCGCCATGAAAATCAGCGTATTCGGAAGTGGTTACGTAGGCTTGGTGCAAGCTGCCGTGTTGGCCGAAGTGGGCCATGACGTGGTGTGCATGGACATCGACGAGCGCAAGGTCGACAGCTTGCGCCAAGGCCAGGTGAGCATTTACGAACCTGGCCTGGCCGCGCTGGTGCGTGAAGGCCTGGAAGCTGGCCGCTTGCATTTCACCTGCGACGAACAGCTCGCCGTGCAGCACGGCCAGGTGCTGTTTATCGCCGTGGGCACGCCGTCCCGGGAAGATGGCAGTGCCGATCTGAGCCAGGTCCTGGCCGTCGGCGAGGCCGTCGCCCGCTACCGCGAGCAACCGCTCATTGTGGTGGAGAAGTCCACCGTGCCGGTGGGCACCGGCGACGTTCTGCGGGGGCACATCGACAAATGCCTGCTCAAGGCCAGTCGCCTGCTGCAGTTCGATATTGTTTCCAACCCCGAATTCCTCAAGGAAGGCTCGGCGGTCGCCGATTGCCGTCGTCCGGATCGCATCGTGATCGGCTGCGAGCGCGATGAAGTGCGCGAAACCATGCGCGACCTGTACGCCCCGTTCAACCGCAACCACGATCGGGTCTTGTTCATGGACCTGCGCAGCGCCGAGCTGACCAAATATGCCGCCAACGGCATGCTGGCGACCAAGATCAGTTTTATCAACCAGATCGCCGAACTGGCCGAACACCTGGGGGCCGACATCGAGTCCGTGCGCCTGGGCATCGGCGCCGACTCGCGCATCGGCTATCACTTCATCTACCCGGGATGCGGCTACGGCGGTTCGTGCTTTCCCAAGGACATGCGTGCCCTGATCCACACGGCCGAGCAGGCTCATTGCTCCAGCGACCTGCTGCAAGCGGTGGAAGCCATCAACGGGCGGCAGAAACACAAGCTGTTCGAGCGGATCAACGCGTTCTACCAGGGCGACCTGCGCGGCAAGACCTTCGCCCTCTGGGGCCTGGCCTTCAAGCCCAACACCGACGACATGCGCGATGCTCCGAGCCGTACCCTGCTGGAGTCGCTCTGGGCAGCGGGTGCCAGCGTCCGCGCGTTCGACCCGGAGGCGATGCAGCAGACGCAACTGCTCTATCCCGACGAAACCCGACTCATGCTGATGGGCACGCCGGAATCGGTGTTGCCGGGGGCCGACGCATTGGTCATCTGTACCGAATGGCAACCCTTCAAGGCGCCGGACTTCGACCTGATCCAACAACGGCTCAAGGCCCCGGTGATTTTTGACGGTCGTAACCTTTTCGATCCGGAGCGCATGGCCGACAAGGGTTTCACCTATTTCCCGATGGGTCGCGGGCAGTCGCGCAACCTGCCTATCGCCCAGCAAACGTGGTTCCCGGCTTCGAGAAGCGCGTGACCTGTGAGCCTTACCTCAAAATTAATGCACTCAACCAGCATTAATATGAATTTGTAAGCAAGAGTTGTGAGCGGCACACTGTGCACCGTTCCTCCCCCAACTGTTGGAACACTTAAAGGGCTTTCTGGGACTATCCCGTAAGCCCCTTTTTTTGTTCGTTTTTTGGATTTTCGCTTAATGCTTTCTCGCTGGTTCCCCGCCGCTATCAATACCCGTCCCACCGAGTGGAGCCGCGCCGCCATCGGCATGGCGCTGGGGACGATGTTCAGTGTCTGGCTTTGTGGCCAGGTATTCGGCCTCGAGGTGGCGCAACACCTGATCGGCCCCCTCGGCGCCTCGGCGGTGCTGTTGTTTGCGGTGTCATCGGGCGCCCTCGCCCAGCCCTGGTCGATTGTCGGCGGTTACCTGTGTGCGTCGGTCGTCGCGCTGCTGGTGGCCCATGTACTGGGCCGTACGCTGGGTAGCGCCTGCCTGGCGGCGGGCATGGCGCTGGTGTTGATGTGCTGGCTGCGTTGCTTGCATCCGCCGGCAGGCGCCCTGGCGGCGACGCTGGTGCTGGCCGCCCCGTCTATCATTGCCTTGGACTGGCAAGCCGTTGGTGCGGCGATGCTGGCCGGTTCCGGGTTGCTGGCCTTTGCGCTGGCCTATAACAACCTGACGCGGGTGCGCTATCCCAAGCGTGCCAGCGAACCGCTGGCCGTCATACCGGCTGACCACCCTCCCGTCGACCGCCAGGCGATCACAGCCGAAGACCTGAAACTGGCCTTGGCGGAAATGGAAGCATTCTTTGACGTCACGCCGGAAGATCTTGAGCAGTTGATCCACGCCAGCGAGCGAAATGCCAAGCGCCGCAGCATCGCGGAGGTTCTCTCTAGTCGCGGCTGAGCCTGCGGCTGCTATAAATATGCAGAAAGGACCTGCACGTATCCCGGTTGTGCAATGCAAATTTGCACTGTTACGATCCTGAATAGGTACGCGCGACACAATTCATAAAGAAGAATAAAAGCAGGGAGTTAGCGATGACAGCTCAGGTTTCATCACACGCTGCGGGAACCCTCGACACCGCGGCCTATGAGGTGCTGGTCGACGTTCGCAATCACATTGGCCATTTGACCCTGAACCGCCCCGCCGGCCTCAATGCCCTCACCCTGGGCATGGTGCGCAGCTTGCAGCAACAACTCGATACCTGGGCCCTGGACCCACAGATCCGCGCCGTGGTGCTGCGGGGCGCGGGCGAGAAGGCGTTTTGCGCCGGCGGCGATATCCGTTCGTTGTACGACAGCCACAAGCAGGGTGACACCCTGCATGAAGATTTCTTCGTCGAGGAATACGCCCTCGACCTGACGATTCATCACTACCGTAAACCAATCGTCGCCTTGATGGATGGCTTCGTGCTGGGCGGCGGCATGGGGCTGGCACAAGGTGCCGACCTGCGGGTGGTGACCGAGCGCAGCCGCCTGGGCATGCCGGAAGTCGGCATCGGGTATTTCCCGGACGTAGGCGGCAGCTACTTCCTGCCGCGCATTCCTGGCGAACTGGGGATCTACCTGGGCGTCAGCGGCGCGCAGATCCGCGCGGCCGACGCCTTGTATTGCGGGCTGGCCGACTGGTATCTGGACAGTCGCAAGCTTGAACAGCTCGATGCGCGCCTCGATCGCCTGGAGTGGGGAGATACGCCACTCAAGGACCTGCAGAGCCTGCTGGCCAAACTCGGTGTGCAACAACTGCCTGCCCCGCCCCTGGCCGATCTGCGGCCAGCCATCGATCATTTCTTCGGCCTGCCCGACGTGCCGAGCATGGGCGAGCAGTTGCGCCAGGTCACCGTCGCCAACAGCCATGAATGGGCAATAAAGACCGCCGACCTGCTGGACAGCCGCTCTCCCCTGGCCATGGCCGTGACCCTGGAAATGCTGCGGCGCGGTCGGCATTTGAGCCTGGAAGACTGTTTTGCCCTGGAACTGCATCTGGACCAGCAATGGTTCGAACGCGGTGACCTGATCGAAGGTGTACGCGCCTTGCTGATCGACAAAGACAAGAACCCGCGTTGGAACCCGCCGACCCTGGAGGCGCTGGACGCCGACCATGTGGCGAGTTTCTTCGAGGGCTTCGACGACCACGGGAACTGAGCCATGCATGACCTCGAACTGACCGAAGAACAAGTGATGATCCGCGACATGGCCCGGGACTTCGCCCGTGGTGAAATCGCCCCCCATGCCCAGGCGTGGGAAAAGGCCGGCTGGATTGACGACGGTCTGGTGGCGAAGATGGGTGAGCTGGGCCTGCTGGGAATGGTAGTGCCGGAAGAATGGGGCGGTACCTACGTCGATTACGTCGCCTATGCCCTGGCCGTGGAGGAAATCTCCGCAGGCGACGGTGCTACCGGCGCACTGATGAGCATCCACAATTCGGTGGGTTGTGGGCCGGTGCTGAATTTCGGCACCGACGAACAAAAACAGACATGGTTGGCCGACCTCGCCAGTGGCCAGGCCATTGGCTGCTTCTGCCTGACCGAGCCCCAGGCCGGCTCCGAAGCCCACAACCTGCGCACCCGGGCCGAACTGCGCGATGGCCAATGGGTCATCAACGGCGCCAAGCAGTTCGTCAGCAACGGCAAGCGAGCGAAACTGGCGATCGTGTTTGCCGTGACGGACCCGGAACTGGGCAAGAAAGGCATTTCAGCGTTCCTGGTGCCCACCGATACGCCGGGCTTCATCGTTGATCGCACCGAACACAAAATGGGCATCCGCGCCTCGGACACCTGCGCGGTCACCTTGAGCAATTGCACCATCCCCGAAGCCAACCTGCTGGGGGCTCGCGGTAAAGGCCTGGCCATCGCCCTGTCCAACCTGGAAGGCGGCCGCATCGGCATCGCGGCGCAAGCCTTGGGCATCGCCCGCGCGGCGTTCGAAGCGGCGCTGGCTTACGCGCGTGATCGCGTCCAGTTCGACAAGCCGATCATCGAGCACCAGAGCATCGCCAACCTGCTGGCCGACATGCACACCCGCATCAACGCCACCCGCCTGCTCATCCTCCACGCCGCCCGCCTGCGCAGCGCGGGCCAACCTTGCCTGTCAGAAGCCTCCCAGGCCAAGCTGTTTGCCTCGGAAATGGCCGAGAAAGTCTGCTCCTCGGCCATACAGATTCATGGTGGTTATGGGTATCTCGAGGATTATCCGGTGGAACGCTACTACCGCGATGCGCGGATTACCCAGATTTATGAAGGGTCGAGCGAGATACAGCGGATGGTCATCGCTCGGGAGTTGAAACACTACCTGGTGTGATGGCTGGGAAAGCATCGCGAGCAGGCTCGCTCCCACAGGGACTTTGGTCGAGCTCCAATTTCGGCTCCACACAAACCCAATGTGGCGAGGGAGCTTGCTCCCGCTGGTCTGCGAAGCAGGCCTCTGCATTTTTTCAGCCGAACCACATGATCCGGTTTGCGACTGCTGCGCAGCCGAGCGGGAGCAAGCTCCCTCGCCACGGGTTATGGGGTGTCTGGGCTGACGCCATCGCGAGCAGCCCGGCTCCCACAGGGACTTTGGTCGAGCTCCAATTTCGGCTCTACACAAACCCAATGTGGCGAGGGAGCTTGCTCCCGCTGGTCTGCGAAGCAGGCCTCTGCATTTTTTCAGCCGAACCACATGATCCGGTTTGCGACTGCTGCGCAGCCGAGCGGGAGCAAGCTCCCTCGCCACGGGTTATGGGGTGGCCGCCTTACTTGTCCTGGAACTCCGCCGCGCGCTTGGCCACGAATGCCGCCATGCCTTCTTTCTGATCTTGCGTCGCAAACGCGGCGTGGAATACACGCCGCTCAAAACGCACGCCTTCGGACAGGCTGACTTCAAACGCACGGTTGACGCTTTCCTTGACCATCATGCTGATGGGCACCGACTTGGAGGCGATCAACGCGGCGGTTTTCAGTGCGTCATCCAGCAGCTCATCGGCCGGTACGATCCGCGCCACGATACCGCAACGCTCTGCCTCCACGGCATCGATGAAGCGCCCGGTCAGGCACATTTCCATGGCCTTGGCCTTGCCCACCGCCCGGGTCAGGCGCTGGGTGCCGCCCATGCCTGGCAGCACGCCGAGGTTGACTTCCGGCTGGCCGAACTTGGCGTTGTCGCCGGCCAGGATGAAGTCGCACATCAACGCCAGCTCACAGCCACCGCCCAAGGCAAAACCGTTCACCGCCGCGATGATCGGCTTGCGACGGTTGGCCACGCGGTCGCTGTCGCTGAACAGGTCGTCCAGGTAGATCTGCGGGTAGGTCAGCTCGGCCATTTCCTTGATATCGGCACCGGCGGCAAAGGCTTTTTTCGAGCCGGTCAGCACGATGCAGCCAATCTTCGGATCAGCCTCCAGGCTATCCAGCGCCTGGTTCAGTTCGCTGACGATCTGCGCGTTCAAGGCGTTCAAGGCCTGGGGACGGTTGAGGGTGATCAGGCCGACGCGGTCCTTGATCTCCAATAAAATCGTTTCGTAGCTCATGCAGGACTCCTGTTCAAAGATTGCGCGAAATGACCATGCGCTGAATGTCGCTGGTGCCTTCGTAGATCTGGCAGACCCGCACGTCGCGGTAGATGCGCTCCAGCGGGAAGTCGTTCAGGTAACCGTAGCCGCCCAGGGTTTGCAATGCCATGGAGCAGACTTTTTCAGCCATTTCCGAGGCGAACAGCTTGGCCATGGAGGCCTCCACCAGCGCTGGCTGGCCGCTGTCTCGCAGGGCAGCGGCGTAGTGCACCATTTGCCGGGCCACGGCGATCTGGGTCGCCATGTCGGCCAGGCGGAACGCCACGGCCTGGTGTTCGATGATCGGCTTGCCGAAACTGGAGCGTTCCCGGGCATAGTCCCGGGCCGCTTCGAACGCCGCGCGGGCCATGCCCACCGCTTGCGCCGCGATGCCCACGCGCCCGCCTTCCAGGTTCGCCAAGGCGATCTTGTAGCCCTCGCCCTCCTCCCCCAGGCGATTGCCCACCGGCACCTTCAAATCCTCGAAGAGGATCTGGCAAGTGTCGGAGGCATGCTGGCCGAGTTTGTCTTCGACCCGCGCGACGCTGTAGCCCGGCGAATCGGTCGGCACGATGAACGCACTGATGCCACGCTTGCCTGCGCTCGGATCGGTCACCGCAAACACAATCACCACCCCGGCGTTCTGCCCGGACGTGATGAACTGCTTGCAACCGTTGAGCACGTAATGATCCCCCTCCAGCCGCGCCCGCGTCTTGAGGCTGCTGGCGTCCGAACCGGCCTGGGGCTCGGTCAGGGCGAAGGCACCAAGCATCGCGCCACTGGCCAGGGGCGTGAGGAATTTCGCCTTCTGCTCATCGTTGCCGAACTTGAGGATCGGCACGCAGCCCACCGAATTGTGCACACTCATGATGGTCGAGCACGCGCCGTCGCCGGCGGCGATTTCTTCCAGGGTCATGGCATACGCCAGGTAACCGGTGTCGCAGCCGCCCCACTGCTCCGGCACCAGCATGCCGAAGAAGCCCAGCTCGGCCATTTCATCGATGGCTTCCCGGGGAAAACGGTGCTCGCGGTCCCATTCGGCGGCGAACGGTTTCAAGCGTTCCTCGGCGAACTGCCGGGCCATGTCGCGGATTTGAGTCTGTTCTTCAGTCGCAAGCATGGTAATTCCTTAATACAGGCATTCGACGGCCATGGCCGTGGCTTCGCCGCCACCAATGCAGATCGCCGCGACGCCGCGCTTGAGACCCTTCTGGCGCAGGGCTGACAGCAGGGTCACCAGGATCCGTGCGCCAGACGCGCCAATCGGGTGGCCCAGCGCACAGGCGCCGCCGTGGACGTTGACCTTGTCATGGGCAATCTCCAGCTTGTCCATGGTCACCAGCCCGACCACGGCAAAGGCTTCGTTGACTTCGAACAGGTCGACTTGATCCAGCGACCAACCGGTTTTCTGCATCAGCTTCTTCACGGCGCCAATCGGTGCGGTGGGAAACAGGCTCGGAGTATCGGCAAACGCCGCGTGACCGTGGATCACCGCCAGGGGCTTGAGGCCACGCTGGGCAGCCTGGCTCTGACGCATCAGCACCAGGGCTGCGGCACCATCGGAAATGGAACTGGCGTTGGCCGCCGTCACCGTGCCGCCCTCGCGAAACGCCGGTTTGAGCGAGGCGATCTTGTCGATCCGCGCTTTCGGCGGCTGCTCGTCGTGGCGAATGGTCACTTGTTCCTTGCCGACCATGACCTGCAACGGCACGATCTCGGCATCGAAACTGCCGTCCTTGATCGCCTGCTGGGCGCGGGTGGTGGACGCAATGGCGAAGGCATCCTGGGCCTCGCGACTCAAACCATTGGCCTCGGCGCAATCTTCGGCGAAAGTGCCCATCAGCCGACCTTTGTCGTAGGCGTCTTCCAGGCCATCGAGGAACATGTGGTCAAGCACCCGGCCATGGCCCATGCGATAACCGCCGCGGGCGCGATCGAGCAGGTACGGCGCGTTGGACATGCTCTCCATGCCGCCGGCCACCACCACCTCGGCGCTGCCGGCGATGAGCATGTCGTGGGCCAGGATCGTCGCTTCCATGCCCGAACCGCACATCTTGTTGAGCGTGGTGCAGCGGGTCGACTTGTCGAGCCCGGCGCCCAGTGCGGCCTGACGTGCCGGTGCCTGGCCCTGGCCGGCGGCGAGCACGCAACCGAACAGCACTTCTTCAACCGCACCCGGCGCGATACCGGCCCGCTCCACGGCGGCCTTGATGGCGGCGGCACCGAGTTGCGGGGCGGTGAGGCTTTTCAGTTCGCCCTGGAAACCGCCCATGGGGGTACGGACGGCACTGACGATGACAATAGGATCGTTGGACATCATGAATCCTCCTTACTTATTTGGCTGCCATACGCAAGGCACCGTCGAGACGGATCACCTCGCCGTTGAGCATGCTGTTCTCAATGATATGCCTGGCCAGCGCCGCGTACTCGGACGGTTTCCCAAGGCGTGGCGGAAACGGCACGCCAGCGGCCAGGGAATCCCGCACCTCGGGTGTCATGCCGGCCATCATCGGGGTTTCGAAAATCCCCGGGGCAATGGTCATCACCCGGATACCGAAGCGCGCCAGTTCACGGGCGGCTGGCAACGTCAGGCTGGCGATGGCGCCTTTGGAGGCCGCGTAGGCGGCCTGGCCGATCTGGCCGTCGAAGGCCGCTACCGAAGCGGTGTTGATGATCACGCCACGTTCGCCATCGGCGTCTGCCTCGGTTTCGGCAATGGCCGCAGCCGCCAGGCGCAGCAAGTTGAAGCTGCCGATCAGGTTGACGTTGATCACCTGGCTGAAGCTGTCCAGCCCGTGGGGGCCGTTCTTGCCGAGGATCTTCTCGCCGCGCACGATACCGGCGCAATTCACCAGGCCATTCAGACCACCGAACGCATCGACCGTGGCCTGGACCGCCGCTTCAGCCGCCGCTTCGTTGCTGATATCGGCCACCACGCTCTGGCAGCCCAGTTTTTGCGCCTGGGCGGCCACGGCGTCGGCGTTGAGGTCCACCAGCATCACCTTGGCGCCGGCCTTGACCAGCATTTCAGCGGTGGCCGCGCCGAGGCCGGACGCGCCGCCGCTGACGAGGAAAATCTTGTTGTCGATCTGCATCATGGTTTCCTTGGGTTCAAGCTGAAACGTTCTGCGCCGCGGCCTCTTGAGCCTTGGCGATTTCCTGGTTGCGCAAGATAAAGCGCTGCAACTTGCCGCTTGGGGTTTTCGGCAAGTCGCTGACAAATTCGATTTCACGGGGATACGCATGGGCCGCCAGGCGCTTGCGCACATGCAGGCGCAATTCCTCGGCCAGCTCCGGTGAGGCGCGATATTGGGTGCTGAGCACCACGAAGGCCTTCACCAGCTCGGTGCGTTCCGGATCGGGCTTGCCGATCACCGCCGCTTCCACCACGGCCGGGTGTTCGATCAGCGCACTTTCCACGTCGAACGGACCGACCCGGTAGCCGGAGGTAGTGATCACGTCATCGCTACGGCCGACGAAGCTGATGCTGCCGTCGGGGTTAAGCTCCACGGTGTCGCCGCTCAAGTAGTAGTCGCCAACGAAGGCCTTGGTCGGCGCACCTTCGTAACCGGCGAACCAGCACATGGGCGACTGGCTGCGGTCCACCGCGAGAATGCCCGGCTGGCCCACGCCCAGCTCGCGCTGGTTTTCATCCAGCACCACGATCCGATGGCCCGGCGAGGCAAAACCGGCCGCCCCCAGATGTACCGGATGTTCCAGCCCATGGTGGTTGCACAGCACCATGCCTAGTTCGGTCTGGCCATAATGGTCGTGGATCACCACGTTCAGATTATCGGCGAACCAACGGATCACCTCCGGGTTCAACGGCTCACCAGCGCTGCTGACGATGCGCAGCTTGCCCTTGATCGAGCGGGCAAACTGCTCGCCCCCGGCGATCAACAGCCGATAGGCAGTGGGCGAGCCGGTCAGGTTGGTGATGCCGTATTTGTTGATGACCCGGCAGGTGCTTTCCAGGGTGAACGGGCCATCGTAGAAAGTAATCGGATGTCCCATGGCCAGCGGCCCGGTCACGCCGAAATAAATGCCGTAGGCCCAACCGGGGTCGGCGACGTTCCAGAAGGCGTCTTCAGGTCGCAGGTCCACCGCGTCACGGGTGTAGCTCTGGAACGCAACGATGGCCTTGAGTGGCACCGACAGCGCCTTGGCAGGCCCTGTGGTGCCGGAGGTGAACATCAGCAGGAACGGGTCTTCGCCGGTGAGCATCAGCGGTTCGCACTGGCTGGAGTGGTTCGCCACTTCGGCCCAGAAACTGTAGTCGCCGCGCACGATGCCCTGGCCCTTTTCACCACCGACCGTGACGATGGTGGGGCAACCGGCGACTTCATTGAGCTTGGGACGGTTGACGGCGTCGGTCACGACGATCCGTGCGCCCGAGCTGCCGACGCGGTGCTCGATGGCCTTTGGCCCGAATGCGGTGAACAGCGGTTGATACACCGCTCCGATACGCCAGGTGGCGAGTACAACGATCAAGAGTTCCGCGGTGCGCGGCAGCAGGCCGGCCACTTTGTCGCCCTTGCCGACGCCTTGGGCGCGGAGGAAATTGGCGAACCGCGCGGCGTTGTCCTGCAGGTCACGGTAAGTCCAAGTCGCATCGCTGCCGTCACGGCCCTCCCAGAACAAGGCGATGCGCCCCGGCAACGCATGCCGGTCGCAACACTCGACACAGGCATTGAGCGCCTCGAGCGAGCCGTGCAGCGCGGCGTTGACGGTTTGCAGGTAATCGAATTGCGAAGTGGCGGACGAATAATCGCGCATGACCAGCATCCCTCTGTGTTTTTTATTGGTTGGGGGAACCGTGGATAGCAGGCAAATACTCGCGCCGAAGGGCTGTGGCGGCAATGGTCAAAGCTTTCAAGTTGCTTGACTGGTTTGGCCATGGTTCAGGGGTGTGTTGCCTGTCGCCCCCCCTGTGGCGAGGGAGCTTGCTCCCGCTGGGCTGCGCAGCAGCCCCAAAGCAGTCAACTCAATTAGCCTGACACACCCGGTTGTCCGTTTTTGGGGCCGCTTCGCGCCCCAGCGGGAGCAAGCTCCCTCGCCACAGGGCAGTTTTCAGCCTCTACAAAGGATGCGTCCATGTGAATGAGTAAACCTTTTCCGGC
>NZ_FNNL01000011.1:34577-230390 GCF_900106735.1 Pseudomonas sp. NFACC08-1 | reverse complement strand
ATTTGTATGCTCCAAGCCAAAGGCGAAAGAGACCAGATTGCGGTGTGTGAAGACGAAACGAACCGAAAGTTCGAGAGACTCGACAGCAACACACAAACTATCGCATACCCATTCGCTGGAACGTGACCGCAAGGCACGCGCTGGCTACCGAATTTCTTGACGACCATAGAGCATTGGAACCACCTGATCCCATCCCGAACTCAGAAGTGAAACGATGCATCGCCGATGGTAGTGTGGGGTTTCCCCATGTGAGAGTAGGTCATCGTCAAGATTAAATTCCGAAACCCCTATCTGCTGATGCAGGTAGGGGTTTTGTTTTGCCCGCAAGAAAGTTCTTACGACAAGCGCGGACTGCTCCCGGCTGTCACAACCCCCCGACAGTGCTAAGGTTCTGCCCCTAGCTTTTGCATTTTCAAGGATGCCTTTCATGCCGGACGCAACGTCCCTCAGCCCAGCTTTCATGGTGGTTCACGGGAATCGCCTTGATGAATTGCGCAGCCTCGTGATCAGCTTGATGCGGCGCTATCCGCTGGCCCCCCTTGAAAATGAAATCGCCCTGGTACAGAGCAACGGCATTGCCCAATGGCTCAAGCTCGCACTGGCTGAAGACCCGGAAAACGATGATTCCGGTGGCTGCGGTATTGCGGCTGCCATTGATGTGCAACTGCCGGGCAGTTTCATGTGGCAACTTTATCGAACAGTCCTGGGACGCGACGAAATTCCGGCCAAGTCCCTATTGGATAAGGCTCCGCTGACCTGGCGCCTGATGCGCCTGCTGCCGCAGTTGATCGAGCAGCCTCATTTCGAACCTCTGCGACGATTCCTTACCCACGACACCGACTTGCGCAAGCGCTATCAACTCTCCGAGCGTCTTGCCGATCTGTTCGACCAGTACCAGGTCTACCGGGCCGACTGGCTTGAGGATTGGGCGGAAGGTCGACACCAGACCAGAAATGTCCGAGGCGAAATCAAGTCGCTCGCGCCGGCAAATTGCTGGCAAGCGGAACTGTGGCGAGCCTTGTTGCTGGATGTGGGGGAACAAGGCATGGCGCAAAGCCGTGCTGGCGTTCATCAGCGCTACATCGAACGTATCAACAGCCTGGAAGCCGCTCCGAAAGGCCTGCCCGCACGGGTCATCGTGTTTGGTATTTCTTCGTTGCCTGCCCAGGTCCTGGAGGCGCTCGCCGGCCTTTCCCGGTTCAGCCAGGTTCTGCTCTGCGTGCATAACCCATGTCGCCATCATTGGGCGGACATCGTCGCCGACAAGGACTTGCTGCGTCATCAATACAAGCGCCAGGCACGCAAGGCTGGCATGCCCGTCGTCCTCGATCCGCAAACCCTGCATCAACATGCCCATCCGTTGTTGGCCGCCTGGGGCAAGCAAGGGCGCGACTATATCAACCTGCTCGACAGCTACGATGACCCCAACAGCTATCGCTCGGTGTTTCGTGATGGGCGAATTGACCTGTTCACTGATGGAACTCCTACAACCCTTCTCAGCCAGTTGCAGGATGACATCCTGGAGCTGCGCCCCCTGAATGAAACCCGGAAACACTGGCCTATCGTCGATACGGAGCGAGACGGCTCGATCCGTTTTCATGTGGCCCACGGCGCCCAGCGTGAAGTCGAAATTCTTCACGACCAATTGCTGGCCTACTTCAGTGCGGATCCGACCCTGCGCCCACGGGATATCATCGTCATGGTCCCGGACATTGACAGTTATGCACCGCACATTCGCGCAGTGTTCGGCCAGCTCGACAGGAGCGACCCGCGGTTCATTCCCTTCACGCTGACCGACCAGGGCCAGCGTGGACGTGATCCATTGCTGATCGCCGTCGAGCATTTGCTCAAGCTGCCGGACAGTCGCTTTCCGGTCAGCGAAATCCTCGATCTGTTGGATGTCCCGGCGTTGCGCGAACGGTTTGGCATTGATGAGGCCGACCTGCCGACACTGCACCGCTGGATCGAAGGCGCCGGGATTCGCTGGGGGATGAGCGCCGAACACCGTGCCGGGTTGGGCCTGCCTGCCGAGCTTGAGCAGAACAGCTGGCATTTCGGCTTGCGTCGCATGTTGCTGGGGTATGCCGTCGGCAGTTCGAATGCGTATGAGGGCATTGAGCCCTATGACGAGATCGGTGGCCTGGACGCGGCGTTGATCGGTCCCTTGGTTGCATTGCTGGATGCCCTGGAAGTCGCCCATCAGGAACTTACCCGGCCGGCATCGCCGCAGCAATGGGGTTCACGCCTGCAAGATCTGATGCAGCTGTTTTTCCAGGCAAGCAACGAGCATGACGACTATTTGCTGGCCCAACTCGAAGACTTGCGTGAAACCTGGCTGGAAACCTGTGAGTCGGTGGGGCTGCACGATGAATTGCCGCTGACAGTGGTACGAGAGGCGTGGTTGGCCGGACTGGATCAGGGGCGACTGTCCCAGCGTTTCCTGGCCGGCGCAGTCAACTTCTGTACCTTGATGCCGATGCGCGCGATTCCCTTCAAGCTGGTGTGCCTGCTGGGGATGAATGATGGTGATTACCCGAGAGCCCAGCCGCCTTTGGACTTCGACCTGATGGGGGGCGATTATCGTCCGGGCGATCGTTCCCGCCGTGAGGACGACCGTTACCTGCTGTTGGAAGCGCTGCTTTCTGCCCGGGAAAAGCTGTATATCAGTTGGGTGGGTCGCAGTATTCGCGACAACAGCGAGCGCCCGGCATCGGTGTTGATCGGCCAACTGCGCGATCATCTCGCCAGTGGCTGGCGGTTGGCAGATGACAGCAAGCCTCTTCTCGATGCCCTGACCCAGGAGCATCCGTTGCAACCGTTCAGTGCACGTTATTTCCATGAAGGTGACGAGCTGTTCAGTTACGCCAGCGAATGGCGGATGCTCCATGGCGTTTGCGATCACACCGACAAGAACCAGGTGCTGGAACCCTATGTCCAGGAGGAGCCCTTGGGCCTTGGGCAGTTGCAGGACTTCCTGCGCAATCCTGTCCGCCATTTCTTCAGTCAGCGGTTGAAAGTGTTCTTCGAGGCCATCGAAGCGCCTTTGGCCGATGACGAACCTTTCGTGCTTGATGCGCTGCAACGCTACAGCTTGAGTGACAGCTTGCTCGAGGCCGCCCTGGTACGCCTGGACCAGCCGGATCTTGCCCTCACCGCTCACGCCAAAAGACTGCAGAACAGCGGCCTGTTACCCATGGCCGGTTTCGGTGAATGCATGCAGCGTGAATTGATCGAACCCCTGCCGGATCTGCTCCAGCGATACCAACAGCTTCTGGCGTTATGGCCGACACCGTCGGTCAGCGCTGTGCCAGTCAGCCTGCAATTGCTGGGAGTGAATGTCGAAGGGTGGCTCAGTGGTTTGCATCAGCGTTCCGACGGTGCGGTCCTCGCCATCACGGCCATACCCAACAGCATCGGTTCCACCAAGACCCGTAAGTGGCATCGCCTGATACGGCCTTGGGTCAACCATCTCGTGGCCTGCGCTAATGGCCTGTCGTTGACGACGGCATTGGTAGCCAGTGATGACAGCTTGCTGCTGGCGCCTTTTGAGGAGCCTGTCGCACAAAGGCTACTGGGCGACATGCTGCAGGCCTGGCAGACCGGTATGCGCCAGCCGCTACCGATCGCGGTGAAGACGGCTTTCGCCTGGCTCGGCCAGACTGATCCGGTCAAGGCCGAAGCCGCGGCTCGCAAGGCCTATGAGGGCGATGGGCAGACGTTTGAAGGCGAGCGGCGGGAAAGTCCGGCATTGGCTCGACAGTTTCCTGATTTCGATGCCTTGATGGCTGACGAAACATTCCCCGATTGGTGCGATGCGCTTTATCGGCCGTTGCTCGAAGCCCCATGGCGTTCATTGGTCGGCGAGGAAGCCCGTTCATGAGTCGACAGACCCCATTGGCCCTGGCTTTCCCGCTACGTGGCAGCCAACTGATCGAGGCCAGCGCCGGCACCGGCAAGACCTTCACCATCTCGGCGCTGTACCTGCGTCTGGTGCTGGGGCATGGCGGTCCGGCGTCCGGCTTTGGCCGCGAGTTGCTTCCACCGCAAATCCTGGTGGTGACCTTCACGGACGCTGCCACCAAAGAGTTGCGTGAACGAATTCGCACCCGTCTGGCCGAAGCGGCGCGTTTCTTCCGTGACGAAATTCCCGCCCCGGATTCGCTGATCGCCGCGTTGCGCGATGAGTTCAACGCTGAGCAATGGCCTGGCTGCGCGAACCGGCTGGACATTGCTGCGCAGTGGATGGACGAAGCGGCCGTCTCGACCATCCACAGTTGGTGCCAGCGCATGTTGCGTGAGCATGCCTTCGACAGCGGCAGCCTGTTCACCCAGACCCTGGAAACCGACCACAGCGAATTGCTGGGCGAGGTTCTGCGCGATTATTGGCGGTTGTTCTGCTATTCGATGCAAGGCGAGGCGCTGAACTGGGTGCGTACCCATTGGGGAGGGCCTGCTGCGCTGTTGCCGCGGGTGCGAGGTTTGTTTTCCAGCGAGCATGGCAACGGCGACGGGCTTGAGCCTGCTGAACTCATCGCCGCGGCCTTGCAGGAGCGCAGTGCCGCCTTGCTCGATCTCAAGGCGCCGTGGCGGCAATGGGCGGTGGAACTGTTGGAGATCTGCCAGCAAGGCGTTGCCAGCAAGTCTGTTGACGGGCGCAAGATGCAGGCGCGTTACTTCGAGCCATGGTTTCAGAAAATTACTGCCTGGGTCGATGACGAAAGCCTTGAGCTGTTGGACATCGGCACCGGATTCACGCGGTTGACGCCCGAGGGCATGGCCGAAGCCTGGAAAGGTGAAGTGCCCAACCATCCCGGGCTGGACGCCATGGCCAGTCTCAAGGCCAGCCTGGATGCGTTGCCCACGCCAGATGCCGCCGTGTTGCAGCATGCCGCGCAATGGGTCGGGACGCGCTTCGAGGCAGAGAAACGTCGCCGCGCCGAGATGGGCTTCGATGACATGCTGCTGCGTCTCGATGCGGCCCTGCAGGCCGACGGCGGCGAGCGTCTGGCGAGCCTGATCCGCGAACAGTTTCCGGTGGCGCTGATCGATGAGTTCCAGGACACCGACCCGGTTCAATACCGCATCTTCGAAAGCATCTACCGTATCGAAGACAACGACCCTGGGACCGGACTTTTCCTGATCGGCGATCCGAAGCAGGCGATCTACGCTTTTCGCGGTGCCGACATCTATACCTACCTGCGCGCTCGCGAAGCCACTGCTGGCAGGCTGCACACGCTGGGCACGAATTTCCGTTCCAGCCATGCCATGGTGGGTGCGGTAAATCATATTTTCCAGAAGGCCGAGTCCCGACCGAAGGGCCGTGGCGCCTTTCTGTTCCGTGAACCTTCGGGCGAGAACCCGGTGCCGTTCCTGTCCGTTGAGTCCCAGGGGCGCAAGGAGTCCTTGCAGGTCGCTGGGCAGGCGGTCGCGGCGCTGAACATCTGGCACCTGTCGTCGGACCAGCCACTTTCCGGTGCGGTGTATCGACAATCCATGGCGGCCGCCTGCGCCAGTGAGATCACGGCGTTGCTCAACGGCGGCCAGTCGGGACGCGACGGCTTCACGGTCGATGGAAAAGTGCTGCGAGGCGTGCGCCCGGCAGATATCGCCATCCTGGTGCGCGATGGTAAAGAAGCGCAGGCGGTGCGAGACGCGTTGTCCGCGCGGGGCGTGCGCAGTGTGTATCTGTCCGACAAGGATTCGGTCTTTGCCTCGCAGGAAGCGCGGGATTTGCTGATCTGGCTCAGGGCCTGTGCCGAGCCGGATGCCGAGCGACCGCTACGGGCGGCCCTGGCCAGCATCACGTTGAACCTGTCGCTGACGGAGCTGGAGCGTCTCAATCAGGATGAGCTGGCCTGGGAAGCCCGGGTCATGCAGTTCCGCGGTTATCGTACGGTCTGGCGCAGCCAGGGCGTTCTGCCGATGTTGCGGCGCCTGCTGCATGATTTCGAACTGCCCCAGGCCTTGATGGCGCGCAGCGATGGCGAGCGGGTGCTGACCAACTTGTTGCACCTTTGCGAACTGTTGCAACAGGCCGCCGGTGAATTGGATGGCGAACAAGCCTTGATCCGGCATTTGTCCGAGCACCTGGCCTTGTCCGGGCAAGTGGGGGAAGAGCAGATCCTGCGACTGGAAAGCGATGAGCAACTGGTCAAGGTGGTCACGATCCACAAGTCCAAGGGCCTCGAATATCCGTTGGTCTTCTTGCCCTTCATCTGCTCGACGAAACCGGTGGACGGCAGTCGATTGCCGTTGCACTACCACGATGAGGCCAACAAGGCGCAGACCAGCCTCAAGCCCACTGCCGAATTGATCGCCAAGGCCGATGACGAGCGTCTGGCCGAGGACCTGCGGCTTCTCTACGTGGCACTGACCCGTGCACAACATGCCTGCTGGCTAGGTGTCGCGGATCTCAAGCGGGGCAGCAACAATCGCTCGATCCTCCATGTGTCCGCGCTGGGGTATCTATTGGGCGGTGGTGCACCGCTGGCCGAGTCGGTGGAATTGAGGCGTTGGCTGGAAGACCTGCAACAAGGCAGTGACGCGGTGAGCTACCAGCCAATGCCCGAGGCCACCGACGAGCACTACCGGCCCCCGCGCAACGAAGCCGTGTTGCTTGAACCCTTGGTGCCCTTGCGAAAAGCCAGCGAGAACTGGTGGATCGCGTCCTACAGTGCCTTGCGCATCAGCGAAAGCCTGAGCGAAGGCAGCGATACCGCGCCAGAGAGTCCCCAGGCCCAGAAACTGTTCGATGATGAACGATTGGACCCGGACGCTCCCAGGGAGACCCTTGCTGTCGGTGGCGACATCCACCGCTTTCCCCGTGGCCCCAACCCCGGCACTTTCCTCCATGGCCTGCTGGAGTGGGCCGCTGGGGAGGGTTTTTCATCGGCACCAGCGGATATCGAGGATGCCATTGCCCGACGCTGCAATCGCCGAGGCTGGAAAGGCTGGATCACCACGTTGAGCGATTGGCTGCGGCACCTGATCAAGATGCCCATGCACGTCGGAAACGACCAGGCGCCAGTGGTGCTCGAACACTTGAGCCGATTCCAGGTGGAGATGGAGTTCTGGTTCGCCAGCCACAAGGTCGATGTGCAAAAGCTCGACCAGCTGGTTTGCCGGTTCACCCATGGCGGTGTGGCCCGCGTCGCGGCGGAGCCGGTGCTGCTCAACGGCATGTTCAAGGGCTTCATCGATTTGACGTTCGAGCACGACGGTCGGTACTACGTGGCCGATTACAAATCCAACTGGCTGGGTGTCGATGACATGGCCTACACCGTACCGGCCATGGAACAGTCGATCCTGGACCATCGCTACGACCTGCAATACGTGCTGTACCTGTTGGCCCTGCATCGCCAGCTCAAGGCACGGCTCCCCGATTACGACTACGACCGGCATGTCGGCGGCGCGTTGTACCTGTTCCTTCGCGGAACCCGCTCAGCCAGTCAGGGTGTGTATTTCACCAAGCCGCCACGGGCATTGATCGAACAACTGGATCGCCTGTTCCAGGGGGCGAGCGAACCCAAGGCTGAACCGGCGTGGGTACAGGGAGAGTTGCTATGAGTCGTTCTTTTGCCGACCTGCTGCCCAAGTCCTCCGACGACGAAAGCCTGGTGGAGTTGGCGCCCTTGAGCCGTGCGCAGGACCTGCTGTTGTTACTGACGCGCTGGGTCGAGCGCGGCTGGTTGCGCGCCCTGGACAAGGCATTCGTGGCGTTCCTCCATGAGCTGGCGCCCGAGGATGATCCTTTGGTCCTGCTCGCTGCTGCGTTGACCAGCCATCAACTGGGGCACGGGCATGTTTGCCTGGATGTGTTCGAGACCCTCAAGGAACCGGATTTTGCGCTGTCGCTGCCTCCCGAGGGTGACCTGCAGACGGGCGCGATGCTGTTGCCATCGCAAATATTGGCGACGCTGGATGGCGTCCATTGGTGCAAGGCCCTGGCGTCCAGTCGTCTGGTGGCCCTGGCCGTGGATGGGAGCGAAGAGGCGCAGCAACGTCCGTTGGTGCTCTCTGGCAAGCGTCTTTATCTGCGCCGCTACTGGGGTTACGAACGGCGGATCGATGAAGCGTTGCGTCAACGGCTTATCGAGCATGAAGCGGCGCCCGGCGACCTGCGCGAGCGTTTGGACGGGTTGTTCGGGCCGGCCAACCCCAGCGGCCCGATCGATTGGCAGAAACTGGCCTGCGCGCTGGCGACCCGCGGGGCCTTCAGCATCGTGACCGGCGGCCCGGGCACCGGCAAGACCACGACCGTTGTACGCCTGCTGGCCCTGCTCCAGGCACCGGCCGTCGAGGCCGGGAAGCCGCTGCGGATTCGCCTGGCCGCGCCCACTGGCAAGGCGGCGGCGCGCCTGACCGAATCCATCAGCCAGCAGGTCCGGACCCTGGATGTGGACGAGGCTGTGCGCGAACGGATTCCCTGCGACGTCACGACAGTCCATCGTTTGTTGGGCAGCCGCCCCGGCACCCGGCATTTTCGCCACCATGCAGGCAATCGCTTGCCACTGGATGTGCTGGTGGTCGATGAAGCGTCGATGATTGACCTGGAGATGATGGCCAATCTGCTGGATGCACTGCCGGTCCATGCACGGTTGGTGTTGTTGGGGGACAAGGACCAGTTGGCCTCTGTAGAAGCCGGTGCGGTGCTGGGGGATTTGTGTCGAGACGCCGAGGAGGGGTGGTACAGCCCCCGGACCCGAGCCTGGCTTGAATCGGTCAGTGGTGAAAGCCTGGCGGCCAGTGACCTGCAACAGGACCTCGACGGCACTCATCCGCTGGCACAGCAAGTGGTCATGCTTCGGCATTCCCGGCGCTTCGGCGAAGGCAGCGGGATCGGTCAACTGGCTCGCTGGGTCAACCAGCAGCAGCCTGAAAAAGCCCGTCAGTTGCTGGAGCAAGGGCAGCATGCCGATCTGTCTTCCCTGAAATTGGCGAGTGAACACGATACAAAATTGGAAAAGCTGTTACTCGACGGCAAGCCAGATGGCCCCCAGGGTTATCGACATTACCTGAGCCTGCTAAGGCAGCGACGCCCGAGCATTTCTCGCCCGCTGGAAGACCGTTGCTGGGCCGATTGGGCCCGGGAAGTCCTGGCGGCCTTCGACGAATTCCAATTGCTTTGCGCGGTGCGCAAAGGTCCGTGGGGTGTCGAAGGACTGAACTTGCGAATCACCGCCGCCTTGCTCAAGGCCCGCCTTATCGATAGCGATCACCAGTGGTACGAAGGGCGCCCGGTGCTGATGACCCGCAACGACTATGGGCTGGGGCTGATGAACGGCGATATCGGTATCGCCCTCAAGCTGCCCGAGCGTGATGGCCCCGATGCCGGCAAACAGGTTCTGCGGGTTGCTTTCCCGCGCAACGACGGCCGGGGCGGTGTGCGTTTCGTCCTGCCCAGCCGCCTGAATGATGTGGAAACCGTGTATGCCATGACGGTGCATAAATCCCAGGGCTCGGAATTCACCCATACCGCGTTGATCCTCCCGGATGCGCTGAACCCGGTATTGACCAAGGAGTTGGTGTACACCGCCATTACCCGGGGCAAGCAATGGTTCAGCCTGATTGAGCCACGAGCGGGGGTGTTCGAGGAGGCGGTGCGGCGCAAGGTCAAGCGTTTGAGCGGGCTCATGTTGGAGTTGGAGGGTGATGACTGAATGATCAGATTTCGTGATTCGATGCCGGAGTCACGATTTTGACTGTTTTCTGTCGGATATGTCCGTAGGGCGCCGGCTCGCTGGCTTTTTGGCACTGTGCTATCGTTCCGACACTTATCGTATGGCTAAGAGATTTTCCATGAAAGTGGCGGTTCGGGAGGCGGTGCGCAGCAAGGACTGGAGGCATTATCTGCTTGCCGGTCTTCTGTGGTTGCTGTCGCCTATGGTACTTGCCGAAGTCCCGCCCTCCACGAGCCGGGCTGAACAGCGGGCCGAATCGGTCACTCAAGTCGTCTTGGGCATTCTCAGCTACGCACGCTGGCCAGTGGAGCCTGCGCAGTTGCAACTGTGCATCGTCGGCCCGACTCAATACACCGACGATCTGGTCAAAGGCACCACCCAGGCCACCGGTCGACCGGTGACCGTACAGCGATTGCTGGCCGATCACTCCAACATCGCTACGGATTGCAACGCCGTCTACATCGGCAGGCTGACCAGCGACGAGCGCACCCGCCTGTTTGATTCCCTGATCGGCAAGCCCGTGTTGAGCATCAGCGAAGGTGGCGACCAGTGCACCGTGGGGAGCCTGTTCTGTCTGCGGGTCGGTGATGAGCAGGTATCGTTCGAGGTCAACCTCGACTCGGTCGCGCGCAGTGGCGTGCGTATCCATCCGAGCGTTCTGCAGCTTTCCCGTCGCAGGCCGGCAGTACCATGAGCCTGACCAAATCGCGGATCCGTCCCACCCTGGGCTCGGTCATCGGGCGCGGCCACCTGATTGTCGCGTTGGTGGCGATCACCATGGCCAGCGTTTCCCTGACGTTGCTGGGTGTGCTTGCGTTGCGGGTCTACGCCGATCACAACCTGCATTTGATCGCCCGTTCGATCAACTACACCGTAGAAGCCGCCGTGGTGTTCGATGACTCGGCTGCGGCCACCGAAGCACTGGCCTTGATCGCTTCCACCGAGGAAGTCGCCGATGCTCAGGTGTTCAATAAACATGGCCGCCTGTTGGCGCGCTGGCAGCGACCGGAAACCGGCCTGTTGTCGGGGCTGGAAGTGCACATTGCCAAGGCGTTTTTGGAAAAGCCCATCAGTCTGCCGATCGTTCACCAAGGGCGGAACATCGGCAGCATTCTATTGGCAGGGCATGGCGGCAGCTTGTTGCGCTTTTTGCTCAGCGGTCTGGCGGGGATCATTTTGTGCACGGCGGTGAGTGCCTGGGTGGCGCTTTATCTGGCGCGACGTCAGTTGCGGGCGATCACCGGACCATTGCGCAGCCTGGCCGAAGTGGCCCACGCGGCACGCAGCGAGCGGGCCCTGGATCGGCGCGTGCCGCCGGCCGCCATCGCCGAACTGGATAATCTGGCCAATGACTTCAATGCACTGCTCGACGAACTGGAGTCCTGGCAGACTCACCTGCAAAGCGAAAACGAAACTCTGGCACACCAGGCCAGCCACGACAGCTTGACCGGCTTGCCGAACCGGGCGTTTTTCGAAGGCCGACTGATCCGCGCCTTGCGCAACGCCAGCAAGCTCAACGAGCAAGTGGCCGTGTTGTACCTGGACAGCGATCGATTCAAGGGCATCAACGACAATTTCGGCCACGCTGCCGGTGACGCGGTGCTGACGGCCGTGGCGACCCGGGTCCGGGCACAGTTGCGTGAAGACGACTTGGTCGCGCGCCTGGGAGGTGATGAATTCGCCGTGCTGCTGGCACCCCTGCACAAGGCCGAGGACGCCGAACGGATCGCTGAAAAAATCATCGCCAGCATGGAAATGCCGATTCAGTTGCCCGGCAATGCTTCCGTGCTGACGTCCCTCAGTATCGGCATTGCCGTTTACCCCGATGATGGTGCCACACCGGGCACCCTACTCCACGCCGCCGATGCGGCGATGTACCAAGCCAAACGCCTTGCCCGAGGCGGTCAACATACGGCGGGGTCGGATCACTCCGTCGCTGATCTTCAAACCAGGAGCTGACTCGTGCGTTCATATCCTCAATTTTCCCTGCGCTGGTTCGCGGCGCTTTTCTTGCTCGTCATGGCGCTGAGCGGTTGCCAGACGGCTCCGCCGAAAGGTCTGACCCCGGCGCAAATTGCCGTACTCAAGCACCAAGGCTTCGAATTGACCGAAGATGGCTGGGCCTTTGGTTTGTCGGGTAAGGTGTTGTTCGGCAGCGATGTGGAAAACCTCAACCCGGCCAGTACCGAAATCGTCGAGCGCATCGGCAAGGCGTTGCTGGAGGCGGGCATCGAGCGGGTACGTGTCGATGGTCATACCGACGCATCGGGTTCCCAGGCCTACAACGAACAACTGTCGATGCGCCGGGCCGCCAGCGTGGGCAAGGTGCTGACAAGCGTTGGCATGCGCGAAGAGAACGTCCAACTGCGCGGCCTGGGCAGCAGCAAACCGGTCGCCTCCAACGACACCGCCAGCGGCCGCACCGAAAACCGCCGTGTCGCCATCGTGGTCATCGCCGACTAGTCGGCGAACACCATCTCCCGGCTGTCGCCCATCAGCAGTGGCTGATTCTGTTCAGTCACTTCGCGAAGTAATTCCATAAATAAGGCGATACATAAAAGATGACGGCAGGGACCTGTTACCAAGTATCCATAGGGTTTAGCCGGCCCTGACGGTAAAGCTCGTACGCTACGAAGGGCGACTCCATTTTAAGAATCTTGAGTGAGTAGTCGTTTTGCCAGTAGCGCTCTGCGTCCTGTTCGCGCTCGCTTCGGAAGTCGTCTAGTCCCAGTGCCGTGATTGTATTTTGAATATCGTTTTGGATATTCAGGGGTAAATTTCTATCGGGGATAACCTGGAAGCCAACGAGCTCAAGCTGAAACCAATCCGGCTGAATTTTGAATGGATCAATAATTCCAACCCAATCCTTCTTACGAGCATTCATACGACTACAACACAGTCGATAATTCGACCATTTGTAAACCTCTCGCCAGCTTTTTGACTTAGGTGCAAAGTGATCTGCGGAGCGTGCACCTGTGACAGGATGAATACGAAAGCAAGAATAGGCACAGAGCTGTCGGTAGGCGTGCATCATCTCATTTAGAGCTTCGGTCCAGTAAGTCGGGAATTTTTCTGCTGGAATGTCACGCTCTCTATTGGCAATCTTCTTGAATGGTTTACCGCCTTGCCGAGGATGGCGCGGAGGTTTTCCGACCATTTCTGAAATGGCGCGCAAGCCTGGCTGGTAAACTTTTTCGTCAAATGTTTTTGGTTTTCTGGCTTTTGCAACCGGGATCACTTTTTCTTCCCCTTTGGAGCCTTGAGTGATTCTCTAAAAGCGGTCCATCGAACCCAAAACCGATCAGTGTCGCCGAGTGCTGACTGGAGAAGTGTGTTGACGCGCTCGATATCCGTATCTTCTGGAGTGGCTTGCCGACAAAGGTTAAGCGCCTCACGCATAGCGACTTCGGCTTCAATTGAACGTGGTTCGCCGAGATCGAAGGCTTCGCTGGTTAACCAGTTTCCTACTTCTCCTCTGCGTACAAATGGACGTTTGCGCAGAATAACTTCCTGGTTTTCAAAGTCGAGATCAAACCATGCGTCCTGACCTCTATCGAAAAGCGGCTCTACGGAAGCAAGAACGAGCGGCGAGTGAGTGGCGGCAATAAGCTGCACCCTAGCGTCCTCGTCATTGGTCAGTTTTTGCATCACTTTCAGAAGCGCAGGGACCACAGCACGTTGCCAGCGCGGATGAAGATGGGCTTCAATCTCGTCAAAGAGAAGCACGATACGTGACGAGGGTTCTTGTCCAAGTTGTTTGGACGCAATCAGATGCTCACGCCAGGCCCAAGAGAGCATGTAAGCAAGTGCGGTAATGCGTCGTACGCCCAAAGATGCATAAAGGATTGGAACCTCTTGACCGTACCCCATGCGGATGGTCGGAATATCACGCGCATCGTTAATAGATAATCTTGCGAAGCTTTCTCCTGGTTTCAGGCTGTCATCACCTCCAGTTGGAGCGAGCACTTCCAGCACAGCGGCCATACGCCTTGCATCCTCACCCCGCTCGCGTATCCACGATGCCCAGTCCGCTACAAGGCCATTGCTTACTTGCGTTGGTTTTTCGTCGATCGGAATTCGCAGACCATCCCAGACATCCTTTGAGCTAAATACATAAGCAGGAACTCTATCCTGAATGTCGACGTTTCCCTTCTTTTTCCAGTAATTACGTGCAGGATCCCAAACAGCAAATCCACCGTCAGCAAGCGCATATACGACGAGACCGGGGTTCCATGGGCGACCCGCTTTACCAAGCCAGGATTGTTCATCGGGTACGTAAGTACTTTCGTATTTAACCCGTCCAGTTTTGCTTTCCACCTCGAATTCAATGGTCGATTTTTTTGTGATTTCGGTGGGGCGAGCGCCGTAACCTGAGGTCAGATTAGTATTAAGGTCCTGAGGCCACTTCCGCGTGAGAGCCCACCACGCGACATCAATCAAAAAACTCTTACCAAGACCATTGTCACCCGTGATCAGGTTAAGTCGCGGTGCGAGCTCCATCTGCATCTCTGGCGCGGGGCCGACATTTTTTAGATGAAGTGACTTGAGCATCGGTTTTTCCTATCTTGAGCGATTTGATTGTGCAGGCTTGGTTTTCTAAGGCCTATCATCTTCATTCACGCAGGTACGGCTAATTTTTTCAGCTTGCGATGGTACTCTGTTGAGGCCCGTATTACATGTAGGCAGAGGTTGCCAGCTTTGTTGTGATGGCACGATCTGACTCTCCGTTCAGAGGTTCAATCCGTGAACCTGAGCTCTCGTGTTTCCCCTAGCAGTAACGGCCGATTCAATTCAGTCACCTCGCGAATGTAATCCCACAACAACGTAATCCTCTTCAGCTTCCTCAAGTCCTCCCGGCAGTACATCCAGAATTGCCGGGTGACGGTGATGTCCTCCGGCAGCACCGGCAACAGCCGTGGGTCCTGGGCGGCGAGGAAGCAGGGCAGGATTGCCAGTGAGCGGCCTTGCTGCGCTGCCACGAATTGCGCAATCACGCTGGTGCTGCGCAGGTGGGCGTTGGCGCCGGGCAGGACGTTGGCCAGGTAGAGCAATTCGGAGCTGAACGCCAGGTCATCCACGTAGCTGATGAACGAGTGCTTGCCCAGGTCTGCCGGGCGCTGGATGGGTGGGTGGTTGTCCAGGTAGGACTGGGTGGCGTAGAGCTGCAGTCGGTAGTCGCACAATTTGCAGCATACGTACGGGCCGTGTTCGGGGCGTTCGAGGGCGATGACGATGTCGGCTTCGCGCTTGGAGAGACTGATGAAGTGTGGCAGCGGGAGGATGTCTACCGAAATGGCCGGGTAGGCGTCGACGAAGTGGCTCAGTTGCGGGGTGATGAAGAAGCTGCCGAAGCCTTCGGTGCAGCCCATGCGTACGTGGCCGGACAGTGCGACGCCAGAGCCTGAGACCTGTTCGCAGGCCATGTGCAGGGTGCTTTCGATCGATTCGGCGTAACCCAGCAGGCGCTGGCCTTCGGCCGTCAGGACAAAACCGTTGGTCCGGGATTTCTCGAACAGCAGCGTGCCCAACGAGGCTTCCAGCGAGCTGATGCGTCGCGACACCGTGGTGTAGTCGACGGCCAGGCGCTTGGCGGCCGTGCTGGCCTTGCGGGTGCGGGCCACTTCGAGGAAGAACTTGAGGTCGTCCCAATTCAGCGACCCCAGGGAGGTGATGTTTTTTTGCATGATGGACCGGTTTTTATGTGCGTTCTTATTAGAAGTTTGCACATCTATACTCCAAAAACAGTCTCATCACCATGCGTGCTCATGCACCTTGGTCTTTGCTGAAGCAGCGCTCTCTATAAGAACAATCCCGGAGGCCAGCATGAACGTTTCCCTTACGCCCAGCGACACCACCCTGCAAACCGTCAGACTGCTGATCGATGGCGAGTGGGTCGAATCCCAATCCAGCGAATGGCACGACATCGTCAACCCAGCCACCCAGCAAGTGTTGGCAAAGGTTCCGTTCGCCACGGCCTCGGAAGTCGATGCTGCCATCGCCGCTGCCCAGCGTGCTTTCCAGACCTGGAAACTGACCCCCATCGGCGCGCGGATGCGCATCATGCTCAAGCTCCAGGCGTTGATCCGCGAGCATTCAAAGCGCATCGCCGCGGTGCTCAGCGCCGAACAGGGCAAGACCATCGCTGACGCCGAGGGTGATATTTTCCGCGGCCTGGAAGTGGTCGAGCACGCCTGTTCCATCGGCACCCTGCAGATGGGCGAGTTCGCCGAGAACGTCGCCGGAGGCGTGGACACCTACACGCTGCGCCAGCCGATCGGGGTGTGTGCGGGTATTACACCGTTCAACTTCCCGGCGATGATTCCGCTGTGGATGTTCCCGATGGCCATCGCCTGCGGCAACACCTTTGTGCTCAAGCCATCGGAACAGGATCCGCTGTCGACCATGCTGTTGGTGGAACTGGCCATCGAGGCCGGCGTCCCGGCGGGTGTGCTCAACGTGGTGCACGGCGGCAAGGATGTGGTGGATGCGCTCTGCACCCACAAGGACATCAAGGCGGTTTCCTTCGTCGGTTCGACGGCGGTCGGCACCCACGTGTATGACCTGGCGGGTCGCCACGGCAAGCGCGTGCAGTCGATGATGGGCGCCAAGAACCACGCGGTGGTATTGCCCGATGCCAATCGTGAGCAGGCCCTCAACGCCCTGGTCGGCGCCGGTTTCGGCGCGGCGGGCCAGCGTTGCATGGCCACTTCCGTGGTGGTGCTGGTGGGCGCGGCCAAGCAGTGGTTGCCAGAGCTCAAGGCCCTGGCACAGAAACTCAAGGTCAATGCCGGCAGCGAGCCGGGCACTGACGTCGGCCCGGTGATTTCCAAGCGCGCCAAGGCACGGATCCTCGAATTGATCGAGAGTGGCGTGCAGCAAGGGGCGAAGCTGGAGCTCGATGGGCGTGGGATCAGCGTGCCGGGTTTCGAGCAGGGCAATTTTGTCGGTCCGACCCTGTTTTCCGGCGTGACCACCGAGATGCGCATCTACACCGAGGAAATCTTCGGCCCGGTGCTGGTGGTGCTGGAAGTCGACACCCTGGATCAGGCGATTGCCCTGGTCAACGCCAACCCATTCGGCAACGGCACCGGCCTGTTCACCCAGAGCGGCGCGGCGGCACGCAAATTCCAGAGCGAAATCGACGTCGGCCAGGTGGGCATCAACATCCCGATCCCGGTGCCGGTGCCGTTCTTCAGCTTCACCGGTTCCCGTGGTTCGAAACTCGGCGACCTCGGCCCGTACGGCAAACAAGTGGTGCAGTTCTACACTCAGACCAAGACCGTGACCGCGCGCTGGTTCGATGATGACAGCGTCAATGACGGTGTGAACACCACCATCAATTTGCGTTAAGGAGCCGGACATGAACATCGCATTTATCGGCCTGGGCAACATGGGCGCCCCCATGGCGCGCAACCTGCTCAAGGCTGGCCATTCGCTGAACCTGTTCGACCTGAACCAGACGGTGCTGGCTGAACTGGCGGCATTGGGCGGCACGATCAGTGCCTCGCCTCGCGACGCGGCCCAGGGCGCTGCTCTGGTGATCACCATGCTGCCGGCCGCCGCCCATGTGCGCAGTGTCTGGCTGGGTGAAGACGGCGTGCTGGCTGGTATCGCTGCCGGCACGCCAGCGGTGGATTGCAGCACCATCGATCCACAAACCGCCCGCGACGTGGCGGCTGCCGCGGCGAAACAAGGGGTGGCGATGGCCGATGCGCCGGTCTCGGGTGGTACCGGTGGTGCGGCGGCGGGTACGTTGACTTTCATGGTCGGTGCCTCGGCCGAGTTGTTCGCCACCTTGCAACCGGTGCTGGCGCAAATGGGCCGTAACATCGTGCACTGTGGCGAAGTCGGCACCGGGCAGATTGCCAAGATCTGCAACAACCTGCTGCTGGGGATTTCCATGGTGGGCGTCAGCGAAGCCATGGCGCTGGGCGATGCCTTGGGGATCGACACCCAGGTGTTGGCCGGCATCATCAACAGTTCAACGGGGCGTTGCTGGAGTTCGGACACTTACAATCCGTGGCCGGGCGTGATCGACACGGCACCGGCGTCCCGTGGCTATACGGGTGGCTTTGGCGCCGACCTGATGCTCAAGGACCTGGGCCTGGCCACCGAAGCCGCGCGGCAGGTCCATCAGCCTGTGGTGCTGGGGGCGGTGGCGCAGCAGTTGTATCAGGCGATGAGCCAGCGGGGCGAGGGCGGCAAGGATTTTTCGGCGATTGTTAATAGCTATCGCAAGCCGCAGTAGGGGCTGGTTTCAAAGCTTTTGTGGCGAGGGAGCTTGCTCCCGCTGAGGTGCGAAGCACCTCTTGAAACGCGGCTGCTGCGCAGCCGAGCGGGAGCAAGCTCCCTCGCCACAGGTGGTCTCTCGGTTTTTTGTTTCAGGCAAAGACGAAATATTTGCGCACGGTCTCGACCACTTCCCACGTGCCTTTCATGCCCGGCTCGATGACGAAGATGTCACCAGCGCGCAGATGGATCGGCTCCATGCCCTCTGGGGTGATGATGCAGTAGCCTTCCTGGAAATGGCAGTACTCCCACTTCACGTATTCCACATACCATTTGCCGGGTGTGCAGATCCAGGTGCCCATGATCTTGCTGCCGTCTTCGCTGGTGTAGGCGTTGAGGTTGACGGTGTGCGGGTCGCCTTCGAGTTTTTCCCATTTGCAGGCATCGAGTACGGGCAGCGGATGGGTGTCGCGCAGGACGGTGATGGGTGCGGTCATGTGAGCTCCGAAAGGGGCGGAAGAGAACAGGCACCCTAACGTGCGGCATGAGCGGGTAGATGTCTGTGGTCGACATCGGGCTATCCAGAAGCGCGCATCAATCGGCCAGATGCCGAGCCAGGGCCGTGGCGTAGGCCGGCAAACCGTCGAAGTTGCGGGCGCACAGCAGCAACGCCCGGTGCGCCCAGGCTTCTTGCAGCGGGATGCATTGATACGATGGCTCGGGTGGGCGCCGGTCGATGGCAGCCTTCGGCACGATGGCAATGCCTGCACCATGGGCCACCATACGAATCAGCCCGTCGAAACCATCGGCGCGAATGCGGACTTGCATACGTGAGCCGATGTGCAGGGCCTGTTCTTCCAGGTGAATCGCCAGGGCACTGGAGGCGTTCAGCCCGACATAATCGTGGCTGAGGGTTTCGCTGAAACGTACGGCGCGACCGTCAGCCAGGGGGTGTCCGGTCGGTAGGATCAATACCAGCGGATCGTCGCGAAAAGGCCAGGTCTGAAGCCCCTCGGTGTCCACTGCGTCGGAAACGATACCGAGGTCTGCCGCGCCTTGGCGCAGCGCATGGGTGATCCGTGAGCTGGGCAATTCCTGCAGGTCAATGTCGAGGTTGGGATGGGCCTGGAGAAAATCGGCCAGCAGCTCGGGCAGGTATTCGGTCATGGCGCTGGTGTTGCACAGCAGCCGCACCCGGCCCTTGATGCCTTTGGCGTATTCGGCCAGGTCCTGTTGCAGGCGTTCGGCCTGTTGCAGAAGGATTCGGGCGTGCTCGGCCAGGGCTTTGCCTGCGGGAGTGGGCGTTACCCCACGCCGTCCGCGCTCAAGCAGGTCGATGCCCAGGGAAGCTTCCATGGCCCGGACCCGCGCACTGGCCGCGGCCAGGGACAAATGGCTGCGAGCCGCACCGGCGGTGATGTTGCCGGTGTCGAGGATGTTCAGGTAGAGACGCAGGTCGGTGAGGTCGAAGTGCATGGGCGGGGATCCTGTCTCAAGTGCTGTGGCGCCTGGTTTATCGTCATCGCGAGCATCAGTGAGTTCACAGCCTCTTGCGGAAAGAGAGGCACCCTCAGTATATGGCAGATTTCCAAGCCATGTTCCGGGGCGCACGATACCCCTATGAACACACTCATCGCTTTCTATCAAAATCTCGGTCTGGCCCTTTCCCTGCTGGTCATCGGCACCTTCCTGCTGGCCGGAACCATCAAGGGCGTGATCGGCCTCGGCCTGCCGACCATCGCCATGGGCTTGCTTGGGCTGGCTATGGCTCCGACGCAGGCTGCGGCGCTGCTCATCATCCCGGCGACCCTGACCAATTTCTGGCAATTGGCATTTGGTGGTCATCTGCAAGCCCTGCTCCGCCGCCTGTGGCCACTGCTGCTGACGATTTTCATCGGCACCGGGCTTGGTACGCTGTGGCTCGGTATGACGGGTGGGGCCTGGGTGGTGCGGGCCTTGGGTGGGGCGCTGGTGCTGTATGCGCTGAGCGGGCTGTTGCTGCCAACGCTGCGGGTCGGCGCCCATGTCGAGCCGTGGATCGCCCCGCTTTGTGGGTTGCTGACCGGCCTCATCACGTCCGCCACCGGTGTGTTCGTCATTCCGGCGGTGCCCTATCTGCAAGCGTTGGGCTTGAGCAAGGATGAACTGGTGCAAGCCCTGGGCCTGTCTTTCACCGTTTCTACCCTGGCCCTGGCCGCCGGCCTGGTGTGGCGCGGCGCACTGGGCGGGGGCGAATTGAGCGCTTCGTTGCTGGCGTTGGCACCGGCGCTGCTGGGGATGTGGCTGGGGCAATGGTTGCGTCAGCGGATCAGCGCCGTGTTGTTCAAACGGGTATTTTTCATCGGCCTCGGCGCGCTCGGGGGCCACTTGATGATCAACGGCTAGCCGAGGACGCACTCAGCATGTCGATGCGGCGGATTTCGAAGTCGCGCTCCAGGTAATCCATGCGCTGCTCGAAGAACTGCTTCATGTGTGGCAGGTTCGAGTGCACATCCAGGTGCGCCTGGGAGGCCCAGATCTCATAGAAGATAAACAGCGTCGGGTCTTGCTGGTCCCGCAACATGTGATATTCGATGCAGCCGGGCTCGGCGCGGCTTGGCTCGACATAGGCGCGAAACAGCGCTTCGAAGGCCTCGGCTTTTTCCGGACGGGTCTTGGCGTGAAGGATGAAACCGTGCAATTCGCTCATCAGGTGCCTCCTGAAATGAAAGTCGGCTGAATCCTATGGCAATAATCGGCTGTTGATTCGTGCGTTTTGGTCAAATCAGTTTTGCCGTGCCGGTGCTTATTCCGCGCGAGGCTCATCGGTACGCTGCCGCCATCGTTTTCAATCTTTCCACCCCGCGGCCATGCAGTGGCCCGTGCCGTGGTACCCGATGAGGCTCTCCATGAAAAAAGTCCTGTTGCTCAACGGCGGCAAACAATTCGCTCATTCCGACGGTCGCTACAACGCCACCCTCCACGACACGGCGGTCAGTGTGTTGGACCGTGGCGGTGTTGATGTGAAAACCACCTTCATTGACGGCGGCTACGACATCAAGGAGGAAGTCGCCAAGTTCCTTTGGGCCGACGTGATCGTTTACCAGATGCCGGGTTGGTGGATGGGCGCGCCGTGGACCGTGAAGAAATACATCGACGAAGTCTTCACAGAAGGCCACGGCAGCCTCTACGCCAGCGACGGCCGGACCCGTTCCGATGCGTCGCAGAAATACGGCAGCGGTGGCCTGTTGCAAGGCAAGCAATACATGTTGTCCTTGACCTGGAATGCCCCGCAGCAAGCCTTCGACGATCCGACTGATTTCTTCGAAGCCACGGGCGTGGACGCGGTGTACTTTCCATTCCACAAAGCCAACCAGTTCCTGGGCATGACCGGCCTGCCGACCTTCCTGTGCGTGGACGTGATGAAACGTCCGAACGTCGAGGCCGATGTCGCGCGGTATGAGCAGCATTTGCGCGAGGTGTTCGGCCTTTCGCGGTAATCCGGCTAGTATCGGGACCTACCTGAAGACGATGATGCATCTGTGGCGAGGCATCTTATGTGGCGAGGGAGCTTGCTCCCGCTGGGCTGCCTAGCCGCCCCAAAAAAGGCGGTCGCTGCGCGCCCGAGCGGGAGCAAGCTCCCTCGCCACAAAAGCCTGTCACATTGAGTTGCATCCCATGAGAGGACACCCGTGAAAGCCAGATCCGACGAATTGCAGATTTTCGTCTGCGTGATCGAATGCGGATCGATCTCTGCCGCCGCCGAGCAGGTCGGGCAGACGCCGTCGGCGGTCAGCCGCACGTTGTCGCGGCTGGAGGCAAAGCTCGACACCACGCTGATCAACCGCACCACCCGACGCATGGACCTGACCGAGGAGGGCAAGTACTTCTTCGAACAGGCCAAGGGCATCCTCGATCAGATGGATCAGTTGGAGGAGCGTTTGTCGTCCCGTCAGAAAAATCCTGCAGGGCGCTTACGGATCAACGCTGCGTCGCCGTTCATGCTGCACGCCATCGTCCCGCACATCGAAGAATTCCGCAGGCTCTACCCGGACATCCAGCTCGAACTCAACAGCAACGACCTGATCATCGATTTGCTGGAGCAAAGCACCGACATCGCCATCCGCATCGGCACCCTCACGGACTCGACGCTCCATGCCCGCGCCCTGGGCTGTAGCCCGTTGCACATCCTGGCCAGCCCCGCTTATCTGAAGCAGCACGGCACGCCGTCAAGCGTCGCCGAGCTGGCCGGTCACGCGCTGCTGGGGTTTGCCCAGAACGAGGGCCTCAACCAGTGGCCGCTGCGTCACGTACACGGTGATCGTTGGCCGATCCAGCCAGCCATCAGCGCGTCCAGCGGCGAGACTGTGCGGCACCTGGCGCTGCAAGGGCAGGGCATCGCCTGCCTGTCGGACTTCATGACCCGCGAAGACATCCAGGCCGGTCGGCTGAAGGTGCTGCTGGCCGATGCCAACAGCGGGTATCGCCAGCCGATCAATGCCGTGTACTACCGCAACTCGCAACTGGCCTTGCGGATCCAGTGCTTCCTGGACTTCATCCAGGGCAAGCTCGCCGACTACGCCTCGCGGGAATTCAAGGGCTGATTCGTGACTTCAAGGCAAGAGTGATTTGGGCAATGTGGACTGTTTCGCCAAGGATCGGTCCCCGATACTCGTCCCATCACTGATCTGCCAAGGAGTTCTTTCATGAACGTATTCGTCACTGGCGCTGCCGGTTTCATCGGCGGCTCCATCGCCACCGGCCTGGCCCGCGCCGGGCATCACGTCACCGGTCTGGTGCGCAGCGCCGAACAGGCGAGCGAGCTGACTGCACTGGGTATCAAGCCGGTCATCGGCACCCTCGAAGACAGCGCGCTGCTCAGCGAACAGGCACGTGCCGCCGACGCGGTGATCAATGCCGCCAGCAGCGATCATCGCGGTGCGGCAGAGGCCTTGATCGAAGGACTCAAGGGGTCGAACAAAGTGTTGCTGCACACCAGCGGTTCGAGCATCGTCGGCGATGCTTCGGGCGGTCGTTCCAGCGAGGCCATCTTCTACGAAGACAACCTGCCGCCCCCCACCGCCGACAAGGCCGCCCGTGTCGCTATCGATAATCTGGTCCTGGACGCGGCGAAACACGGCGTGAACTCGGCGGTGATCTGCAACACCTTGATCTATGGCCACAGCCTGGGGGTCAAGCGTGACAGCGTGCAGTTGCCACGGCTGCTCAAGCAGGCCCGTAAAAGCGGGGTGGTGCGGCATGTCGGGCCTGGGCAGAACATCTGGTCCAACGTGCACATCGAGGACGTGGTCGAGTTATACAAACTCGCCTTGACCCGTAACCAGCCAGGCACGTTCTACTTCGTCGAAAGCGGCGAAGCTTCGTTCATCGACATGACCACCGCTATGGCCCGAGCGCTGAACCTGGGCGAACCGCAGGACTGGCCGTTGGCCGATGCCGAAGCCGAGTGGGGCTACGAAATGGCCAACTATGGCCTGGGTTCCAACAGCCGGGTGCGGGGCAAGAACGCCCATGAGCTGCTGGGTTGGACGCCGAAGCGAACGTCGGTGGTGGAGTGGATTCTTGATGAGATGGTGTGAGTGACGCCGGTAGTGCCAGCAGAATAAGCCCCCTTGTGGGAGCAAGCAGGCTCGCTCCCACAGGTTTTTGTTGCGTGTTGCTTCAGTCGTGCTGCACGCCCGCGCGCTTGAGCATTTGCTTGCAACGCTCGGACAGGTGGAACACACGCAAGTGCTTGCCGGCTTTGCTGTAGCGCTCGCGCAAGGTCTTGAGTGCGGCGACGGCCGAGTAGTCGACGAAGCGCAAGTGGCGGCAATCGAGGGTCACCAGGGCCGGGTCGTTGGCCGGGTCGAACTGGTTGAGAAACGGTGTCGTCGAGGCGAAGAACAGCGTGCCGTGCAAGCGATAGAGTTTGCTGCCGTCGGCTTCCTGATGCGTGTCGGCGTACAGCTCCCGCGCCTGTTGCCAGGCGAAGTTGAGCGCCGCGATGATGATCCCGCAGAGCACAGCCACGGCCAGGTCGGTGAACACCGTGATGACGGTCACCGCGATGATCACCAACACATCATTCTTCGGCACCTTGTTGATCACCCGCAGCGAGGCCCAGGCGAAGGTCTGCTGCGCAACCACGAACATCACGCCCACCAGCGCAGCCAGCGGGATGCGCTCGATCAACGGCGACAGGAACAACACGAACAGCAACACCATCACCCCGGCCACCACGCCCGATAACCGTCCGCGCCCACCCGAGCTGAGGTTGATTACCGTCTGGCCGATCATGGCGCAGCCGCCCATGCCGCCGAACAGCCCGGAGGCGATGTTGGCGGCGCCCAGCGCCACGCATTCACGGTCCGGATAACCGCGGCTCTGGGTGATTTCGTCGGTGAGGTTCAGGGTCAGCAGGGTTTCCAGCAAACCGACCATCGCCATGATCACCGCGTAGGGCACGACGATCTGCAGGGTCTCCAGGTTCCAGGGAAGATCGGGCCAGGCGAAGGCAGGCAAGCTGCCGGCGATATGGGCCATGTCGCCCAGCGTTCGGGTGGGCAGGCCGAGCAGGTAGACCGCCAGGCCGACACCGAGGATCGCCACCAGGGCCGGCGGCACGCTGCGGGTCAGGCGTGGTAGCAGGTAGACGATGGCCATGGTCAGCGCCACCAGGCCGGCCATCAGATACAGCGGATCGCCGCTGAGCCAGGTTTCACCCTGCTTGAAATGCTCCAGTTGGGCCAGCGCAATGACAATCGCCAGGCCGTTGACGAAGCCGAGCATCACCGGGTGCGGGACCATGCGCACCAGCTTGCCCAACCGCAACAGCCCGAAGGCCATCATGATCAGCCCGCCCAACAGCACGGTGGCCAGCAGGTACTGCACGCCGTGTTGCACCACCAGCGCGATGATCACCACTGCCATCGAGCCCGCCGCGCCCGACACCATGCCTGGCCGTCCGCCGAACAGGGCGGTCAGCGTGCAGATGATGAACGCGCCGTAGAGCCCCATCAGCGGATTGAGGTGGGCTACCAGGGCGAAGGCGATGCATTCGGGAAGCAAGGCGAAAGACGTGGTGAGGCCGGCGAGGGCGTCGGCGCGAAGACGTGCTGGTTTCATGATTTACCTGACTGGGCCCCGGTTGAGCGTCGGCTACCGGGGCGTGATGCAAAAACAGCTGCGGATGGTACGGAATTGAGGGCGGGGCGGCCAGCCGTTGGTCATTGTGTTGATGAAGTTGGGGCTGCTGCGCAGCCCAGCGGGAGCAAGCTCCCTCGCCACAAAGGCAATGAAAGTCTTGCGCTGAATTTTCATCAGTGCCGTGTCGCGATGTCCCTCAGCGACATTTCTTGTCTGTGTACGAAAATTACTTTCAGTGGGTTTGAAGATTCTCCGTCGAAATGATTTATGAGTTTCACAACACATCGACGTGACCCCATTCGAGGAGTAACGCATGGCCCCTGCTTTCGGTTATTGGCTATTGGTCTACGCGGCCATCGCGATCATTGCGCTGATCGTGCTGATCGCCCGTTATCGGCTCAATCCGTTCATTGTGATTACCCTGGTGTCCATTGGCCTGGCACTGCTGGCCGGGATGCCGCCCTCGGGTGTGGTGGGGGCGTATGAGGCCGGTGTCGGCAAGACGCTGGGGCACATCGCGCTGGTGGTGGCACTGGGCACGATGCTCGGCAAGATGATGGCCGAGTCCGGCGGGGCCGAGCGGATGGCGCAGACGCTGATTGAACGCTTCGGCGAGCGCAACGCCCACTGGGCGATGGTGTGCATTGCCTTCCTGGTCGGGCTGCCGTTGTTCTTCGAGGTCGGGTTCGTGTTGCTGGTGCCCATCGCGTTCACCATCGCACGGCGCGTGGGCGTGTCGATCCTGATGGTGGGGTTGCCGATGGTCGCCGGGCTTTCGGTGGTCCACGCACTTGTCCCTCCGCACCCGGCGGCGATGCTGGCGGTGCAGGCGTTCCAGGCCTCGGTGGGGCAGACGTTGTTGTACGCGATCCTGATTGGCATCCCCACCGCGATCATCGCCGGTCCCCTGTACGCCAAATTCATCGTGCCACGCATCCAGCTGCCGGCTGAAAACCCGTTGGAGCGGCAATTTCTCGACCGCGAGCCCCGCGCGAACCTGCCGGGTTTCGGCGTGACCCTGGGGACTGTCCTGCTGCCAGTGATCCTGATGCTGATCGGCGGCTGGGCCAACCTGATCTCCACGCCGGGAAGCGGTTTCAACCAGTTTTTGCTGTTCATCGGCAACTCGGTGATCGCCTTGTTGCTGGCGACCGTCCTGAGCTTCTGGACCCTCGGCCTGGCCCAGGGTTTCAACCGCGAGTCGATCCTCAAGTTCACCAACGAATGCCTGGCACCGACGGCCAGCATCACCTTATTGGTGGGTGCTGGCGGTGGTTTGAACCGGATCCTGGTGGACGCCGGGGTCACCCAGCAGATTGTCGGCCTGGCCCAGGAATTCCAGTTGTCGCCATTGGTCATGGGCTGGTTGTTCGCTGCCCTGATGCGCGTCGCCACTGGCTCGGCCACTGTGGCGATGACCACGGCCTCAGGCATCGTCGCGCCCGTGGCGATCGGCCTGGGTTATCCCCATCCCGAATTGCTAGTGCTGGCCACCGGGGCCGGTTCGGTGATCTTTTCCCACGTCAACGACGGCGGCTTCTGGCTGATCAAGGAATACTTCAATATGACCGTTGCCCAAACCTTCAAGACCTGGACGGTATTGGAAACGCTGATCTCCGTGGTCGCGTTCGCCTTGACCCTCGGGCTTTCGCGCTTGTTCTGAGCGCACCGTAACTCCACAGGAGGCGCCATGGACATCCTTTACCAGATCCGCTCCCGCCAGGACTCCTTCAGCGCCGGCGAAGGCAGAATCGCCCGGCTGATGCTCGACGACGTAGGATTTGCCGCTTCCGCCAGCCTGGATGAACTGGCCCTGCGCGCCGAAGTCAGCAGCGCCACACTGTCGCGCTTCGCCCGCACCGTCGGTTGCCGCGATCTTCGCGACCTGCGCTTGCAACTGGCCCAGGCCAGCGGTGTCGGCAGCCGCTTTCTCGACCCGGCCGGAGCGCCTGAGCAGTCGGCGTTTTATGGACAGATCGTCGGCGATATCGAGGCGACCCTGCGTCAGCATCTGTCGGCGTTCGAAGAATCACGGTTCAGCGATGCCGTGCGGATGATCGGCAAGGCGCGGATGGTTCATGCATTCGGTCTCGGTGGCTGGTCGGCGTTGTGCGGTGAAGAGTTGCAGGTACGGCTAGTGCGTTTCGGCTACCCGATTGCCGCCTGCCGCGATCCGGTGATGATGCGCATCACCGCCACTTCGTTGAGTGCAGAACACCTGGTCATCGCCTGCTCGCTCACCGGTATCACCCCGGAATTGCTCGGTGCGGTGGAGCTGGCCCGCAGTTACGGCGCGCCGATCCTGGCCATCACCCGAGCCGACTCGCCCCTCGCCCGACTGGCCGATGTGGTACTGCCCCTGCAAGGCGCCGAGACCTCGTTCATCTACAAACCCACGGCGGCGCGCTACGGCATGCTGCTGGCCATCGACGTGCTCGCCACCGAGCTGGCGTTGGCTCACCCCGAAGACAATCAAGAGCGCCTGCGGCGGGTCAAGCTCGCCCTGGACGATTACCGCGGCGGCGATGATCACTTGCCGTTGGGAGACTGACATGCAATACGACACCCTTATCCGCAACGCGCTGGTCATTGATGGCCGCGATACCCCGGGCTACAACGCCGACGTAGGGATTCGCGCCGGGCGCATCGAGCGCATCGGCAACCTGGACGATGCCCGGGCGATTGAAGAAATCGACGCCGCTGGCCGTGTGCTGGCGCCGGGCTTCATCGATGTGCACACTCACGACGACACTGTGGTCATCCGCCAACCGCAGATGCTGCCCAAGCTCAGCCAGGGCGTGACCACGGTGATCGTCGGCAATTGCGGCATCAGCGCTGCACCGGTCAGTCTGCGCGGCGATCCGCCGGACCCGATGAACCTGCTCGGCACCGCGCAAGCGTTCGCCTACCCACGCTTCGCTGATTATCGGGCCGCGGTGGAAACGGCCACGCCTGCCGTCAACGTCGCCGCATTGGTGGGCCACACAGCCCTGCGCAGCAACCACATGGAGGATTTGTTGCGCAGCGCCAGCGCGGGAGAAATCGCGGCCATGCGTGGGCAACTGCGCGAAAGCCTGGAAGCCGGTGCGCTCGGCCTGTCCACCGGCCTGGCCTATGCCAATGCGTTTTCGGCGTCCACCGACGAAGTCATGCAACTGAGCGAAGAGTTGCAGGCCTTCGGCGCGATCTACACCACCCACCTGCGCAGCGAATTCGAACCGGTGCTCGAGGCCATGGATGAGGCGTTCCAGATTGGCCGTCGCGCCAAGAGCCCGGTGATTATTTCCCACCTCAAATGCGCGGGCGCCGGTAACTGGGGACGCAGTCCGCAGGTGCTGGCGGCGCTGGAAAATGCGGCCAAAACCCATCCGGTCGGCTGCGACTGCTATCCCTACGCGGCGAGCTCCTCGACGCTGGATCTCAAGCAAGTGACTGATGCCCATCGCATCACCATCACCTGGTCGACACCCCACCCGGGCATGGGCGGTCGCGACCTCGCCGATATTGCCCACGAATGGGACGTCTCGCTGCTGGACGCCGCACGTCGTCTGCAACCGGCTGGGGCGGTGTACTACGGCATGGACGAAGGCGACGTAAGACGAATCCTCGCCCATCCGCTGTCCATGGTGGGTTCCGACGGTTTGCCCGACGATCCGTTTCCCCATCCGCGCTTGTGGGGCGCTTTCCCACGGGTGCTGGGACATTTCAGTCGTGACGTCGGGCTTTTTCCGCTGCACACCGCCGTGCACAAGATGACCGGTCTGTCGGCGGCGCGCTTCGGCCTGAAGGACCGTGGTGAAATTCGTGAAGGACACTGGGCGGACCTGGTGTTGTTCAACCCGCAAACCGTTCGCGACGTGGCTGATTTCAAAGCGCCGCAACGGGCCGCCGAAGGCATCGACGGGGTGTGGGTCAACGGTGTCCTGAGTTATGGCGAGGGGCGAGCGAATGGGCGCAGAGCAGGTCGGTTTCTGGCGCGCGAAGGCGATCTGCGCCAGGGATTCAGCCCATTGGATAGCGCCTGAGGACGGGCTGGACGGCTGAATTTGTTTTAATTGGCGCCATAATAATGGCGTATTGACACTAAAGAACCCGGAACCCAGGCCGAAGCACTAGGGTCAACCCATCTACACTGGGTCTTTTCAGCCAGGGAGCAACCCATGAGCTTCGGTAAAACCACTCCGATCCTGCGGATCTTCGATGAAGCCAAGGCGTTGGTATTCTATGTCGACTTCCTGGGGTTTACCGTCGATTGGCAACATCGTTTCGGCGACGACTTCCCGCTGTACCTGCAAGTCTCCCGTGGCGATTGCGTACTGCACCTGTCCGAGCACCATGGCGATTGCACGCCGGGCTCGGCGCTGCGGATCGAGACCGATGAACTGGAAGCGTTCCAGGCGCAGTTGCTGGCCAAGCAATACACCTTCGCCCGCCCGCATATCCAGGCCATGCCCTGGGGGAGCCAGGACATGGCGGTGGTCGATCCGTTCGGCAATCGCCTGGTGTTCACCAATGCAATCAGTGTTTGACTGACATTATCTTCTCGCCCGGCTGCCTCGTTGGCGAGGACGTGGTGCCTCGTTTATCTGCTGGACGCGAGCGTTGTAGCCAGCGTAGTCGACGGGGGTGCGTCCGGTCGGCACCGTGATTTGCGCTGGAAGAATGCCGCTGCAATTGATGCAGGCCGGAAACGGTTCTGGGGCTTTACCCCTGAACAGGGTGTCAGTGAATATCGTGGTGTCGGAAAGCATCCTTTCCGCCCTGTCCGGGTAGAGCGCTACCACGGAATTCGCCAGCCGGACTTCGGCATGGGTCCCGGGGCCTCCGGCACGTATCGGCATGATCCCACCCATGTTTTCAATATGGGTTTCGATCCAGCCTCGAGTCGGTTGCTGCAGTTCATGGACCTGATCGGTCAGCCGGCTTAGCGTTGGTGCGTCCTTCAGGACGTCCTCGTCTATGGCCACATTGTGGAACATGTCGTTTTTGGCGGCGGCGTATCGGCTGGATAAATCGGCCAGGTATTCAGCGGCATTGCCGATCCGATAGGTGCCAAAGTTCAAGTAGTGTTCTGAGGGGGTGTCGGTCCTGGCCCGGCCGTCATAGTTGCGGTCCACGCCTTTGTATCCCCTCATGCTGCCTTGCGGCTTTGGCAGGTTGAAGAAGTCGCTGAGCCCGACTTCTTCCGTCTTGATGTAGCCATAAGAGTGAGCAAGAAACTCCTGGCGCAGGAGCCCGCCATTGAGAAACTGATCGGACGTTTTATCGTAGTCATCCGGCATCAAACGATAGGAATAGTCACCTTTTGCCGAATCCATGATTTCCTGCGACCGGGCCCGGCCCCAGGTTTCGAATTCCTTGAAGTCCTCATCCCTCATCAGGCCCGAAGGGTCGGTAAATCTCATCGGGTTGTTCCCCACCATGCAATACAGGTTCAGCCCGTCAACCGCTCCCGCCGGATCGGGACTGATCCAGCGTTGCAACCACGGTGCGTAGTACCGGTGCCCGTAGTAATACAGGCCGCTGGCGTCACGCTCCTTGCCGGAATAGCGAAGGGTCCGGTAGTCGGCTTCCACGGCTGATCGGGACGCAGCCCAAGCGGTTCCGCCGTAGGGGAGATAGCTTTCCTGGCTGATCAGCCAGCCTTCATCGTCGAGTTCCAGCGAGCTGGAACCCAGGTGATCGTCCAGGCTGTAGCGTGTCTGGTTGGCGGCGATGCCGGCTGGGCGGCCTTCGGTCCAGTGCAAGTACCGCACGCTGCAACGGCCGGCCTGCAGGGTGATGACTTCCAGGCGTTCGTGCTGACGGGTGTGGATTTCGAGGCCCGGCAGGTAACGGACTTCCCGGGTATGGGTCACAGCCGAAGCATAGGTGACCTGGACCTTGCGCACCCGTTGCCCCGTGCTGTCGTAGCCATAGCGCTCAAGGTCGTGGCGGCCGTCTGCGCGCTGCACCAGCGTCACGCTGGCGAGTTGATTGCGGGCATTCCACTCCAGTGCCCGGCCCGGATGGAGTACCTGCGGGTTACCGTTGGCATCGTAGTGTTCAGCCTTGTTCCAGGACAGCAGGCGATTGCTGGAGGCGGCTATCTCCAGCTTCCGGGTGTAGTTGTTGCGGTCGCGGACATGGCGCAGTTCGATCAGGTTGCCACCGGCGTCGTACTGGTAGTGCTCGGTAAACGGGAACAGTTGCCGGGCGTCGAACGGCGTCCTGCTGAAGGCGGGAAGTTCGGGATTGCTGGTCAGCCCCGCCGTTTCACGGCCCGTCGCGCTGCTCAACTGGTAAAGGCTGTCGTAGGTGAACGTGCAGGTGGCGTCGACCCGTTGGTTGCTGCCGAACTGCACCGGTTGGGCCCGATCCTCGATGTGCGTCACGTTACCCACCGCGTCGTAGGTGTAGCGCAGATCCTGCAAGGTGTTGCCAGACACCGACGCGCTGAGTGAGATCAGTCGGCCGCTGGCCGGATCGAATGCGGCGCGACTGATGACGCCGTTGCCGGCAACCTGGGATTCGACCTGGCCAGACGCGTTGTAGACGAGATCCTTCAGGATGGTTTTTTCAGTCGTAGCGTCTTTTACTTTCAGGCTCACAACCTTGAGTTGGCCGGCGATATCAAACCCGTAGCGCTGTTGGTGCCGGGCCGCATCCACCAGCAGGATAGGGTGCGCCAATGCATCGTAGCGCCAGCGGGTTTCGTAGCCGTTGCCCTTTTCCAGCAGTTTGTCGCGGGCGATCTCCTCGGCCGGCCAGTCGGGTTGTGCCGCATCGACGAGGAAGTGTCGCGCCTGGCCAAGCGGTTTGCCGCAGAGGGCGTATTCATCGACGAGCAGGCTGCCCGCGCTGTCATCGTGGCGGATCAGGGCGCCGCAAAGGTTGCGTGCGGCGGATTCCGGCGAGCTGTCGCCGTAGCGCAGGTATTCGACTCGGCGCGGATCCTGATCTGGCAATTGCTCGTGGATGGCGGTCGGCCTTAGCTGCTGGTCGTAAGTGGTGCGCCAATGGTTTCCTCGCTGATCCCAGCTGCGCACGATCTGTCCGGCAGCGCCAGGGAGATTCAGGCGCCAGCCGGCGTCGACACTGTTCACCAACAACGGCTTGCCGGAAAGGCTGTAGACGGTCGTCAGGTTGGCTTCGGTTGCTGTGTCGAACAGCCTTGGGTCCCACTGCGCAACCTGGCGTCCAGCCGTGTCGTGGTGTTGGCGGGTGATGCGCGCTTGGGATTGTTCTTCTGCGTTACGCCGGCAGTAAGCGACCTGTCGCACGGGCAGGCCTCGACTGTCGACAGCCTTGAGCGTCGGTGTCCTGCGGTGAAGGCGTGGGTTCATGCCTCACCTCCGATAACCGGTGCTTGTTCGGCCATGACCTCTTCCAGGGTGTCGTTCTCGTCCTCGTCCAGGGTGTACCAGGCATGGCGGGAGTGCCGCCGCATATAGGAAAGGCCAGCCTGTGTGGCCAGGCGCGTGCGGGTGGGGCGACCCAATGCATCGTAGAACTGCTGGTCGCAATGACCGAACTGCCGCAAGGACTCGTCGTTGATGTAGCGGTGCTGATCGGCGAAGTAAGGGCGGTAGAGGCGGATCGGCAAACCCTTGTTGTTGTATTCCACTCGTTCGCTGACACGCCAGCGTGTTGCCGTTGTTTGCTCCATGGGTTTTTCGTCCTTGAGCGCCAGTGCTCCCTGGGATGTGACGACGTAGGCCATGCCCGGCTCGACCCGTTGCTTGCTTTGCAGGGTTCGACCGAAACCGTCGAAGCAGGTGATGGCAATGCGGATTTGCTGCTGGTCGTCATCGGGGTAGCGGTCGGCCACCAGTGCGGCGAGGTGCACCGGCTCACGCGTTGCGGCATCCATTTCGTTCTTCAGTTTCAGGTCGTCGGCGCAGAGTGTTTGAAGATCCCCCAGTCGCGTTCGAGCCGACGCACGGATATGTCCGCTGGGGAGCAGGTCTCGGTTGAGCACGCATCGCGCCAGCCAGTCGCCGTCCGCCAGCGCGGCGTTCGACACGCAACCCATCCAGCTGAAGGGCGTGTAACAGAGCGCTGTGGCGGCCTCCTGCAAGGCGTCCTGGCGCTGTTCGATCGCTTCTGTCGAACTGTCGAAACACAGCCGCTTGAACTGCGCGATGGGTTTGAAACCCACGGGGGTGTTGTTTTCGGTACCGTAGAATGTCGTGGCCAATACTTGGCCGAAGGCATCAACCAGGCCTTCCTGGACGTTGCCGTTGGGATCGGTAATGCGCCGTGGCAGCAGCGAGCGGTAATCGTAGAGCGCTTGGGTGACACAGCCATCGGGCAGTTTGAATGCGGTGATAAAGCAGTGGTAATTGTCGTAGCTGAAGGCGGTCACGCCATGGTGTTCACTCGCCTGTTGGGTCTGGATTTTGTAGAAGCCTTCCAGTGGCGCGTAGGTCGCAAAATCTCTTTTGACTGACCAGAGTTTGTCGAGCAGTGGCGTCGCCGGCAGAAAGGCGTCCATGCGGTGGTAGCCGATTCGTTCCAGCAGCTTGCCCTTCGGGCGGGAGGGTTGTGGCAACAGATGGAAAGCTTTCAAGGCGGTTTCGTCCAGCTCGGCGGTTTCCATGTGGGCGCCCAGGGCTTCGAAGTGGGCGACGCCGTCCGGCAAGGTTTCTGCGGTGGAGGCGTCCTTGTAGCGTTGCACCGACAGGCCAGTCAGAACGCTTTGGGTTATCCAGGCGGTTTCCCCGGTGAGTTCGATGAACCTTTCATAGGTCATGTCCCGTGTGCTCAGCCCGCCGGTCTCGGGTGCCTTGGGTTTCTTCAGCGCATGGGTCCGCTGGCGGTACGGCAAGCCCAGTCGCCAACCCTGAGGCGCTGGCAGATGGATGTACTCGGCGCAGGTTTCGGTCAGGTAATGGAACTGTTGCGCTGGATCATGAGCATCGCGCCACCAGCGTTGCTGATCGGCGTCACTGAACGGCGGAACATCGTCGAGGGTTTTTCGTCGGGCGTAATGGACGTTTACGCTGTGAGTCAGCGAGCCATAGGCGTCGTACTGCAGATTGAAGGTGTGCTGGCATTGCGGATCGTCAGTCAGGCCTTCGTACTGATAGTGGATGGACTCCAGCAGTAGCGGCAACATCCGGGCATGGCGCCGGTTGCCCTCGGGTGCCTGGAGCAGGCGTATGCGATAGCGATTTTCCTGGACCGAATACAACGTTCTGCTGCCCTGGCGTGTGTCGACTCCAAATACCTCGCTTCGCAGTAGGTTGCCACTGAGGGCGCGAGACATTTCCAGAATGGTCGCCGTGGTGGGCGAGGCAATGAGGGTGTCGCTCCCGGTCTCAGGCAGGTATTGGCTCAGCAAGGTCTTGCCCGGCGCCACGGCGATGGGATCCGCGTGGCTGTAACCGATACGGGGCAGGTCCACCGCCTGGCCGGTGTGAAACCAGTTCTTGGTCAGGCACGGCGTCGTGAAGCCTGGCGATTCGGTATCGCCGGGGTTGGCCTGCTCGTCGGTTTGCAGCAGCAGGCCAAAGCCGCGAAATTCCCGTTCGATGCCGTCGTAATAACCTTGGCGATAGGTGAAGGACTGGAGCAGCCGATTGCCCGTTATCTCGTCCAACTGGGTTTGATTCGATACCACGTGCACGACCAATGGCAGATGACAAGCCAGGGGCCTGTCGGCGGCCATTCTTTCGGCTTTTTCGTCCAGCCATTCCTGCGCGGAACTGCGGTAGCGGATACTGTTGGCGGCACCCATATTGTTGTTTGTGCCGGTGAGTAAATACGGTTTCGCGCTGACGAAGTCGTAGCGCCAATGTTGGTTTCCCCTGTGGGGCAGGCTCAGGACCAGGCTGGAGCAGCCGAGGCCTTGCAGGTCGGCGATGCTCACCTGGCACAGGCGGTCGTAGTGCAGGCCTTGGGGCCAGGGCAGCGCCACGGGAGGGCTGAAGCCATTGCCACCGCGGTTCATGAAGATCAGCGCCTGGTCCGCTTGCAGGTAGATCAGATCGGTGGCGCCGGAGCCATCGAGGTCCGCCAAACGAATATGCGAGGCGTCGAAGGTTTCGTATGCCAGGCCCGGTGAACCCAGCACGATGCCGTTGCCGAAACGTCCATGCCCCAGGTTTGGCCAGCACTTCACTTCGTTGTGACGAATGCGTACCAGGTGCTGTTGGCCACTGCCGAGCATGTCGCTGAATGCCACCAACTCGGAGGGCGACGCGCTGATGAGTGGGAGCGTATCGTGCTCCTCGTCGCGAGACACTTCGCGGGCTGTCGCAAAACCAATCTCCTGTTGATTGGCGTACATGCGAACGCTGCGTGGGCCGATCAACACCAGGTCGCTGAGGCCCGAGCCCATCAGGTCGGCCAGCTGCCCTTGTGGATTGAAAAAATCCGCGGGGAACGCGTTGAACGTGGCGAAATCCGACCAGTTGCGCTCGGGACCGAGGGAGAAAAAACCGCTCCACCCCGGCTGGGCGATGATCCAGTCCAGTCGACCATCGCCCGTGAGGTCGCTCAGTGACTGCTGCAATGGTTTTGCAGGGTCGGCAACGGGAATGCGGGGCAACGCCCGCCATTGGCCGTAAGCCACTTCATTGCTGTTGGCCTTGGCTCGCATGGGTTCGCGGTAATACCAACCGCCATCGCCTCGATGGAGCACGCCCGGCAAGCCTTCGCCGTACAGATCCACCAGTTGAAAACCCTGGTTTTTGTTGAGCCCCGGCATGTTTTGCCAAGGCTGCCAGTCGGGGCGTTCAAGCGGGAACTTGAACTCGCTGTAGCTGAACTCGACAGGCGGACGGTGATCGGCCGTCGTCGAGTCGCCGAATGCCTGGTCGTGGGCGGCGGTCAGCTGGTGATAGCCCAGGCTGGTCTGACGATAATCGAGCAGCACGCGTCGCACCAGGACGGGGGCCGCGCCCCATTCATCAGGAAAGCGGTGGAACATCAGTACCTGGCGGCACAGTCGTTCGGTGCGTAACTCAAAACCGTAGGCGAAGCTGGAAAACGCGTCGTCACGGGCCAGCCATTGGTGGCCTTCATAGTTCGGCTTCCGTTGGTATTCCGTGCTCCGTTCACCGTAGTCGAACACCAATTCGAAGTGCCATTGCACAGCCTTCAGCCGATCCGCTTCCCACAGGTAGAGGTCCGCATCGGCCTTGAAATTGCCATAGCACACCCGGCTCAGATAGCGCTGCGCCGTGACGTCGGCCTTGTACTGGTAAAGGATGTGCTCGCCGTGGGCGTTCAGGCTTTCTTCCAGCAGCCACTCGCCCACACGCCTTGCATCCAGGGGATCTGCTCGACGCGCCGAAGGGCTTTTTCCGAATACATGGAGGCTGCCATCGGCATCATGTACGAGCCAGAAACCCGGTGTTTCCTTGTCCGACGACCAATACTCGATCCGCTCGAAGCGGCTTTCGATTCTCGGAAAGTAGCGGATCACTGTGTAGGTCTTGTTCAGCGCCAGACGGTTGTAGCGGTCGATGCGCGTCGAGCGGATGGCACCTTGCGGATCTCGCTCGGGCAACCACACCACGGCACCGGGGCCGATGATCTCGTCTTCTTCGGTATAGGCCGGTACACCCTGGGCGGTCCATCGCGCCACACAGGGCAGCGACAGCCCCCAGCCGATGCCGAACACGCCATTGCCGGCCGAGCTGGCGTACCCCAGCGACAAGGAGGGGGCAAAGCCGCGCCCCGGGGAAATCGGCAGGGCAATCTCATAGGACGCCGTGCCGTGGGCGCCGATGGCGCTCCATCCCTTGCCGATGCTCTGGATGGCGCCGCCGCCCTTGGGCAGTGACGGCGCGTTGACAGGCATTGTGCTGTGTTCACTCACCGCGAACCTCCGCCTGCCCGGGCTGTGTAGTTCACCTGCACGATGATGTCGGTCAGTGACGCCAGCATGTCCTTTTGGGCTTCGGGGTTGGGGAAGTTCAGGCACCACGTGGAGACCGCACCGGTGTATTCGAAGGGCAGGTAGCGCTCATCGTTGAAGTTGAGGGTGAACAGGCCGTTATCGTCGACCCCCGTGGAAAGGGCAATTTGCTGGTTGGCGTAGCGGCTTTCCACGGACTGGCCAGCGGGAGACATGAACACCTTGCTGGCGGTCTGGGTCAGCGTGGCCCGAATGTTTTCATAAGGGCCGACGATGGCTGGCAAGGAGACGCTGATGGTCTTGATGCGCCGCAGGTAATGCTGCCGATCTTTGTAGTCTTCCTCGAACAACTCTTGGGTCAGCTCGAATTCGCACTGGCCTTGCAACAGGTCGGCGTGAATTTGCGCCCATTCCTTGTTAATGGTGCTGGTTGCGGTTTTGCTTTTGAGTTGACGCAGCGATACCGTTTTACGAATTTCCAGATCCCGCTCGTTGCGGCGCAAGTATTCGGCCTGCATGTTCAACAGGCTCAGCTTCAGTTGCTCGCCCATTCCGAGGCCCCGATAGGTCGCATTCCAGGTGTCGGGTTGGATGAAACGCGTGTTCACATCCGCCAGTTCATACTGCCAGCAAGCTTCAGCCGTCAGGCAAAGACCCACTGTTGCGTCGTAGGTTTGGCGGTAGAGCGCGGCAAACTGGCTATTGAGCCATTGGTACAGTTGCGCTTTGGTAAAGCGCTTGCGGAAAAAATCGTAGTTGGTCTTGGCTTGGCCCAGGCTCGATTCCGCCAGGCGAAGTTGCAGGCGCGTGGCCGTTTCCTGCTCGGCAACATGTGCCAGTTGTGCGTCGACCTGCGCCAGTTCGAGCTGTGCCTGGTCTCGGGCCTGGGTCCATTCCTGCCGACGACGATGGAACTGTGCCGTCCGCTCGAGATGGGCCGCTGTCGTGCGGTCGCTGATGGCGGTGCCTTGGGCGATCGCTGCGCCAGCGTGCAGCGCACCTTCCCAACGGGAGCCGCCATTGCTGAAGCCAAAAATGTTAGGGGTCATCATTAGGCTGCCTGCTACGGCCTGGGAGTCGGACGCATCCCGTTCCGCTGAGCCACTTCTCAAGTACAACCGACAGGCGTGCCTCTCGGCTTCACTGACGCCTTTGTCCAGCAGATTCTGGTAGTAATGGGCTCGTCCCGCGACGATAGAACGGCTGGCCAGCAGCGCCTGGCGGTTATGGCGGTCGATCTTCAGTGCCTGGCGTTGCAGGTCGACCGAGATTTTCGCCAGGTCCCAGGCTTGCTGTTGTTGCAGTTCCTGCAATTGAGCCTGCTCTTTGCGCTCGATCAGCGATAGCAGCGTGGCGCCGAACTGGCTGAGGCTTTCAACGGCACTCTGTGCCTGGCTGTGCATGACCATGAAGCGATAGTTCGGGAGGTGTGGGAGCGATAAACCCGACGCGGCGCTGTCGGCGATGTTCAGGGCGTTGGCACCGGGCAAGGCGCGAGGATCCAGCGGCGGAGCGAACAGCGGCAAATGCAGCGGCTTGCCGACGATGTCGAGGTTATGCCGCAGGTTGTACAGGCGACTTTCGGTGATGTCCCAGCGTTTGAGCAGCTCGGGGTTGAACGGTACGCGCAAGTACGGGGTATCGATCGCAGGCAAGGACGACGGCGAAGGGTTACCACGAATGCGCAACGGGTGGGGGGTGTCGGACTGGCTCAGGAAACGTTCGAACCCGCGCAGGTTTTCATTGCTGCTTTCGCTCAACGCTTGCAGGCTGATGCTCGTCCATTGATCGAGTGTCTGAACGACCGCCCGCGGTCCCAATAACTCCAGCGCCCGTACGTACCATAGCTTGGCCTCACTGAGGCTATCGGGTGTCAGCGCGCGATACGCGGCGTCGCCTCGGTTGATCAGGATGTCGAGGTACAGGAAGTACAGCGCTTTGCGAAAGTGCACCGGATGACTGAGGGCAATCTGGTGTGGGTCGTGGGGGGCCTGGTCGTGATAGGCCGTCATATTGCTGTCGACCAGAGGCACGCTTCTCCAACACCCCTCATTTGCGCGACTCGGGTCGAAGACATATCGGAGCCAGCGTTCGGCTTCGTCGTATCGTTGTTCGGTGTTTAGCCGGTGGGCGATCAGCCACGGTACGTAGAGGAACAGCTCCGTGAAGTAACGGCCGTATGGGCCGTGGAAATCCATCTTGTTGCTGACGACGCCTGGTAAGGCCGGTTCCGGCAAATGTTGGGTCTGCCAATCAAACAAATCATCCAGGCTGTTTTCGGTATGACGGATCAGTTCTGGAGCGAATAGGGTGTTCAACCTGATGGGCTGGCGCGGTTTGTTCTGGGCATCGCTTTCGTTGATGGCGGAACCGGCGAAATCGATGGATTGACTGGCGCCCAGGCCTGGCGTCGATACGTGAGTAATGGTTGGCGGCTGGAGGCGTGCCGGAGTGAACTTCAGCTTGATCGCCTTGAGGGCGGAGTAGAGTTTTTTTTCCGGCTCCTCGGGGTGAACGAAGGCGACCCCACAAAGGAAAGTGTCACCGTGCTTGGCGAGGTCTGTGCTGCGCCAGGTGAACTCAAGGAACTTCTCCAGGTTCGGTGCGGGGCTGGACTCTGCTACGACCGTCAGGTCTTCAAAGGTTAACGATTGAGTGTGCGAGGCGTCCGGGCGGCGGAAAATCACGTACTGGAGGAGGAGGGGTTCGTCCAGACTAACGAATGTCTCACCCAGGTTCAGCGGGGCGGAATTGTTCGCGTGCAGGGTCAGGTTTTGCACCTTGCCGGCATAGCTGGTGTGGTCCACACGTCGACTTGCCGCGATCAGATGCCGCGCTGCCTGGGTGGAGATCAATTTCCCTTGAAAGTCGTTGGTTAACGTGATGCCTGGCGAGTGTTCATTATCCTTGGCCGCATCGGTCATATGATCGAATGACAGCCGGTAGTTTTGCTCGAGGAACTTCGAAGGGGCATTGTGTATTGAAGAAAACGAACCCCCGCTAAGGGCTACATAGGGCGTTTCTGGCAAGCTCCGGGCAGGGAGCACCCAAACAAACTGAAGTCGAGGCGTCTTATAGGGCACGGTTGTCAGTCTCAAGCGCATTTCCATACGGTTTGACGACGTTCTAACCCCGTAGTGCTCGAGGTGGATGATTGCGCTCATACGCAGCGTGAGGGTTGAGGGGGATGGCCCGTCGACTGATTCGATGCCAATGCGTTGCCGATGCCCATCGAAATCCGACATGGAGACTTCCATATTCTCGGGGAGGGCAACTTCAATGGGGACGATTTCGGCGGATGTTTTGGTTTGGATACGTTGCGCCGTAGCGCTGACGAGTGTTTTTTCATCGGCGTTGTACTGGCGATAATGCTCTTTCGCTGCTTGTTCCGTGGTGGCTGAGCTACCGGGCTCAGGGGTGAGGTTTTTATCGATGCACGTTGTTTTAATGAACGTGAAGTGGTTGCCGGTTGAATTGAGCGAGTCGGTCCTGGCTTCACGTGCACACAAGGCGAGAAACAACACATCGCGCGCACCCTTGCGGTATTGCACAGCAACAGTGCCGACCAATGCCTTGATCGCATCCAGCTCCATGCTGCGAAGCGCGTTGTCCTCGCAATAGCCCTGCAGGCAAACACGCGGGGTGCTCCAGCTTCCATCCGGTTTTTTGAAACAGAGGCTCAAGCGTAATAGCGGATGATGGGTGGTCGCTTGTGACGGTGAAGAAGCATTGCGGGTGGCTGATGGATCCTGATGGATGCATTCGGCCCATACGACGAACAAACGATTGTTGAACCAGACCGGCCTTATTGAATGTTCGACCGCGTTATCGGAAATTGGCACGTTGGCTTTTTCCCAGTCCGACCAGGCGTAGGGATCGGGCTGGTCAAGTTTCGGCGGGGTGGCAGGCGAGGGCGGTGGCGTGCCGTTGATTGGGCGTTGAGCCATGTTCAGCGAACGCCAGAAATAGCTGTTCTCGGAGCGTGATTTGGCAATGAAATAGTAAGTGCTGTTGGCAAAGTCCTCGCCATCGATGTAGCCAGTGAGAATGTTCAGGTTGGCGACTTCTTCGAACCGGGTCAGGTATGCCGTGACCGCGGACTGGACCGCATCGGGTTGAATCTGGTTCTGATTGAGGTCGTTTTCCAGTTGCCGGAAGTTGTCGCTCTTGTTGGCCCTCAGCAATGGGTCCAGATAAATCGCCGGGAAATAGAGCAACTTTTGATGGGCGGCCCAGGTGGGGTATTGATGCAGCTCGTTGCGCCAAGTCTTCAGGTGCTCGGCGCCCAGGCTTGCCGAGTCGTAGCCGGGTTCCAGGTTCATCAGGATGCGATGGACGTATTGCTGCAGGCTGGCGATGGCACACGCCACGGGTGTGGTGGGCACGTCCTGGCTGACCAGCACATCGAGCAACCAGTATTCGTAAAGCGCCTCGGCCGTCTTGAGCTTCAGGTTTCTTGTCGTAGGGTTGTTGGGCGCGACCTGGTTCAAATAGAGCGCTAACTGTGCATCACGCAGGCTTTCATCAAGCTGCTTTTTTATGGCAACGGTCATATTCAATCCTTGAATGTTGAGGACGGTGGACGTGTCAGTGGCAGGCCGCGATCAGCGCTTCACCGACGGTCCTCCAGTCCGATGTCTCGCTGTCGTTGTTGAGTGCGGTTGCCTTGAGCAGCAGGCTGGCCGACAGCCCGGTGTGCTGGCAGCACGCCTGGCAGCGCATGATCCAATCCACGGCTTCCATGGACTGGGCGCGTTTATGGTCCAGGTGTGCGGTCAGGCAACTGATTTCGTCAGTGCTCCAGTCCAGCAGGCTGGCCAGCAGTTTATTGGCTTCTTCGCCTGTGCCTTGCGGCGTGTCCTGGTTGGCAAGCTGCAAGTAATGCAGCAGGTGTTCTTCTGACCGGGCTTGATGGTGGGCGCAGTGACTGAAGCGTTCGAGTAGATACAGGGTTTGAGGCGTCAGCGTTCCTGTGCTGCCTGTGGCCAGCCAGGTTGGGTTATTCATCAATTGTCGCAGGGTGCTGCTGCTCAGGTGCAAACCCTTGCACGCTTGGGCCGTGCGCAATACCGTCGCCAGCAATGCAGGCATTTTCCCAGGGGCGCTCTCGATGGCCGCGACAATCGTTGTTGCATGGGTGTCGGCCATTCGCATCACGCAGGGGAAGTATTCCGCAGACAAGTCGGCAAGGTCGTGCAGCAAGGTCTCCACCACGTGCCGCTCTCCGCTCGGTTGGGGCTCTTGCGCCAGCAGTATCGACAGTCGTTTTTCCAGGCTTTTGTTCATTGGCACGTCGTCTTCGGTAGCGTCGAACAGACGACACCATGACGCGACATCCCGGTTGTCTTGCTTGAGCCAGTCGACGGCCCAATCCAGCGCCATCAGCACATCGAGAATGTCGGGCTGTGAGACGTGCGAAGTACTCAATGCCCCTGTCACCAACGCTTTGCAGAAGTCCTCCCCGCCCAGTAAGCGGGCCAGCGCCGTGCATTCGAAGGGAGAGAGACCAAACATCCGGGCGATACGGGCCTGGCGGTAGAGTGACGAGACTGTGGATAAATCGTGGTTAAACGAAGACAGGTATTTTTCGGTTTGCTTCGTTAGCAACAGCAGCGAATCCTGCGTCATGGGAAGTCCGAGGCCCGCACTGAGATAGCTGAAGGTTTTCAGGTCCGTCGTGACCAAGTCTTCCACCTGCGGGTGTCCGAGCAATTGGGTTCGATTGAACACCTGGTCAAACAAGGGCACCTGCTGGCCGCAAGCAGCAATCGGCATGTCGTGCAGTAACGACGCAAACTCTTGCGGTGCGATGCCGTGGCGTTGGTTCAGGTAGCGATAGACCCCCAGGGTGCGCAAGGTATTGGTGTTGAGCGTCATCGTCGTGCTGCCTTCCGAGCGCAAGGCACTGACGATCAGCGTGTCCAGTTCGGCAACGGGAATACCGGTCCAGCGCTGCAATCGGATCATCCGCTGCATGCGGGCGAACCGTTCGCGAGATGCATGGATGAAGGTGTTCGCGGATTTGAGAGTCGTCAGGGTGGCTGTCGATTCCGGCCCGTTGATGTAAGCGGCTCCATAATTGTTGGCATGAATCGAGGGGGGACTGTCGGTCGAGGTTCGCGGGCTGTAGGCACCTTGTGCCAGCAACTGTTCGACCTGTTCCGTGGTCAGCCCGGTGCGCTCCTTGAAGAACGAAAGATCGTGGAGGCGATTGGGGTTTTCAGTGCCGAAGCTTTTCTTCAGGGCGCCAAGGTCCAGGTCTGAACTGGCCGGCGCGAGCAGGATTTTCTGTTGCTCAGGACTGAGCCCGGACAACAATCTTTGCGCCTCGACATGGGATTGCGAAACACGCCCGTAAGGTGAATCCCCTGGTGAAAACGGAAGTTTCAGGCTCACCCGATAATTCAATTCGCCCAGCACCGGTTTGTTTGCGCCCAGCCCCAGCAGACACTGGTGATGATGCAGGTCGTAGGGCAGCGAGAAGGGGTAGTGTTCGCTGGCCAGGACCTGGTGGACGGTCTTGTCGCTCGTTGCCAGATGGGCTTCGATCGCGCTGCGCAAGGTGTCATTGACGATGTCCAGCATTGGCCGCGCAACGAAGGCGCTCTGGTGATCGAGCATAAGCCCCTTGAGGTCCGGTCGCCGTTGCTCCAGGGGGATTTTGTCGGTTGATGGGGAGGCGTTTTCCAGCTGGCCGGCAAACAGATACAGCGCCCGCAGATAGGCCACGGGCGAGTCGATGGCCGCGATGTCACCTTCCTTGCAGAACTGATCCCAATGCTCGTTGAACAGCGCTTGATAGCTGACGGACGCCGAGGTTGAGTCCGAACCCAGGCTGCGCCGGGCACGTCGCCGAGTATCGCTGGGTGATATCAGGTGCTCCTGATACAGGCGACTGACCTGCCCGGCATAGCTGGCGGCATTGTCATAGACCTGCCCGGCATCCACGTCGGTGTGCTTGCCCAACTCAAGGACGAACTGCGCCTTGCCCATGCGCATGACGTCGAAGACCGACGTCAATCCCATGCGCTGCAGGGCTGTCCTGAAATCGGCCTGGGCGTTGTCATCGCCGATTGGGGCTTCGATGAGCCGGTGCAACAGTGAGTCGTTGCTTGCGTCCATGTGCTGTCCATCTCCTGTTCGAACGGAATGTGCTTGTTCAAGCGAAACCGTACAGGAGCGTGGGACAAAAGGCGGTAGGACGAGAGGGGGTGGGTTTTGTACGAAAGGGCGATGCGTTGTCTGGATCTTGGTTGAACGGGGGTTGATACAGTCGGTATGGATGAGTGTGTAACGGTAGCTGGACAAGCAGGAGAGATTAACCTAAGTTTGAAATCAATGATTTCATTGATTGCGAGGGGATTATGGCCAGCATCACGATTCGAAACCTTGATGATCAGATCAAGGAACAACTGCGTATCGCCGCCGCCCACAACGGTCACTCCATGGAGGAAGAGGCAAGGCTGATCTTGGGGCGTGCCTTGGCGACAGTCAGCCCGGCGGGAGGATTAGGAAGTCGTATCCGAAACAGGTTCAGCTCCTTGGGTGGAGTTGATCTGGATCTGCCTTCGCGTGACGAGAAAGCAACGGCGGTGGATCTTTCTGAATGATAGTGCTCGATACCAATGTCATTTCAGAGTTCATGCGCGCCGAGCCGAACGCAACCGTCCTGGCGTGGATCGATTCACAGCCGGCAATGGACCTGGTTATTTGCGCTATTACAGTTGCGGAGATTCTTCATGGTATCGCTCGGCTGCCTTTCGGCAAGCGCAAGCAAAAGCTCGAGTCCCATGCCATGGCAATGTTTGAAGAGGATTTTGTCGACAGGATCCTACCCTTTGATGCCCACGCAGCTGTCGAGTACGCGGCCCTGGTTGCGTCATGCGAGGCTAAGGGGCGGGCGGCAGGTATGGCCGACGCGCAAATCGCAGCCATTTGCCGAGCACACGGCGCTCTGATCGCAACCCGCAATACCAAAGACTTCAAGTTCCCAGGCGTTGAAGTCATCAACCCCTGGAACCCTTGAGCAAAGCCTTCACGCGAAACGCCCATTGCCAATTGGAAACGGGCGTTTCTCATGATCAAACCCTGAAGTGACTCACCATCATCTGCAACTGATTCCCCAACCGCGCCAGTTCAACACTGGAAGCGGCGGTTTCTTCGCTGGCGGCGGCGGTCTGTTCGGAGACGTCGCGCACGTTGATGATGCTGCGGCTGATCTCCTCGGCCACGGCGCTTTGCTGCTCGGCGGCAGCGGCGATCTGCTGGTTCATCGACTGGATGTTCGACACCGTGCGGGTGATGTTCCCCAGTGATTCCCCAGCCTTGCGTGTCAGGGCCACGCTGCTGTCGGTGAGGTTGCGGCTGTTGTTCATCACGGCCGCCACTTGCTGGGTGCCATTCTGCAGCCCGGCCACCAGGCCTTCGATTTCCTCGGTGGATTTCTGCGTGCGCTGGGCCAGGCCACGGACTTCGTCGGCGACCACGGCAAAACCCCGTCCGGCCTCACCGGCGCGGGCCGCTTCGATGGCTGCGTTGAGGGCCAGCAGGTTGGTTTGCTCGGCCACGGCCTTGATCACGTCCATGACGCTGCCGATCTTGTCGCTTTCCTGTTGCAGCACGGTCATGGCGTCGGTGGAGCGAACCACTTCGCTGGCCAGCCGTTCGATCTGGGCGATGGCTTCGCTGACCACCTTGTCACCGGCACGGGCTTCGCCGTCGGCGGCGGCCGCGGCCTGGGAGGCTTCTTCGGCGTTGCGGGCCACTTCCTGGACCGTGGCGGTCATTTCGTGCATGGCGGTCGCGACCTGATCGGTCTCGACTTTCTGGCTGTTGACCCCGGCGCTGGTCTGCTCGGTGACGGCGGACAGCTCTTCGGCGGCGCTGGCGATCTGGGTCACGCCATCGCGGATGCCGCTGATCAGGTCGCGCAGGGTCACGCCCATGCGCGCGATGCCTTGTTGCAGCACGCCCAGTTCATCGCGGCGAGTGACGATGACCGTGTGCGACAGGTCGCCACCGGCAATGCGCTCGACGACGGCCAGGGTGTCGCGCAGCGGGCCGGTGATCTGGCGAGTGATGATCACGGCGGCAATGACGCCGACCAGCAATGCCAGCAGGGTGCTGACCAGTTGCAGGGTGCGCGCCTGGGCACTTTCGGCGTCGCGGCGGTCGAGCTGGATCTGGTACAGCTGTTCGCTCAACGTCACGATTGACGCGCCTTGTTCAGTCATTTCCTTGCGTGCCTGTACCGCGTCGGCGGTGGCCAGCTTGAAGGCCTGCACGGCGCTGCGGTATTGGGCCAGGGCGTTTTCCAGTTGGCGCAGTTCATCCTGGCGGGTGCTGGAGAAGTGCTCGTTCAATGGCTTGAGCGACGCGATGGCGGCGTCCAGCTGGGTGACGGCCTTGCGTTCGGTGTCGGCGTTGCTGTTGGCGGTGTAGCCGCGCACTTCATAGCGGGCCAGCATGAAGTCCTGCTTGGCCTGGGTGATGGCCTGGAACTGGGCGAAGCGCTCATCGCTGAGCGCCATTTTCCGTACGTCGGAATCGATGGTCTCGATCAACTTGTAGGCAAGCTCGGCGTTCGCGCCCATGGCGTCGCGGGCGGTGTTGCCGGTGCGGTAGGCACTGCGCATTTTGTTCAGGGACACCTGATAGGCGCTGATGACTGCGCTCTGCTCCTTGAGCAACTTGACGTTCTGCGGGCTCTTGAAGCTGCTGAGCAGGGCGTTCTGTTGCGCCACGAAACCATCGAGGGTGGTCTGCACATTTTGTGCGGCGGTCTCGTCACCGTTGGTCAGCATGTATTGCAGACGGGTGACGCGAAGCTTGGTCAGGCCGGCGTTGAGCTGGGTGATGTCGCTCATCCAGTTGCTGCGCTGGATCAGTCCACCCAGGCTGGTCCAACTGGTCAGGGCCAGCAGGCAAGTCAATACCAGCACCAGGCCGAAGCCCAGGCCCAATTTCATGTTGACGCTAATGTTGCCAAACCAGCTATTCATCAAATTCCTCCAGGAACGTTGTGCTGCTTGATCGTCGGTACGCTGGAAGATTGTTGTTGTTAAGAGCCAGCAAGAGCATGTAACAGGGCTGTATCGGCGGGGAGGGCAAGATCTGTAAGTTTTTTTCCGGGTATCTGTGGGAGCAAGCTTTGCTTGCACCCCAAGCTTTTTTTCACATCTGTTTCACCGCCTGCCTACGTCGGCCTCTCTACTGTCGCGCCATCGAATGACTGGGTGGATGCCGTCGGGGCGGCTTGATGTGGAACTGAGACTGAGCCTTTTCGGCCTGAGGCGCTCGATCAATACGCGGCGCTTTGCCCGCTACCAAAACGCCATGGTCATCCTCGCCTCGGCACTGCTGGTGATCCCGTTGACCCTCTGGCTGCTCAGCCCGGCGGCGATACCGGACCTGGCCCACGGCAATATCGCCGGCGCCCGGGCCTTGGCCGATGGCTGGGCCAAGGGGGAGATGATCGTGCTGGTGCGTCATGTCGAACGCTGCGATCACTCCAAGGCCGCGTGCCTGAATGATCGCGAAGGCATCACTGACCGGGCCCGTGCCGTTGCGGTGGGCCTGGGGGCGCGGTTCGAGCAACTGGGCCTGGATAACGCCGACCTCTACAACAGCCCTCTGGTCCGTGCGGCCCAGACGGCGGGCTACATGTTCAATAAGGTGAGTGCTGGCGACGACTGGCTGATCAATTGCCGCCACGACCTTCTGCGCAATGCCCTGGCCCACAAAGTCGCCGGACGCAACCTGATCCTGGTCACCCACAGCGAATGCATGCAGGCATTGGAAACCGCGCTCCACCGGCCCACTTCGACGTTTGGCTATGGCGCTTCGCTGTTCGTCTCCACCGCCCAGCCACAAGCACCGCAGTTGCTCGGTTTTATCGAAGCCTCTGACTGGCGCTCGCTGGCTTCCAGTCACCTTTCCCACGATTAGGACCGCCCATGCTGACGTCTGCTCGCGCCCGTTTCTACGGGCTCAATCTTGGAATTCCCCTGGTCTGCGCCGTAGTGGTGTTCTTACTGTTCGACATGACTCGCATCGACATCGCCTTCAGCAATTTATTCTACGACCCGCTGCACCAGGTCTTTCCCTTGGAGCACGTGCGGCTGTTCGAGAAAATCACCCATAAGTGGGCCAGGATCATCCCGAACTGGACCGGCGAGGCGGCGATTATCGGGGCGCTGTTGTCGTTTGTCTGGCCGATCTTCAAGCCGCATAAGCGCCCGGGATTGCTTCGTCTGTTGGAGAAAACTCGGTTGGCCGCGCCGTTGCGTTTTGCCCACAAACATCGGCGCGATTTTCTCTATGTGGTCTTCGCCTTTTCCCTCAGCACCGGGGTGATCCATTACCTCAAGGGCCACACCAGCGTGTACTGCCCGGTGGAAACCACCCAATACGCCGGCAAGATCGAGCACAAGGAGTGGTTCCAGAATTTCGACCTGCTGAAAGTTGCCGGTGACGGTCGCTGCTGGCCCGGCGGTCATGCGTCCGGCGGCTTCACGATGCTGGCCCTGTATTTCGTCGCCCGCCGTTACCGTTGGCGTCATTCGAAAACCTTGAAGTATGGGGCGCTGGCCTTGGGGTTTGTCTACGGGACCACGCGGGTCCTGCAGGGCTGGCATTACATGTCCCACACGTTCTGGGCGGGGATTTTTGTCTGGTTGAGTTGTTGGCTGATGGCGTTGCTGTTTTATGGGCGCGCGGCTTTGGAGCAGCCCGTGTTGAAACCACCGCGAGAGACGCAGGCGGCTGCCGTGCCTGCGTTGGGCAACGCACATTCGTCAGCTTGAATGCCAGGCGAAAAAAAGCCCGCTGGGAGAGCGGGCTAAAACCTTAGTTTCTTGAATGAGCGAGGCGACTGTACCCAATCACGCGGGGGCGTGGGGTGAAGAAAAGTTCATGAGGCCAGCTCCTTGCCAGACCTCATGCCCTTGTACGCTGCTCACCTGAGATCAAACCGATCCAGGTTCATCACCTTGACCCACGCCGCGATGAAGTCCTTGACGAACTGCTCCTGGGCATCCGGGCTGGCATAGACCTCGGCCAAGGCCCGTAGCTGGGCGTTGGAGCCGAAGACCAGATCGACGCGCGTGCCGGTCCATTTGACCTGGCCGGTCTTGCGATCGCGGGCCTCGAAGGTTTCCTGGGTGTCGGAAAGGGCTTTCCATTCCACGCCCATGTCGAGCAGGTTGACGAAAAAGTCATTGCTCAAGGTCCCTGGCCGTTGGGTAAAGACACCGTGCGCTGTGTGGCCGACGTTGGTGTCCAGTACCCGCAGGCCGCCAATCAATGCCGTCATTTGCGGGGCAGTGAGGGTCAGCAGTTGTGCCTTGTCGATCAACAAAGCCTCGGCGGACACGCGGTACCGGCCCTTGAGGTAGTTGCGAAAGCCGTCGGCGATGGGCTCGAGAAAACCGAACGACTCGACGTCCGTCTGCTCCTGGCTCGCGTCCATGCGTCCCGGCGCGAACGGTACCGTCACGCTGAGCCCGGCATTTTGGGCCGCCTGTTCGATGCCGGCGCTGCCAGCCAGCACGATCAGGTCCGCCAGAGAGATTTTCTTGCCGTCGGATTGGGCGGCGTTGAACTCGCTCCGAACCCTTTCCAAGGTCGCCAGCACTTGAGCCAATTGTTCGGGCTGGTTGGCCGGCCAATCTTTCTGCGGGGCCAGGCGCAGGCGGCCACCGTTGGCACCGCCGCGTTTGTCGGAACCCCGGAAGGTGGAAGCCGCGGCCCACGCGGTAGACACCAGTTGTGAAACCGTGAGGCCCGAGGCCAGTAGCTTGCCTTTGAGGGCCGCGATGTCGCTGTCGTTGACCAGCGGATGGTCGACCGTGGGGATAGGGTCTTGCCACAGCAGTTCTTCGTTGGGCAGTTCCGGGCCGAGGTAGCGTGAGAGCGGGCCCATGTCGCGGTGGATCAGCTTGAACCAGGCGCGGGCGAAGGCGTCGGACAACTGGTCCGGGTTGGCCAGGAAGCGCCGGGAGATTTTTTCGTAGATCGGGTCGAAGCGCAGCGCCAGGTCGGTGGTCAGCATTGTTGGGTTACGCCGTTTGGACGGGTCGTGGGCATCGGGAATGATGCCCGCGCCGGCACCGTTTTTCGGCGTCCATTGGTGCGCGCCTGCAGGGCTCTTGGTCAGCTCCCACTCGAAACCGAACAGGTTCTCCAGGTAGTTATTGCTCCAGCGGGTGGGGGTGGTGGTCCAGGTGACTTCCAGGCCACTGGTGATGGTGTCGGGCCCCTTGCCGGTGCCGAAGGTGCTCTTCCAGCCCAGGCCTTGCAGCTCCAGGCCCGCGGCCTCGGGCTCGGCGCCGACATTGTCCGCAGGGCCTGCGCCGTGGGTCTTGCCGAAGGCGTGGCCGCCGGCAATCAGTGCCACGGTTTCTTCGTCGTTCATCGCCATGCGGGCGAAGGTTTCGCGAATGTCCAGCCCGGCGGCGACCGGGTCCGGCTGGCCCTCGGGGCCTTCCGGGTTGACGTAGATCAGCCCCATCTGCACGGCGGCCAGCGGGTTCTCCAGGTTGCGCCCCTCGTCGGTGCGGCTTTCTTCGTTGCCGGGCTCGGCCACCAATTGGCCTTCGCCGGGGTCTTGCATGGCGGCTTTGTCGGGCTTGCCGTAGCGAACATCGCCCCCCAGCCATTTGTTTTCCGAACCCCAGTAGACGTCTTCATCCGGCTCCCAGACATCGGCGCGGCCACCGGAAAAACCGAAGGTCTTGAAGCCCATGGATTCCAGCGCGACGTTGCCGGTGAGGACGATCAGGTCAGCCCAGGAGATATTGCGACCATACTTCTGCTTGATCGGCCACAGCAGCCGACGCGCCTTATCGAGGCTGACGTTGTCTGGCCAGCTGTTGAGCGGTGCAAATCGCTGCTGGCCGGAACCCGCCCCACCGCGCCCATCACCGGTGCGGTAGGTGCCTGCACTGTGCCAGGCCATGCGGACAAAGAGCGGTCCATAGTGGCCGAAGTCTGCCGGCCACCAGTCTTGCGAGTCGGTCATCAGTGCATTCAGGTCTTGTTTCAAGGCCTGGAAGTCCAGGCGCTTGAACGCTTCTGCATAGTTGAAATCCTCGCCCATCGGGTCGGACAGCGAGGAGTGCTGGTGCAGGATCTTCAGATTCAGTTGGTTTGGCCACCAGTCGCGGTTCGTCGTGCCACCGCCAGCGGCGTGATTGAACGGGCATTTCGATTCGTTTGCCATGAGAAGCTACCTTTGGTCGTATTCATCCAGCTATCCAGCCCGGCGAGGCTTCGAATAGCGACAGGCGAAATACACAGGCGCAGGGCTCACAGTTCGCTCAACTGATCATGTTCGGCCACGCTGCAATGTCTAATTGCAAGGACGGTGGCCCACGGCAAGCCCAGTACGTTTCTGAACGCTTCGTATCTCTTTGTCAGGTTTCACGGGCCGGATTACACCAGCCTGAATTCAGGCTAGTCCTCCTTTGCCAGATAGCTAATAGGCGCAGTATTAACGGTCGATAGGGATAATCTTTTATCGAAGCCAAGCGGCGAGGCAGATGATATGAATGGCGCCTGCCGTGACGGACCCAATAATGAACAAATGCCCGCGCAGCACGGCCTTCCATGAAGCGGGTCATGCCCTGGCCTTTTGGTGGAACGGTCAACCGATAAAACGCATCACCGTGCGTACCAAGGCTGAAGCCTGCACGGGACCTCTGTTCGACCTGCGCGGCAACCCTCAATACGCAGAAGGGTTGGTGGAAGCTGACTACCTGGTCCCGCGCCCGGCCTTCGACGCCCCGGGGATCGCTGAATTCCTGCCCTCGATGGTCGATGCCATTGAACGTGACCTGCTCCATTGTTTCGCCGGGCCAGTGGCCGAAGCGGTCTACCGGCACCGCCGGTCCGACCGGTTGATCAGGGGTAGCGGCCGCGGTGACCTGGATCGTGGGCATGAATTGATCAGCCTGCTGCCACCGCGCAAGCTGCTCGACGCCCAAGCCCAGGCGATCGCCCGCTGCAGTTGCCTGGTGCACCGTTACTGGCCGGCGGTCAGCGCCGTGGCGGGCTTTCTGCAAGAGCATGGCACGGTTGAAGGGAACGCCGTCACAGCGCTGCTGTGCGAGATGACCGGGGAGCGGCCGATCTTGCTTGGCCATCAAGTGGCAAGCCTCGATTCGTGATCAAGGCGTTGCCACTGGCCCTATCCGGCTCGGATGAAAGCCACTGCTCGCTAGCGCTTCACTGTTTCCTCAAGAGAGAAGCGTCCCAGTGGGTTTTGTTGGAAGTGCTCGATGTTCTTGCGCGAAATATTGATGTACGGGCTGTAGTAGAGATCGATCCAGTTGACGTCCTGCTTGGCGATCGCCTGAAGGTCGGTATACATCTGCTTGCGCTTGGTCGGGTCCACTTCTACCCGCGCCGCCGCGACCAGATCCTTGACCTTATCGTTCTTGTAGCGGGTCATGTAATTCATGTTGGTGTCATGTCCCAGTACGAAGGTGGTCTTCTGGTCCGGGTCGAGGATATCGTTGGTCCAGTACATCACGGACAGATCGTAATCGCCGTCGATCAGCATTTGCCAACTCTGGGTTGGGTCGACTTTCTGCAAGGTGGCTGTCACGCCAACGGCGGCGAGCTGTTGCTGGACCAGCACGGCGATCTGCTCGTCGGCTTCATTGCCCGCATTGACCACATAGTTGAGCTTCAGGCCTGAGGCGCCTGCATCCGCCAGCATTTTCTTGGCTTTTTCCGGGTCGTACGGGCGCTGCAGATTATCGGCATTGTGATAAAGCGCGCCTTTAGGGATGTAGGAATAAGCCACCTGGCCATGGCCGAAGGTCACGGTATCGACCAGGGATTTTTTGTTGATCGCAAGGTCCAGGGCCTGACGTACTTCAGGCTTGCCCAGCAGTCCGTGCTCATGGTTGATCAGCAGATGATCCTCGCGGGTGGAGGGGTCCATGTGTACGACCAGGTTGGGATCTTTCTTCAGGGTTTCGACGCGCGAGAAGGGCACGAAGATCGCCGAGTCCAGTTCACCGGCCTGTACCTTCAACATCCGCGTATTGTCATCCGGGATGGAGATCCATTCCACGCCATCCAGGCTCACCTTGTCGGCCTGCCAGAAGTTGGGGTTCTTCTCCAGCACCACGCGATCACCGCGTAGCCACTCCTTGACGATAAAGGCGCCAGAGGCAACGGGGTCCTGGGCATAGGCTTCCTCACCCATTTTCTCCATGGCCTTTTGCGACAGGATGGAGACGTTGGGCAACGCCAGCTGCGCGAGGAAGGGCACTGAAGGGCTCGTGAGTGTCACCACCAGTGTCTGCGGGTCGGGTGCTTGGGCCTTGTCGATAATCTTGTAGGAGTCGCTCCACAGCGACCCTTTGTTGTCGCGGATGCGCAACAGACTGAACGCTGCATCGCTGGCGGTAATCGGTGAACCGTCGGAGAACTTGGCCGAGCGTAGTTTGAAGGTATAGGTCATGCCATCGTCGGAAACCTGCCAGCTTTCGGCCAGCCCCGGTACCAGCTTGGTGCCGGTGTTGTCGACGCGCACCAATACGTCGTAGACATTGGAGAACACCCAGTTATCACGGTTCTGCGCGCTTTTGATCGGGTCGAACGTCGTACTTTCTTCCCGACAACCGATGGTCAGCACGCCTGCTGCCTGGGCGACACCGGCCGCCAGTGTGCAAACGGTCAACGTCGCGGCGGTCAGCAACTTCAAATGTTTCGATCGCATGGTCAAACTCCCTATTGATGAATGTTTTTTAGAGCAATGGCTCTCCGAGCACACAGCTATAACGATGTCCATTGATGTCATGGATGGGGGGCGGCGTTTTCGCGCAGATGGGTTGTGCATACCGGCAGCGCGGGTGAAAAGCGCAGCCGGATGGAAGGTTCAGGGGGCTGGGTGGCTCGCCAGGCAGGGGGGCGCCCAGCAACGGTCGAGTCGGGTCGATGTGTGGAATGGACTGGATCAGCGCGACGGTATAAGGATGCCGCGGGTTGCTGAACACGGCCTCCGTGGGTCCTTGCTCGACGATCTCGCCGAGGTACATCACGGCTACCCGATCACAGAGCCGCCGAACGATCGCCAGGTCGTGAGCGATGAACAGAATCGCCAGGTTCATGCGCTGTCGCAGCTCCAGCAGCAGGTTGATGATCTGGCCCTGGATGGAAACGTCCAGCGCGGCCACGCATTCATCGGCGATGATCAACCGTGGCTCGATGGCCAGTGCACGCGCGATCCCCACACGTTGGCATTGACCGCCACTCAACGAACCCGGTTTGCGGTCGGCCAGCTCCGGTCGCAGGCCGACCAGGTTCAGCAGTTCATCGACCCGCTGGCGAATCAGCGATGCAGGAATCGCACAGCGCACTCGCAGCACTTCAGCCAGGGTGTCGCCGATGCTCATTCGCGGATTGAGGGCGGTATAAGGGTCCTGGAAAATCATCGCGGTTTCGTGGCGCAGTCGCTCGATGTCGATCCGCTTGCCTTGAGCCATATCCACGCCATCGAACAGGATTTGTCCGGCGCTGACCTCAGTGAGGCGCAAGATGGCCCGACCCAGGGTGCTCTTGCCACTGCCCGACTCCCCCACCAGCCCAAGCACCTCCCCGGGGGCCAGGCTCAGCGACACACCGTTGACGGCTTTCACCCATTGCCTGTGGATCCCGAACGGACCACTGCCAGGGGCGGCGAAGCGCACCTGCAGATCCTTCACGTGCAACAAGGTCATGACGAGGCACCCACTGGCAGCGGGTAATGGCAGGCGACCCGGTGTGCCTCTGCCGTGGCTTGCATCTGTGGCAACAGCCGCGTGCACTGGCTGCCCGGCTGAAGGCAGCGTGGGTTGAAGCGGCAACCGCTGGGCAGCGCATCCAGCAGAGGAGGCTGGCCGGCGATGGTTTTGAGCATGGCATGGCCGGCGCTGGTAGCCGGTTGGCAGTCGATCAGGGCCGCCGTATAGGGATGTCGTGGGTGAGCCAGCAGATCAAGTTTGTTGCCGTGTTCGCAGAGCCGACCGGCGTACATCACTGCGATGGAATCACAGGTCTGGGCGACGATCCCCAGGTCGTGGGTGATCATGATGATGGACAGCCCGCGCTGGTCGCGCAAATCCAGGAGCAGGCGCAGGATCTGTGCCTGTACCGTGACATCCAGGGCGGTGGTCGGCTCATCGGCGATCAGCACCTGGGGGTTGCAACCCAATGCCACGGCGATCATGGCGCGTTGACGCATGCCACCGGAAAACTCATGGGGATAACTGTCGACCCGCGTTAGCGGATCGGGAATGCCCACCTGGCGTAACACATCAATGGCCTTCGCCCGTGCTTCACGTTTGGACGCTCCCTGATGCAGGCGTATGCCCTCGCCGATCTGTTCGCCGATACGCATCAACGGGTCAAGATGACTGCCGGGATTCTGAAAAATCATCCCTAATCGCCGACCCCGTATGCCCCGCATGCTGGCTTCATCCAGCGATAGCAGATCCTCACCGGCAAGGCGCAGGGCCTTGCCCTGGACCCGCAGGTTTGCAGAGGGCAGCAAGCGCATCAAGGCCCGGCAGGCCATCGTCTTGCCTGAGCCGCTTTCACCCACCAGACCGAGGATTTCGCCTTCGGCCAGGTCAAATGACACGCGATCCACCAGCGTGACTTCGCGCTCACCGTGGCCGGCGATCACGCTGAGGTCCTCGACGTGCAACACCGGTGTGCTCATGGGCGTTCTCCGAGCTGCTCGGCGACACCGTCGGCCAGCAGGCTGAAGCCCATGGCCAGGGTGACGATCGCCAGTCCCGGGAAGGTGCAGATCCACCAGGCGTTGGTGATGAAACTCTGGCCTTCGGCGACCATCGTGCCCCACTCGGCGGTGGGTGGCTGGACCCCCAGGCCGAGGTAGCTGACCGCCGCCCCATTGAGCAATACCAGTACCGCGTCGGACATGGAAAACACGATCGAACCGAACATGGCATTGGGCAACAGGTGCCGAAACAGAATGCGTCCATGACCGAAGCCCAGGCTTTTGGCCGCCAAGGCGAAATCGCTTTGCTTGAGCACCAGGATCTGCGAACGGATCAGCCGTGCATAGGACACCCAACCCACCAGGGCCATCGCAATATAAAAGCTGCCCAGGCCGGGGCCGAGGATGGCCATGATTGCCAACATCAGCACCAGGAAGGGGAAGGCCAGGATAATATCGATCAGGCGCATGCAGATCGTGTCGAACCGGCCACCGATATAGCCGGCCAAGGCGCCGACGCAAGTGCCGATCAAGAACGGGAAAACCACCCCGATCACGGAGATCTGCAAGTCGATGCGCGCGCCCCAGATCACTCGGGAAAGAACGTCGCGACCGAAATTGTCCGTGCCGAACGGATGGGCCAGGCTCGGCCCCAACAGGCGGATATCGGTGTTCTGGGCAATCGGATCGAAGGGCGCGACCCAGGGGGCGAAGAGGGCGAGCAACAGCCAGCCAAACAGAATCGCCAGGCCTAGCACGGTGGCCAGGCGACCGTTGCGCAAGCCGAAACGCAGCGCAAGACGCCAGGCGGGACTGAGGGTCTGGCCGCTCATCGCATGTTCACCCGCGGATCAATCATCACGGTCAGCACATCGGCGAGGAAGTTGACCGTGACGGTGGCGAGGGCCAGCACCATGGCCACGCCTTGGACCACCATGTAGTCGCGGGTAAAAATGCCGCGTACCAGCAATTGGCCGATGCCGGGAATGGCAAACAGACTTTCGATGACCACCGTGCCGCTGATCAACCAGCCGATGTTCACCGCCAGCAGGTTGACCGCCGGTACCAGGGAGTTGGGCAGCACATGCCGACGAAATATCGCCCGCTCGGACAAGCCCCGGGCCCGTGCGGCGGTGGCATGATCGGCTTGTAGCTCCATGAGCATGCTGGCGCGCAGATTGCGCACCAGCACGGCGGAGAGTGCCAAGGCAATGGTCAGGCACGGCAAAACCATGTGATGCAGTTTGTCCCAAGCGGTGCGTCCATAGCCTGAGACCGGGAACAGTCCCAACTGCACACTGAGCAGCAGGATCAACATGATGCCTAGCCAAAACGCCGGCATGCCGAGCCCTGCCGTGGTAAACAGGCGAATCAGGTGATCCTGCCAACCGCCCTTGTTGCGTGCCGCCACCGTTGCCAGCGGCACGGCAATCAGCAGCGCCAGCAGCACGCTGCCGAGCACCAGGAACAGGGTTGGCTCAATGCGGGTACTGATCAGCTTCAAGGCATCGACTTTGTAGAGCAGCGATTGGCCGAGATCGCCTTTGAGCAGGTTCTTGAGAAAGTAGAAGTACTGCATCCACAACGGCTGGTCGAGACCGTACTGGGCACGAATCCTGATCAGCGCCTCTGGCGTGCTGCGCGAGCCCAGCAGGGCCCGGGCGGGGTCCCCGGGGATTGAGCGCACGAGCACAAAGGTGATCATGCTGATGCCAAACAGCACGGGCAATAGCTGTAGCGGGCGCGACAGTATGAAACGGTAGCGCGCCAGGTTCATGGGCTAGTTCCGGTGGCGGTGCAGAAAATCCAGCAGGACTGGGAAATAGGCGTGGGGCTCTTCGTAGAACGGCATGTGGCTGCTGTTGGGGAACACATTCAGTTGTACATCCTTGAGCGCCATTTTCATGCGCATTGCACAGGCTGGCGTCAGTTCATCATGTTGACCGGTGGTAATCAGCACGGGCATTTCGAAGCCGGCCATCTGCTCGATGCGATTCCAGTCCTTGAGATTGCCGGTATAGAGAAATTCGTTGGGGCCCTGCATGGTCATGTAGGGCCCCATGTTCCAATCGCCCAGGGAACGTGTCACCGGCGCTGGCCATTCGTCCAGACGGCAGACATGACGATAGTTGAGCAGGGTGATGGCCGCCTGGTATTGCGGATGATCCAGGGTGCCCGAGGCTTCATGGCGCTGCATCATCGCGACGGTCTCACTGCCCAGGGCGGCCCGCAGACGCTCCAACTCCAGGGACAGGTGAGGAATATCGCCGGCGGTATTTTCCAGGATCAGGGTTTTCAGCGATTGAGGGTGATGAATGGCGTACTCGATCGCCAGCCAGCCACCCCAGGAGTGCCCCAGCAGGTGCACTTTGCCCAGGTCGAGGGCTTGGCGGACGGTCTCTACCTCCGCCACGTAACGGGTGATGTCCCACAGGGATTCGTCAGTAGGCCTGGCCGAGGCGCCGGTGCCCAACTGATCGAAAGCGATGACCCGCAAGCCCTTTTCCTTGAGCCAGCCATGGCTGTCACGCAGATAATCGCAAGGCAATCCCGGGCCGCCATTGAGGCACAGCAGCACCTCGTCGCCGTCGCCAAAGCCATAGGCCACCAGGCGATGACCATCGACTTCCACGTCGTACCGCTGGTCTGGCTCGATCTCACGCCACATCATTGCTCTCCTGCTCAGGTGCCGCTCTGGCTAAACCTTACCGAGGAAGCTACGCGCCCATAAGCTAGCAATTCTTATAGGTTTGATCTGGCATTCCCTCGCTCAGGCGTGGCATTCTACTTGCACGATTTCAGGATTGAAATTAATAAGGGAGCTGAATGGATGCAGGCCAAGCTGTCTGACTTCAATACCCGTCTTTTGTCTGGCAGGAGCCTGGACGAACAGATGGATAACACCCTGGGGATGGTCCAGGCGCTAGGCTTTGAAGCCTTGGTGTACGACTACAGTCCGGTGCCGCTGGATCATGATGGGGCACTGATCACCCCGACTGTGCTGAAGTTGCGCAATACCCCCCGTGATTGGCACTCGCTCTGGTGTGAAGAAGGTTATTACCAGATCGACCCCGTCCAGCATCTGGCAATCAATGCCATTTCTCCTTTTGTCTGGTCCTATCGACCGGAGGCCGACACGGTGCTGCAGCCGTTCATCGGCCAGAGTCATGCACCGGTCGTGAGCTACCTGCAGGATTCGCGCATGACCTGCGGCGTGACGGTGCCGATGCATTTGCCCAAAGGTGGCTTTGCGACATTGACCGGGCTGCGCGCCGATACGAAGGGGAGCACCCTGCAGGATGTCCGGCAAACGCTGGGCGACTTCAGCCTGATTTCCCATGCCCTGCAAGAGGCGGCTTTTCCGCTGCTCGGCAAGGAAGCCCGCGCATGCCCGGTTCGCCTGACCAAACGCGAGCGTGAGTGCTTGAGGTTAGCCGCTGACGGGTTGACGGCGGCGGACATCGCCAGGCAACTGAATCGCTCCTTGGCCACCATCACCCTCCACCTGACTTCTGCAATGCACAAGCTCGGCGCCAGGAATCGGGTCCAAGCCGTGGTCAGGGCGGTGCATTATCGGTTGCTCGATAGCTGAAATCGGGCAAAAACCTATCTGTTTCTCTAGTTATTCCGCCAGCCAGTCCCCGGTATCGTGTGCGGCAGGATTTCTAGGGAGCGGCATGAAATGGATCTTCCCGTAACGCACGAAGGCTTTGCGCCTTTTGGTCCGTATCAGACCTGGTATCGCATCACTGGCGATTTCAGCAGCGGCCGTACGCCGCTGCTGATCCTGCATGGCGGCCCGGGCTGTACACACGATTATGTCGATGCCTTCAAGGATATTGCCAACAGTGGCTATCCGGTGATTCATTACGACCAACTGGGCAATGGGCGTTCCACCCATCTTCCGGAAAAAGACCCCTCGTTCTGGAACGTGGCGCTCTTTCTCGATGAGTTGGCGAACCTGCTGGATCATCTGGGCATTCGCGATAATTACGCCCTGTTGGGGCAATCCTGGGGCGGCATGTTGGCCAGCGAACATGCGGTGCTCCAGCCCGCGGGCTTGCGCGCGTTGATTATCGCCAACTCCCCGGCGGACATGTCCACGTGGCTCCTTGAAGTCAATCGCTTGCGCCAGCTTCTACCCATTGAGGTGCAGCAAACACTGCTCAAGCACGAGCGGGCTGGAACCTTGACGTCTACCGAGTATTTTGAGGCCGCTCGGGTTTTCTATGACCGTCATGTCTGCCGTGTCACGCCCTGGCCCGATGACGTTGCCCGTACCTTTGCCCAGATCGATGCCGATCCTACCGTTTATCACGCCATGAATGGTCCCACCGAATTCCATGTGATCGGCAGCATGAAGGACTGGTCCATTACCGATCGCTTGCCTCGGATCAGCGTGCCGACCCTGCTGATTTCAGGCCGATACGATGAAGCGACGCCGTTGGTGGTCAAACCCTATGTGGATCATGTTCCCGACATTCGCTGGGCGTTGTTCGAACACTCCAGCCATATGCCCCATATCGAGGAGCGGATGGCTTGCATGGGAACCGTGGTGAGTTTCCTGGATGAGTGTTTGTAGGCGTCTGCGCAATCCGAGCAGTCGTTTTTGTTGTGTTTTTCGACGCGTCCTGTGAGACGCGTCTCTTTTTTGAGTGGAAAATTCCCGCTCTCTTGAACCGAAAGCGATATGCAGGGTCTGGTGTGCGCGTAGTTTTGCGCATCAGCAACGTGAGTGTTTCATGAGGTAAGCCGGCATTCGGCTCTTCGTTCGCTCACGAGCTTGCTGTCATTTCTGTATCGAGGGATCGAACATGTTCTCACCCGCCCTGTGGGCGAGGTCGTGCCTGGCTTTGCTGTGGCTGTCTCCGCTAACGCTTGCTTACGCTGCGCCAACCCCTGGTGACACGGACCTGATCCGTGAACGTCAGGATCGCCTGCTCGAAGAGCAACGTCGGCGCCTGGAAGAACTCAAGGACCTGCCCGGCAAGGAGGCGAAGCCGACTCAGCCGACGGCCCCTGTCGATACCCGTTGCTTCCCGATCAAGACCATCGAGCTCAAGGGCGCCGATGCTTTGTCCGATGCGGAGCGCGAACGCCTGCTCAAGCCTTACATCGGCCAATGCCTGGGCGTGCCGCAGCTTAACGAGCTGCTCAAAGTCATTACTGACCATTATCTCGACAAAGGCCTGGTCACCAGTCGCGCCTACTTGCCGCAACAGGACCTGTCCAGCGGTCACCTGCAAGTGCTGGTCGTCGAGGGCCGCCTGGAAGGCTTGAAAGGTGCCGAGAACAGCCAGTTGTCGGATCGCGAGTTGGCGATGGCCTTTCCCGGCAAAACCGGCGAACTGCTCAACCTGCGTGAGATGGAGCAGATGGTCGATCAGCTGAACCGTTTGCCGTCCAACCGTGCACAAATGGAACTGACGCCGGGGCAGAACATCGGCGGCAGCGAAGTGCGGGTCAATAACACCCCGCAAAAGCCTTGGCGCGCCGGCCTGTCACGGCATAACGACGGGCAGAAAAGCACCGGCGAGCAGCAATGGGGCGCCTCCCTGGACTGGGACAGCCCCTTGGGCCTGGCCGACCAACTGGCCTTGCGCGGCGGCCACGATGCCGTCAGCGATCACCAGAAAACCTCGCGCAACGGCATGCTCTATTACAACCTGCCGTTTGGCTGGTGGAACCTGAGCTACACCTACAGCCAAAGCGAATACCGCGCCGTGGGCCAGGCCAACGGCTTCAATTTCAAGCAGAGCGGCGACAGCCAGAATCATCAGGTGCGCCTGGAGCGGGTGGTCCATCGTGACGCGGTGAGCAAGACCTCACTCAACACCGGCCTTTCGTACCTGCGCACCAACAACTTCATCGAAGACAGCAAGCTTGCCGAAAGCAGCAATCGCATCAGCGAGGCGCAGTTCGGCATCAACCATGGTCGGCGGATCGGCAATGCCTTCGTCAACCTCGACCTGGGCCTGCAACAAGGTATCGGTGCTCTCGATGCCCAGGGCGATCATGAGCCGGGGCCGGGGTTGCCGGATGCGCGCTACCGCAAATACACCGCGACCCTCAGCTATTTGCAGCCCTTCATGCTGGGCGGCGAGTCCTTCAGCTTCAGCAGCCTGATGACCGGCCAGCGCAGCGAAGACGTGCTGTTCAGCCCCCAGCGCATGAGCCTGGGCGGTCTGTCGTCGATTCGTGGCTACAAGGACCAGACATTGTCCGGCGACAGCGGCGGTTACTGGCGCAACGACTTGCGCTGGAGCCGTCCGGTGACATTGGAGTGGCTGCGCCCGGTGTTTGCCGAATACGGCACCAGCCTCGGTTATGACCAGGGTGTGATTCGTGGCGATCGCTACAACGGTGATCAGCACGGGCGCATGTCGAGCAACTCGCTGGAGCTGTTCGCCCGCGGTGAGCACCTGAACGCCAGCGTCACCTTCGCCCACTCCCTGGAACGTCCGGATGCCCTGACCGAGCGCGAAGCGCCGATCTACTTCCGCGTGGATGTATCCATTTAATTTCTGCTGCAACGAGACCTGATCATGGACGACCGCCAACACGCCTTCCTGGCCCGCCAGCCTTCTGCTGCCCTGCAAAACCGCGACGCCTTCTGGGGCATGCCCAAGCGCGGCCTGGCGTTCCTGTTGGCCAACGTCATGTTCTGGCAGCCGATGTGGGCCCAGGCGGGCGGCATCGTGGTCAGCGCCCCGGGCACCAGCCTCGGCCAGGCCGGCAATGGCGTGCCGGTGGTCAACATCGCCAAGCCCAACGGCAGTGGCCTGTCCCACAACCAGTTCAAGGACTACAACGTCGGCAGCAACGGCGTAATCCTCAACAACGCCACCAACCCGGCCCAGGCCACGCAACTGGGCGGGATCATCCTCGGCAACCCGAACCTCCAGGGCACGGCCGCCACCACCATCCTCAACGAAGTCAACGGCGGCAACCCGAGCCAACTGCGCGGCTACACCGAAGTGGCAGGGCAGTCGGCCCACGTCATCGTCGCCAACCCCTACGGCATCAGCTGTAACGGCTGCGGTTTCATCAATACCCCAAAGGCGACCCTGACCACGGGCAAGCCGATCATCGAAAACGGCCAGGTGAGCCGCTATCAGGTGGACCAGGGCAGCGTCGCCATCGAAGGCGCGGGCTTGAACGCGAACAACGTCGACCGCTTCGAAATCATCACCCGCAGCGCCAAGATCAATGCCGAGATCCAGGCCAAGAACCTGACCATCGTGGCCGGGCGCAATGACGTTAATGCCAATACCCTCAACGCCACTGCCCGGGCCGATGATGGCAGTGCCAAGCCCGAATTGGCCATCGACTCCTCGGCGTTGGGTGGTATGTACGCCGGGGCGATCAAACTGGTGGGCACCGAGGCCGGAGTCGGGGTGAAGCTGGACGGCAAGATGGTTGCCAGTGGCGGGGATATTCAGCTGGATGCCAATGGGCATTTGAGTTTGGCGCAGACGGCTGCTGCCGGTGCCATCGACATCAAGGCCAAAAGTCTGGAAACCCAGGGGCAGGTGTACGCCGGTAGCCGCCTGGACGTGAAGACCCAGGGCGACCTGACCAGCCAGAACAACCTGGTGGCGCGCGACAGCATTCACCTCGACAGCGGCGGCACGCTCAGCAACAACGGCATCATCGAAGCCGGCGTCAATGCCGATAACAGCCGCAATACCACGGGCGATGTCACCCTCACGGCCAAGCAACTGAACAACGGCGGCAAAACCGTCATTGCCAGTAGCGACCTGAACGTCACGACCAGCACTGCGCTGAACAACCAGGGGGGTACGCTCAGTGGCCAGCGCAAGACCACCGTCACCGGCAACGCTGTGGATAACCGCAACAAAGGCCGCATCCTCGGCAACACCGAGCTGCACCTGACCGCCGACCAAGTCCTCAACAGCCAAGGCGGCCTGATCAATAGCCAGGGCCTTCTGACGGCCAACCTGGGCCATCTGGAAAACAATGCCGGTGAACTCTCGAGCCTGAACAGCGCGACGCTGATCCTCGGCAGCCTGGACAACCTGACCGGCCTGGTCATGACCGGTAAAAACCTCGACATCACCAGCACCGGCGCGATCGACAACCAGGGCGGTGAATTGTCCAGCCAGGGCGTTGTGACCGTGCGCACTGGCAGCCTGGACAACAGCAACAAAGGTACTGTCGCCGCCAATGGCAAGTTGCTGGTCAGTGCCAGCGACTCGGTGAAAAACGCCGACAAGGGCCTGATCGCCAGCCGTGAAGGCGCGCTCGAACTCGATGCCGCCAGCCTGGACAACGCCAGGGGCACGCTGCAAGGCAAGGGCCTGGTGACCGTGGATGTCGCGGGCGATATCGACAACCAGGGCGGTAGCATCATCGCCCAGGACGCCAAGCTGAGTGTCTTCGCGAGCAATCTGGACAACCGCAGCGGCGTGCTGTCGAGCGTCAAGGCCGCGCTGGAGGCGCGGGCCACGGGTGTGCTGAAAAACGGTTATGACGTGAACCGTCGGGGCGGCACGATCCAGGCCCAAGGACTGAATATCCAAGCCTTGGCTGGGCTGTTCAACGACGGCGGGCGCCTGGCCGCGCAAGCGGGCGATATCGTGATCAGCAACGCGGGCGCGGATATCGACAATCGCAGCGGCGGGATGTATGCCACCGGCAAGGTCCAGGTCATTGGCCGGGACATGGACAACAGCGGCGGCGGGCAGGTCAGTGCCAGTCGCATCGACTTTGACCTTTCGGGTGCGCTGAGCAACAACGCGGGCATCATCGAAAGCCAGGACAGCCTGGATATCCTGGCCGCCAGCCTGAGCAACCAGAAGGGCCAACTGCGCACCCTGGGCAAGAACAGCACCACGGCGTTCAACATCGGTGGTCTGTTCGATAACAGCGACGGCACCCTCGAAACCGCCAGTAATGATGTGGGCTTCGACACCGGCAGCGTCCAGAACGTGGGTGGCAAGCTGCTGCACACCGGCCTGGGACTGTTTGACATCAGCCAGGCCAACCTGGGCCAGGCGGGTGGGCAACTGGTGACCTACGGCAACCTGACGGTGACGGCCGACAGCTGGACCAACAGCACCGCGATCCAGGCCGGGCATCTTGTGGTTCATGTCGACCAGTTGACCCAGACCGCCACCGGCCAGTTGCTCAGCGCCAACAGCATGGAAGGCCGTGGCAGCAACTGGCGCGTCGACGGCCTGATCGGCAGCGATGGAGCGATCGACCTGCAACTGACCGGCGCCTACGCAGGCAACGGCCGCTTGAGCAGTCTCGGCACCTTGGGCCTCAAGGCCGCGCTGATCAACCTGGAGCAAAACGGCAGCATCGCCGGCGGCGGCAGCACAAGCCTCGTGGTCGATGGTGTCCTCAACAGCTACGGTCGCCTGACCTCGGCGGCGGACATGAACGTCACTGCCGCCACGATCAACAACTACGGCACCCTCGGCAGTGCCGGCGCGCTCGGCGTATCGACCGGCGACCTGCTCAACGAGCACGGGTTGATTTTCAGCGGCGGCAATACCAGCCTGCGCGTCAATAGCCTGACCAACCGCTATGGCGATATCTACAGCCTCGGTGACCTGAGCATCGATCGCGACGGCCTCGGCACACGTGCCAGCCGCATCCTCAACAGCTCCGGCACGCTGCAAAGCGACGGCAACATGCGCCTGGCCGCCAACACCGTCGACAACGTCCGCGAGGTCTTGACCACCCACGACGCCGGCATCTACACCGCCTCGATCAGGGAAGTGGCCTGTATCGAAGGGGTCAACGCCGGCGACTGCAGCGGTGGCAAGGAAAACCACGTCTGGCAGATCATCCAGCGCGACAAGTTCGAAGTCACCGCGGCCAGCGCCGCCTCCAGCATCACCACCGGCGGCAACCTGGACATCCAGGGCGACGTGCTGACCAACCGGAGCAGCAGCATCGGTGTCGGCGGCGCATTGACCGCCAACCTCGTCAGCCTGAACAACATCGGCATCGAGACCGGCGAGACCGAAACCTCGCGCACCTTCATGTCCGAGCGTACGCGCAGCCCAGGTGGCTGGCGCGCCGCCGCCAATGACTTCACCAACAAATACTGGTTGCAGAGCCCAGGCTATAACGCCAATGACCTGGGTGGCCTCGAGGCAGCGATGAGCCGCTTCATCGGCATGACCGAACGTGAGCTCCCACAGTTCCGCATCCAGACAAGTACTACCGATAACCAGACCTACGCCGCGATTATCCAGGCCGGTGGTGCCATCGACATTCCTACCCAGGGCGACCTCAACAGCGGCGTCGTGCGTGGCGGCTACAACTACGTCGGCGCCGGCCCGCGCACCGATACCCAGGCTGACAACGTTTTCTCCACCCGCGTCAGCGTCAATCGGCAACTGCCCCCGAACCTGACTCAGCAACAGGTCGATCCGCTGGCCTTGCCGGGCTTTGACTTGCCGACCGGGCAAAACGGCCTGTTCCGCATGAGCGGCGACGCCTCGACCACGCCGACCCAAGGCTCAGGCCTGACCCAAGTACGCGGCCTGCCGGACCGCTCGTTCCGGACCAACCCGCAAAAGTACCTGATCGAGACCAACCCGGCGCTGACCGACATGCGCCGCTTCATGAGCTCGGACTACCTGCTGACGAACCTGGGCTACGACCCCGACGTCGCCGCCAAGCGCCTGGGTGACGGCTTTTACGAACAACGCCTGATCCAACAAGCCGTGATCGCCCGCACCGGCCAACGCTTCCTCGACGGCCAGACCTCCGACGACGGCATGTTCAAGTACCTGATGAACAACGCCATCGCCAGCAAGGACGCACTGAACCTGTCCCTGGGCGTCAGCCTCACCGCCGAACAAGTCGCGGCCCTGACCCACGACATCGTCTGGATGGAAAACCGGACGGTGAACAACGAGCAGGTGCTGGTGCCGGTGCTCTACCTAGCCCAGGCCAACAATCGACTGGCGGCCAATGGCGCGTTGATCCAGGGCGCCGACGTCAGCCTGATTGCGGGTAAGAACCTGAACAATGCGGGCACCTTGCGTGCGTCCAGCAACCTGAGGGCGACGGCTGGCGACAGCTTGGTCAACAGTGGGTTGATGGAAGCGAGGGGGCGGCTGGATGCGTTGGCGAGTAATGACCTGACTAACAGGGCGGGTGGGGTGATTGCTGGGCGGGATGTCAGTGTTGTGGCTTTGACTGGCGACGTGACTAACGAGCGAACTGTTACCACCCACGAAAGCAGCAGCGGCTACCGTACTGAACGCGCCGACTTCATCGACAGCGCCGCCCGTATCGAAGCGGCCAACAACCTGACCATCAGCGCAGGGCGTGACATCAACAGTGTTGGCGGCGTGCTGAAAAGCGGCGCCGACACCGCCCTCAATGCCACACGCGACGTCAATCTCGTCTCCGCCGAACGCATCAACAGCGGCACACGCGGTCGGCATCGCGACCAAGACATCAAGCAATACGGCTCCAGCCTCGACAGCGGCCGCGACGTGATCGTCAACGCCGGTCGCAACCTCACCGTTGTCGGCAGTCAGATCGATGCCAAGCGCGATGTTGCCATGTCTGCCGAGGAAAATCTGACCTTCGCCTCAGCAGCGGATGAGCAGCACTCGTACGGTAAGAGCAAGAAGGTGACTAGCCAGGAGGATCACGTCAGTCAGGTGGCCTCGACGGTTAATGCGGGGCGCAACGTTGTAATGAGCGCGGGGCAGGATTTGGCGATGATCGCCAGCAAGGTCAGCGCTGCAAACGAGGCCTATTTCGTGGCGGGTGGCAAGCTTGAGCTGCTGGCTGCGCAGAACAGCGACTATTCGCTGTATGACATGAAGAAGAAGGGTGGTTGGGGGAGTAAGAAGACACAGCGGGATGAGGTGACCAAGGTTACGCATGTGGGCAGCCAGATCATCACGGGTGGTGATTTGACTTTGCTCAGTGGGAGTGACCAGCGTTACCAGGCGGCCAAGCTGAACAGTGGTGGTGACCTGACGTTGCAAAGCGGCGGCTCGATTACCTTCGAGGGTGTTAAGGATCTGAGCCAGGAAAGCCATACAAAGAGCAGTTCCAGTCTGGCTTGGAACTCGATGAAGGGCAAAGGCCACACCGACGAAACCTTGATTCAGAGCCAATTGCAGGCTCAGGGGAACTTGGCCATCAAAGCTGCCGATGGCTTGAACATCGATATCAAACACATCAACCAGAAAACCGTTAGCCAAACCATTGATGTCATGGTCAAGGCCGATCCGAAGTTAGCCTGGCTCAAGGAGGCCGAGCAGCGAGGGGATGTGGATTGGCGGTTGATCAAGGAAACTCACGAGTCATTTAAATACAGCCACTCGAGTCTGGGACAGGGCGCGATGTTGGCGATCATTATCATCGTTACGGTGTTGACCGCTGGTACTGGAACCGCAGCTACAGTTGGCGCTAGTGCTGGCACCGCAGCGTCTGGGGCGGCAGCGGCGGCAGGTGCGTCCGCTGCCACGGCTGCGACTGTAGGCGCTGCTGCGTCGGCTGCCGCAACGGCGAGTTTTTCGGCAGCAGTCGCGCAAACGGCGGTCAGCACGATCAACAACAAGGGTGATTTGGGCGCGACCTTCAAAGACGTCTTTTCATCAGAGAGTCTGAAAGGCTATGTAATCGCCGGGATCACGGCTGGTTTTACCAAGGGCGTCATCGATCCCGCGCTTGGCGGCAATACCGTGCCGTTTAATAACCTCACAAGGGGTTTTGATTTAAATACTCTTCAAGGATTAGGTGGTTTTGCACTGCATGCCGGGGCTCAGGGTGTTGCGGGAGGAGTCATCAAAACCGCCATCAATGGAGGAAGCTTCGGCCAGAACATCACTGATGGGCTGGTCTATCAGGCGGGTACCGTCGCGGCAGCTACAACGTTCAATTTTGTCGGTGGTTATGCGCAAGACCATTGGCAGGCCGCGAAGAATGCGGGTGATACCACAGGCATGGCCATGTGGGCCGAAGGCGGCGTCGCTCGTACTGCCATGCACGCGTTGGCAGGGGGGGCGATTTCCAGTGCTACCGGTGGTGACTTCAAGACCGGCGCCATTGCGGCGGGTGCCAGCCAAGCCATGGCTGGGGAGCTTAATTCCATTTTCGATACACAGCCCGAGCTACGACAAGCGGTCTCTCAGGTTGTCGGTTTGACGGCAGCCGGTCTTGCTGGTGGCGATGTCGAGAAAGCTTCTTGGGTCGCGTTGATGGCTGACGAATACAACCGTCAGCTTCACCAGAAAGAGACAGTTGCACTTGAGAAATTACAAAAGGAAACGCCTGAAAAAGCTTATGAGCTGAAAGCGGCTGCGTGTGCTTTGGTTCATTGCTCTGCTTCGGTACCTGTGGATGATCCAAACTACCAAGTTGTTAAAGCGCTTGAAGCGGATGGAAAGGGGTTCACTGGTGCTCAAAGTGCGCTGATTGCTACCGGTGCCTATGACGAATATTCGAAATGGGACCAAGCCAACGATGATTTGCTGCTTAACGATAAGGAGCTCAGACAGTCATCCCAGGCGAGCCGCGCGGTACTCGGCGCGATAGGCGCCGCGGCAGGATTCGGCGGCGCGATACTCTCCACGCCTGCTTGTGTCACTGGAGCCGGATGCGCTATACCTGCGCTCTCCGGTTTGGGCGGCGCGGCATCGTTTGTTGATGGGTGGCAGGCCACCGGGCAGCTGTTTGCTCCTTACGATTACACGCAAGGAAGCAAGGTACTCGCGTCCTTCAACAGCGCAACCTACCCTGGAGATGTAAACCCACTCCGCGACTATGGGACCGAAGCCGCTAAGGCGGCGATGGAAATAGCGTTGCTCAAGGGCGCTGGGAAGTACCTTGATGGGAGCGGGGCGTCGGTACTGGTTTCGGGTACAAAAGCTACTGGTCAGATCGACAACCCTCCAGTGAAGAGTGGATGGAAGGTCGGTGACGACGTTTATAATCAAACGGCTAAAGGCAACGACCCCTCCTGGTCTGCTGTTCGGTCTAGGTTTTGGAAAAACGAGGCTGCTGCTCCCAGCGCGGCAAACACTTATGGTCCAGAGAATCTGGATCGCATGAGTAAAGGACTCGCACCTCAGCGATACAACGCAGATAAAGGGGGCATTGAGTCTATGGAGCTGAGTCACGAGCCCATTCCTGCTCGGGATGGTGGTAAAGACTTTGTTCCTCGTTGGCCGCAAGACCACGCCGCTGTCGATCCATACAGAAAACCAGGATACTAAGAAATGACGGAAACGCTTTCTTCAGCTTTTCAACGTACACGAGGGGCACCTGTTCAAGTAGGTGAGCGTCTTGTGTACCCGATCTTTCAAAAAAAAATTAAAGCAGGTCGAAGCAATTTTTTGGCTCGAAGATTGAAGTCATCTATGCCGCCTGTAGCTGGTTTACGTTTAAAAGTAGTAAAAGGTGAACTGGAGGTGAATGACCAGCGTCACTCTGAAATTATTCTATGGGAAGATACTAGCCCGGAGTCTGTTTTTTTTTCGGTGCTATCCAAAACAGATTGCGAATTAAAAATTTGGAATGTATGGCGTGCGAACGACATTGTTCAGGCCTGGGTTGGAAATGCAGGGATGGTAATCAGTGAGGAAGGTCGCATAATAAATTTGGAATGTAGTGGAGGTACTGAAGCAATAGACTTTTCTACTTTGGTGTTTCAAATAGAGTCTATTGATTAAGATTTACAACTAGGTAAAAAACCACTGCAAACGCTGTAGGAAGCATTTCGCAGAGTCGTGATGCCGCGACGGGACTTCTGAGTACTCAGTTGGCCAAGGATGTGGCAACCGTAGACTTTACGAACATGTTTGATCACGCGGATCTGCATCGGCACGATTTCAAGCTGTTCGCTGACCTCCTGAAGCGAAAAGGGGACAGATTTATTTTATGAGATGCAGAGCGAGCAGGCTTGTTGGCTTGTTCGGTGTTCTAAAATAAATCTGTCCCCTTTTTTCCGTTAAAAATATGCCGGAGGGGCAGGCCAAAGTAGCCGCAAAGAACGCTCTTAAGGCTGGTAGGGTCGAAGGTCGAATATTCAAATGGCCACAATAGGTTTGAGGTATTTAAGATGCAAGAGTGGTCGTCGCTGTGTAAGTTAAAGATTGGGGACGCCGTCGATGCACGAGAGCAGTGCATTCTCGCCATGGAAGATGGTGCATACAAAATTTCAGACGATCAGTATTTTTTAGCTGACGCTTTTTTTGATGAGGGAAAGGAGAAGCTTCGTTTACTTTCCCTCTATTGGGCCTGCAGTGAGCCTGCATTTCGGAGAGCCTACTACAGAGATGTTGAAAATGATGATATGGCTGTACGCTCGCCGCCGTCTGAATTGCTTCCTAGGGGGGCGGGTGAGACCTATGGTGAGATAAAAAAAGCTCTTAGTTCTCTTGGTTCTGACAAGTTTATGGAGTACGCCTCTTATCGTGTGATGTCTGATGGCGCATTTGTTCATAAGAGCTTAGAAAGTTCATTGGCTGTTTATTATTTTCGCTTGCCTGATATTGTTGATGATGAGCTGCCTTACGCGATACTGTGGAAATTTTTTAGTGCGTGATTTAGCGAGAAATAACGCCCTGTTGTCAGGGTAAAGTGGGGTTGATGGGGGTAAAGCGACAAACGAAGTCGTGCCTCCCGCAGCCCCCCGAGGCTACCATGAGCATGTACGAAAATTTAGAAACCTTTAATGCACTGGGATGTGCGCTATTGGAGCGGCTGACACCTGTTTCTTCAGGTGAAGTAAGTATGATGCGGCAGCAGTGGCCGTCGGCTCCTGACGAGTACTTTGCTTTTATGCATGAACGAGGGCACGGTGAGATCAAGGAGGACGACTGCGCGCTGCCGCTTTTGACGATTCAACCGACGTTGCGTCCTGCTGCGGCAGACTACTTCGGTGATGATGGAATCTATAAAGACGGGCCCTATGAACCGGGCGCGAAGGGCGAGGTGTGGCTGTTCGGTTGGGATAGCACCGGGACTGCTTTCGGTTTCGATAGCGGAGACAACTGGCGATTGTTGGAAATCGACAATATGCGTTGGATAACGCGACTTGACTTGTCCTTCTCTCAGTTCGTCGAAGGGCTGTTGGTTTGTTACCCACAGCGGCCTGTGAGCTTTTCGAATGGAGTTTGGCGCGACTCGGGAGATGTTTCTTACAACGCGCCGGTATAGACGCTACAGCCTGCTGAACCTAAAAAATAGTGGATAAAGGGGGCGGATTTATTAGGTACAGCTGCAGAGAGAGCAGGTTTATTGGCTTGCTCGGTGTTCTAAAATAAATCTGTCCCCTTTTTTACTTTTTTTACTCAAAGATGTGCTGATACGGCTGCCGATGCAACGGGCTAGCGAGATCGAACAGTTGCTGCCGCATCAGTAGATGCCCGTCTAACTTAGAATTCTTGCTATCAAGGATCGACTAATGAAATGCATAGAAGATTTGGTTGAAATTAATGACCCCGCCATGATCTACATACGGGAGATGCTGGAGCAGGCCGACGGCCCTTACGACTTGCTTCCCCCTTCACCTCAAAACACCAGCGTTCTCCTACAGCTACAGGTAACGACCAAGTCGACTTTGGGGGCTATAGCATTTGAGACTGGCGGGATACTGATTGATCATGGCTGGCTTCGTATTCTTGGTTCAGGTCATCAAAAACTCACAAGAACCCTGGCGGGATGGAACGAGGGACGGGCGCAAGGGCATCTACTGGTGGCAGATGACGCGGCAGGTGGATGCTTTTCCGTCAATGGCGGCGGCTTGGGTGATGATGTGGGAGCGGTGTACTACTGGGCGCCCGATAATCTGCTTTGGGAGCCATTGGGCATCGGTTATACCGCCTTCTTGGAATGGGCTGTGAGCAATCGTACGGCGGCCTTCTATGAGGGCCTGCGTTGGGAATCCTGGCGCGACGACATTCAGCGTGTGAGCGGTGATCAATGCGTGTCTTTCTACCCATTCCTATGGACACAAGAGGGCTCAGTGGCAATAAGCGCGCGCAGGGTTGTCAGCATGGCTGAACAGTATGATTTGAACTGCACATTAGCCGGCCAGTTGTAGGCCCCCGCGATCACTCCTAATTAAAGTGATGTAGACCAGCAGCGAGTCAAAGTGCACTGGTAACGCACAGACATTTCAAAGTTGAAATGTATAATTACTGGACGCTTACAAAGCTAGAGAGCGGTTGCCGCTGGAGATGGTTTCAACCTTGTTGCGCTCCACGGGGTCATCAATGAGCAACCGGCGTCCGTCATCGTGGCGTTGGATGGGACGACCAGTTCGTCTCGTAGACGGCACTACGGTGACCCTGCCGGATATACGAAAAGGGGGACGGATTTATTTATGATCCATCAGTGGCCATGGAGCGACTTCCAGGACATGAACTCTGATGGTCGTAACCCGTAGCGTGCGAGCACCCCTTCGTGCAGGCGACGGAGTTCTTCGACGATCAGTGCTTGCACTTCCGGCTGCTCTTTTTCTGAAACATATTCCGCTACCGAGCGTTGAATACATGACAAGGGATCAAGCTCTGGGTGAGTGATGATTTCCCGAATGGTCTTCTTGATGAAGTCTCGCCATGCCAGGCGTAGAGGGTCCGGTTCCGCAAGATCTTGCTTGATTGCCAGATATTCCAGTGTCGAGCGTTCGTAAGCCCAGATATACAAGTCGCGAAGCAGCTCTACACGGGTCATTTCGTACACGCCCAATGTGGCTCGGCTGTAGGCCTGCTCCGGTACATCCAGAAAGGTCAGCGGACAAAGGTTGGCACGGAACAGGGGGAGATTCGCTGCCAGTCGGGATGTGCGCTTATTGATGTCGGCAAAGGGCTGCAAGTAGGGCAGGTGCACCATCATGAAGAAAGACTGCTCGAATGGATCAGCGATCTGATTGGCTTTGCCAAGCAGGACGTCCAGTGCCTCTTCAATTTGCTGTGGCGTTGAGAGCGGGCGATAGGTGCTTTTCCCTATGTCGACGGCGTGCTGGCGAATTCGGCCCTCGTCTGCTGGGTTGGGCAGCAGGTTTTCAGCCAAGGCGCTATGCAGGTTCATCAATGTGTAACGGTTGAACTCGGCACTCTCGATGTTCTCGACCAAAAGCTCGATAGCTGTCTTATGGTTCAAGATCATCTGCGTTTCTATAGCGGCCTTGCCCTGTGCTGCCTTGCCTTGCTCGATGAGTTGTCGCGTGTCGAGCCGTGAGTAGGTGTTTCCTTCCAAATGGCTTGATGCCCACGACAGATCAATCAGCAAGCGATTCAGGACCGCCCGGCTATAAGTGCCTGCTGGCTCCGTCGCATCAGCGGTTTTGCCCATCCTATGCAATTGGCGCCGCAACGACTCAGATAAGTACCATGTCTCGTTAGGGCGATAGGCATCCAGAAAGTCACGTTGGTAGCCCACAGGCTTGCGCGCTTCTGTGGGCTGGTTGATGTAGGCGAGTATGTCCCGGCTGTCTGCGGATAATGGAATGAAGGTAGGGAAGGCATCGGTGTCAGTGTTCAGGGCGTGGATGTCAGCCCGGTGTTCTGTTGCGAAATAACGCCGTGCCCTGCCTTCGCCCTGCGCAGTGATTTGGCTGCTTTCGATCAGGTTTGCAAGGATGCGCTGCGCCGTTCGCCGGGCAATTTCAGGGTGCCTGGTCAAGAGCTCTGAGAGGCTCACCCCGTTCCTGGATGCCTGGATACTGTTCAGTATGTCGGTGGTCGAAGGCATGGTTGTGTTGGCGCTGTTTGAGGAGGTTTGGCGCGATTATGGCGCAGTTCCTAGAACTGCGCCATTTTCGGATAAATATGTGGCGCAGTTTTTGACGAACTGCGCCACAGCTCATTGCAGCAGATGGATGTAGTCCCCCTGAGGATCGGGACACAAGTCGCCCGTTTTTATTTACTCAGCCGCCTGCGCCCGCAACCGCCTCCCAATCACATCCATCACATCACACCCATCGCGCAGCGATATCGTCAGCATTTTGCAAAGGTCGGAGAGCACCAGCGTGTCGGAGCTGATTTCCGAGCGGAACGCGATGTTTTCCAGCAGTTGGGTCACGGTGCGGATGCGGTAGTCGGCGGTTTCGAAGAGGACGTCGAGCGGGGCTTCGGTGTCGATGAGCAGGGTGGCGGGGATGCAGTCGATGCCGGTGATGGGCATGTATCGTTTCATCGGTAGTACCTCATTCAATTGAAAGGAGCTACCTCGTTAATCGAGTCGCCAAACCCGGGTCGCCATTAGGGCGACGATGGAATATAGGCTGGCTTGTCCGGGGGCTACAAGACGCCACTTTCCGAGCTTGATGTAGGACGTTTAGCCTGTCAGCGGTGGTATTTCTTTACGTTGGTTTTGGGCTGCCAACGGTGGCTAGGGTTTGCTTCCGCTTGGGTGCGGAGCGTTCACAGGGGGGCTGCTGCGCAGCCCAGCGGGAGCAAGCTCCCTCGCCACAGGGGGTTTGTACAGCCTTTAGGTGGGTGAGCTGTTCAGAGGGGCGCCGTCGTTGATCTCCTGCCAGGAATCTGTAACTCGGAACAGGGCCGGGGATCTCGTTTTCCGTCTCAATAGCCTCTTCAGCGAGGCTCTTTTTTATGCTTCCCTTATGGCAACTTTTCTCTTTCGCAGCCTGCCCAGCGCCCGCCCACTTCGGACTCCTAAACCGTGCACAACCCCACCCGCAACGCGCTGACCACCCAACTCGCCACCGACCCCGATGACATCGCCACACGTGCCGCGCTTTACCGCGATCTGCTCGACACCGCCGAGGTTTCATTAGACGGCGTACGCCTCGCCGCAGGCCTGTGCGATCCGGCCGCTAACGTCGTCATTACTCAGTTGAGCACCACGGCACATACCAATCGCCCCGGGCCATTGCTGGCGCAGCTTCGCAACCTGCCGGTCGATCATCTGGAGCTGGATAACGCCGAGCTGGCCTGGTGCGACGCCCTGGTTGGGCTGCCCTTGCGCACGCTGGTGCTCAACAGCCCACGTTTCAGCTGCAATCCAAGTGTATGGCAACGCTTGCCAGACCTCGCTCTCGAGGGCCTGGAGATCAGCGGATTCTCCCGCGACGATAACGTCACCAGCCTGCCTTCCCTCGATCGGCTGCGCCGGCTGACGTTAAGCACCTACGGCGAAGACTTCGACGACAAATTCTTCAAGCAACTCGGCAATAGTCCGCTGCAAGAACTGTCGCTGAACCGTTGCGATGACGTCTCCGACGATGGCCTTCTCGGGCTGTCAAACCTCAAGTTGCGATCACTCACGCTGGAGCGCGTCGGCGAGCTGACGTCCCGTGGGATGGCGCATTTATGCAGTCACCCCCTTGAGCAACTGTCCCTCGGTTGGAGCGGTGCAATTCTGGAGGACCCCGCATGGCTCTCCCGCCTGAGCGCATTGCGCTCCCTGAGCCTGGATCAATGTTACGCAACGGACGCCACGCTGCACGCCATTGCGGGGCTGCCCATCGAACGGCTTTCGCTCTCGTCTTCGTATGTTGGCGAGGACGACCTTGAAGCCTTGGAGGGCATGCCGCTCGCCGACCTGGATCTCAAATCTTCACGGCAAGTCATCGAGCGGCTCGATGTGCTGCACGGGTTTCCACTCAAGCGCCTGGGGCTTTCCGATGTGCAAGGCATCGATGCAGATACGTTGAGCGATCTGCGTGGTTTGGAGTTGGAGTCCCTGGACCTGTCATTGAACGATCTCACTTGGAAGGAACTGAAACAACTCACCGGCCTGCCACTGAAGCGACTGAATCTCAGCTTTTGTCGCGGCGTGGATGGCAAGGTTCTGCGCAAGCTCGTCGAGTTGGACTTGCCGTTGGAGCAACTTGAAATAAGCGGCCTGGATCTGCGCGATGCCGACCTGGCCTGCTTGCGTGATCTGCCGCTGCGGCGCCTGGGTTTGTATGACAGCCCTTGGCTCACCGACGCTGGGGTGGCCCACCTTGCTCGGCTGCCGTTGAGTGCTCTGACGATCTCGGCAGATCCCGGGGAATCGCGGATTACCTCAGCCGCAGTGCCGGTGTTGGAGCAATTGCCGCTGCACACATTGGCGTTGCTGAACTGTTCCGGGATCAGTGCCGAGGGTTGGGATCGGCTGGTCAGGTTGCCAGCTCGCGTGATGGGGCCAGGTATATAGGCTGACGCTAGTCACTTATCGTCCTGGCGCAAAAAGCGCTTGCGGCAAACGCGTGGTGTCTTTGTATGCCCAACAAAAAGCCCAGCTATTTTGCTGGGCTCAAATTTCTGTTTTGTGCTGGTTATGCGCAGTGAGGAACCTTCTCCACTTCCCTGTGAATCTGTTCCCCTTTAGCAATCTCAGCTGTACGTAAATCATACGCAGTCTGCAGATTCAGCCAAAACTGCGCTGACGTTTCCAATGCGGCGGCCAAGCGCAAAGCAACATCGGCGCTGATGCTACGGCGCATCAAGACAATGTCATTTACGGTGGGGGCAGAAACGTGCAATGCCCTTGCAAGCGCAGCTGCGGTAAGGCCAAGCGGTTCCAGATACTCTTCTTTGAGAATTTCTCCAGGGTGTACGGGTCTCATGCCATTCTTAAACATGATTCACCTCAGTGATAATCTACGATTTCTACATTTTCGGGGCCGTTGGCGCCCCAGACAAAACAGATCCGGTACTGACCGTTAACCCGGATGCTGTGCTGGCCTTCCCTGTCGCCATACAGCTGCTCCAACCTGTTTCCAGGAGGAGAGCGCAGGTCGTTGAGATCGACCGCAGCATCGAGCATGCCCAGCTTTCGTTCTGCCACTGAAAGGATGGCTGCCCAGCGCCGGGTTTTGCCGGTTTCAAAAAGAGCTTGGGTGTCGGCGCATCTGAAGCTTCTTATCATCTCTTAATGCTTAACGTTATACGTTAAAGCGAGTCTACATCGTTTGCTGGGATACTCAACTGGTTGTTGGGACCTTCTGTCAGCAGGCTCAGCCCCTTGCGCTTCAGAACCAACTATTCAGATACAAAGTGGCAGTTGAATATTCTCTAAGTGCATGATTTTCGATGATTAATTTTTTGAAGTCGGAGGGTTTGAACCCCTCCGACGGTTTTCGCCGCTCGATGACTGACCCGCATCAAGCCGACGCCCCATCATGAACGGCCAACTCTTTACCAGTTGTAACTCAACTTCGCGGTCACTTCACGGCCCGGGTTGTAGTAATTCGCGGTCCCCGAACCAACCACATGTTGCTCATCCAGCAGGTTGCTGACGTTAACCGCCAGGTCAGTGCCTTTGAAGAGTTTGTAGTTGAAGGCCGCATCGAAGAGCGTCGTGCCATCGCTGGTGCCGGTGTTGGCCGCGTCAAAGTAGTAAGAACCCACATAACGTGCGCCCAGGCCAACGCTGACATCGGTGTCGGGGATGTTGTAATAGCTCCACAGCGACGCGGAGTGTTTGGGGGCCGTGGCGAACTCATTTCCTTTGAGTGAGCTGCCGTCGTACAACGTACCGCGCAACACTTCGGACTCCATGTAGGAGTAGCCGCCCACCAGGCTCAGGTTGGGGGTCAGCTCAGCCTTGGCTTCCAGGTCCAGGCCGCGCACACGTGATTCGCCAACGGTTTGCTGCTCGATGACACCGCTGGGCAGTACGACGGCAATGCTGACGTTTTCCTGGGTCAGGTCGTAGACCGCCGCCGAGAACAACGCGTCCATACCGATGGGCGCATATTTCACCCCCACTTCGTATTGCGTGCCCGTCTTCGGCACTACACCCACCGTTGGTGGCGAGACCGACTCGACCATGCTGACGTAGGTGGAGACTTCGTCGTTGACGATATAGGTCAGTGCGCCGCGATAGGAGGTTTCCGAGAAGTTATCCGACTCTTTTACGTTGTTGATGTCGGTATTGGACAGATCCAGCGAGTCGTTGCGCACACCGGCGGTGACGATAAAGCGCTCATAGAAGGACAGGTTCTGCTGTAGGAACACGGCCTTGGTTTTTGTGTCGAGCTTGTCGTTGCTATAGGGCGCTACGCCGCTGGGCACACCCGTGAACACCGGGTTGGCCAGGTCGATGGAGCCTGTCGTGGCATAGACGGAGCGTTCCTCGGTGGAAGAATCGCCATACTCCACGCCCACCAACGTACTGCTGTCGATGTTTTCGAAGCGGGCATCGTATTGCAGCATCAAGTTGCCGTTCAGTTGCTCGGCGTCGCTGTCAGTGCCGAAGATATAACGCGGGACGGTAGTGCCGGTGCGGGTAGGGGAGTCGCTGAGGAACACATAGCCGAAATCATCGGTCAGTTTGCTGTAGCGCAGGTTGCTGCGCAGCACGAAGCCGTTGTCGAAATCATGGCTGAAGGTGCCGCTGATGTTGGTACGTTCGACATCGTGGAAGTTGTAGCTGGGCTCGCCGTAGAACTTGTCACGGTCGTATTCCTTGTCCAGCGGGTAACCGCCGCTGTTGGGCGAGCTTTGGGTTTTCAGGTAATCCACGATCACGGTGGCGGAGGTGAAGTCCGTGGGTGACCAGGTCAGGCCGCCCATCAAGAACTTGTTGTCGTCCCGTGAGTGGTCGTATTCGCGATCACTGTCTTGCATCTTTGCCGTGAAGCGACCGGCCACGGTTTTGTTTTCGTTCAGCGAGTCCCCGACATCGATGCCGGTTTCGACATGGTCGAAAGAACCGTAGGTGACGTAGCCCTGGCCGAACTTGTCGAAGCGCGGCTTCTTGCTGACAAAGTTCACCGAGCCGCCCGGGTCGGCCGGGCCGAACAGCGTCGAGTTGGCTCCACGTATTACTTCAACGCGCTCATAGGCGAAAGGCTCTTCGCGCACACCGCGCATCGACCCCAGGGTCAGGCCGTCCCGATAGGTCGTGGCCTGGAAGCCGCGGATCTGGAAGTAATCGTTGCGGTCGTCAGTGCCGTAATAGTCGGTAATGACCCCTGGCGTGTATTGCAGCAGTTCTTCGGTCGTGCTCACGCTGCGTTGCTTCATTTCCTTGTCGGTCACCACGGACACCGAGGCGGGCGTGTTGAGGATGCTGGTGGCCACCTTGCCGCCGACCCAGAGTTCCTGGGCGACCACCGAGTTGGGGTCTTCGGTGCCATCGACCCTGGCCTTGGCGTTGACGAGGATGGGCGCAAGGCGATACTCCTCGAGTTCGGCATCAGCCTTGGTTTGCGGCGTCAGCAAGTAAGCGTTCGGGCCTTGCTGCTGTATCGCCATGTCGCTCCCCTGCAACAATGACGACAGGGCTTCGGACGTATCGAGTGTGCCGCTCACGCCCCGGGTATTGCGGTTCGCTACGCTTGAAGCATCGAAGGAAAGGCTGATACCCGCCTCGCGGGCAAAGCGGTCAAGCGCCGGTGCCAGGGGGCCGGCGGGAATGTTCCACTGGTGCACCGGGTGGGTCTGCTCAACGGTCGAGGGCTGTGCCAGGGTGGGTAGCGCATAGCTGCTGACGATGACGCCGAAGATCGCACCGTGGATGGCACGATTCAGTAGATGACGCTGGGGAACCGGGGACGCACTCATTAACTCGCTCCGTGGAAAGGGGATCGGCAGATCGGCCTGTAGGTCGGCCTTTTCTTACATGCCGAACGAGAATGAGAAATCACCTCATTTTTATTTGATGTTGATAGGCGGCGAAGAAAATACTTAGCTGGCGGCGCTCAACGTCACCCAATATTGGGTTCGATAATCAATCCGCAGGTGCAGTGACTGCGCAACCAATGCCAGTACCTGGTCGGTGTCGGCGAGTTGAAAGGTGCCGGAAACCCGCAGGCCCGAGACCTCTTCGGCGCAGCGCAACAGGCCGGGGCGATAGCGCGACAAGGCCCCGATGAAATCACCGAGGCGCATATTGCGTGCGCTGATCACCCCGTCACTCCAGCTCCATACATCCAGGCCGTTATCCTTGAATTCACGAACGCCATCCGAGGTGAACAGCCGCTGATTGCCGGCCTGGACGGTGTTGTTGACCGTAAGGGTTTGGCTGGATCCAGGAAAGACGCTGACTGCGCCGCGCTGCACCGCGATGAGGGTTCCGTCGTCACGCTCATACGCGAGGAACCGGGCATTCAGAGTGCTTATCAATCCGTCGCGGGTTTGTACCCAGAAAGGACGCGGTTGAGCCGAGCCCGCATCGGCGCCGGTATTGACGATGATTTCGCCGCGCCGCAGAACGATTAGGCGCCGCTGAGCATTGAAATAGCTGTCGACCGCACTGTCGCTGTTGAGCTGGATAAGGCTGCCATCATCGAGTTGGAAGCGCTTCCGCTCGCCGGTTCTGCTGTGCTGCTGGGCCAGCATGGCCGGCAGCGGTGTGTAGTCGCGGCCCAGCCAGGTCGCACCACCCAAGGTGGCCAATGCACCCAGTAGCTTGAGGCTTTGGCGTCGATGCATGCCTGAGCGGGCGCCTTTGAGGGTGTGCCGGGCCAAATCAGGTGGCACGCCGGCGAAGTCATCGCCAAGCGCTTCCACACGCTGCCACGCTAACCGATGTTCCGGGCGCTGCTGCAGCCAGTGTTCGAAACTGCGCTGGGTTTGCTCATCGGCAGGATTGAAGCGCAGGCGCACCAGCCAGTGGATCGCCTGGTCGACCACCGCCGGATCCAGCGCTTGCGTCTTACTGTTCGGCATAACGCAAGCGATAGCAGTGTTGCAGGGCCTTGGCCAAGTCGCGTTCAACCGTAGAACGGGAAACGCACAGTTTTTCGGCTATTTGCAGGCAGGTCAGGCCGTCGAGCTGAGCAAGTAGAAAAGCCTCGCGAACCCTCGGTTTGAGCTGGTCGAGCAGGCGGTCGATCCGTTCGAGGCTATCAAGAATCAGCAAGCGTTCTTCTTCAGAGGGTGCCGCTTGAGGAGGAAGCAGCGCGAGGCTCTCGAAGTAGGCGCGTTCGAGCTCGCGACGGCGATACCGATCGATCATCAGGCCGCGAGCGATGCTGCTCAGGTAGGCTCGGGGCTCGCGCAAAGGGCCTGATTGACGGGATTTGAGCAGACGCACGAACGTGTCCTGCGCCAGGTCCGCTGCGCTCTCGTGACAGCCGATGCGCCGGCTCAGCCAGCTGTGCAGCCAGGAATGGTGGCTGCGATAGAGCAGCGCGAGATTGGCATCACCCAGTGTGTCGTTGCTGCGCATCAGCATCCCGGAAACTACATAATTGATAATGACTCGCATTATATTCAGGCCCGGGACCCCAGGGCAAATTTGCCGACCCTGGCGTTCGCCACGGTGTTCTTTGCCTGATAGGAATAGGCAAGGCTGCGAGGCAAACCGGCATAGGTGGCCCGCAGGCTGGTGGCTACCATGGCGCACACCTACCGACAGGAGTTCGCCATGCACCGCATAAAAACCCTCTTCATCACCGGCGTGAGCAGTGGTTTCGGCAACGCGCTGGCCAAGGAAGCGCTGGCGGCTGGCCACCGGGTCATCGGCACCGTGCGCAGCGAGGCGGCCTTGCGGGCCTTCGAGCAATTGTCTGCCGACCGGGCCCACGGTGTTCTTTTGGATGTCACCGACTTCGCTCGAATCGACAGCGTGGTCGCCGCCACGCAAGCCGCCCACGGCCCGGTCGACGTGCTGGTCAACAATGCCGGCTACGGCCACGAGGGCATTTTCGAAGAATCGCCGCTGGAAGAGCTGCGGCGCCAGTTCGACGTCAACGTGTTTGGCGCAGTGGCGGTGACCAAGGCCTTCGTGCCCTATTTCCGCCGGCGCCGCGCCGGGCATATCCTTAACATCACGTCGATGGGGGGCACCATCACGATGCCGGGCATTGCGTACTACTGCGGGAGCAAGTTCGCCCTGGAAGGGATCTCCGATACCCTGAGCAAGGAGCTGCGACCGTTCAATATCTTCGTGACGGCCGTCGCGCCCGGTTCGTTTCGAACGGACTGGGCCGGTCGCTCGATGCAGCGCACCCCGCGCAGCATTGCCGACTATGACGCCAGCTTTGACCCGGTTCGCCAGGCGCGCCAGGAAAAAAGCGGCAAGCAACTTGGCGACCCGCACAAGGCGGCGCGGGCGATGTTGCAGGTGATCGCCAGCCCGACGCCGCCCGCCCATCTGTTGCTGGGCAGCGATGCATTGAGCCTGGTGCGCGATAAGCTCAGTCGGGCCGCCAGCGAGATCGATCAATGGGAAGCGCTGACCTGTTCGACCGACGGCTGAGCGACCCGTGGAAAGGAGAATTGGATGACCCAGGCTGATCCGCATACCGCACGCATGGTGGCGTTGATGGAGCGGCTGGCGCCGGTGGAAGGCTACAACCTCAGCGCCCTGGAGGACGTACGTTTCCTGCGCTCGAACCGGCCATTGAGCCGCACGCCGGTCCTGTATGACCCCGGTATCGTGATCCTGTGCCAAGGGCGCAAGCGCGGCTACCTGGGGAATGACCTCTACGTCTACGATGCCCGGCATTATCTGGTGGTGTCCGTTCCCGTGCCGTTCACCATGGAAACCGACGCCAGCAAAGCGGAGCCCATGCTGGCGGTGTATATGCGCCTGGACCTGCAACTGGCAAGCGAGTTGATACTGCAGGTCGACGAGGCGCTCGGCCCGAGCGATGCTCCGCCCAAGGGCATGTACGCCTCACCCATGGATGATGGGTTGTACGCCTCGACGCTGCGCTTTCTGGAAGCCATGAGCACGCCGGGTGACGCGGCCATTCTCGGACCGTCGTTGGTGCGGGAAATCTACTACCGCATCCTCACCGGCGAACAGGGCGGCTCGATGCGCGCGGCGCTGGGTCGCCAGGGCCACTTCGGCCAGATTACCCGCGCGATCCGCAAGATTCACAGCAGCTATCAGGAGCGCCTGGATGTCGAGGCGCTCGCCCGCGAAGCCAACATGAGCGTGCCCAGCTTCCACGTGCACTTTCGCAGCGTGACGGACGCCTCGCCCATGCAATACCTGAAGTCGACGCGGTTGCACCAGGCGCGACTGTTGATGCTGCGCAACGCCATGAACGCCTCGACGGCGGCGTTCAGCGTGGGCTACGAAAGCGCCTCGCAATTTGGCCGCGAGTTCAAGCGCCTGTTTGGGCGAACGCCCCAGGCTGAGGTGGAGTGGATGAAGGCGACCTATGCATTGCCGGCCCCTGCCACGCCGTCCATTTATGTGTCGTCGCATTAGCGCTGACGACATGGTTGAAGCCGTGCGGCGTTACTTCCCTTCTTGTTGCATCAAGGCTTTGCGTAACTTTCCCGGGGAGAGGCCAAACATGCTCTGGAAGTGCCGAATAAAATGCGGTGCATCCGCGAAGCCACATTCAAAGGCGATCTCGCCAATCTGGCGATCGGAACTCACCAGCAGCCATCTGCCAAACCTGAGTCGGACCTGGCGGTAGAACTGGGCTGGGCTGCTGTTGGTTTCAGCGACGAACAGGCGTTCCAACTGTCGTTTGCTGGTGCCGAGCAGGTGCGCAATGGCCTCGATATCGAGGGGGTGGGCCATGTGTTTTTCCATCAACATCACGGCTTCATGTAGCCGACGATTGGATGAACTGGCGTATCCGAGAGCCTTGCGTCGGTCGACGAAACTGTTGGACGTGTTCTTTGCCACCGTCATCTGATGCACAACCTTGCCGGCCCGATCCGGCCCGCAATGCATGCCGATCAGATGAAGTGCTAACTCGATAACTGAAACACCGCCAGCGCAGGTAATCCGGTCCCGGTCGATCAGAAAGTCTCTGTTGATGACAAAGCGCAACGTGGGAAACCGGTGCTTCCAGTCGTCGCCATGATAGGCGTGGACACACGCCGTTCGCCCCTCCATCAGGCCATGTCGCGCGAGCACGAAGCTGCCGGTGCACAGGCCGATCAACGGCACTTGTGCGGCGGCGGCCTGGTGGAGAAACGCGGGATAGGTTTTCGGCACCGCCTCGATGAAATCGAGCAATCCACCAATCACCACGATGTAGTCGAAACGTTCCGGGTCAGTGAGTTCACTGTCGATCGGTACGTCCAGTCCGCTACTGGAAATGACTCTTTGCCCGGGCGTGCCGAGTACTTTCCATTGGCAGCGTATGGGGCGGCTTTGATCACCCGTATCGGCGGCATGCCGCAGCGCATCGGTCAGCCCCGACAGTGACAGCAAGGGGAAGCGTGGCCACAACATGATGCCAATAGACAACTCGGCGGTGCCGCGGCGCATGGGGGGATGACGCGCCTGCCCATGATCGAGCCCGTCCACGAGGCTTTCCTGGGGGGCTACAGGCTCTGTGCCGCCAGAATGTCGCAAATGTTCAATCATTCGTGCAAAGCATCCAACTGGTTATACCGCCGCTCCCACTACGATGGGCCCATGCGAAACGTTCCGCTGCCACCCTGAAAACTATCGAGGAGCATCCGATGAAGACGTCCAAAGTTAAGCGTTTTTCCGGTATTTGTGCCGGGTTTCTGGTGTCCGTGCTGGCTGCGGCGCCGGTGTTCGCATTGGAGACAGTAGAGCCGGGAAGCCTGACCATCGCCTTCAGTGGTGATATGCCAGGAACAGGGTATCAAGATAGTCGGATGGTCGGCTATGACGGTGAAATCCTTCAACAAATTTCTGAAAAACTGGGCCTTAAGGTCAAACCGGCATTAATGGAGTGGTCTGGGACGATCGCATCGGTGCAGTCCAAGCGAGTGGATGTCATGGCAGGCACCATGGGCTGGACCGAGCAACGCTCGAAAATCATGACCTTGAGCGATCCTATTCACTACTTCAAGAACGGTATTACCCAGACGGACAAGACCAACTGGAACAGCCTCAAGGATTTGCAAGGCAAGAAAGTCGGCACCATCACCGGCTTTTCGTTCATCCCTGAGATGCGCAAGATCGATGGCCTGCAAGTCGCCCTTTATGACACATCCGATGCGGCCGTTCGCGATCTGCTCGCCGGACGCATCGATGCGGTGATCGGCGATCCACCGGTCATGCAATACGCCATTTCCCGCAATGAGCAATGGCACCTGCATTTCAACGCCTTTGTCGACAACGATCCGAATTTCCCACTGCTGACTGGCTTGGGCCAGGTGGTGTTCGGCTTCAACAAGGCCAGCCCGGAACTGGTGACGGCGGTCAACGCACAGATTCAGACGCTCTGGAAAAACTGTGAGATGCGCAAGATCGGCGCTCGCTACGGCCTGACTCAGGATGTCTGGTTCATGCCCGAAGGCAAGGACCTGCGCCTGGGCGTCGATCGTCCAGCGGACTGGACACTGCCCGGCTGCAAGTAAGTGTGAGGCGATGGGGCGGGTCCAGACACCGGCACGACTCATCGCCAGACCTACAACAATAAGAGGTGAGCCAACATGTCGAACCCATCCGGTGCGGCGTTGCTGCGTGTGCACGAACTCCACAAGAACTATGGCGCTCTGGAGGTGCTCAAGGGCATCAGCCTGGAGTTGAAACCCGGTGAAACCCTGTCACTGATTGGCCCAAGCGGATCTGGAAAGTCCACCTGCCTGCGCTGCATCAATTACCTGGAAAAACCCACCAGTGGCGAGATCTGGTTGGGAGACGAGTTGATCGGTCAGGTCAGGGATGGCCAGCGTTCGCGGCTGATGAGCGACCGGGAAATGGCGCCGCAGCGCCGCGAGATCGCCATGGTGTTCCAGTTGTTCTATCTGTGGCCGCACTTGAACGTGCGCGACAACGTTGCGCTCGGCCCCATCAAGGCCCAGGGGATGCCGCGCAAGCAGGCGTATGAGTTGGCCGACGCGATGCTGGAAAAAGTCCATCTGCGGCACAAGGCCGAGTCTTATCCCGAGCAATTGTCAGGTGGTCAGCAACAGCGAGTCGCCATCGCCCGGGCTTTGGCCCAGCAACCAAAAGTGATTCTGTTCGACGAACCGACCTCGGCGTTGGATCCCGAGTTGGTGGGCGAAGTGTTGGCCGTGATTCGCGAGCTGGCGGAAGAGGGCCGCAGCATGATCATGGTCACCCATGAAGTGAGGTTTGCCCGCGATGTGGCGGATCGGGTGATCTTCATGGACGGCGGGCGCATTGTCGAACAGGGGCCATCGAGGCAAGTGATCGATAACCCTTGTCACGAACGTACCCGCAGTTTTCTTGGACGCATGGCTGTGGAGAGCGCTTGATGGCGAACCTGGAAGCTTTCCTCGGGCTTTTGCCCTTGCTCCTCAAAGGCGCAATGAGCGCATTGGAAATCGCCCTCTGCACCTTAGTGCTGGCGAGCGTGGGCGGTCTGGTGCTGGCGGTTTTACTGACGTTCAGCCGATCGCGACTGGTACACGGCGCCATCGCCTGTTTCATTGAATGGATGCGCAATGTGCCGGCGCTGGCGCACCTGTTTCTGATCTACTTTGGGCTGTCCTATCTGGGAATCAATCTGCCCGCGTGGCTGGCGGCCATCGTCGGTTTGAGCCTGGTAGGCAGCGCAGTGCTGGCCGATACTTTCCGAGCCGGCTTGCAGTCGCTGCATGTTGGCCAGCATGAAGCCGGGCAGGCCATCGGCCTGCACCGTATGCAGATTCTGCGCTACATCCTCTTGCCCCAGGCCCTGCGTGTTGCGTTGCCGGCTTATGCCAACTATGTCACGCAACTGATCAAGGACACGTCCATCGCCTCGGCCATCGCCGTGCCGGAAATCATGTTCCTTGCCCGCAATCTTGTGACCTCCACCTTCCAGACCTCGCTGATTTATCTGGCGGTGATGTGCATCTATGCGGCGATGATCCTGCCCATTGGCGTGGGGTTCATCCGACTTGAACGTCATCTGGGGGCGGCGCGATGATCAGTTTTTTCCAGCAATACCCGGAGTACTGGAGCGACTGGAGTGCTCGCCTGCTACTCGGCGCACGGGTCAGCGCCGAGCTGTCCCTGACAGGCTTCGCCCTGGCGGCGATGTTGGGCGCGTTACTGGCCTGGGCGATGAAGAGCCACAGCGTCTGGCTCAAGCATGCGGCGGTGTTCTTCATTCAGGGGATGCGTGCGGTGCCGCTCCTGGCGTTGCTGCTGGCGCTGTATTTCACCCTGCCCAGCCTCGGGCTGACGTTGTCGGGTTATTGGGCCGGGGCCATCGGCCTGGGCTTGCAGGGCTCGGCCTACGTCGCGGAAATCCTGCGCGGCGGACTGGACTCCTTGCATCGCGGCCAACGTGAGGCGGCCATCGCCACCGGCCTGACGCCATTGCAAGCCTTCACCGCCGTGATCTTTCCACAAGCCATTCGCGGCATGTTGCCGCCGTTGCTCAATGCCTACGTGTCGATTCTGAAGGACAGCTCCCTGTGCGCCTTGATCGCCACCGATGAGTTGATGCTGGCGGCCCGCGCCATCGCGTCCGAATCCTTTTTGCCGATGCATATTTTCCTGCTGGTGGGGTTGTTCTATTTCGTCATCGCTTTCCCTCTTTCTCTGTTGTCGCGAGCGCTGGAAGCACGATTTTCTCGCGGGCGCAAAACCATTCGAGGTTGAACACATGAACATCATGGATCGAACCGCTTCTCAGAGTATTGGCCAGTTGCGGCAAGCGCTGGAGTCCGGAATGCTCACGAGCGAGTCCCTGGTTGGCGCGCAATTGGAGCGGATCGAGCGCTTCAACGGTCAACTCAATGCGTATGTCGAGGCCTATCCCCAGCGCGCGCTCGGTGCCGCCATCGCCGCCGATCGGCAGCGGGCCGCCGGTGTCCACCTGGGGCCGTTGCACGGCATTCCAATTGCGATCAAGGATTTGTTCGAAATCGACGGCAAGGCCATAACCGGTGGTTCGCTGGCACAGACGCCGCGCATCTCTCGGCTCACCGCCACGGCAGTCCAGCGGTTGGAGCGCGCCGGGGCGATCATCATGGGCAAGACCCACACCGTCGAATTCGCTTTCGGAGGGTGGGGCACAAATGCCGTGATGGGCACGCCGTGGAACCCGTGGGACCCCGACGTGCATCGTGCGCCAGGGGGTTCCAGCAGTGGTTCAGCGGTGGCCGTGGCCGGCGGGTTGGCAAGCGCGGCATTGGGCACCGACACCGGCGGCTCGGTGCGGATTCCCGCAGGCATGTGTGGTCTGGTTGGCCTGAAAACCACGCGTGGGTTGGTCAGCCGTCACGGTTTGATTGAATTGTGCCCATCGCTGGATTCGGTAGGGCCGATTACGCACACCGTCGAAGACGCCGCGTGGATGCTTGATGCGCTGCTGGGGCCGGACCCGCTGGATCCGGTCTCGGCCAAGTCGCCAGTGTTCAGCGCCGCAGCAGGTTTGAATCTTCCGGTGGCCGGTCTGCGTATCTGGGTGCTGCCTCAGACCGAACGCGTACACATCGCGCCTGGCGTATTGGCAGCCTACGACCAGGGGCTTGAGCAATTGGCCGCACTGGGCATGCATCTGGTCGAACAGCCGCTACCGACTTCACTGGAGCAGTGCATGCGCGTTGCCGGTGGTCTCATGAGCGCCGAAGGCTACGCCAGCCTTGGCAGTTTGTTCGAGCGCGACGATCTACGCTTCGATCCTCATGTGCAGCGTCGGGTGCTGAGCGGGCGCGCCATCGACGCGGCGGCTTACATCCATTTGCACAACCAGCGACGTGCTGCCCGTCAAGCCATGGACGAAGCCATGTCCCAGGTCGATGCCTGTGCGTTTCCAACCAACGCCATTGGCAGTGTGCCGTTGAGTCAGGTCGATGAGTACGGTACGCCGCTGGCCTTGCTCGGCCGTTTCGCCAACCTGCTCAATCTCTGTTCAGTGGCGCTGCCGGTGGGCTTTGACGAGCAACGCATGCCGGTCTCGATGCAAATTGTCGGGCGTGCCTTCGCCGAGCCGTTGGTGCTGCGGATCGCCCATGCCTACCAGCAAGTCAGTGATTGGCACCAACGGCGACCTGTGGGTTGGGACCTGTCGGACAGGGTGGTGGCGTAATGGAAATCTGTGTCGTCGGCGCTGGAATCGTTGGCTTGAGCAGTGCCTGGTTTCTACACAAGGCCGGTCATACCGTCACCGTTATCGATCGTGCGGGGGAGGCGGGCATGGGGGCCAGTGCCGCCAATGGGGCGCAATTGAGCTACAGCTATGTGCAACCGCTGGCTGATCCCTCCCTGTTGCCGGGCATTCCGAAAATGCTGTTGGCGCGCAACGGCCCGCTGAAGTTTTCGCCGCAATGGAGCTTGGAACAATGGCGCTGGTGTGTGGAGTTTCTCGCGGCCTGCCGTACGTCCGTTTCGCGCCAGACGACTGTCGAGTTGCTGGAACTGGCGCATGAAAGTCGGCTGGCGCTGGACGCCTTCATCAGTCAGGAAAAGGTGCAATGCGATTTCGCCCGGACCGGCAAACTGGTTCTGTACCCCGATGCTGAAAGCCTGCGCAAGGCCGGCGATCAGGTGAAATTCCAGGCCGCCCAAGGCGCCAGGCAACAAAAAATCGTCAGCCCCGCCGAAGCCTTGTCGATCGAGCCTGCACTTGAGGGCTATAAGAAGGCGTTTCACGGTGCGATCCATACCGACAGCGAATGCGCGGTCGATGGGCGCAAGCTTTGTCAGGAGCTTGCGAGGTTGTTGAGCACGCAGGGGGTGCGTTTTCTGTTCGACAGTGAGGTTGCCGCTTTCCGACGTGAACGCGGGCACATCACCGCGTTGGAGATTCACCATGCCATCGAAGGCCCTGGTCTTTTAGGGACGCAAGCGGTCGTGCTGGCGGCTGGCGCTTACAGTGCGGGGTTGTTATCTGCGTTCGGTGTGCGCATGCCGGTCTACCCGCTCAAGGGATACAGCATTACGTTGCCGATCACTGATTCGATGAATGCACCGACGGTCAGCGTGACGGACATGCGGCGTAAAACAGTGTTCGCCCGGATCGGTGATCGCTTGCGCGTTGCTGGGATGGTCGAGCTGTGTGGGCTGGATGCGTCGATTCCCGTTAAGCGTATCGAGCAACTGAAAGCCTCGACGCAAGCATTGTTCGGTCTGGAATGGAACGCCGATGATTGCCAGCCCTGGACCGGTTGGCGTCCGGCGACCCCCACCGGACGGCCGATTCTGGCCACCAGTGGTTGTGACAACCTGTACGTCAATTGCGGCCAGGGTGCCCTGGGCATGACATTGGCATTTGGTAGCGCCCAACGTCTGGTCCGATTGATCGGCGGCACGGCGCTTTAACTTCCTCAATTCATGGAATAAACCCGATGGCAACGATTCAACGTTTTCAGAGCAACGCGCGGATGTCCGGTGTGGTCAGTCACGGCGACCTGCTTTACCTCTCCGGCCAAGTGCCCACTGATCTACAGGTTGGCATCGAAGAGCAGACGCAGCAGGTGCTGGCCAAGATAGAAGCCTTGCTATCGCTGGCGGGCAGCGACAAGGGCCAGCTTGTGAGCGCACAGATCTGGCTCAAAGACATTGATCGTGATTTCGCGCTGATGAATTCGGTGTGGGACGCCTGGCTGCCAACTGATAGTGCGCCGGCACGGGCCACTGTTCAGGCACGTCTGGCGCGGCCTGAGGTGCTGGTGGAGATCATGGTTGTGGCTGGGAAACTTGCTTCGGGGGGGGGGAAGGCGGGGCTGAGGTTTTCTTTTAGGCGCAAAAAAGGCACTTGCGATAATCGCTAAGTGACTGATACGTATTCGGTTTCCAGACGCAGGCTTTCGCGGCAGGCCTTAAGCAAAGGGCACAGCACCTCGGGCCGAATCGGCCGATCAGGCACTTCCAGCACCCTGGTATGCGCATAAGCCAGTGCCAGCCCGTCGATGTGCAGGGCATATCAACATTATGGCTATATGCCATTAATGCTTGAGCGTTTACCATAGCCTCGGCTACCCCGCATGTTCAGGGCTCCAGTTGATTGCGTTTATTGGCAAACAAAATCCTGCCTGACATTACTTCATTACAAGGACGCGCAATGAACGCCACTGAAGATCTCAACCGCCTCTATACCGATGTCTCGGACAGTATTGGCAGCGCCATGGAAGACATTCTCGCGCTTAACGTCGAGCACAAAGATGGCAAGCGTGAAATCGGTAACATCACCGAAAAACTGCGTGACATTCGGGGGCGGTTCGACAGCGAACTGGAACAGTTGAAAACCCACGCCGAGTGGGACACGTTCACCCTGGCGTTTTTCGGTGAGACCAACGCTGGCAAGAGCACAATCATCGAATCACTGCGCATCCTGTTCAAGGAAGAATCCCGCGAGGCACTGCTGCAACAGCATGCCGATGACCTGGAGCAGTTCTCGCAAGCCCTTACCGCTCGCCTCGAACATGTGCGCGAAGGCTTGCACGCCTTGTACAGCGAGTACACGGGTGAAGTGGTCAGCATTCGCCAAAGCACAGCCCAGCTGACGCAAATCGTTCAGCGCGAAGCCCAGGAGCGAAATGCGATTGTTCAAGCTGAAGCCGATGCTAGAGTGCGGCTTGCCCAGCAAGAAACTCAGGCACGGCTAGAGTTGCAGCAGCAGGAAGCCGCGCATCGCCAACAAGTAGTTGAGGCAGAAGCGGAGGCCAAGCGCACCCTCGCCGAACAGGAGTCCAGCGCTCGCCTGGCACTGGAGCAACAGGAAGCCTCACAGCGTCTGGACATTGCGCGAGCGCACGCGATATCGAGCCTCAAGGCCCGGCTGTCGATGTTCGCCATCGGTGGAGTGCTGATCGGCGCTGGTGCTGCGGTGGCGGTACTGAAGTTGGCAGGAGCCTGAAATGTCCCAGCACGAACTTGATGAGTTGTTCGATGAGGCCGTCTCGACCCCTTCGCCTGTCTCCCCCGATGACACGCCGGTTCTCCAACGCATTGAGACGCGCTCTCCTGCACTGGATGGCCTGCTCAATCAGCAGTTCAAAGGGCTGCACGACGATCTGTTGGCTTATGAACATAAGAAGGCCCAGGCACATCGTGTAGACGGCTCGATCATCGGCACGGGTGAAGCTGATTTCACCAAGGGCAATACGCTCTACCCCCTGAACTACAAGGGCAAACGCTTTCAGTTGATCGACGTGCCTGGTATTGAGGGTGACGAGGCCAAGTATGCGCATATGGTCCGCGAGGCCGTAGCCAAGGCGCATCTCGTTTTCTATGTAAACGGCACCAATAAAAAGCCTGAGAAAGCCACCGCGGAGAAAATTCGTTCTTATCTACGTTTGGGGACTCAGGTGTGCCCCTTGGTCAACGTGCGTGGCAATGCCGACGCCTACGAGTTCGAGGAAGACCGCGAGTCACTGACTGCGCACGGCAACTCCACCGCCGCGTTGCAACAGACCGAGGACGTACTGCGTTCGGTACTGGGCAGCAAAGTTTTACAGACAGGCCACTACGTGCAGGGCCTGCTGGCATTTTCGTCGTTGGCGAGCGATGCGCAAACTGGGCGTACCACAATCGACCCCGCCCGTAGCCAGGACCTGGTGATTCAGCAGCGCAATTATCAGAAGCACTTCGCCTCGTCGAAAGAGATGTATGAATTCAGCCAGATCAAGTCCGTCGCCAAGGTGCTGCATACCAAGCTCGCGACGTTCCGAGAGGACATGATCGAAAGCAACAAGACCAAGGTGTACGAATTGCTGGTTGAGAATATTTCGACCTTGCAAGCGTTGCACGCAACCCATGAAGCCTTCGTTGCCAGGACTGAGCCGGAATTCGAGAAGTGCCGCGAAGCGATCAAGGCGGCCCGGGAGCGATTCGAACGGCTGGTCGTTGCGGGACGGCGGAATCTTTGGGATAGCCTTTTCAACGACCTCAAGGAAGATGCCGACGATATCGTCGAAAAGAACTTCGGTGAAAACGACGTTATTTCCAGCCAGATCAATCGTGCTTTCAAGCGTGGGCAGAATGAGCTCAAGGAGAAACTCCAGGAGCAGTTCGAAGCCTACCTAAATGATTTGGGGCAGGACCTGCATCAAGCCGTCCAGCGCCTGATGGAAGACGTTGCACGGGTAGAGTTCGAGCAGCTTCTCTATGACGCCGAATCCCTGAATATCAACTACAAAACACCTGACTTGGACCTTGGCTTCGAACTGGGTGACTACGGGTGGATGGCCTTCAACATAGGCTCCTACGCATTGGCTGGGGCAGGCATCGGCACCGCGTTTCCGGTGATCGGCAACCTGATCGGCGCCGTTGCTGGTGCTGTGGTGGGCATCTTTGTGAGTGTGTTGAGCATCTTTACCAGCAAGGAAAAACGCATTCGCAAAGCGCAGGGGCAAGTTCAGGAGAAGATCGATGACGCATGCACCGAAGCCCGTAACGCCTTGAAGGAAGAACGCAAAACGCTGTTTACCCCTGTTCGCAAGCACATTGACGAAACCGTATTGCCCCGCGTGCAGCAGCTTGAGGAGTCGCTCAAGCGCCCTCTGGCCGTCATCGAACAGCAGATCGCGCTGATGACCCTTATTAAAGAGCAGTTGGAGAACATGCCGTATGGAACAATTCAATCAGTTCAACGTTGAGAAGCAGGCAGCGCTCAAGGGGCTGGAGCAACTGCGTGCGGTGCTCGACGAGTTGGGTGAGATGGGCGCCGACGTCGGTAGCGAGTTGCAAAAGATCGACTCGGCAGTACAAGCCGTTGAGTCCGATGTGCTGCGCATCGCCTTGCTGGGTGCCTTCTCCGACGGCAAGACAAGCGTTATTGCCGCTTGGCTGGGCAAGATCATGGCCGACATGAACATCAACATGGACGAGTCCTCTGATCGCTTGGCCATTTATTCTCCAGAGGGGCTGCCGGAGAAGTGCGAAATCGTCGACACCCCCGGCCTGTTCGGCGACAAGGAAAAAAGTGTCGACGGCGAGCAGGTCATGTATGAAGATCTGACCAAACGCTACATTTCCGAGGCGCACCTGATTCTGTATGTCGTGGACGCTACCAACCCACTCAAGGAAAGCCACAACGACATCGTCAAGTGGGTGCTGCGGGACTTGAACAAGCTGTCCTCGACCATTTTCGTGATCAACAAGATGGACGAAGTGACTGACCTCACTGAGCAAGTACTGTTCGATGCTCAGGCCACGATCAAGAAGGACAACCTCAAAGGCAAACTGCAGCGTGCAGCCAACCTGAGCCCGGATGAACTGGCCAAGGTGAATATCGTCTGCCTGGCCTCCAACCCGAATGGACGCGGCCTGCCGTTCTGGTTTGGCAAGCCAGAGCACTATGAAAGCCGCTCGCGCATCAACGATCTCAAAGCCATGACCACGCAAGTGTTGCGGCACAATGTGCCTGCGGTGCTGATTGCAAAGACGGGCATGGATGTAGTGCGAGATCTCGTCGGCCAGCATGTGGTGCGCGCCGAAGAACAGTTGGAGCGGCTCAAGGCTTTTGCCGAGCAGAATGCCGAAGAATCGGCACGTATCACCCAAGACATTGAATCGGGTCGTCGTGAAGTCAAACGCCTGGCCGGTGAGCTGTTCGAAGAACTTCAGAACCTTGAGAAAGGCATGCTGGGCAAGTTACGTCCGCTTGGCTTGGAAAACATTCGTGAATTCCTCGAGGACGAGCTGGGTTACACCGAAGATGGCGTAGGTTTCAAGTTGAACCTGAAAATCAAGGGCGCAATTGACCGCTCCTTCGACCAGTCTTCCAAAGTAACCAGCCGCATCTCTCAGGATATTGGCCGCCAGCTCAACTCCAGCGAGAGCTTCCTCAATGCCATGGGTGACAGTGCATTGAAGTCGATGGGCGGGGCTGCCAAGGGCATTGCCAACCTGAGCCCAGACATCATCAAGGGGGCGGTGTTTGCAGCCCGCGATGCGCTCAGCGCAGTGACTGGCGTGGCGATCAAATTCAAGCCTTGGCAAGCGACCAAAATCGCCGGCGCCATTTCAAAGTGGGCAGGCCCTGCAGGCGCTGCAATCACACTTACCTCGGACCTGCTCAACGCCTATAAAGCGCATGAACTGGAACAGGAGTTGAAGAGCGCCAAGGAGTCGATTGCCGAGATGATCAAAAGCGCCTTCAAGGATATCTACGACATCATTGCTGACGACGAAAAGCTGTTGGACTTCTTCGCACCGCAGCTCAAGGCGTTTGAGAAGATTGTCGAGACGGTGGAAGAGCGCTCGCGCTTTATCAGTGCCAACCAAGCCAAGCTGCAAACCGTGAAAGCCAAGCTGAATGCCCTGACATTATCGCCTGCGCGGCTTGAGGCAAATGCATGAAGAAGCTCGTCAAGGAGTAGTGCCAGTCGGTTGAGCCAAATTGGGCTGCCCTGCAGACCTTCGCGAGCAAACCTGCTCCTACAAGATTGCGCAGTACCTGTAGGGGCAGGTTTGCCCGCGAAGGGCCGCAAAGCGGCCTAACGGTATCTGGCGTACATCTTCACTTCCTGAACCCGCGCTCATTCCCCCAAGGAACCCGCGCAAAAAATACTATGGCCACTGCCGGCACCAACGCCGAGTAGCCAGCCAGTAGCTCTAAAACCCTTGATTTCACTGGATTTCAGGCACAAAAAAAGACGTCCGTGGACGTCTTTAGATGATGAAATGGTGGGCCGGGGTAATTTGAATTGATCGGGTATCTATTTGATTTTTATAGATAAATTCAATTGGAATGTTTTTATTGGAATACGTTATGGAATACCTTTGCTCGAGGGATATCCGTGTAACCAACGATGGCTCGAATGCATTCTCTGTGAAAACATAGTTTGGTGCCTCCGCAGCCTCAAGTAGGCCTGCGCAACGGCACTTGGGAAATAGAGCGTAAATGGCACGGTCATGGACGTTCGACTTCGTCCGCTCACGGCCGATTCTGTTGAAAAAGTCGACCACCGTTTCCATGGCAGAAAAGCACGCGCCTGAGATTGAAATCTTTATTTTGAGCAGAGGGTTCCGGGCTCAGATTTCACGTAGCTGCGCGCGAGAAAGGCCGTTTTCAGCAGTCAGTATGCGGGCAGCCTGGAAAAACCGACTTTTTCAACACAATCGGCCAATAGCTGCCACTCAGGAGCATCCTGTCCGCTTGGCAAAAGCGGCTTCGCCGAAGTAGGCCGGTAGCTTATGGGGCCTCAGGTTGAATCAATGTGGAAATCATGTGCTTGATGGTCAGGTTAGCCAGTTTTGCTCCTAATCCGGAAAAATTATCTTGGTTGGCCCTGACATGCATCGCATCATTATAGATAACCGCCAGCAAAAAATAGACTTCAGGAACGGTGGCTCCCGCAGACTGTGCGAATTGTAATTTGTTGACGGTTTTGTGTGTTGATAGGAACTCTCCTTGGGACTCTTCCGCTAATAAATCGAAGCTCAATTGCTCTACCTGTCGGCGCACGCCACTGCAAACCGCAAGGGGGTCGAAACCCTTACCTTCCACATATCTCTGCATATGACTGGCACAATGTACTGAAAATTGAGACGCCGTAGCCAGTCCAGCGGGGAGCCCTAGGGCCTGAAACTCGTTAGATAGATCCATGTCGTCAGAGTGGAAGTGCAGGAAGTGCTTCGAAATTGCATCCGATATGGCAGGGTCATCTCGTTTGGAAATTATGCTTTCTACCGCTTTGTCCGCGACCGCAATTTTGTTTAGGTAGCAAACTTTTTGATCGCTAAAAGTAAAATTCCTGAAGAATCCAGGATTTAAATGAGTCATAATTAATGGGAAAATTTGGCGCCCTTCAGATTTCAGTTCCGCAATCATTTGTGTCAGATAATACTGGCAGGCAACCAGATTGGCGTCATCCAGATAGTCAAATATCTCATCAATTACTAAGATAACGGCCTTGTTTTTCTTGAGTTGCAGCTTGGCCTTTTTCAACTGAGCTACAAAGCAAATGATATCTCGCTCTCCGTTGGAAATCTGATTTGCCTTCGGAAAGGCAATCACAAGTCCATCCGCTGTTTCCTTTGGCTGAATATTACGCCAAGTGCCTTTCAGCGCAGTGAAGACCTCAACGTAGGCCGCTTTTTCGAACGCATAATTAGCTCGCTCCCCTGCCTTTTTAAAAGCGGCCTTGTCGCTGGCGTGAATATCACCAATCTGTAAAGCTGCGAGGATGGCCTCAATTTGCGAGGCATGGTTTAATCCTGATTCCGCGAATGCTGCCAAAATGCCGCTAACAAAGTCAATGGTTGACACCGCTTGTATTGTTTCATCTTCAACACTGGCAAGGATTTTATCCGAATTTCCAGTTCCGGCGTTGATCTCATCCTGTAAAGTTTTTATAGCCTTCTTAACACCGGCCTGATCCTGTTTATTAAAATCGACCTGATTCCAAATTTTGGCCATCACACGGTTGTCGACAAGAAAGTTGGAAATGTTTGGTAAGACCTTCCCGTTTTTCCCGAAGGCACCTTTTGCTGCCGCGAAGGAGTAGCTAAATTTTTCTTTTGGAGGAATATTTTTGATCAGTACGACTGGAGTGACTTCAATTGCTGAAGTGACAATGTTAGCGCCCGCAATTTTGAGTTTTTTTGCTTTTGAGACCAATTGGCTATTAATTACATGAACGCCAAATGTCGCTGTTAGCTCATTTTTTGTATGATTCGCTTCTTTTTCAATCTTACTTCCATCCTGCATGGTATAACTGATTTTAAGAGATGGATGTAGGTCTTCATCCCCCTTGTGGCGTTCGTCCTTATCCAGCTCCATCCTCTTCAACCGCAGGGAACCAAAAGCGGCAGTAATGGAGCTTTTTCCGAAACCGTTGGGCGCTACAATGAGTGTCGGCTTGTTTGGAATAAGCTGAACATCAAAAACAGAGTTTTCGATCCCCTTAACATTGGTTATGGCGATTTTGTCCATTCGTTTGATCATAATAAATTCATTCCCTTGACTAAATGATGTTTTAACTCCCGCCCGCGAGCCTGCGGCTCATGCAGAAGCAGAAGCAGGAGCCGGAACAGTGCTGGCTGACTATACCGGCATTTACAGAATCACAATATGTTGCTGAGTGTGCCCAAAGCCTCACTCTCAAATCTGTTGACATGCTGTAGCCAGTTGTCTATCTCGGCTTCAGACGCTATACCACGGTTCTCGGCAATCCGAGCCTTGATAGTGGTAGTGAGACGTTTTTTGTTGCTCGATCAGGACTGTCAGCGCAAATACAAAAGTCGTTATCCATCCCTTGGCTTCAGAAAGGATTTTCCTGCCCGGAGCATAGCCGAATCCGGTCCTTTCGCGGATGCTCAGTTACATTTCACGGTCCATTGGCCAAGACGCGTTGTGTAGCTTTTGCTGATAAGGTGGCGGTGCATTGACCAGCCGGTGAGCTAGCCACGCTTGCCAGCCGAAGCGTCCCGCGTCCCCACCGCGTGTTGATATCATCCAGGACGCTCATTACCTTTTTGGCAGCTACAGGCTTGAAGTGAGCGAAGAGGTCGTCCGTAAACTCGCCTGGCTGACAGAGATCCAATAGCAGTACTTCAGCTTTGCTGTGTTTGAAGCTAGGTCGGAACAGGCGGTTGATCGCTTCGGTGGCGGCCTTTGTCAGTAACCGTACAGCATTGGTACGTCGCGGGACGCGGTGAAACCATGTGATCCGCAAGGCTTGACCGGCTACGCCGAAAACTTCAGGGTGATTTCGCTGACATAAACAGCATTGTGACATTTTTCCCAAAAAACCGGTTTTTCCTGCTTGGAAGGCCCGATTTTCCTATGTCGGACAACGGACGTGAAAAGAGATGCGGCACCTTGTTTACAAGGAGTATAAATAGCGCTGTGTGACACAAGCCGAGAACGACGATGGCCGACACCGCTCTTACCGACCTCCTGAAGCAAAATGGCCCCATGCTTAGCGGCGATTTATCCAAGTTGCTTGAGACAAAGTATGGATTGAATGCTGAGGCAGCCCGGAAACGGGTCGAGCGGGGCAACCTTGGCGTGAACCGGCTCAACCACGTCATCTTTCCGCATCGGGCACGCTTCATTTACCTTCAGGAAGAATATGGATCTCCATATTTCTTCGACAAGCTGATGGCAGCTTTAAAGAAGACAAGGAGCACATACTTTGGGGCGTTAAAGGCTTTGGAGCTTCGGGGCAACATGATGCCCCGAGCGCATTTTCTGATCGCCTGCGGCGCGCCCGTTGCTCAAAAAAAGCACATTTCCGCAGAAAGCCTGCTGGAGAGACTGGTAAAAGCGACCCTCGTGAAGGAGGTTTTAGTACCAGGTGGGGAGCTGTGCGTGGTGAGATGCGATCAGCAACAAATGCTAGATGAGCCATCTGTCTGGGCGAAGATGAAAGGCCGTCTCATCGCTGAAAAGGTGGCACTGTTGGCGGTCAGGGACTGGTCTCGAAATTTGGGCATGGTCAGCTATGACACCGTGGAAACCCGAGAAGACGAGAGCCTGGAAGCATTACCTAAGGTCGGAACGTTCAATTGGGACCTAGCAGGCCCCTCCTATCTGTTTCCGATGCGAGAGTATGTTGATGCCACTTTGAAACCAGGCTTTTTTGTCTGCGACCTCGCGCTCAATGGCATTGTTGGCGTTGACCAACTGGCAGGCTTCGTAAACAAATGCGTCACGTTGCGTAGCCTCAAAAAGGTGGGTAAATGCCTTCAGGTGTTCGTCGCTGAAAGGTACTCCGATGAGGCATTCGACCTCCTCAGGGAAAAAGGCATCATACCGGCGACCACCGAAAGCCTTTTTGGCCGCGATGTGGCGCAGGCACTGAAAAGTCTCTGTGCGGTGCTGACCGACACAGCGAAGCTCACCCAGAATCCGGATGCCCTGGACAAGATCTTTAACGACCTCTCTCGGATTGAAGGCGCCGCCTCAACGTTGCGTGGCAGCTTGTTCGAGTTCGCAGTAGCCCAAATCGCAAGGTCCACATTCCTAGGGTATTCCCAAGAGATGAACCGGATCGTCAAAGATAGCATCGGAGCGGAGGCCGAGATCGACGTTTTGGCGCAACGGCCTAATCACGAAGTCGTTTTTATCGAGTGTAAAGGCATACACCCGATTAGCACGCTGGGAGATGACGAAGTAGAAAAGTGGCTCAGCAAGCGCATTCCGGTGATAAGGGGATTCGTAAAAACGCATTCGGAATGGGCGAGCACCGCTCACCGATTCGAGCTATGGACCAGCGGCAAGCTCTCTGAAGCTGCCATTGCACTGGTCAATGCCGCACAGGCGAAGAACCCAAAACTTGATATCCAGATACGTGACGCCAACTACGTACTTGCTCAAGCTGTGGCCAGCAAAGACGTGGGCCTATTGAAGGCCTACAAGCAGCATTTCGTAACGCACCCGATGCGAGAGTTTGAGGAAGCTCAGAAGCGCGAGCAGCGCAAGGCGGAGAAGGCAGCGGCCAGGTTGAATAGACCCTCAGTAAAGGCTCCGCCACCTCCGCCTTCAACCCCACCCGCATCGGGTACATACCAAGGATTCATGACTCCCTAGTCACCGAAGCGGCGAGCGACTCCTTCCACTCTTTCAGCGAGGTGCAGAAATGTCCAAACCACAGGTTCTCATGCAGATGTGGAAGCCATACAGGGAGTTTCTGATCCAGCAGCACTGTTTCTACGTAAACGAAGCCAACACCCGACTCATGAGCCAGTTCGACAACATCAATGCAGATGCTGATAAGGCAGCAGAGGCATGGCTTGAGCGTCGAGGCGAGCTTTTTGACCCGGATCGGGATGATGAAGGCGCGATCTATGAGGAAGCCGAAAGCGTTGCCATCGAGTTCTATCGACAGTTGGATGAAATGCGGGAGCAAACCAGGCTCAGCGTCGTGGCCGGTATGTTTCATGCCTGGGAAAAGAACCTCAAAAAATGGATAGTGGATGAACTGCGCCGGTGGGGGCTCGGTTCCCGTGCAATTGGGGCTGTGTGGGGGGCAGACTTCCCGAAGATAATGGAACTGCTAGTGAGTCTAGGCTGGCCTATACAGGGCCAAAGCTACCTGGCAGTGCTGAATCAATGCCGCTGTGTCATAAACATCTTCAAGCATGGGGATGGAAAATCCCTTGCTGAGTTAAAACGCGATTTCCCGAAATACCTGATTGACCCCGTCAATCCAAAATTCGACCTGCCAGCTACGGAGATCGAGTGGCTGAACCACAGCCATTTGCAGGTGACAGAGGCTCAGGCTCAAGAATTCTCAGAGGCCATTATTGAATTTTGGAAGAATGTTCCTGAAAACCTCTACGAGCAGGACGGAGGCGAACCGCCGTCTTGGCTCATGAAAGCTGTTGATCAGGACCGTAAAGCCAGTAACGGTTAGACGATGCCGATTACGCTCGATGCCCTGCCCGTAACGTGCAGGATAAAGCGGCTTCGCCGAAGCAGGCCAGGAGGGGTTAGGCGTACTTACTGCTGTCTTTGTCCAGCGCCCGGTAGTTAGTTGCGCGATGCACTCCGAACAGCTTCGAAATCTCGGCAATGGGTTTTCCGGCATAGATATTTCCCATCCGTGCGCAATCTGCGTCGAAGTCAGTGAAGGCTTTGGATCAAACCGTACACCTCGGGCTTTGGCAGCCTCCGGCCAAAAACAGTCTCTCGAGTAGACGCTGAGCCTCTGCATCATCGTGTCTGTTCAGCACGGGCTTGCGACCCCCTGCAACCGCCAGCTAAAGTCCTTCATCCCGTAATATTCGCAGATGAAAGGACTTGAGATGCAGGCCAGTGACTTTAAACATCCGCATACACGATGGCACTACATCACAGTTCTGGAGCGCACAAACAATTTGATTTTCATGCATGCCATAACTGCCAAGGAAAACGACAAATCTTTTATTTTTAATGAAGAAGCAACAAAAAAACTAAACTGGGACAAAAGCATCAAGACAATGTTCGACTACCGAATGTCTTTCGGAATCGGAGATGTCTATGAGCGTATTTTCCAACTTTGCGTGATCTCACTATGCTCAGATATAGAGCTATTTTTCAAGAAAACCTTCGAAATATTCGAATATAAAAAAGGCTCCGGAAAAGGCTTCTACCAAAGATTTAACGATGTAATAAAAGCCCTAAATACAGCTGGTCACGACTTTTCGCCAATAGAAGATCGATTAAGTAAAATAAATCTTGCCTTCCAGGTACGCCACATATGCATCCATAATTATGGAATCGTTGACGACGACTTTCAAAAAAACACGAACACCGGCAAGCTCGGTGAGACTTATGTAATAGAACAGGAGCAGTACCGAGAGATGTATGACGCATATGTAGCCCTTCTTTTGCATTTGGACAATCACTTGCCCTCGGCAAAATAATCAAACGATCTATTCCCGGGCAGCCTCTGCACGCGTAATGCTTTATATGTAGGCTCATGCATCTTCGCTGCAATAAGGGCACAGACATATGCTTTCGCCAGCTCTCTCGCTCGCGCATCAGCCAGTTCGAGTCGGCTGGAGAGCACTATGGTGGCGCAGATCGCTGCCTGGCCTCCGGCGGCAATGAGATCTGTGCTGCCGCCAACCATCGCTATGCCAGCAATGTTTCTTCACCATGCGGCCGGTGCCCTGCGAGCGGCCCTCTGGCTGCTTCAGCATGGCTACTATGATGGTTTGGGCAGGCGCTCCTTCTAGGGCTCAATATGTAAGGTCTCACAGACGATACAGTCTGAATTGCCCCTAGTTCGATAGAGGTCATTGGATGGCTGCTTTTGGCCGGCTGCTGCCTGTCGCCAAAGGCAGCTAACGGCCAGTCAGTGACTCTGTATAGTCGGCTCTTTAGAAAACCGATGTTTGGATCTATAGTGCTCTAGTCGCGGATCTAAACTCCAGCTATGAATTGGAGGCGCGAGTGCGCACAGACTTTGCTGGAAAGGGTTTTTAACCGCCAGTCCTTCCTGTCAGGACGCTCGCTCCTCTCTGACGGTGTGGAATTTAGGTGACTCCCCCCAGCGCCCCTCTCGATCCCTTTATGCCGACGATGAGGCTTATGGACGGCCTGGCTACGTAGGGCTCGATATCTGTCACTCGCACACATGAATGCGTAGAATGCCGATTCAGCCTACCACCTAGGATTGAGGTCAGTATCGAATGAGCGAGTCGGTGCACACTGTAAAGTTCCAAGATTTAGGAGGCGACAGTGAGATGCTACGGACAACCTTTGCTAGCTCTGCAGTGCTGACACGTGACGTAGAACTTAAATTAAGTTTACTTTGTATGGAATCTGAGACAGATCATGGATATAGCCAAATGTGTTTTGGATGATAGAGTATACGATGCGCTTGATTTCTCAAAATTGCATCCTGGTGAGCTCGCAATCAAGAGAAGGCATCTTATATGCACTGAGTGTCATGCAACTGCCTTTTTTAGGAAAGCGTCTCGCAACGGGCAAGCTGCATGTTTCGGAGCCTTCCCGCACGCTGAGGGTTGCTCGCTTGGCTTATCTGATATCCGAGAGTCGCCGGTAGAAAATATTAGTAGCGATGTAACAGATGACTTAAATGAGCATGTCGATTCCAGTGCTGCGGCTGCGCTGAGAGCCCAGGCTGGTTTAAGGTTGCCAAGCAACAAAAGAGCAGGCGCTAGCTCAGAAAGTGATTCTATAACGGGTACCGGAGTACGTCAAAATCTTAGTTTGATTTTGAAAAAAATCATCACGTTGGAACAAAATGATCAGAATAAAGAGAAAGACCTTGGAGATGAATACACAACCGCTGGGAAGTACCAGTTTGTAAATTTTAACCGTATCAAAACGGATCAGGGCGAAGAAGATCGCGGATATTGGGGGATGTTAACTGATGCTAGGCTGAGTAGTGAAGGAGCACTTTGGCTTAATGCAGGTGGGGCTGAAAATGTTAGCTGCGTTATCCAAGCTGAAATGGTTGATGATTTTTTTGCGGCATATGGCTTATCTGATGAGGAAGACCTTGCAGGTGCATTTTTAATCCTGATTGGATCTTTAAAAGTTTCCGCAAATGGGAAGAAATACATTCGTCTTGCAGGTCTTGAGCACATAGCATTGCTAAATGCCAAGCGAAATGCAGAATTGGCCGATCAGTATTTCTGGACGAAAAAGAGAAAGCTGGCATTTCTTTTGACGCATAATCAAATGGGGGTTTTCGACCAAGAGCTTGGTATCAAAAGACTTCATTATGTAGATGAAGATGTTGCTAAGGCGTGGCGAGCTAAGCTTGCAAGTGAGTTCCATCCGGATAAGAATCAAGGTGATACATCAATAGATTATGCCGAGATCATGTCTTGCATTAATAGGATGTATAAGCGGATGGTGGGCAAAGCATGACGCAAAACTTACCCTCTGTGATATACCATCCTCTGAGCGAATTAACACAGCGAAATGAAGTCGAGCTAATAATAAAGGGTACATTTGCCGCCCTCAGTTCAAAGCATATAACCGCTATTGTAAATGCATTTTTTCTCAGCACAAAAATTTGCGTTAATGGTATTCCCTATATAGCGATCGGCAGTCTTTCGGCCATATTGAGAACAGGGAATTCTAAAGCCGAAAGACCCTTGGTGTATCAAGGCATTCCTGGGGTTTTAAGCGCAGCTCAAATTATCGAAATTAACGGAGTTGAACATATTTCAGGCCCGACATTGAGGGCGCTGATTGATGTTAGAATGCATTTGGCGGATGGTCGAACCAAATTATATCTTCAGGTCGCCATGCAATCTTATGAGCGGATTTTAAACCTGTCACAGGTTCGTGATCTGAAGGAGGTTTTTTTAGATGACATCAGGAATAATCGCCCCTTATTAAAGAGTCAGAGGATTGCAGAGCTCAATATCGCGCACTGCGAATTTACAGGTACTCCATTTTTTGATCGACATGAAGTGGAATTTGCACACATTGAAAGCGTTGTAACAAACCCTATGCTGGCGCTTGATGTTAACAATGGGGTGATCATTTTAAAGGAAATCCATCGGGAACTTACGCGACTAGGGATTCATGACTTCAAAGGTATGTACAAGCATTGCCAGACCAAAGGGTACTCCACCGCATGGTCTGGCCAATAAAATTTTATTTGGCCGATCAAGGGATTAGACACCCCAAACGCCTTCAGTAAAAAACACAAATCCTGAGCTTTTCCGACATAGTAGCCATCTGCAATTAGCCGCTTTTCGCCGGTCGCTGCCTGAGCTGAATGCTTCCGGCCAAAAAAAGCGGCCCGTAACCGCCGAATGAAGACTAAGAAACCTGATCACCTATCACTATTACGGATGCTCCGAATGTTACGTCAGATAAGCGAGTAACCTCAGCCAATGCCCGTAAAGGGATAGCAAGTCGAAAAGTGCCAGTGGATTCAGTGGACGGTATTGCAGCTCATACCCCCTCAAGACCTGGCATGCATCGCGATGAACGTCCGACCAGTCATACGCAAAGAGTCCACGTTTGGCAAACTCAACGAAAGCGTTGCGCCAGCCATGACAGTGAGACGATCTACATCGGATCCCTCCGGCAATGAAAGGACCGGTTCTTCGGAGTTCTCGACGGAGGGCAGTGCGGAATCAGGAGCCGGTCCCGGATCACCCGTAGTGAAGAGCGCAACTTGCCCGACGGCGTCGGTGGCGACCCCATCCAACATCAAGGTCCTGAAAAACAGAGAGAGCTACCATTTGCACCTACTTTGGAAAAAGGGATGAGTTGATTTCCCAGCTTTAAATATCTGCTTTTGGCCAATTGCGGCCCTCCTAGTGAGGGTATAACTACGTCAACCTTTTACATTATGGGGATCGTTACCGGGCTTAATGGTGTCTTTGGCTCGGAACTGGCCGTCGCGTCCCTTTGTGGTCATTTCACCGCCACCTTGGTTTTGCAGCATTTCCCGGGCGGCTTGCTGCGCCTCGGCCTGAGTATTATGCAAGCTCGAGGCTCGGTCGGAGTCGTTGCGTTTGTTTTCCCACTTTCCATCTGGACGTTGGGAAATAGTGCGATCTTGGGGTTTGCTCATCGTGGAACTCCTATGCTGGACATCTCCATTTATAGCTTAAGAAATCGCCATCTGCCCGCTGATGATCTTGCACCCCAAAGGATCAGGTTTGACCATCTTGCTTACTGGCTATGGCGAGGCTTAGCGTCGATTGCGATGCTTGTGACGATAGCGGAAATCTATCCTAAGCTGACCGTCATGGAGCTATTTGACCTGCGCTGGTCGACCTGATGCACTCGTAACGTCAGTGTTGAGACGGTACTGTATGCGCCGGATGAACTCAGAGGATCGGATACCCATGAGGACAAAGACTATACCGGTAGGCCAACTGATTATTGAAGGCCTCGGAGATACGGATAATGCGTATGAGTACGTCTACGAGTTGATGCCTCTCATCGGAAAGGTTGTCCTCTGGTTTAATACTCTTGAGGCGGACATCGATAATATTTTATGCGGATTCATATCTGACCGAACAGATCAAAAGGGCCTCTTGGTCGTGGGTAATATGATGTATGCCACTAAGCTGGATTTGTTCGAGCGATTCACTTCTGATTTTTTCCGTGAAAGAGCCGATCAGCCTGCTTGGTTCTCACAGCTCCTGTCAGATCTTCGGGAATGTGGAAGCCTTCGCAACAAGGTTGTTCATGCGAATTGGATGCACACCAATGAGGATGGGTACACCCAAGTCAAAATTAAATTCAGCAAGAGGGGACTTGAGCATGAACTTGTCCAATTTTCCAAAAAATCGCTCGAACTCATCATTGGTAAAATTGAGGCTACGAAAAACCAATTGGATTACCTCAGTATGGAATTTTTACCCTGCTGATGTGTAATAGGAGCGAGGCTGTTCTGGCAACGGTTCAGAACTCATTCGGGGAAGTTTCTTGAGTAGTGATGTTCGCAGCGAGCGATTGCTTTGGGCCGACTTCGGCCGGTCGAGCGGCTATTGCGAGAAATCATTAGGGGCGTCGGCGGCCACTCTACCTTTGCCCATCCATGGCCTCAGCAGAGGGTGCCAGGCCTGACTTCCTCCCTCTAATCTGGCCAGTCCTTGTTTGGTATTGCCCGTGTTTTCACCACACGAGCCCACGCGTATCGCTGAAGAGATCGCAAAAAAACCACCTATCGAATGATAGGTGGTTTTGATGGTTCCAGTAATCGCAGAGGAAAACTATAAGAAGACTTTCATCGCCCCGATCAAGATGCCGATCGTCACGGCGAGCATGGAAGCCATACGGATGGACAACTTGAGATCGGATTTAGCGATCTCTGCGGTCAGCCGATGATTAGTATTAGCGATCTCAGCTGTCGCCTTGCCGATTTCAGCAGTTGTTCTACCGATCTCGGCGGTCAACCGCTGGTCAAGGTTTGTGAGATCACTTTTCGTAGCGAGTAATGTGAGCATGTCAGATTCCAATGCTTGGATAACGGCTTCAGCTTTGAGCTCAGGCACGTCGATTGCGCGCAGTGCCTGATACATCGCCAGTTCCATTTTCATTAAGGCCTCCTAAAACAAAAAAGGCCTTCCCCACGACGGGAAAGGCCCGTCGTGGGTGGGAAAGTCATGCTTCCATCGACATTCAAGTCGACTGTCCGCGCTGCCGGAAGCTATGCGGTCATATGAAGGATCCTGCGGAGAACCGCAGCGCCGTCTTGAAGATCCTGGCGGCTGGTGCTGAACGAATCAGCAAGATGCATAGCAAAAATGCCGCTGAGGGCGTTTGCTGTCAATCAGGAAACCGGTTAACGAGTGTTTCCTAATGTTGTGTGAGGCTTCTCGCTGCCTGGCGTCACCACCTTCAGATTCGGGTTGTTGAGGGACGAGTCGCTTATCAAGCCATAGTGCTTTTTCAAGAGATAGCCGTGTAAAAAACGTGTTCTGCATGCACCGTTGAGCTCACATGTCCAGATGCAGCGACCGTTCGCTTGCATGCGGTGCAGTTTCATTTTTCCAAAGAGCTTTTGAACCCATTCCCAGTCAGGCTGCCCCTGTTTTTTCGAGATGGAGGCGGGACGAGGGAATGCTTTCGCGTAGCGTTGGAATATTCCAGGAGTGACTAAGAAGAGAGTGTCTTCGACGGAGTGCACCAGCGCTTGGTCTTCATTCATGATGATCTCGTGAGTGCGTACGCCTTCGATCAGCCACTCCATGAAGTGTTCGCCGCTTGGCTTCGCATGCTTGTCTGACTCGGACGGTTCTTCTGCTGAGAGGGCTGATTCGGTGAAAGGTACGGAGTCGGAATCTTCAGGCCACTTGGGAGGCTCGCCGATTCGATTCGTTAATGAGTCGAAATAGTCGGTTGATGGTGTATCTGGCAGTGATGGATCTGATTGTGTGGCGATGGTCGCTGGCTTATGGCTCTCAGCTGCCGTGGCGGTCTGTGCAGGGGCTTTGGTTACTAAAGCTTGTTCGGCTTGAATAATGATCGCGCCGAGTGCGCCGGTATGTTCGCTATGGCCAGACCAGCGGGCCATGAGCGAGGCCCACAGTTCAGGGAAAGCGGAAAGCCAGTCCAAGATTTCGCTGCTTAATAGCTGGTGGATCATCAGGCTGGATGCGGGGCCGCGCAGTCGATAATCGAGGTCTTTTCGGTATCGTACTCGGTAAGGTCGAGTCAGCGGTCCGTGCCATGGGTGCCAGGCGCAGCCATCCAAATATTCGACGTGGAGATCAATCGCAATCTTGCCAAGGTTTTCACTCAGAATGGCGTATGCCAGTGCGGCATTCCACGCTTCCGTTTGGATGATCTGAACTTCTGGTGGAGCTCCTGGGGGCAGTAATCGTGATCGGCGAATTTTTAGAGCGTACGTAACTACTTCCAGGCCATGGTCCAGCATCCCACCGGAGTAAGCGTGGGGCTGACTTTCGGATGCAGGGAAAAGTTGAACCAGCTCGGCGTATCGTCTAATTGGGTCGAGATAAAGTTCATCGAATTGAGGGCGGGACATGGCGGTGCACTGCCAGATCTGCCTCAGCAACTTTTGTCTGCGGGGAGCGGCCAAGAGTGATTCCGCAGATTGGGGAGTGGTTAGGCCGGCGGGTGATGTTGGGCTAGCTGCAGCCCTAGGGTCGAGTGCACGCCGAAGCTTGCGATGGAACAGTGAGAACATAATTGCTCCTGTCGAGAGGGAAGGGAGGTATTCGCTTGGCGACGACATGAAGCAGCACTTATGAATATGGATGAGTGCTTGGCTTCGAAGCGCCGATACAGACTTGTCAGTGGGCAAAGCGTGAGGCGGGCGAGCCGGATTAGTTGGCATTCCCTACGGGCAGCGGGCGGCTTCTGCGACGCCCTCAGTTATCCAAGCTTGCAGGGTCGTTCAGGTGACCGAAGCCGGGAATGCTCGCCGAGCTGGCATTCGATGCCTCGTGTCCATAGGACACGCAACCGGCAAGCGTAGAAAGATTAAATGCGTCACTACGCATATCCGTATTGGCTGGAAATACGCTTGGTCAAGTCGAGGCGCTAACGAGGCGGGGAGTGGGGCGCACTCTTACGGCTCATTGACGTCGAAAGCCTTGAATTATCGTCCGAGGTAGGTCGCAGTAATTTGTGTTCTCTCATGCCCGAGTTCACGGCTGATAATTTGTCGAGCGATACGGTCTTGAGAACGCTGCATTGGGGTCAATTCCCTGGAAAAGATTCCCCCTGCCGCCGGTGCCTTCCACCCTGTCAAAGCGAAGTAACGGCTTTGTGCATAATGATGACGTAGGCCATGCATGTGGCTCAGGCCTGCTGCCTTGCACTGACCATCGTAGGTGTTTCTCTGCTGGATATACGTTTTCTGAGCCGGGATTAATGAGCCGGCTCCCGCTAGCTGATGTGCCGAGTTCAGCACCTCGCGCTGTAGCGAAGTAGTGATCGGCACAGAGCGATCACGCCCACCCTTCGTCCATGAGCCCTTGAGGAGAATGTGATCTCCTTGATCCGCATACTTGGGCTGAAATTTGATCGCTTCCTCACGGCGTAATCCAAACGCCGACTGAAGCTGGAGGCTCATGTGCACATGGGCGTCAGTGATCTTGCCAAGGTCCGTTCCCAGTTCCTGGGCTTTGCTGACGTTAGTGACGAAGCGCCGGTCGGCCACACCCAGTTGCGCGTTGTCCGCGGGGAGAATGCCGGCCTTGCCGATTTTTTCAGCCCACCATCGAAGGTGCGCAAGCCGATTTTTGATGGTGCCAGGTGACAGGCCTTCCCCTTGCCAGCGATCCAGCAGTGCCAGTATGTGTTTGCCTTTGAGCGAGGGGGCTTTCATCTGTCGGAAACCAGACTCGCGAAGTTGGCGGGCGATCAGCCCCAGTGAGCGGATACGGTCGGCCTGAGTGTTGTGACTGCCATCGCGATTGCGCCGGCAAAGTTGCCGCAGGGTGTAGGTCAAATCGTCCATATACGATCCAAGCTCACTTTGACTTGTGTTGTTGTTCTGTCCTGAAAATCATTGGTAAGTGTTGGTGCCAACTCGCTAGGCGAGATCCCCGAAGGGCAGGGGCACGGTGTTCAGGAAACACCGATGTCTCGACTGAGACTTCCGTCTTGCTTCCTGCTGGAAGATCGGACGGAGATGGAGCGGGATGAGTTAGTTTTTAGTGTTGATGAGTACTCCAAGGAAATGGATGGGATTGTTAAGTGGAAGCAGTCGGCATTGTGCCAAGGTCCGCTGTCTAGGACGGTGCAGTAGCGGCACATGACGGAATAAATCCGATAGACAAAAGCGGCTCTGCCCATGGGGATGGGTCGGTATGCTTTTAGAGCCTTGCATACCTGGCTAACTCCATCCTGCTGGATCAGCGCTTGCAGGAGTCTTGCGCTGTTGGATGACGACTCTCGAACCTGTCGTCTTAGGTTTTTGCTGGGCCAGTGTATGGGGGCATCATCATGTATGCCGCACTCTTTAGGATTCAGGATTTGCCCGTGATGTTGGGGTGTCGGCGGGGCCGTCACTGCGGTTTGCAGTGACGGCCCGGTTCATATGAGTTGCGCGTCATCGGGCAGGGCACACATATTATTGCCTATGGGACTGACGCGGCCTTCGGCCTTGTCGGCTCCCTGCACAGGAGCGGCATGGTCCCCATGCCACGCCTGCACAGGGAGCTTGTGGGAAAGATGGAGCTGGGAGCGGCCTGCCCATGATCGCCGTGAGAATGGCAATTGATCTCCGATAATGCAGTATGTCACTCGTCAATAGAGCCTTAGCAACTCTGTCGGAGTGAGCCGATCTCGTCTGATTTATCGTCAATAGCGCAGCAGGATGGCCTGCACAATGCTCAGCAGAGTATTACGGCTGCTGCCCTCCAATGGATTATCACGTTTAATGCCATGACATAGCTCATGCGAACGGCTCGCAGGCATGGGCGAGCAAGTCGACGACGTTGATATCTGGATTGAGAGCTTTCTGCCGAGAGGCTAAGGCGGATGATAACTAGCAGCCACAATGGGATAGTTAAGAGCCTCAATTGGTGAAGACCTATGCAGCGGATGGACTCGTCGCGAGCCGAGATCCGTCCGTTTGGAACTAGAACGCGCCAATCCAACAGAAAAAATGAACGTCTGACCTCCTGATGTTGCCGCTCACGGAGTGCTCTCGTCGGTAGCCTTCGTTGACACCATCGTCATTTTTGACGATGATGTGTGCATGAGATATCCAGGCGGGAAAGGCAAGTGCTACCAGCGCTTGATCAACCTGATGCCTCCGCATCAGACCTATATCGAGACGCACTTGGGTGCGGGTGCTGTCCTGCGTCACAAGAAGCCTGCGGCTCGCAATATTGGCGTGGATGTCGATCCTGCTGTTCATGGCGCCTGGACTGATCACCAGGTTGAGGGGCTTGAACTCATCCAAGGTGATGCGTCGAGCTACCTGAGCAGTTTCACGTACGACGGTAGCGAGCTGATCTATGCTGATCCTCCGTATGTCACGCAGACGCGTCGTCGCGCGAAGATCTACCGTTTCGAATATGATCATGCCCAGCATGAAGAGCTGCTTTCTACGCTGTGCAGTGTGCCGTGCAAGGTCATGATCTCCGGCTACGACAGTGCCCTGTACAAGGAAGCGCTCCAAGGATGGAGGAAGGTGACGTTTATGGCCAAGACGCACATGGGTGTCAGGGAGGAATGCGTCTGGATGAACTACGCTGCCCCAGAAGAGCTTCACGACAGCCGTTACTTAGGTGACACGTTCCGCGAGCGGCAGACCATTGCCCGGCGCCAATCCAGGCTCCGCGACCGTGTTTCTGCAATGGATCCGGTAGAGCGCAGCGATTTCCTGCACTGGATCACGCAGACCTATGGATCCGTTCAGGAGGCCCGGTGATGCAAAACGGTGTTGTGTTCGTAGACTCCAAGCTCTACAGCCGCGATTTCCCTGATGCCATGAGCGAAGTGCTGCCTGGCGTTTCCTGGGGGTTGATCGAAGCGTTCCCGACTCCAGCGTACTGGGCCTATCAGGTATGGGCAAACGACCAGGAGCCCGAGCCGCTCAACTACAAGCTTGGTGCCACGTTGGCGGAAGAGATCGGGGCGTGTCTGTTGGGTGGTCACGGTATCCCCGCGAACGTCGGCCTGGCGGCGTTCGCCCAGCTGAGAGACCTCGGTGCCTTCGACGGTGAAGTGCCCAGTGTGGCGCTGCTTCAGGAATGGCTGACCACCCCATTGAAAATTGGTAGCCGCTCAGTACGTTACCGCTTTGCCAAACAGAAGGCTCGTTACCTTCATTCGGCGCTCGCAGCCCTGGCCTTAGGGGATGTTCCACTTCATGCTGGACGGGCCCTTCGAGACTGGCTGCTGGAGCTGCCAGGCATCGGCTACAAGACCGCGTCCTGGATTGCCCGCAACTGGCTTGATGCCGATGATGTCGCGATCCTGGATATCCACATCTTGCGCGCCGGAGCATTGGCTGGCTTTTTCTCGCCGGGCCTTACAGTCGAACGGCACTACCTGCAGCTGGAAGAGGAGTTTCTTGCGCTGAGCAAAGCGATTGAGGTTCGGCCATCCAAGCTCGATGCGTTGATGTGGTTCCAGATGATGTCCGCGCCCACCGTCGTTCACAGCCTGCTGAACCAGGCTGGTTTAAAGGCTGCCTAGCCCTTCGGTGCCGGCCCACCGAGCAGAGCAACACCTACCCCCGTGAGTATCCCTGAAGGGGCGAGTTGGCTAGCCCAGGGCTCACCTGTAATTCCCAACGGGCAGAACGCATAGTCCAAGGCCTCAGCGATCAATGCCATGATCGCGAGGAGTACTCCGGCGTCTCGCCAGATCAGGCTTTCGCCGTGCTGATACTTAGTAGCTGTCTTCCAAGGTTCGGCCACCAACAGTAACCGCGTCGCCTGCTCGCTGGGTAGGGTTTGTTGGCACTGCTCCGCCAATCCCGCGAAGGCTTCCACTGATCCCGGTACCTCAACAAGGCCGTGCCGGCGATTGTCGTAGCGGCGCCAGTTTGTCGTGCCGGGGATGTGGGCCAGGATATGGATGGGGTGAATGGCACCGGCTGAGGGTGTGGGGCGCAGCTCCAGGTCAAAGCCGTAGTCCGATCCGGCAATGGCCTGCGTACGCGTACTGCGCCACAGCAGCTGGCCCAGCTGATCAACACTCAAGGCATTGAATGTGCGCCGGGTGCGCCTGTGATCGAGGAGGCTGAGGATGCCTTTGTCGTCGACGTCCTCTATCTCTGGCAGCGCGTGGAAGGTGCCATCCGGCCAGGTGAACGGCTGATAGTGCCCTGGCTGCGCTCTAACCTTGGGACTACTGAGATTGATCCAGTTCATGTTCGATTTCGTGCCAAACCTCAAAGTACTTGAAGCAGCCTCGGCAGTTACCACATGGAACGTTGGATTTGTGGCAGCTGTGAGCCCAGGCCAGCATGGAGGAGGGCACCCCGGCAGTCCTTACTAGCTCAGTGGTGCTCAGCTCGATCGCAGGCGCCTCAACGGTCATCTGACCTTCCTGGATTACCATCAGCTGATTGATGGCGGCGATGAACTCCGGCGTGCCGTCGCGGTGCGAGCCATCGGACTTCACAGTGCCCAGGTAAAGCGTGTTCACGCCCAGGCTGATTGCCTTCATGGCCGCCAGGGTGACGAGCATCTGGTTGCGGTAGGGCCACCAATCACTCGCCGGTGCGTGTGCGTCCGCCTTGCCACCGGCCATATCACCGGAGCCGACTGCACGGCAATCGATCGAGATGACGTGGTGCTCAATACCGAGTTGTTTGCAGAGGGTGGTGGAGGCGGAGATCTCCGCCTCTGCAGCCAACTGTCCGTAATCGAGCGTGATACCGATTTCGGGACGTAGCCACCAGGCGACGGCGAGGGAGTCCATACCCCCTGAGAGGAGAAGAGCACGCTTCATAGTTCTGCTGCCTTCCAGGCGGTCTGGTAAATGGCCGTGACGAAGTCATCGGTGATAATGCAGCCTGAACCGAGCATCATTTTTTGATCTTCTTCGGACTCATTTTCCACGTACATGATGACTGGCTTCTTGAGTGCTCGTGCGTAGCCGATCTCATAGATCGTCCCTGCGTCTAGACCGTCACCGATGGCCAGCATCAGGTCGCACTCATGGATGGCGTCGAGATCCTTGTGCACGACATCCTCCGCCGAGCCATGGCCGACATCGTGCACTGGAGAGAATACGTTCAGGCCCATCTCCAGCAACTGGCCACGCGCCTCTTCAATCAACCAGAGCTGTGACAACGTGAAGAAAGGGCCCGCCAGGTACACCAGGGGCGCTTTGCCGCTCTTCGACTTTTTTGGCACGCTGGCTGCATCAGGGTTGTAAGTGCTGAGCTCTGCTCTGGAGGCAAAGCCCTGAGATTCGCAGTAATAGGCTGTCGCCCGTGAGGCATGCAGGGCCGCGTCCAGTGGCGTCAGGTCATCCTCAAGCCAGAAGTAGGCGAAGGTGGCGACGAACACGTCCCCTGAGCCCACCTTCCAGACTTGGGGGGTTACGAAAGAGGGGATGTGGTGTGTGCGATTTTCGTGGAAGAGGAGTGCGCCGGCTGGGCCCATCTTGATGATGACGATTTCGGCATGCTGGGATGTGGATAACGCGCGTGCCAGGTCAGCTGCGTTCGTCACGCTGCTGCCATGCAGGGCTTCAGCCTCGTTCCTGTTCAAGATGAGTGCCAACCGCTCAGCCCTGGAGCCGTTCTCATGAAAGGGCGCTGGGTAGTAGGAGCTCTGCGGGTCGTAAACCGCCTTTTGGGCATTGACCACGCAATCACCCTCCAGAAAGCCGAAGCGCACGATGTTCCTGGCCGTCAGCTGCAGACTTGTTTGGCGCTTGGGCGCTGGGTGAATGGACGGTTTGGACAGCCCGTGGCTGTAGCGGAACTGCAGGCTGTGATCGATGTTCTGCGGCTCCAGGGTGAAGCCCTCCAGCGCCGCTCTCATGCGAAGGATCGATTCTGCTGTGCTGTCCGTGTAGGTCGTAAGGTTTACCGTCCCGCCCAGGCGCGCGATAGCTGTGGCGGCTCGACCACCCGAGCCGAACAGCTCCTGCCACGTGGGGCACATGCATTGTTCGTAGTAAACGCCGCCAGATACGCTGATCATCAAATCACTCCTGTTTGACCGGAGAGATCTTGAGCGCCACCTGGCCGCCAATCTTGGCCGTCACAAGCGCTACGTAGGCCGTACCGTTCTCGATACACGTGATTAACCGGATCGCTTTAGGTGATGCGATGCCTCCTGCGGTCTGGCCGTTCCAAACAGCGAGTGCGGAAAGCTCAGCGCCGGCGTATCCCACGGTCATTTGCAGGGTGTCACCGACATTGAACTGCTCAACCACATCGGCCTTCGGAGAGGCGAGATGAGTCTGCAGGTAAAGCCTGTCACAGGTGATCTCTGTGGGAGCTCCCGCTGTGTAGTCCCGGAATAGCTTGCCATCTGAACCTGACATTACGTTCCCCAATATCCCTATGTGAAACAACGCAGCGCTATCTACACGTCAAGTCGATGCCTGTTGACAGCGGTTTGACTAATGCTAGAGTGCCATCACTCTAACCCTGTCGGATCCAATTTGCCAATAGATAGGCAAGGGCTTTTGGTGTCACGTTCAGGGCTCAAGCATGCCAAGTTTAGCGGTTGACGCTAGGGTGGCTCGGTTCGTGCTAACACAGGGTAGTGTTTGCTGATGTCGAAAATCCTCGATTTTGAGATTAAGAACTACAAGGGCATTGTCAGTACTCGCATTGAGCTTTCAGGCAAGATCGATACGCCGATCGTAATGCTCATTGGCCTTAACGAAAGTGGTAAAACCACAATTCTCGAAGCGATATCGCAATTTGTAAGTAGCGATAAGTCGGTCTCGAGTCTGTACACCTTTAGTCCAGAAAATAACAAAGAGTTTACGTTCATTCCTGCCAGCCAGAAGGGTTCATTCCAGGGCATAGTGTCCGTCGCCGCCACGGTGCAGCTGGACGAAGAAGAAATAATGGCGATCGAGAGGCTTGCAGAGACTCTCGGGTTTGAGGTGGATGTCGAGGCCTTGGGCAAGAAATTCCGTATTGCAAAAGAAATCAATTTTGCAAATGATCCGAACGGTGAGAGTAGCGGAAGTCTCGGCTTGGAGTTAAACGTCAAGCTGCCTTGGGAGGAGGAGTTTGAGCCCTTCGCATACCCAGATAATCCTGAGGTGGATGTGTGGGCGCGGATCGCAGAGTTGGTGGTGGAAGGCGTACCAACGGTCGCCTACTTCCCGACATTTCTGATTAACGTACCCGAGGAAATCGAGCTGGCCCCATTTCTGGGGGAGAGTTACGAGCAGCGTCACTACCGGGAGATCGTGGAAAAAATCATTGCGTATGCAGATCATAATGTAGAAGAGCACATCAATAGACGCATTGCGCAGTACCGTGAGAAACATGGCGCTCAGTGGCTCGATACCTTTTATCGAAGCCATGAAAAGAGTCAGATTGATGCGGTGTTCAAGAAGATCTCCCAGGCTCTGACGAGCGAGGTGATTGGCGGCTGGCGGCGGATATTCGCGCGCGAGACGACAGCCAGGCGGGTCGAGCTGCAGTGGTCTGTCACCAGGGCTGATACACCTACTGCCATGGTGTCCTTTGCTGTCAGTAACGGTGACTCTGACTATAAGATCAGTGAACGCTCCATCGGCTTCAGGTGGTTCTTCACCTTCTTGCTCCTCACTGGCTTCAAGCTGGAAGACAGTAAGCGCAAAACCATTTATGTATTCGACGAACCTGCCGCCAACCTGCACTCTCGCGCCCAGGTTGAACTGTTGAGGTTTTTTGAGAAAATGATCGGCAATGGGGACAAGATCATTTACTCCACTCACAGTCACCACATGGTCGACCCCAGGTGGCTCTCAGGCGCCTACATCGTCGAGAACCGCGCTGCCAAGCATGATGACGTTGACGGGTATGATCTTGAGTTTTTACCGGCTGAAATCGCCGCAATAAAGTACAGACAATTTCTAGATAAGTATCCGACCAGAAGCCATCACTTTCAGCCGGTAATAGAGAGTCTGCAGTATGTGGTTCCTGAGATCGTAGGCACGTCGCCCTTCGTCATCGTGGAGGGAATTTCGGACTACTACGCGTTCAAGGCGGCCTCGACCACGTGTGACGTCGCGATTAACTTCACCATCGTCCCGGGTGTCGGTTCGAGCTCGTCTGGGAACCTGATCAGTTTGCTCATGGGACGGGGGGAAAAATTTATAGTCCTCTTGGATGATGATAAAGCGGGTCGAGACGCACGTGATCGATACCGCAAGAAGTGGCTCCTACCCGACTCGTCCGTAATCACCTTTGCAGATATCGATGCGACCTATGAGTCTTGGGCGCTGGAAGCCCTGGTGGGCCAGGATAGCTTTGGGCTCGCACAGAGGACGCTGGGACTGAGTACATCACCCAGCAAGGATCAATATGGGCTGTTCTTGGCGGAGCACTACCATAAAGCAGAGACAGGCGAAGATATCTTCTCGCCGCAAGGGCTTGAGAATCTCCACGCAGTGCTTCGTTTCCTTGCCCAGCAATTCGAACAGTCTTGAAGGAGGGGGTTGTGCTCCTGCTCATGAGGTACTGGTGCAGCTACACCCAAGTGGGTGTGGCACTGATCATGAAGTCAGACTACGTCCTTATACGACTTATCTTCTAAGACTGCATCAAGCAGCTTACAGAGTTCGGAGCGATCGATTATTCGCCACTTGTGGAGTATGAAAAGTTAAGGCTTAGGCTACTCTGGTTCCCATCTATTTGGCAGACGTCAAGCCGCAAACAATTCCACGTAGGCCGGTGCAAAAGCTCCTGCGGATAGCATTGCCATCGGAGCAAAGCCTATTGCATGTTCTCACCTACCTCGCTCCGCGAAGAGGGATTTCTTGTAGCCTTCAAAGTCCAGAGATAGAACTTTTCCTGTGGTCTCTATTAAGTGCTCCTCCTCAATCGGTGTAGTCAACTCACCCCCTAGGACGCGCACGCCTAGGCGCAATCTGCCAGGGGCTTGCGGGAGGATCGCAAGCAACTCCGATCGGGCTTGCTCTCCAGGCAAGAGTGACCCGAGACGAATGTGACATATCGGAGTTCGGCCACTTTCATCTACCTTCAGGTTCACATCTTTTTTGGCTAAAACCTCTTGCAAATATAAGTGATTGGAAATGTTCCATGTAGGCTTAGGCTCGTCAGGTAAATCGGATCCGGCGAGCATTTGAACCGGTTGGGAGTCCATGGCCTCTACCGTTACCTCTAGCTTGGAGTTGGACAGCTGCACATTGGATCGATTAATTAAAACGAATCGTAGCGCGATGAGTGCCTGGTTTAAACGTGTGTACTCACCGTACTCCCGCCAGAAGTCCCTGTTGTCTCTGTCGAGGCCTACAAACTCAGGCGGATCAAAAGGGCTACGGGGCTTGCGTGGCCTTTCGAAATCCGGGAACTCCTCGGTAAACTGCAAGTAGGTGTGAGCGAACGTACTGGGAAGTTCTTTATTCTCGGGAGTCATTAGAACCAACTCTACTTTAGGATTACCATGACCAGTATCCTCATTCGCCATCGCGATGGTCTCGACCGGCTCTGCCTCATCAGTGCTGCTACCTCGGCGGACATACACCACATTGCTCTTGAGCTTGCCGTAAGCACTTGCGAGATAGAACGGACGCTTCTGCTTGGGAATGATAATGATGCCTACGGTCCTCTCTTCGTACAGATGCTCCTCGTAGCGGAACGTCAGCTTCGGTTTCACCTTGCTATTCACGAACTGCTGAATCCGAGAGTCATCGATGCTATCTTGGATGCCGACGACTTCAGCAGGATGGGGGCGCTGGTCCTTGAATCCTAAAAGGATGTAGCAAGTGCCTTCCCGCCAAGAGTTGGCAATTGCGAGAATATCCTTGAGCAGCTCTGATTTGTCGGCCTCAGTGCCGCTATTGAAGCGGTACTGGGCAGATTTGAAGTCAATATCAGTGCTCTCGCTCTTTTAGCGCAGCATACTCAGCAGTTCTATCATTTTCACCCTCACGCCTTGACTTGGTATATGCCCGATTTGAGCATGATTGTTCCCTGAGCGGTAGGTGGGGTTAGTTGACCTGAGAAGGGGCTGGGGATCTTCTGCTAAAGGCCGCCTATCAACGGCAGCCACCGGCCAAAGGCAGCCGTCTATGAGGACAGCTTCCGACCAAAAGGAGGCATTCGACCCAGTCCCGACAATCTGGTGCATCGAGAATTTGGGCACCTAGTTGTGTGACGTAGGCGCCAGTGTCTACGGCATCAAATTCGCTCTCAGTTTGCTATGAGGGAAGTGGCATCTCCTCGCGCATGTAATGCGAGGCAAGTGGTAAATTTGAAACTCGCGATTTTTTCAAGGAGTAAGGTTATGGGAACCTGTGAGGGTTCGCAGCGCGAGGCTCGTGCCATCATCGGGAAGTCGCGTCCAGAATGGCCTGCGGGCTTTCGAATTGTATGGGACTTCAGCCCGACGAATATTTACCGCGCGGAGGATGGGGCTTCTCCGGACGATTATTTACCTTCTGAGTACCGGTTTGGTGAAGCGGATTTGATCGAACTGGACAGTTCGCTTCATGGTCACAGCCGAAGGGGTGACTCAGAGCTTTGGACCATTGCTGCCCATAAAGTTGCAGGAGTGATTCTACATTGGAGTAACGGAGGCGTTATGACGCCGCCCATGTTGGATATCAATATGGGCTGCCTGGTGATCACAGGAGGCAACAACCGGATTGCGGTATGCAGAGCGGACGGATTGGTACGGTTGCCGTTCATCTATCCCACAGATAAAACGGAGCTGTTTGTCGCCAAGCTTAAGTCTTTCCAGAGCTTGAACTCCGGGCATGAACTCTTTGGTAGTGCTGCAAACTAGGTGACTTCGACTCGGTCGTAGTTGGAGCGGTAAAGTATGAGCGTTTTAAAGCAAGTTGCTTAGTGGTCGCACCTCGATCAGGGCGTAGCCAATGCTCCGATCAGCGTTGAGGTAAATGAGCGCCCCGCCCGCCAGCGGGGTTAGCTCCAGCCTTGACGGCTCAGACCTTCGACAAAACGATAGCGGCGACGAGCACCAGAAAAACGGCGGTTACCGGTGCGCAACCCGACATACAAAGTGTGCCGACCACGCCGCCGAACGCGGTGAGGCGCCCGGCCAAAGCCGCTGAACCGCTCTGAGTAGTGATATTCATCATATCCCTCCAGAACTGTCTTCTCAGTCCCAAATTGCGGCTGGTTGGGAGAAGACTGGTTCAGACTGTGCCGCTATTTTGTGTTTACCAGACACAGGGCACGGCACCCAACCGGTTCAATGGCGCCATCGATAGAGGTCGATAACGTCAATTGGGGAGATCATGCCATCTAGGCCGCTATTGGTCAAAATCGCGTCCGAAGAAGGTGAATTCCCAGACGCGACCCAAGTGAATACTCCATAGGTCGGCAAGACCTGAATTGCTAATCTTGGGAGAAATAGGCTCGCGCTCCTCTCAACCTTCTTGCACGAGAATGGACCGGCAGAAACCGGCCAGAAGCAGTCATCAGCACCCCAACTCCACCCCATCGCTTCCCTTTTTTTCTCATCGTGGCTCTCCTGCGGCGGTGAGATTCAGGTTCATGATTCAGCTTCCGCAGTTCACGTCGACGACATCAACAGCCCCCCAAACAGCTGTGTTGTCCACTTATTAGCGACAGGTGAAATACGGCAGGAGCAACAGCCTCAGCCTCATCTGAACCGGTTGACTGGAAAGAACGGGCAACGACATATAGGATCGTCCTGCCCCACCAAGGAGAACGGGCATGACGATAAACCTAATAGCCCTAGGCTCGAAGTTGTCTCGCTATCGCGAGCAGCTTCAGCTGAGCGTGGAGGAAGTGAGTGTGGCCATTCGCATCTCTCCCAACCGGTTACGGTCCGTTGAGGCGGGGACTTTGGAGCCCACGGGCGATGAGGTGCTTATGCTGGCCGACCTCTATCGTTGTGACTTCAAGTTCTTCATCTCGAATGAGCAGCTAGCTCCGTTTGAGCAAGCAGAAATTCTGTATCGCAAGCACGGTAGTGAATTCACCAAGGATGATCGCAGGGGTATTCAGGAGTTTCTTTATCTTTGCGAAACTGAGCACCTCCTGATGGAGGAGCTGAATGCCGCCCATCGCGAGTTTTTGGTACCCCCGGTATCGGGGCATTTCAAGACCGACGGGATCAAAGCGGCTGAGGCTTTCCGCCGTTTCAATCAGCACCAGAGCAATGAAGTACCAAGGGATGTCTATGGCGAAATCCGCCAAACAGGCGTGCACGTGTTCCGCCGCAAGCTAGGCAACTCCAATATCTCAGGCCTGTTTCTGATTCATCCCAAGGCCGGAAAATGCATTCTGGTTAACTACAGCGAGGATGTGTATCGGCAGCGGTTTAGTGCAGCTCATGAAATGGCCCATGCGCTTTTCGATGCGGAAGGTGGCCCCAGCATCACGTATTCCCGCACTGATAAGAACGACTACGTAGAACTGCGCGCAAACACTTTTGCTTCCCGGTATCTTATGCCCCCGGAAGTCCTCCGGCAGCTTCCCAATCCTGAGCGATGGACACAGGCCGACGCCGGGCATTGGGCACAAGAGCTTCGAGTAAGTTGCCATGCCTTAAGCATAGGCCTACAGGCCGAGAGGCTCGTCAGTGAAGACGTATTCCAACGAATCAAATCCAGCCGGGTTCCCCGGACTCTCAAGATTGACCCTGAGTTGCCGGCTCATCTGACAGACCGGCAGCGAGAACGCAAAACGCGCCTATTAGAAAGGGGACTTTCTAGCAGCTACGTTGCGCTATGTTTGGATGCTGCGAGCCAGGGTCTGATAACTCAAGGCCGCCTAGCTGAGGCACTTCTGTGTGACTCCGCAGAATTGCAGGATTTGCTCGCTCTTTACGGGAGGGCGCCCAATGTCGATTGACCCGTCCCGCTTCCACCCCATCAACGTGACAGATACATGTTCGGTTTGGAACCTTTTATCGTCTACCACTTTGTACAGAGCTGCGTTAGCCGCTCAATGCCATTTCTGTGTCACCGGCTTCGTGAACTATGAGTGCTTAATCAAGCCTCGCACGTTGCCAACCGCCGTCACACGTGAGCTTCAACGCCGATTGGAAGAGGCGCGTTGCGCCGGCCAATTCGAAGTCCATTCCTGCAACCTGGGCGACCTTCAGATCATCAGTATGCTGGAGGGCCGTAAGCGACTGGGGAAGGGCGAGCTGTCATCAATTGCCTTTGCAATGGGCCGTGGCCTAGCTGTGCTGACGGATGACCAAGGGGCTAGGAAGTTATCATCGGCAGCAGGTAACCACCCTACGCAGACGACGCCTCATTTGCACAGCTGGCTGATTTTCACGAGGAAGCTTGATGACTCAGACCACTCGAATGTGCTGAGCCAACACCGGCAAATGGAAGGTAGCCTGGCGCGTCATCTCCAGGATGCTTATTTCCTAGCGCTTCAATGCGCTCGCAACGCATTACCTCCACCTCCACCGTAGGCTGAGGCTGCCTTACCGTTGCGTCAAAGCGGTTCCCGCTGGCCGGTTATTGCCGATCTCGACAGGCTATAACCGGCCAGTAGCAGTCATCGCCTAACGTTGAAGAACCGCGTCGCCGGTACGGCATCCGGTAGCTGAAATTATTAGCCTAAGTCTGTGTTTTCGGGTTGCAGAATTGGGCAATGAGACTGGTTGATACTCCTGCTGTGTGAGGAATAATCACCAGCTCTATGCCCAAGCTAGATATGAGGGCTAATCTACTTTTTTGTAGAATTCGTTCGTCCGAGATGAAATATTTCTGGGTATGGTTTGCTTTGAATATCTCTTCAAATGAGTTTGACTTTTTGAAGAAAATATCACCAAGAGCTTCTCTTCTTAAAGATTCTATTCGAGTTTCAACGTTTTCAAACGGTCGACTGCTACCTTTGTTTTTCTTGACAATATCATCTTCATCAACGCCAACGACTAAAAAATCACACCTTTCCTTGCATGCCCGCAGGTAATTTCTATGTCCTTCATGCAGAAGATCGAATACCCCAGAAGTATAACCAACAATTCCGTTTTGGTGAGGCATGGTTATGTTTGGCATGTTTAGTACCTACGACCTCTTCAAAATCATGCTTGTCGCTTGTGCTGCATCAGTTAGTCTGTACGTTCCTAAATAGATATCTAGGGCAACATTATTGGACTTGATAGCCTCTATGATAGGTAAAACGGTTTTTGAGATCGCTTCGTCAGCGAGGATCCTTCCGCTGCCTAATCCAAAAATTGGAATGAATACTGATTTACAGGAAGAATTTACGCACTCATTTATCGCAGTTTGAATAATTTTCCTTATTGACCGCTCATCAATCAGGTTGACGCCGTCGTCTCGCTTTTCAAGGGCTACGGCATGAATTATATGTTTTATGCCGACAGCACAGGCATTAAATGGCGGTGACACAATGGTTGTTCCTAATTGGTAAGGACCCGAATGCGGCTGTGACTTTTTCCATTTATCTATGAAATCTCCAAGCGGGTCGGCGCTGAGCGATCCATCTACTCGAAACGATGCGGCCAGCCTTCTTACCCTGCCAGACACCGAGGTTCCGTCTACCCCGCCGAGCTTAAGATATCTGTTCTCTGATGTAACTAAGACCTCGACTTCGGTTAATCCCACAATAGAGCCACAATAGCAGTAGATTTTTGACTTGCCGATAACTATCGGTTCGCTGACTGCCTTTGTATCCACCAATGGTTCTCTTGCTGTGGATCCGCCTGTTCTTCTTGATATCTCAGCAAACAAGATCGCCAGTACAAGAAATATTACACCGGATACGATGGAAGGAATTGGCCCGCTGATGGGCTTTAGTTCAAGCGTGACCGCTGTGCCTTCGAGAGCTTGTTGCCAGAATGGTGTGACTAAAGCTCCTCCACCTATGATAAGCGCAGTTACTGATAGCTTTGAATATACATTATGTGGTCTTTTTAATTTGCTTATTGCTGCTTCGAAAATTAATCCGAGAATATATCTTGCTGCGGTGGGTCTGTTCATACTGATGCCTCAAATTCCTTGGCTAATTAAAAGTAGGGGCATAAGCTGGCAATAATATCCGAGCCTCATCATAGCTTTCTCGTCAATGGACAACTCCTCAAACAGCGCAAGAGGCGCAGTGGAGACTGCGAGATGAAACCAAAAGAAAAAACTATATAAAGCGCACAGAGATTACAAAGTCGGCGGCAGCGTGTCCATGGCCTTTTAGCCGGCTACTGCTGCCCGTTATGAGGCAGGAGCTACCATACCAGAGGGGTAGCTTCTGGCCGACCTCTGCCGGTGACGACGGACCACAATTGCCAAAAGTAGGCACTCGAAACGTTTATTAAGTCAGGGACGGTTCATAGCTCAGATTTTAGCCTCCGCCCGCAACTGCAGATCGCTCAACCAGTAGGGTAATGATAGGATCCTGGCCGAGCCGAAATCCTAGAATGGGGCGATGTGATGGTTTCACTATTAGCAGACATCTTCCATGAGATCCTTCTCGAGGAGGAAGCCGAGGAGTCGATGTTTGTGTGCCTGGCGTGCATTGGTGACACTTGGCTCAAAGGTCGCCCCTCCAAACGTGCGATGCCACGGGTTTGCGCTTCCTGTGGAACGTCCACGCTGGAGGCGCTCACCTCCAAGACAATTGCAGAGACCATCAAGAACAAACTTTCAGATCATTTTGCCATCGACTATGGGCTTTACCCAGGTTACGAAATGACGCTCAGTCAAATCATAGGTCATGCAATCCGCAGTGAATCAGAAGCTGTGTGCGACGCGGTAGCCGAACGGCTTATAGACCCGGATGCAGATGAGGAACACTTTTACTTCCACGGGCAGGAATATTGCCGAGCATCCAGCCGATTCGAGTCCGAAGAGCAGGAACGGTGGTGGATCGAGAGTGAGTGGACGCAAATAGCAACCGAGCTAGTTCATGGTCGTAGGTTTTTCAATACCAACGCCAGCCGGTTTTTTGAATCCCTGATGGCTGAAGCGATACTGGCCGGTAGTGATTCAAATGCTGACACGACCGCGGTCGTCAAGGTAATCCCTGAAAACACCTGTTTTTATCGAGCACGAATCGCCGCTACCCATACGCAACTCCAGGAGTTTCAAAAAAATCCGTCCAAAGAATTAGGAGCTCCCCCCAAGGATCGCGCGGCGAACAACCGGATGAGCCCGGCAGGCGTTCCCTTGCTCTACGTGGCCGCAGACGCCCAGACAAGTATTGCTGAGGTACGGCCTTCGATTGGAGACAAGGTGGTGGTAGGGAAATTTATCTCCAATCGGTATTTGGAGTTTTTTGATTTCACTGCACTTACTGCGCTTCAGCACAAAGAACTCAGCTGGTTCCAGCCTGGCTATCGAGAGCGCACTGACCATCGGTTGATGCTTGAGTATCTCCACGATCTGATCGCTCGCCCTGTGCGCGCTACCGATACCGATTATGTAATGACTCAAGCGTTGGCTGAATTCATTCGATACTACGGAAAGCAGAGGTTTGATGGCATCTCGTTCCGCTCAGTGCAGCGAGAAGGTGGCGTCAATTACGTGATTTTCGATAGGAGCACACCTGAGGCATTGCAGACTCCCGATTGGGCCCCCGAATTTGACCTTGTCGTTTCTCAGGAAGAACTATCCGTATTTGAAATAGCGCGCGTTAACTATCACACGATAAACCCAACCAACTAATGGCATTGCCTAGCTTATTGCAATACCCGGCTGCGAGTGCTAGATAGTCCGCCTAACAGCCCTGCTTACAAGGCTCGCTGAAGGAAAAAGGGGGCAATTTTATAATCCCCTCCCAAACGGCTGCTTTTGGCCGCCCTCTGCCCGTCACCACAGGCGGGAGTCGGCCAGAAGCAGTCGTATGGTAACTACGAAAACTTGGGCAATTCACCTGATAGATCCGATCTCCTTCACCGCCTTAGTGCACTCGGCTTCTGAGGTTTTGTGCAGTCGTCTTACGGAAATGACATCAGAAGAGCGTGAGGATGGTTACCCGCTTTTCAGATGGGAAGTATTTCAACCCACAAAGCATGCGTGATCGACCGACTTCTTCAACGACGACATTGAACTTCAAAGTGCCATCCTCTTTGGAGCGCCCCATACTGTAAATATAGCCAGCACGTAGCTTTTCATTGATCTTATTAGACAGTTCTTCGGCTGTAATTTCGGCTAATCCAGCATGCATTAGTGCGGGTGCGTGATCCTGCCGAAGGTAAGTCAATCTTTTCTCATCTATATCCAGGATGCAGTCTCTAACGTGTACGGGGTAAGGCGTTAGCGAGTTTAGAGACATTGCTACGTCATGTTCATGTTGTAGCACGGGTCGCTCGATTTTGTAGGATAGGAACATACGGTATAGTGAGCTTTCTATGCTCTTCACTGCGAATCCGGACGTCTTGAAGTCCCAAGGTAAATAGCCTTCGTTGTGATGGGGGCCGAGGCCATCGTCGTGGGTATCGATGATGATGTTCTTATACTGAACGAATGCTCTTATCAACATTGTTGAAATCATGGCTTTCATGAGCGTTGTATAGGTTAGATCCAATGCACCCATATATGCGGGATGATGTAAAAAGGACTGCGCGAGTGCCTGTTTGCCCGAAGACGTCAAATTATTTACATAGTAAAGAGCCACAGTGTCCCTAAGCCAAGCGCTCGGAAAGCGAGCCTTCAAGCTCGTTTCGCCATAGCACTCCTCGTATACTCGAGCAAACGAGCCTGTTGCTCCTATCCAGTCTCCATACAGGACGCTCCGAGCGCCTCCTCGATCAAGTTTGGGCAAAAGCATGCCCATGACCTCGTGGCCATAAAAATTACTGCTGAATTTTGTCCAGTCGAAAAGAAAAACCGTTTCTATCTTTTTTCTAGTCAGCGGGATGAGTGCATTCTTAAGTTCTTTGTAGTCGATTCCCTTTGCATCGAGCCCAGCACGTAACGCCAAATAGGAGCCCCAAATGGTTCGATGCATCTGTTCGGTATCCAGCTGAAAAACGCTCTCTAGGATCTCCAGCGTGGAATCGCTGCGAGCCTCTAATGTATAAATGTAATCAAACTCGTGTGCCATTGCCTGCTAGCCAAAAGGGACTGAGTCCTTAGAATCATAGTCGCATAAAATGTCATGATCGGCAGCTATTGGCCGATTTCTGCCTGTTGTGAAGGACCGCTTCTGACCGATTCTGTTGAAAAAGTCGCTCTGCCGAAACGGTCTCATTGTTGATCGGTGAAAACGTCTTTTTTGCACGCTCCTACGTGAAGTCGGAGCCCGGAAGCCTCCGCTCAAAGTAAAGATTTCAATCTCGCGAGTATACTTTTCTGCCGAGGGAACCATGGCCGACTTTTTCAACAGAATCGACCGATCGGTGCATCTAGTCAAAGCTCTTCACTTACTCTAACGCCTGCACCTTGAAAGCACGGCCTGCACAATCCAGTGACTTGTACACAAGAAAAAACCACCTGTCCTAGAACAGGTGGCTCCTGGTACCAACGGAAAAGGTGGTCTCGTTAACGAATAAACGCGACCGCGGCAAAGAGAATCGCCGTCGCGACGAAGAGCATCACACCGATATTCATAACGAGGCTTACCTCAACCCGGGATAGCTCTGCCCGAAATTGCGCTATGTCGGGATCGGATTTACCTGCAGAAGATAAATGCACATGAGAGTCCATGGCTTGGATAACTGCTTCGATTTGCTGCTCGGGCACGTTGATAGCCTTCAGGGCTTTGTACATTGCCAGTCGATTTTTCATTAAGGCCTCCAAAAACAAAGAAAGGCCTGCCCCAGGACGGGGGAGGCCCGTCGTGGGTGGGATGGGGATAGCTTGCTTCCTTCGACACTCAAGTCGACTGTCCGCGCTGCCGGAAGCGATGCGGTCATTGGGCGGATCCTGCGGAAAACCGCAGCGCCGTCTTGATGATCCTGACGGCTGATATGCACTCGTGAAAGTGCTCCCACGGACATTTTCTGTCAATTCACAAACCGGCTATCGAGTGTTACCAGATGTTGGGTAATAGCACCGGACATTCATGAGTTTACAGGCGTTGAACGTCCGCCCTATGCAGGGCACGCCTGCCACCCTTTGCCTTTCATCACCTGTGCCGCCAAGTCTCCAGCGCCCCTAGGACCGGCCAGGATTTCTCGCATGTTGGCAATGTGTGGCCGGCCAATTTCGCGCCATGCCGAGCGCTCTGGTGGCTTCTTGAGCGCTTCTGTGCGAACGCGGGGTGCGGGCGGCATTGCAACTGGCTCGCCAGCTTGATTCTGTTTTTTGCGGCCGGCCCACAAGTGAAACTCGCCGGCCAACACACGCTTCGCTAGGGCGAAGAAATAGGCGACGACATTGCGTACTGTGCCGCTTTGGCTGCGTGCCTGTAGTTCGTCCAGCACGTCCTGGCGATGGTGTGACGGCAACCGTTTCAAGGCCGCTAGCACGTCTCGTTGCTGGTCTGCTTTGGCGCTGACCAGGCATGGCGGCAAGGCCAGGGGGAGTGACGATGAATCGCTTTCCTCACGCGTATGCGCGCGGTACGTACGTTCTTCTTTGTATAAATACGTCTTATACGTACGGTGTTGCTCTTGAGGTATCTGGCGGGTCTGTTTGGTCTGCTGTGTAACGGTCGATCTGTTTGCGGAAGCAGTGGGTGTGGATGTTCGATTGACCCTAGGGCGCTTTCGCGATGGCGCGGAGGGTGGTGGTTCATCGTCTTTGTTCCGTTGCTCCCGAATGGCAATGGGGGGATGTTCAGGCGTCTGCTCAGAAGTCGCCAGAACGTGCTCGGCAAGATGCTTGATTTGTTTGTTTTCATGGCTGATGCAGGTAGCCATAAGCTCCTCCAGGCTGTCGTCGAGAGCACAAGCTTCATGGAAGCTTAGGGCGCGCTCATTGACCCGATACAGCACGCTTTGAACATTGCCAGTCAGGAGATCGCAATGTTGCCTTACGAAGCTGATCCATCCTGTAAGCCGCAGTACCGCTAAAGCGCGCCAAGCCGTGGCAGCGCCCGCTCGCTGCCCACAGGGAGTACACGTGAGATAGCGGCGCAGCTGCCCCATGTTCACGAGCGGACTGAGGCCATCAGCGGTGCGAAGCATGCGCAGGACCTGCCAGCCATTGCGCTCCAACGGGGTAAGGCGCTGATCGAGCATGAGCGCCGTCAAGGTAGCGCTCAGAGCATCTTGGTCTTGTGAGTTCTGGTGAGTGCGTAGGTCTGCCATGAGATGACTCCGAGGTATGGGCCACGACGGCCCGTTCCTCTGCATCTCATCGCGGATCAACCTTCGTGTAACTCGACAATACGATTTGCATCACCACCGGATTTATCGCTGTTCCATATCGCCGATGACAGTCCTTCATCAGCGTATGGCGACGACTTTCCGATCATTGCTTTCGATGGTTGCTGATACCGAGAGATTGCCGGTAGCTGCTCCCTGGATGTGTTCACTCCACCACTGCATCATCGGCCGTCTGCGCTCAATGTAGTCCGCTCGGTTATAGGCGCTACGTACCTCGTCCTTATCGACGTGGGCAAGCGCAACTTCGATCAGCTCTGGGTCCCAACCCTTTTCATTGAGGATGGTGCTCGCCATCGAGCGCATTCCGTGGCTTACGAGTCGCCCCTCAAAGCCCATGCGTTTCAGCGCCATGTTCGCGGTCTGGCTGTTGCAATGGGTGCGCGGATTACGGTCGGCGGGAAACACGTACTCCCTGTGTCCGCTGTAGGGCTTGATGGCTTCCAGGAGCGCCAAAGCTTGCTCCGTGAGCGGGATGATGTGTGTGCGACGTTTCTTCATGCGCTCCGCTGGGATCGTCCAGATCTTCTTCTTGAAGTCGATGTCAGCCCATCGGGTGGTCGCAGCTTCTGCCGGCCGAGTCATCGTGTGGAGTTGCCACTCGATGAGGCACCGGGTGGTTCTTTTGATGCTGGCGTTGGCAATCGCCACCATGAGTTCATTGAGCTCATCGGGGGGCAATGCCGGCATGTTTTTTTTCTTTGGTTTTTTGAAGACTGATCGAATTCCGCTCAGGGGGTTGGCATGAATGAGTCCGTAGTTCACCCCGTAGGTCATGATTTCGTTGAGGCGTTGGGTCAGGCGCTTGACCGTTTCCAAGCTGCCTTTGGTCTCAAGTGGCTTAAGCAGCTTGATGACCTGGGGAGCGCTGATTTCGGAAATTGGGGTCGCGTGTAAATCGGGGAAGATGTGCAGCGTGAGCGAGCGCCAAATGTCTTCAGCGTAGGCGGTTGTTACGGAATCTTTCTTCAGTTCAAACCAGGCCGTCGCGACGTTTTGAAAGGTGTGCTCTGTCGCGGCTTTTTTCGCTTGGCGATCGGCATCGCGCTGCTCTTTCGGGTCCAGTCCCTGGGCGACCAATTCCCTGGCCTCAACGGTGCGTTTTCGCGCTTGAGCCAGGCTGAGCTCAGGGAATGTACCCAGCCCCATGTTGATCCGTTTTTTCGTCACGGGATGGACGTAGTTGAAATTCCATAGCCTTGAACCATTGGTTCGGACTCGCAGCTGGAGGCCGTTGCCATCGGTCAGTATGTAGTCCTTGGCTTTGGGTTTTGCGGCTTTGATTTTCAGGTCTGAAAGGCGTGTGGCTTGGGCGCCCATGGGTACTCCAACGCTGTTTGTGTATTCCAAAATTTACCAGCCGCGGGCTTGGAATACGTCTTGGAATACATTTCAAAATGGATCTGCGTGAAGTGCTATGGAGCTCGATGGCGCTGAAATCCCCGTATTTACTGGGTTTCAGGCACAAAAAAAGACGTCCGTGGACGTCTTTAGATGATGAAATGGTGGAGCCGGGGGGATTTGAACCCCCGTCCGCCAGTACTCCGCTGTCGGTACTACATGCGTAGCCGTGTCTATTAAGTTAACCCTCAGCGACCCGACGGGCAGGGTGCTTTGGGCGAGTTGTGTAAGTTTTAGCCGCTTCGTCCACAACGTACTGCACGGCGATTCCGTTCTATATGACAATCACTTTGGGTTTACGGACATCCCCTCGTGATTGCTGGACCCGAAGGTACCAGAAGCTCAGGCGTTAAGGCTGCTTACGCAGCGATAGCGTAGTCCTGGCCGTAGTTTTCGTCATTGGCAACTATAGAAGTTGCAACAGTGGATTTACGAGTTCTGTTACCAACTCGGCATGCACCTAAAGTTTCGCAACCGGCGTCGAATCCTAAACGGCCCCGAACCTGTCGCTCCATGAATCTGTAGGAGCGGCAGGCATGTGCAGTGTACGCCAATCCGCGTCTGAGGCCAACCCGAAGGTTGGCCCAGCGGTCAGGAGCTTTTACCGTCTGTGCTGACCTTTTGGATCTCCTGGATGGTCTGGGTGGTTTCGGAGATGCATTTCTCGGTGCCTTCCTTGGTGTTCAGGGCTTGATGGGCCTTGGCTTGCTGGACGCTGGCCTCGACTTTAGCCTCGATATCCGAGCCCTGATACTGGCTCTTCGCGTTCTCGATGGCTTTGAGGTTGGTATCACAGAGATCGGCGGCAAACGAAGACGACGCTAGCATGGAGGCAGTGACGAACAGACCTAGCAGTACAGAGCGTTTCATGTGTCTCTCCTTGAACTGAGGGACCAGGCATCGCTGGCCATCAGGACGGCTACCAGTTTTTGGAAGGTCCCGCGTTTGCGGGACTTGATCAGTGGACTGTGCCCGTGCGCCAGGGTTCTATTTTTCTTCAGGTCGCCCTGGCCTGGGTGACCCGATCGATCAGGTAGACCAGCCCGTGGTAGTCGATTGCGCCGTGCTGCGTAAGGCCTATCTCACAGGTGCGGCTGGTGGAAATCCCTTCGCTGCAATGCTGTACCGCGTCCTTCAGTGAGCGCAGCGAGTGGGCGTTCAGCTCGGGTGTGGAGAAACCCTTGTCGCCGGCGAAACCGCAGCAGTGAATGCCTTCTGGGATCACTACGTTCTTGCTGCACTTGCGCGCCAGGTCGATCAGCGCCTGGCTTTCGCCAAGGTGCTGGGTGCTGCACGTGACGTGCACCGCGATGGGCGCCTCTTGGGGAGTGAAGTCGAGACGGTCCACCAGATGGGTGCGGATGAAGCGCACTGGGTCATACAGGTCCAGGCGCACCTCACCGAGGTCCTGGACCAGGCGCAACGTGCAGGGGCTGGTGTCGCAATAGATCGGATCGAGTCCGCCGCGGCTGGCGTGCAGCAGTGCGCCGATCAGTTCCTGGCGTTTGTGCTCGGCTTGTTCGGCGTAGCCTTTGGACGCGAAAGGTTGGCCGCAACAAAGGCTGTCCACATTGTCGGGAAAGACGACTTGGTAGCCGGCTTTTTCCAGCAGCCGTTGGGTCTTTTCATACAGTGACATCTGCTCTTTATCCCCGGCCGCCGGGCCCATGACCCGCGATACGCAAGCCGCCAGGTACACCACGCGCGGGCGTTCGTCCGACACGGTAGGGCTGAAACGGATGGCCTTTTCCGGCTGGGGCATGGCGTTGGTCCACTGTGGGACCTGGCCTTTGGACAGCCGCGTCAACGAAGCCGACAGTTTCGCCAGGCGGGGGGCGCCTAGCAGCATCCGCGCACCATTGGCCACGTGCAGGGCGAAGCGTGCGCCTTGCAGCGTGGTGGCGAAATTTCCTTCAATCCAGTTAGCGGTTTTCGTCTTCGTCGCGTCACGGCTGCGCAGTTTTTTCACCAGCTCGCCGGTATTGATGCCTACCGGGCAACGTTGCGCGCACAGGCCCGTCGCGGCGCAGGTGTCGATGCCTTGGTATTGATAGGCCTGTTCCAGTTCGGCGGTGTCCGTGCCGGCGCGTTTCTTCGCCTGGATGTCTCGCCAGATCACGATGCGCTGGCGCGGGCTCAAGGTCAGGTCCTTGGACGGGCACACGGGTTCGCAGAAACCACACTCGATGCACTTGTCCACGATCTCATCGGCGGCCGGCAGCGGCTTGAGGTGCTTGAGGTGGATTTGCGGATCCTCGCTGAGCACCACGTCCGGGTTGAGGATGCCGTTGGGATCGAGCAGGCGTTTGAGCTGCCACATCAACTGATAGGCATCGCTGCCCCATTCCAGCTCGACGAACGGCGCCATGTTGCGCCCGGTGCCGTGCTCTGCTTTCAGCGAGCCGCCGAATTCCACCGCCACCAACTGCGCCACGTCATCCATGAACGCCTGGTAGCGTGCGACTTCTTCAGGGTTGTTGAAGCCTTGGGTGAAGACGAAGTGCAGATTACCTTCCAGCGCGTGTCCGAAAAGGATCGCTTCGTCGTAGTGATGTTTGTCGAACAGCTCGATCAGGCGGTTTACGCCAATGGCGAGTTGTTCCACCGGAAAGGTCACGTCTTCGATGATCACCGTGGTTCCGGTTTTACGGACCGCGCCCACCGCTGGAAAGGTGTCTTTGCGGATGGCCCAGAGCCGGGCGTTTTCCCGTGGGTCTTCGGTGAAGTCGACCTGTTTTTCCACCGGGAAGCCGGCCAGTGAAGCCATGATCCGGACCAGTTGTTCTTGCAGTAAAGACGAGGAAGCGGCGCGGGATTCGATGAGCAAGGCGCAGGCATTGATCGACAGATGCTGTACGAAATCCGGCATGCCCGGTTTGTCCTGCACCGAGCGCAGGCTGCGGCGGTCCAGCAGTTCCACGGCCGAGACTGGCTGGCTTTTCAGCACGGTGACGGCGTTGCAGCAGGTTTCCACGTCCGGGAATACGATCAGCGCCGAAGCTTTGTTCGGATGGTCGATAACGGTGTTGTAGGTCACCGCGCTGATGAAGCCGAGGGTGCCTTCGGAGCCGACCAGCAGGTGGCTCAAGATATCCACAGGCTCGTCGAAATCCACCAGGGCATTGAGTGACAGGCCGGTGGTATTTTTCAGACGGTACTTGTGACGAATTCGGGCGGCCAATTCGGTGTTGGCGCGGGTTTCGCGACCGAGGGTGGCGAGGCGTTCCAGCAGTTCGCCATGGCTTGTACGAAAAGCCGCCACGCTGTTGTCGTCTTCGGTGTCCAGGCGTGTGCCATCGGCCAGTACCAGGCGGATGCCGGCCAGGGTGTGATAGGTGTTCTGCGCGGTGCCGCAGCACATGCCGCTGGCGTTATTGGCGACGATGCCGCCGATCTTGCAGGCGTTGATCGACGCCGGGTCTGGGCCGATCTTGCGCCCGAACGGGGCCAGCCAGGCGTTGGCCTGGGCGCCGATCACGCCGGGCTGCAAGCGAATCTGCGTGCCTTGCGCGCGGATCTCGCGACCGTTCCAGTTATCCCCCAGCACAATCAGCACCGAGTCGCTGATGGCTTGCCCGGACAGGCTGGTGCCGGCGGCGCGGAAGGTGACGGGCACCTGGTCGCGCTGGGCCAGTTTCAGTAGGGCAATCACTTCATCTTCGGATTCGACGCGTACCACCAGTTTCGGAATCAGCCGATAGAAACTGGCGTCAGTACCGAAGGCCAAAGTCGACAGCGGATCGTCGAAACGGCGCTTTTGCGGGATCAGTTGTTGAACGTCGTGTAGGAAAGAGGCCGGAAGGGTCATTGGTCCTCCAGAATCAAAACCACCAGATCCTTCGGACCATGGGCGCCGTAGGCCAGGACTTGCTCGATGTCGGCGGTTTTCGACGGGCCCGATACCAGCAGGGCGTTGGTGGGCATGCCTTGGGCCCACTCGAATTCCTGCTGCACTTCATAGAAGTTGTCACGGATCTCGCTGGCCTTGAGCAGGGCGAAATGCACCGGTGGCACCAGGCTCATCAGCCGCGGTTCTTCCCGGGTTGGCCAGAGAATCAGGCTGCCGGTGGCGGCGATGGCGCCAAGGGTGCCGGTGAGGCTGGCGGGAGTGTCGTTGAACAACTCGGCTTTCCACTCTTCTATCGGGCGGTCGTAGGCCTTGAGGGTTGGCAGGTCCGGATTGTTCGCCCAGAACTGTGTGATTTTTTGCCCGTGCGCGGTGGTCGGGGCGATGAGCAGACTCGGCAATTGACGGTCGCGCAGCAATTGCGCGAGCAGGGTCGGCCAGCCTTCGTCGGACGTCAGGTGGATTTCGGTGTGCACCGCTTCCATCAATTTGCGCAATTGCGGGATGCGTTCCTCGGGCGCATAGCGGTAGGTCTGCGTCACTAGCTCGACGTCGAAGTTGTCGGCAACCGGCGTGGTGCCTGTCAGGCTTTTACGCAGCTTGGCGAGGATATTGTCCTTGGCGCTCATCGGCGGTCTCCCTGCTGGTTCAGGTGGTCGCGGGCCAGGTCATGCAATGAGCGGGCGGCGGGTTTGGGGGCGCTGTGGTTCTGGGTCCAGGGGCCGACGTTGTTGGGCACCAGGGCGCGCAGGCGCGTGGCGAGGAAGCCGAACAGCCGATACAGCCGCGGTGAGCTGTTGAGCCAGGCCCAGGCATTCCAGATGAAGCGTTCCTTGGGCGAGTATTTGCTGCCCTGGCCGCGCATCACCTGATGGGGGCTGTCCGGCGCCTTGACGTTTTCTTCCCGCAACCGCCGCAGCAAAGCCGGGATCGGAATCTTCACCGGACACACTTCACCGCAGGCACCGCACAGCGAAGAGGCGCTCGGGTGGTCCGGCACCTTGGCCAGGCCGACCATGTGCGGCGTGATGATTTTTCCGATAGGTCCCGGGTACACCTCGCCGTAGGCATGACCGCCGATTCGGGTATAGACCGGGCAATGATTCATACAGGCGCCGCAGCGGATGCAGTTCAGCGTCTGGCGCAGTTCGCTGTCGGCAAACGCCTGGCTGCGACCATTGTCGAGCAGGACCAGGTGGACTTCCTGGGGGCCGTCCAGTTCCTCAGGCTTGCGCGGGCCGGAGATCATGTTGACGTAGGTGGTGATGGGCTGGCCGAGGGCCGAGCGGGTCAGCAGCGAGAGCAGCGGCACGACATCGCGCAGGTTCTCCACCACTTTTTCGATGCCGGTCACAGCGATGTGCACGGGAGGCACGGTGGTGGACATGCGTCCGTTGCCTTCGTTTTCCACCAGCAGCAGCGTGCCGGTTTCAGCGACGGCGAAGTTGACACCGGAGACGCCGATATCGGCCTCGAAGAATTTCTGCCGCAATACCTTGCGACCGATCTGAATGAGTTGGTCAACGTCCTTGGTGTACTCCACGCCGAGTTTGTCGTGGAACAAGGACGCGACCTGACCGGCATTCTTGTGGATCGCCGGCATAATGATGTGTGAAGGCTTCTCGTGGTCGAGCTGGACGATGTATTCCCCCATGTCGGATTCGAGACATTCAATGTCCCGAGCCTCGAGGAAATGGTTCATCTCCATCTCTTCGCTGACCATCGATTTGCCCTTGATCACTTGCCGCGCCTCGTGAGCGCGGATGATCGAGAGGACGATGCCATTGGCTTCGTCCACCGTCTCCGCCCAGTGCACGTTCACACCGTTGCGGGTCAGGTTGGTTTCAAGTTGCTCGAGCAGGTCCGGCAGCTTGGATAACGCGCGGGCGCGGACGGCATTGCCGAGCACTCGCAGGTGTTCTCTTTCGTGGGCATCGCTGAAAGACGTTGCCCGTTTGGTCATCAGTGAATCCATCGCGCTGCGAAAGTTGTTTCGCAGTTGCGTGTCGTCCAAAGCCTTGTGGGCCCGGGCGCGAAAATCTTCCTGCACCTCTACAGTCGGGATCAGCGTTGGCGTGCTCATGCAACACCTCCGCTACGCTGCCAGAGAAAGCTCGCCAGATGCTGGCCGCGTAACGCTTCCTGCTGTTTTTCCAGTGCGCCGTTGATGTTCATCAGGCAGCCACAATCGGCACTGATGACCTTGTGCGCGCCGGATTCCTTCAGCGCTCGGGTCTTGTCGGCCACCATCGCGCCGGAAATATCCGGCATGCGAACGCTGAACGTCCCACCAAAGCCACAGCATTCACTTTCATGGCTGTGTTCAACTCGCTCCACATTGCGCAGCTGCGCCAACAACGCACGGCCATGCAGATGGGTGTTCATTTCACGCCGTGCCGAGCAGGACGTGTGCAGCGCGACTTTCACGGGTTCGCCGCTATCGTTCAACTGCACCTTGCAGACGAACAGCAGGAATTCAGCCAGTTCATAGGTCCGGGCCGCCAGGGCCTGAACCTGTTTGAGCGTGTCGGGCTCATCCTTGAACAGATCGGCGTAATGCTCGCGCAGCATGCCGGCGCAGGAGCCCGAGGGCACGACCACCGGATAATCTTCGGCAAACAGGGCCAACTGCGCCCGTGCCACCGTCCGCGCCTGCTCGGTGTAGCCCGAGGTGTAGGCCGGTTGGCCGCAGCAGCTTTGCCCTTGCGGGTAGTCCACCCGGATTCCTTCGCGCTCCAGCAGATGAATCGCATCCATCCCGGCTTCGGGATAGAACAGGTCGACCACGCAAGTGCCGAACAGGTAGACCCTTTGCGGTTTTTCGCTGGGGTACTGCCGAGGCTCGGGCAGTGGCGGGGCGACACGGGTCGCGTTCGGCACGGCGTTATAAAAAAGCTCGCTCATCAGGCGTGTCTCCGGGTGGTCCCGGTTATCCGTCCGCTGAGGCTGCTGAATATAGACAGGAAATCTTTCAGCAGCCTTGCAGACCCGGTGGTGAATAGCAGACGCCGAATCACGGTTCGGCGTCGGTTTTTTCAGTGTTGCGTGTAGGACTTAATGAACCAGCATGCCGGTAAACCAGTAGGCCTGGGCCAACGTGATCAGGCCGACAATCGTTGCAAAGAATAGGCTGTGTTTGAGGGTGAAACGGAACAGATCCGATTCCTTGCCCACCAGCCCGGTCGCCGCGCAGGCCACCGCGATCGATTGTGGCGAAATCATCTTGCCGGTCACGCCGCCGCTGGTATTGGCCGCCACGAGCAAGGTGTCGTTGACGCCGAGCTGGTGCGCGGTGGTGGCTTGCAGCGAGCTGAACAACGCGTTGGACGACGTATCGGAACCGGTCAGGAACACGCCCAGCCAACCCAGGAACGGCGAGAAGAACGGGAACGCTGCGCCCGTGCCGGCCAGTACCAGGGCCATGGTCGACGACATGCCCGAGTAGTTGGTGACGAAGGCGAATGCCAGCACCATGCCGATGGACAGGATCGGCCAGCGCAGCTCGAAAAGTGTCTCTTTAAAAGTGGTAAGACCAGTTTTGATATTGATCTTCAGTACCAGCATCGAGATCAATGCGGAGAAGAAAATCGCCGTGCCGGTGGCGGAAATCGGATCAAGCTTGAACACGGCCGGAATGGCAGTGGGGTTGATCACGATGGGCGCGACCTTGATCACCATCTGGTCCAGGTGCGGGATGGCGAAGTTGAACACCCAGCCGTACATCGAACCGCCCGCAGCGAACATTGCCTTGAACGGCTTGAGGGTCCAGATCGTCACCAATACGGTCAGGATCAGGAACGGCGACCAGGCTTTGATGATTTCTCCCAGGCTGTAGGGCGAAGCCACCGTGCTGCGCGGTTGGCCGAAACCGCCGACGCTGGCGGTGACCGTTGCGCTGGAGGTGGCGCCGGCAATCTGGGCGCCGGCGGTGCGCTTGGGCTGCCAGACTTTCAGGAACAGCGTCAGGGAAATCAGGCTGGCCAGGGCGGAGGTGATGTCCGGCAGTTCCGGGCCGATGAAGTTGGAGGTGAAGTACTGGGTGATGGCGAAGCTCAAGCCGGCCACCAGCGCTGCTGGCCAGGTTTCCCGCACGCCGCGCAGACCGTCCATCATGAACACCAGCCAGAACGGCACGAACAGCGACAGCAGGGGCAGTTGGCGACCGGTCATGGCGCCGATCTTGAAGGCGTCGATCCCGGTAACCTGACCGGCCACGATGATCGGAATGCCCAACGCGCCGAACGCGACCGGGGCGGTGTTGGCGATCAGGCACAGGCCCGCGGCATACAGGGGGTTGAAGCCCAGGCCGACCAGCAGGGCGGCAGTGATCGCCACCGGGGCACCGAAACCGGCGGCCCCTTCCAGGAACGCGCCGAAGCAAAAGCCGATCAGCAGCACTTGCAGGCGTTGGTCATCGGTAATCGACAGCACTGAGCTGCGAATCACCTCGAACTGGCCGCTCTTGACCGTCAGTTTGTAGAGGAATACGGCGGCGACGATGATCCAGGCGATGGGCCACAGACCGTAGGCAAAGCCATAGCCGGCGGCTGCGAAGGCCATGTCGGCGGGCATATTGAACGCGAAAATCGCCACAGCGATCGCCAGGGCCAAGGTAATGCTGCCGGCCACATGTCCCTTGAGGCGAAACACCGCCAGGGCCAGGAAGAAAAATACGATGGGAATGACGGCCGCGAGTGCGGACAAGCCGAGGCTGCCGAGCGGGCTGTAGAGCTGTTGCCAGGTTTGCATCATGGGTGGGCCCCTAATTGTTGTTGGTCAGGCACTGCCAGCGGATTTGGTTAATTGGTAATACCAATTTACAATCGCTGTTGGCTAGGGTAAAAGCCTTGGTTGTCGTGTGTCAATTTGCCGCCCTGAAACTTTCGTCGAATAAGCGGTGCAGATGGCATCTGATCCGTTGGTAGAAGCGGCTTTTACGGGGTGTGGATAAAGCCCGGATGGGCCAGAATAGAGGGCCCGGCGAGCGGTCGGGATCGTGGAGAATTGAGTTATGGGGTTTGATCAGATTCGTCAGCGCCGTTTGTCTGACGATATTGTCGAGCGGCTTGAAGGCATGATCCTTGAGGGCACGCTCAAGTCCGGTGAGCGGCTGCCGGCCGAACGGACCCTGGCTGAGCAGTTCGGTGTGTCACGCCCTTCGTTGCGCGAGGCGATCCAGAAGCTGGCGGCCAAAGGCTTGTTGGTCAGTCGCCAGGGCGGCGGCAACTATGTGGTGGAGTCGCTGGGCTCGACGTTCAGTGATCCGCTGCTGCAGCTTTTGGAAAGCAATCCCGAAGCGCAGCGTGACTTGCTGGAGTTCCGTCACACCTTGGAAGCGTCCTGTGCTTATTACGCGGCGCAGCGGGCCACGGATGTGGACCGCGAGCGGCTGACGGCGGCATTCGACGAGCTGCTGGATTGTTACTCGCGCCACGACGAGGTCAGCCGGGCGGAGGAGGGCGCGGCGGATGCCCGGTTTCACTTGGCGATCGCCGAGGCCAGTCATAACGCCGTGTTGCTGCACACGATTCGCGGCTTGTTCGACTTGCTCAAGCGCAACGTGGTGACCAACATCGGCGGCATGTACAAGCAGCGCAGTGAAACCCGCGACATGCTGATCAGCCAGCACCGGGAGTTGTACCAGGCCATCATGGACGGGCACGCCGAACAGGCGCGGGAAGTGTCCAGCCGGCATATCTTGTATGTGCAGGAAGTCTTGGAAGAGGTGCGTCAGGAGGTGCAGCGGGTGGCGCGGGCGGAGCGGCGCAAGGGGATGTAGGTCGCGAGTTCGGTGGCGATTGGGCTTCTGTATTCGCGAGCAAGCCCGCTCCCACACGGGCTCACTGTTGTACACATATTCTGTGTTCGCAAAAGATCCTATGTGGGAGCGAGCTTGCTCGCGATAGCGGTCTCAAGGACGAAAGACTCAGTCTTCCTTGCCCTTGTTGCGCACCGCACGCTGCAGCTCGCGGCCGGCATCACGTTCACGCTCGGTATCGCGCTTGTCGTATTCCTTCTTGCCCTTGCCCAGGGCAATTTCGCACTTGATCAAGTGCTTGCTCCAGTACAACGACGTGCAGACGCAGGTGTAACCCTTCTGTTGCACCGAGGCGAAAAGTTTTTCCAGCTCGCGTTTGTTGAGCAGCAATTTGCGCGAGCGCACCGGGTCGGCAATCACGTGGGTGCTGGCGGTGGTCAGCGGCGTGATATGACTGCCCAGCAGCCAGGCTTCGCCGTCCTTGAGCAGCACATAGCTGTCGACCAGTTGCGCCTTGCCGGCACGCAAGCTCTTTACTTCCCAGCCGGCCAGGACCATGCCAGCCTCGAAACGTTGTTCGATGAAGTAATCGTGTCGCGCCTTTTTATTTTGCGCGATGGTCCCTGTGGGGTGTTTCTTCTGTTTAGCCATAGGGGCGGCATTATAGGCAGTTGCGCGCGTGTCGGCTACGGTGAAGCGGCGTGCTTGAGCACGTTGAGTGAATCCCGGACAATGCGGCCTCTTTTTTGAATGCTTGGGCGTGATCACGATGTCGACAGACAAGGTTTCTGTCCACGGCAGTTGGGCTAGCCGCTGGGTTTTTATATTCGCTGCAACCGGTTCCGCGGTGGGGTTGGGCAGTATCTGGAAATTCCCCTACATGGTCGGCGTCTACGGTGGCGGTGCCTTCGTACTGATGTTCCTGGCGTGCATTGCGCTGATCGGCGCGCCGGTAATGCTGGCCGAAACCCTGATCGGTCGTCGGGCCCGGCAAAGCCCGGCCAATGCCTTGAAGGTGCTGGCAGTGACGGCGGGGCACTCGCCCAAGTGGTCGTGGGGCGCCTTCGCCGGGATGATCACGGCGCTGTTGATCCTGTCTTTCTATAGCGTGGTCGGCGGTTGGTCGCTGGACTACATCATCGACATGGGGCGTGGGGATTTTCAGGGTGTGACGCCTGATCAGGTAGGTGCCTACTTCGGCGATGTAATTGCCGATCCCTGGAGGCTGACCCTCTGGCACACGATTTTCATGGTGCTCTCGGCGGTGGTAATTGCCCGGGGCGTGGTGGCCGGGCTTGAGCGCAGCCTGCGGATCATGATGCCGTTGCTGTTCGTGATGATCCTGGTGCTGCTGGGCTACAGCATGACCACCGGGCATTTCATGGAAGGCGTGCATTTCATGTTCGACTTCCAGCCGGAGAAAGTCCTGGACGGCCTGCTGCCGGCCATGGGGCATGCGTTTTTCTCCCTGAGCGTCGGGGTCGGTTCGATCATGATCTATGGCGCCTACATGCCCAAGAATGCCTCCCTGACCCGAACTGTGGTCGGCGTCGCACTGCTGGACACCTTCGTGTCGCTGCTGGCGGGCGTGGCATTGTTTCCGATTGTGTTCGCTGCCGGCCTGAATCCGAGCGAGGGGCCAGGGTTGATGTTCGTCAGCCTGCCCTTTGCCTTTGGCAGCATGGCGTTCGGCCAGGTGATGGGCGTGGTGTTTTTTCTCCTGGTGGCCATCGCGGCCTGGAGTTCGGCCATCTCCCTGCTGGAACCCATGGTGGCTTACCTGGTTGAACGGACCCGGCTCAGTCGTGCCTGGGTAACCTTCTGGCTGGCCTTCACCTGTTGGTTTGTCGGCCTGGGTACGGTGTTTTCCTTCAATATATGGAAACAGGCGAAGTTTTTCGTGAACGAAGACGGGCTGTTCCATCTCTACCAGTGGGGCGCCACCGGAGGGCTGGATTTCTTCGGCGTGATTGATTTCTTCACCTCACGGATCATGCTGCCATTGGGTGGTTTGTGTTTCGTAGTGTTTGCAGGATGGATCATGGGGCGTGAAGCAGTGCGTGATGAGCTGTCGCTGCGTAGCCCGGTATTGTTCGGCTTGAGCCTGTTCTTGATGCGCTATGTGGCGCCCATCGGCATTCTTGTAGTGTTTGCCGCCCAGCTGTGGAAGTGACGCTTACATGACGACACATATTCAACGCTCGGCCTTGCTGCCCTACCCGGCGCAGGCGCTGTATGACCTGGTCAACGATGTGGCGAGCTACCCGGAGTTCTTGCCGTGGTGCTCGTCGGCCGAGGTGCTGGAAAGCTCTGAAACCCATATGCGCGCCAGCCTCAACATTGCCAAGAGCGGCTTGAGCCAGCGCTTCGTCACGCGCAATACGCTGGTGCCGGGACAGTCCATCGAGATGAATCTGGAGGAAGGGCCTTTCAATCAGCTCCACGGTGTCTGGGTGTTCAAGCCGCTGGGTGAAAAGGCCTGCAAGATCAGCCTGGACCTGTCGTTCGACTACGCCGGTCCTCTGGTGCGGGCGACGCTGGGGCCGCTGTTCAATCAGGCCGCCAATACCCTGGTCGATGCGTTCTGCCAGCGGGCCAAGCAGAATGCAGAGCTCAAGCGTTGATTGAGATAGAAGTGGTGTATGCCTCGGCGGAGCGTCAGGTCTTGCGCACCTGCATGGTGCAGGAGGGCGCGAGTGTTCGCGCCGCACTGGCGGCATCCGGTATTGCCGATGTGTTTCCAGAGCTGGATCTGACGACTTGCCCGGTGGGGATTTTTGGCAAGCTGGTTGTCGATCCAGAGCATCAGGTGGTGCAGGCGGCCGATCGACTGGAGATTTATCGCCCGTTGTTGGCCGATCCGAAGGAAATTCGGCGCCTGCGCGCGGCCAAGGCTGCCCAGGCACGCCAATCGGAGCAATAACCTGGCTTGAATGACAGGCAATAAAAAACCCGGCATGCCGGGTTTTTTTATGCCGCCATTTATTGCGGCGATGTGTCCAGGGGCTCTGGCGTCGGGACTGGTACGGTCTCGACTTTGTCCACATCCTTCTGGATCTGGTCCAGCAACGAACCTGGCTTGGCCGGTTTTTCCGGTTTTGACTGTTCGGCTTTCTGGGTCGGGTCGGTAACGGTGTTGTCGCTGTCCTTGCCCAAGATGGCTTCGTCACGGCTCACGCCAGGCATGAAATCGCCTGACAGGCTGACGAGTTGGTCGTTGGGGCTGAAGATAACGCTGATGCGTTCCTGCTGGCGCTCACCGCCGCCTGGCTGCAAGCTGTACAAATAATCCCAGCGATCGGCATGGAACGTGTCGGTCAGCAGAGGGTTACCCATGATAAACCGTACTTGCCGGCGGGTCATTCCCGGGCGTAACTGGTCTATCATGTCCTGCGTGACGACATTGCCCTGCTGGATGTCGATTTTGTAAACCCCGGGGAATGAACAACCGGCGAGTGCGAGCAGTCCCACAAAGGTGAAACTGGTTAGCAAGAGCTTGGTGTTTTGCATCGGTGGGCGACTTCCACTATCTTGGCTGGGACAACGTAAACGCCGATCATACCCGCATTAAGAGAAGCTGCGAAGCAGCATCGCGAGAAAGCTGACCATGGTTGAAAATAGCGAACTACGCAAAGCCGGCCTCAAAGTGACCCTGCCACGGGTCAAGATTCTACAAATGCTCGATTCCGCCGAGCAACGCCACATGAGTGCTGAAGATGTCTATAAGGCGCTTATGGAGGCTGGTGAGGACGTCGGTCTGGCCACGGTTTACCGTGTTCTGACCCAGTTCGAGGCAGCTGGCTTGGTGGTGCGGCACAACTTCGACGGAGGCCATGCGGTCTTCGAGCTGGACGACGGCAAGCATCACGACCATATGGTCAACGTCGAGACCAGTGAAGTGATCGAATTCTTCGACGAAGAAATCGAGCGGCTGCAGAAAGCAATCGTCGACAAGTATGGCTTCGAGATGGTTGATCACAATCTTGTGCTGTACGTACGCAAGAAAAAGTAAGCATGTCGCGCGGACTATTACGGTTCGCGAAACGAACGAAGGCGACCCCGGGGTCGCCTTCGTGCTTTCTGCCGTTCTCAGATTTTCGCGGTAACGACCATTTTTTTCGCGTGGGCCAGGGATTCCTTGGTGAGGTCGATGCCCCCGAGCATTCGCGCCACTTCTTCTACGCGCTCGTTTTTGTTGAGCTTGGACACGGCGGTGCGAGTGGCATCCTCGCCGCGTACCTTATGCACAAATAGATGCTGGTGTCCCTGGGCGGCGACCTGGGGCAGGTGAGTCACCGTCAATACCTGGCCGCGTTCCCCCAGTCGGCGCAGCAACTGGCCGACAATTTCCGCGGTTGGGCCTCCGATGCCCACGTCCACTTCGTCGAATACCAGTGTCGGCACACGGGAGGTCTGCGCGGTGATGACCTGGATGGCCAGGCTGATTCGTGACAGTTCGCCGCCGGACGCGACTTTGGCCAGGGCCTTGAGCGGTTGCCCTGGGTTGGCGCTGACCAGCAGTTCCACTTGCTCCAGCCCGTTGGGCTGGAGCTCGTCGCCAGCGTTGGGGCGCAATTCGATGGTGAAGCGCCCGCCGGGCATGCCCAGGCGCTGGATTTCCTGCTCCACGGCGCTGGCCAGCCCTGTTGCGGCGTGCTGCCGCAGTTCACTGAGCTCCTTGGCCTTTTCCTGGTAATGACGGGCATAAGAAGCCAGTTCGTCCCCCAGGCGCTCGATGGATTCATCGTTGGCGTTCAGGGTTTCCAGTTCTTCCAGCAGCCGCTGCTGGAGTTCGGCAACGTCGGCCGGCTGGATGCGGTGCTTGCGCGCCAGTGTATAGATGGTGTCCAGGCGCTCTTCCAGGTACTGCAGGCGGGCCGGGTCGGCATCGAAATGATCGAGGAACCGATTCAGCTCCCCGACGGCTTCTTCGACCTGGATCTGCGCGCTCGTCAGCAGGTTCGTCGCTTCGTTCAGGGCGCCCACCGAATTGTTCACACTGGAGAGTCGGTTCAAGCTCGCTGTCAGCGCATTGAGCACATTGCCCGAATCGCTCTCGCTGCATTGTTCGACCACTTGCCGGCAAATGCCCAGCAGGGTTTCGGCGTTGGTCAGGTTCTTGTGTTCCTGCTCCAGCTCTGCCAGTTCATTTTCACCCAGGGCCAGGTTCTCCAGCTCTTCGAGCTGATAGCTCAACAACTGGTGACGGGCGCGCTGTTCGTCGCCGGAGTTGGAGAGTCGATCCAGTTCCTGCCGGGTTTGGCGCCAGCGTTGGGCCGCCAGTTGGACCTGTCGGGCCAGGTCGGTGGCGCCGGCGTATTCATCCAGCAAGCGGCGATGGGTGTCGGTCTTGAGCAGGGATTGGTGTTCATGCTGGCTGTGAATGTCGATCAGCAGCTCGCCGAGGGCCTTGAGGTCGCCCAAGGGGCAGGGCGTGCCATTGATGTAGCCGCGGGAGCGTCCTTCGGCGGTGATGACCCGGCGCAGGATGCACAGGCCGTCGGTGTCCAGGTCGCGTTCGGCCAGCCAGGCGCTGGCCTCGGGGATGTCGACCAGGTCGAACGTCGCCAGGATGTCGGCCTTGTCCGCTCCGGGGCGCACTACGCCACTGTCGGCGCGGTCGCCCAGCGTCAGGCCCAGGGCATCGAGCATGATCGACTTGCCTGCGCCGGTTTCACCGGTGATCACACTCATGCCTCGATCAAGTTCGAGGTCGAGGTGTTCGACGATGGCATAGTTGTGTACGGACAGGTGCACCAGCATAAGGCCGCTCCCAGGCTTTAGGTCTGGTTATTTATACAGTGTTTTGTTTTGGCCTGACAATGCCTTTGCTTAGCTCGATTTGCTTGGATAAATGATTTTCTTAGCGCGGCGGGGAATGGTTATGCAGCTGTTTTTTGTAAGGTTAATTCGTCAGATGGCCCTTGAAGCTGCAAAACCCGACCCCATATACCGGGGCAGAAGCGCGAGTTGAGCTCGCGGACGAAGTTGAGAGGAGAAATCTATGGCTGACGAACAGACGCAGGACACGCAAAATCTAGACGCCAATCAGGCTTCCCAGGATTCCGGTGAAGACCTGGCGGCACGTGTACAAGTGCTCGAGGAGCAACTGGCCGGTGCGCAGGATCAGGCGTTGCGTGTAGCAGCCGACCTGCAGAATGTCCGCCGTCGCGCCGAGCAAGATGTAGAGAAGGCTCATAAATTCGCCCTGGAGCGTTTCGCCGGCGACCTGCTGCCGATCATCGACAGCCTGGAGCGTGGCCTGGAACTGTCCAACCCGGATGACGAAAACATTCGTCCGATGCGTGAAGGCATCGAGCTGACCCTGAAGATGTTCCAGGACACCCTCAAGCGTTATCAGCTCGAAACCCTTGATCCCCATGGCGAACCCTTCAACGCCGAGCACCACCAGGCCATGGCGATGCAGGAAAGTGCCGACGTCGAGCCAAACAGTGTGCTGAAGGTTTTCCAGAAGGGCTATCTGCTCAATGGGCGCCTGCTGCGTCCGGCCATGGTCGTGGTCAGCAAGACGCCAGCTCCGGTTTCGCCTTCTATTGATGAGCAGGCTTGAAATCGGTCGTAGCGGCCCCATCTATATGTCAAGCGTTTAAGTGCTACCGCAGTTAGCCACCACTGCTGCGGCAACAAAATCCAAGTTCCGGGAGAGTTAACATGGGCAAGATTATCGGTATCGACCTGGGGACCACCAACTCGTGCGTCTCCGTGCTGGAAAACGGCAAGGCCAAAGTCATCGAAAACGCTGAAGGCGCGCGTACTACGCCGTCGATCATCGCTTACGCCAATGATGGCGAGATTCTGGTTGGCCAATCGGCCAAGCGTCAGGCAGTGACCAATCCGCATAACACCCTGTACGCGGTGAAGCGTCTGATCGGTCGCAAGTTCGACGAAGAAGTCGTCCAGAAAGACATCAAGATGGTGCCTTACAAAATCGCCAAGGCTGACAACGGCGATGCCTGGGTTGAAGTGAACGGCCAGAAAATGGCGCCGCCACAGATCTCGGCTGAAATCCTCAAGAAAATGAAGAAAACCGCCGAAGATTACCTCGGCGAAGCGGTGACTGAGGCGGTCATTACTGTGCCTGCCTATTTCAACGACAGCCAGCGCCAGGCGACCAAAGACGCCGGCCGCATCGCGGGCCTGGACGTAAAACGTATCATCAACGAACCGACTGCGGCCGCTCTGGCCTACGGTATGGACAAGGCCAAGGGCGATCACACCGTGATCGTTTACGACCTGGGTGGCGGTACCTTCGACGTTTCCGTGATCGAGATCGCTGAAGTCGACGGCGAGCACCAGTTCGAAGTATTGGCAACCAACGGTGACACATTCCTCGGTGGTGAAGACTTCGACATCCGCCTGATCGACTACCTCGTCGACGAGTTCAAGAAAGAAAGCGGCATGAACCTCAAGGGTGACCCGCTGGCCATGCAGCGCCTGAAAGAAGCCGCTGAAAAAGCCAAGATCGAACTGTCCTCGAGCCAGTCGACCGACGTGAACCTGCCGTACATCACCGCAGACGCCACCGGTCCTAAGCACCTGAACGTAAAAATCTCCCGCGCCAAGCTCGAAGCGCTGGTGGAAGACCTGGTTCAGCGCACCATCGAACCTTGCCGCATCGCTATGAAAGACGCCGGTATCGACGTTGGTTCGATCAACGACGTGATCCTGGTTGGCGGTCAGACCCGTATGCCACTGGTTCAGAAGTTGGTGACCGACTTCTTCGGTAAAGAAGCACGTAAAGACGTCAACCCTGACGAAGCTGTTGCCATGGGTGCTGCTATCCAGGGCGCGGTATTGGCTGGTGACGTGAAAGACGTTCTGCTGCTCGACGTCAGCCCGCTGACTCTGGGTATCGAAACCATGGGCGGCGTAATGACTGCGCTGATCGAGAAAAACACCACGATTCCTACCAAGAAATCCCAGGTGTTCTCGACTGCCGACGACAACCAGGGCGCAGTGACCATTCACGTGCTGCAAGGTGAGCGTAAGCAAGCCGCGCAGAACAAGTCCTTGGGCAAGTTCGACCTGGCCGAGATTCCACCAGCACCGCGTGGCGTGCCACAAATCGAAGTGACCTTCGACATCGACGCCAACGGCATCCTGCACGTCGGCGCGAAAGACAAGGCTACCGGCAAGACTCAGTCGATCGTGATCAAGGCCAACTCCGGTCTGTCCGAGGAAGAAATTCAGCAGATGGTTCGCGATGCTGAAGTCAACGCCGAGGAAGACCGCAAGTTCGAAGAACTGGCCAGCGCTCGTAACCAGGGCGATGCCTTGGTGCACTCGACTCGCAAAATGATCGCTGATGCTGGCGAAAAAGTGACCGCGGAAGAGAAAGCCGCCATCGAAGCGGCCGTGGTTGCCCTGGAAGCTGCCGTCAAAGGCGACGACAAGGCCGCCATCGAAGCGAAGATCGAAGAGCTGTCCAAGGTCTCTGCGCCAGTGGCTCAGAAAATGTACGCCGAACAGGCTCAGCCTGCAGAAGGCGCGGCTGCGCAGGGCGAATCGGCCGAGAAAGCCGACGACGTCGTTGACGCCGAGTTCGAAGAAGTGAAAGACCACAAGTAATCGCTTGTTGGTCGGCCGGTTGACTGCATTTGTGCGGTGGCTGGTAGGATGTCGCCGCGCGGGAGCTTGCTCCCGCGTTGGCGTGTCTGGAGCCAATGAATTTTTACAGCATGCGACAACGCTCGGATGCTGGCGGTGTGATCGGGAATGCTCCTGCTTTCCGAGCGGCGGACACCGCGTTTTGGCCGGGTCCCTGGCTGAAAAACTTAAGACCAGGATCGTTGAATCGACGTGAGTTGGGTCCGGGCCTGTATTGGGGCTCAACGAGTTTGGCAAGGTTCAGGAGAGGTTTGCCGGACGTCCTATAAGAGTGCAAAGACTAATGGCAAAGCGTGACTTTTACGAAGTATTGGGTGTCGAGCGGGGGGCCAGCGAGGCGGACCTGAAAAAGGCCTATCGTCGCCTGGCGATGAAGCACCACCCGGACCGTAATCCCGGCGACAAAGCGTCGGAAGAGATGTTCAAGGAGGCCAACGAGGCCTACGAAGTGCTGTCCGATTCGAGCAAGCGCGCGGCTTACGATCAGTACGGTCATGCCGGCGTCGACCCAAGCATGGGTGGCGGCGGTGCCGGTTTCGGCGGTCAGAACTTTTCCGATATTTTCGGTGATGTGTTCAGCGATTTCTTCGGTGGCGGTCGCGGCGGTGCCCGTGGCGGCGCTCAGCGTGGCAGCGATTTGCGCTACACGTTGGAGTTGAACCTGGAAGAAGCGGTGCGCGGTACTACCGTCAATATCCGTGTTCCAACGCTGGTCAATTGCAAGCCATGCGATGGCTCGGGCGCCAAGAAGGGCTCCTCGCCCGTTACGTGCCCGACCTGTGGTGGTATCGGCCAGGTTCGCATGCAGCAGGGCTTTTTCTCGGTGCAGCAGACCTGCCCGCGTTGCCATGGCCAAGGCAAGATCATTTCCGATCCGTGCGACTCCTGCCACGGTGAAGGGCGTGTCGAAGAGTACAAGACGCTGTCGGTCAAAGTGCCGGCCGGTGTCGACACCGGTGACCGCATTCGCCTGTCCGGCGAAGGCGAGGCAGGTGCCCAGGGCGGCCCGACTGGTGATCTGTATGTGGTCATCAATGTGCGCGAGCATGCGATTTTCCAGCGCGACGGCAAGCACCTGTTCTGCGAAGTGCCGATCAGCTTCGTCGATGCGGCCTTGGGTGGTGAGCTTGAGATCCCGACCCTCGACGGTCGCGTCAAGCTGAAAATCCCCGAGGGCACGCAGACCGGCAAGCAGTTCCGGATCCGCGGCAAAGGCGTCGCGCCAGTGCGTGGCGGTGGTGCGGGCGACCTGATGTGTCGCGTGGCGGTGGAGACTCCGGTCAACCTGGGGCGGCGTCAGCGTGAGCTGTTGGAAGAGTTCCGCAACTCGCTGGCGGATGACAACAGTCACTCCCCGAAAACCACCGGTTGGTTCGAAGGTGTAAAACGCTTCTTCGGCGACCTGTAAGGAGTTCGCATGCGACGTATAGCTGTGATGGGCGCTGCGGGGCGCATGGGCAAGGCGCTGGTCGAGGCGGTGCAGCAGCGCTCGCCGCTTTCCGGCCTGACGGCGGCCATCGTTCGGCCCGACAGCACGCTGGTAGGTGCCGATGCGGGCGAGTTGGCCTCACTGGGGCGTATCGGTGTGCCGATGTCCGGCGGCTTGGAGAAAGTGCTCGACGAGTTCGATGTACTGATTGATTTCACCTTGCCGGAAGTGATGCTGAAAAACCTCGCGATCTGCCGCAAGCACGGCAAGGCCATGGTGATCGGTACGACGGGGCTGGATGCTGCGCAAAAGCAATTGCTGGCCGAAGCGGGCAAGGACATTCCGATCGTGTTTGCCGCGAACTTCAGCGTGGGCGTGAACCTGTCGCTGAAGCTGCTGGACATGGCGGCCCGGGTCTTGGGTGACGACGCGGATATCGAAATCATCGAGGCGCATCACCGGCACAAGATCGACGCGCCTTCGGGAACGGCCTTGCGCATGGGGGAGGTGATTGCCGATGCGTTGGGTCGCGATCTGCAGGAAGTGGCAGTGTATGGGCGTCAGGGGCACACCGGTGCTCGTGAGCGCAGCACCATCGGTTTCGCCACTGTGCGCGGCGGTGATGTGGTGGGCGACCACACTGTGCTGTTCGCCACTGAAGGCGAGCGCCTGGAGATCACCCACAAGGCATCGAGCCGGATGACTTTCGCCAAGGGTGCCGTTCGCGCGGCGCTGTGGCTGGATGGCCGCGAGCCTGGTTTGTACGACATGCAGGACGTTCTCGACCTGCGTTGATGCCCCTAGGTGCGGGGTTCAGGTTATACTGAGCCCCGTTTTACACCGCTTCGCGACGGCCTGTCGCATTCCCCTGCCTTCAAGGCTCATTAGCGGTGGACCAAAAAAGCCTTTTTCTGTAAGCTACAGCTTTAGTGTGTCCACTAAAAGCGCGCAGAATAATTCAGTGAACAAGCGGGGTGACGTGTCCATACGTCACTCCGCTTTTTTACAACCTGCGATCGCCCTTTCAGGCTTTATTTACGGGAGGTCTTCTTGACTAAGCCAGCCATACTCGCCCTTGCTGATGGCAGCATTTTTCGCGGCGAAGCCATTGGAGCCGACGGTCAGACCGTTGGTGAGGTGGTGTTTAACACCGCAATGACCGGCTATCAGGAAATTCTTACCGATCCTTCCTACGCCCAACAAATCGTTACCCTGACTTACCCGCACATCGGCAACACCGGCACCACGCCGGAAGACGCCGAGTCTGACCGTGTCTGGTCCGCCGGCCTGGTCATCCGTGATCTGCCGCTGGTAGCGAGCAACTGGCGTAACACGATGTCCCTGTCCGATTACCTGAAAGCCAACAACGTCGTGGCGATCGCCGGTATCGACACCCGTCGCCTGACCCGCATCCTTCGGGAAAAAGGCGCGCAAAACGGCTGCATCATGGCCGGCGACAACATTTCCGAAGAAGCCGCCATCGCTGCTGCCCAGGGCTTCCCTGGCCTCAAGGGCATGGACCTGGCGAAAGTCGTCAGCACCAAGAAACAGTACGAATGGCGCTCCACGGTCTGGGACCTGAAGACCGACAGTCACGCGACGATCGAGGCTTCCGAGCTGCCTTACCACGTCGTGGCCTACGACTACGGCGTCAAGCTGAACATCCTGCGCATGCTGGTCGAGCGTGGTTGCCGCGTCACCGTGGTGCCGGCCCAGACCCCGGCCGCCGACGTCCTGGCCCTCAAGCCCGACGGTGTGTTCCTGTCCAACGGCCCGGGTGACCCGGAGCCTTGCGACTATGCGATCCAGGCGATCAAGGACGTGCTGGAAACCGAGATCCCGGTATTCGGTATCTGCCTCGGTCACCAGCTGCTGGCTCTGGCTTCAGGCGCCAAGACCTTGAAGATGGGCCACGGCCACCACGGTGCCAACCACCCCGTGCAGGACCTGGATACCGGCGTGGTGATGATCACCAGCCAGAACCACGGTTTCGCGGTGGACGAAGCCACTCTGCCGGCCAATGTGCGCGCGATTCACAAGTCGCTGTTCGACGGCACGCTGCAAGGTATCGAGCGTACCGACAAGAGCGCGTTCAGCTTCCAGGGCCACCCTGAAGCGAGCCCGGGCCCGAACGATGTGGCCCCGCTGTTCGATCGCTTCATCAGCGAGATGGCCAAGCGACGCTGACCGCGAGAAGCCCGAGGGCGGCCCCGAGCGCGGCGGCCCCTTCGGGCGCTTCAAAGATTGTTCGACGGCCTAGCCGACTGACCTGCGGATTTGAGTGACAAACCCATGCCAAAACGTACAGACATAAAAAGCATCCTGATTCTCGGCGCTGGCCCGATCGTGATCGGCCAGGCCTGCGAATTCGACTACTCCGGCGCCCAGGCCTGTAAAGCCCTGCGCGAAGAGGGTTACCGCGTCATCCTGGTGAACTCCAACCCGGCCACCATCATGACCGACCCGGCCATGGCCGACGCCACCTACATCGAACCGATCAAGTGGCAGACCGTTGCCAAGATCATCGAGAAGGAACGCCCGGACGCGCTGCTGCCGACCATGGGTGGCCAGACCGCGTTGAACTGCGCCCTGGACCTGGAGCGCGAAGGCGTCCTGGAGAAGTTCGGTGTGGAAATGATCGGCGCCAACGCCGACACCATCGACAAGGCCGAAGACCGTTCGCGCTTCGACAAGGCGATGAAATCCATCGGCCTGGACTGCCCACGCTCGGGCATCGCCCACAGCATGGAAGAGGCCAACGCCGTCCTGGAACGCCTTGGCTTCCCGTGCATCATCCGTCCGTCCTTCACCATGGGCGGCACTGGTGGCGGCATCGCCTACAACCGTGAAGAGTTCGAAGAAATCTGCGCTCGTGGTCTCGACTTGTCGCCGACCAAGGAACTGCTGATCGACGAATCCCTGATCGGTTGGAAAGAATATGAAATGGAAGTTGTCCGCGACAAAAAGGACAACTGCATCATCGTCTGCTCCATCGAAAACTTCGACCCGATGGGCGTGCACACTGGTGACTCGATCACCGTCGCGCCAGCCCAGACCCTGACCGACAAGGAATACCAGATCCTGCGTAACGCCTCCCTGGCGGTACTGCGCGAGATCGGCGTGGAAACCGGCGGCTCCAATGTCCAGTTCGGCATCTGCCCGAACACCGGTCGCATGGTGGTCATCGAGATGAACCCGCGGGTATCCCGTTCGTCGGCCCTGGCTTCCAAGGCCACCGGTTTCCCGATTGCCAAGGTCGCTGCCAAGCTGGCCGTGGGCTACACCCTGGACGAGCTGTCGAACGACATCACCGGCGGCAAGACCCCGGCATCCTTCGAACCGTCCATCGACTACGTCGTCACCAAGCTGCCACGCTTCGCCTTCGAGAAGTTCGCCAAGGCTGATGCCCGCCTGACGACTCAAATGAAGTCGGTCGGTGAAGTCATGGCCATTGGCCGGACTTTCCAGGAGTCCTTGCAGAAAGCCCTTCGCGGCCTGGAAGTGGGCGTCTGCGGTCTTGATCCGAAGCTGGACCTGGCCGACCCGGAAAGCATGAGCGTGCTCAAGCGCGAGCTGACCGTGCCGGGCGCCGAGCGTATCTGGTACGTGGCCGATGCCTTCCGTGCCGGCATGACCGTCGAGCAGATCTTTGGCATGAACATGATCGACCCTTGGTTCCTGGTACAGATCGAAGATCTGATCAAGGAAGAAGAGAAGGTCAAGACCCTGGGCATGTCCAGCATCGACCGCGACACCATGTTCCGCCTCAAGCGCAAAGGCTTCTCCGACATGCGCCTGGCCAAGCTGCTGGGTGTGACCGAGAAGAGCTTGCGCGCGCATCGCCACAAGCTGGAAGTGTTCCCGGTCTACAAGCGCGTCGACACCTGCGCGGCCGAGTTCGCCACTGACACCGCCTACCTGTACTCCACGTACGAAGAAGAGTGCGAAGCCGCGCCATCGACCCGCGACAAGATCATGATCCTGGGTGGCGGTCCTAACCGGATCGGCCAGGGCATCGAGTTCGACTACTGCTGCGTACACGCGGCATTGGCCCTGCGCGACGACGGTTACGAGACCATCATGGTCAACTGCAACCCGGAAACCGTGTCCACCGACTACGACACCTCCGATCGCCTGTACTTCGAGCCAGTGACCCTGGAAGACGTGCTGGAAATCGTCCGCGTCGAGAAGCCAAAAGGCGTGATCGTCCAGTACGGCGGCCAGACTCCGCTGAAACTGGCCCGTGCCCTTGAAGCCGCTGGCGTGCCGATCATCGGTACCAGCCCGGATGCGATCGACCGCGCCGAAGACCGTGAGCGCTTCCAGCAGATGGTCGAGCGCCTGAACCTGCGCCAGCCGCCAAACGCCACCGTGCGCAGCGAAGACGAAGCGATTCGTGCCGCGGCCAAGATCGGTTACCCGCTGGTGGTGCGTCCGTCCTATGTGCTGGGCGGTCGTGCGATGGAAATCGTCTATCAAGAAGACGAGCTCAAGCGCTACCTGCGTGAAGCGGTCCAGGTGTCCAACGACAGCCCGGTGCTGCTGGACCACTTCCTCAACTGCGCCATCGAAATGGACGTGGACGCGGTCAGCGACGGCAAAGACGTGGTAATTGGCGCGATCATGCAGCACATCGAGCAGGCCGGTGTTCACTCCGGTGATTCCGCTTGCTCGCTGCCGCCTTACTCGCTGCCGGCGCACATCCAGGACGAGATGCGCGAGCAGGTCAAGAAAATGGCCCTGGAGCTGGGCGTTGTCGGTCTGATGAACGTGCAGCTGGCCCTGCAGGGCGAAGACATCTACGTCATCGAAGTCAACCCGCGCGCTTCCCGGACCGTGCCATTTGTCTCCAAGTGCATCGGTGTTTCCCTGGCGATGATCGCTGCACGGGTCATGGCGGGCAAAACCCTGAAGGAACTGAATTTCACCAAGGAAATCATTCCGAACTTCTACAGCGTGAAAGAGGCGGTGTTCCCGTTCGCCAAGTTCCCTGGCGTCGACCCGATCCTCGGCCCTGAGATGAAGTCCACCGGTGAAGTGATGGGCGTGGGCGATACCTTCGGTGAAGCCTTTGCCAAGGCCCAGATGGGCGCGAGCGAAGTGTTGCCGACTGGCGGCACGGCGTTCATCAGCGTGCGTGATGACGACAAGCCACTGGTTGCAGGCGTAGCCCGTGATCTGATCAACTTGGGCTTCGAAGTGGTCGCCACTGCCGGTACTGCCAGGCTGATCGAAGCGGCAGGCCTGAAAGTGCGCCGCGTGAACAAGGTGACCGAGGGGCGTCCGCACGTGGTCGACATGATCAAGAATGACGAAGTCACGCTGATCATCAACACCACCGAAGGTCGCCAGTCGATCGCCGATTCCTACTCCATTCGTCGCAATGCGCTGCAGCACAAGATCTACTGCACCACGACCATTGCTGCGGGCGAAGCGATCTGCGAAGCGCTCAAGTTCGGTCCCGAGAAGACCGTGCGTCGCTTGCAGGATCTACATGCAGGATTGAAGGCATGAGCATGACCAAGTACCCGATGACAGTTCAGGGCGCGAAGGCCCTGGAAGAAGAACACGCTTTCCTGACCAAGGTCGAGCGCCCGCGCTTGAGCCAGGCTATTGGTGAAGCGCGTGAGCTGGGCGATCTCAAGGAAAACGCCGAATACCACGCTGCCCGAGAGGAGCAGGGGATGGTCGAGGCGCGTGTCCGTGACATCGAAGGTCGCATGCAGAATGCGGTGATCATCGATGTCACGACGATTCCGCACACTGGCAAGGTGATCTTTGGCACTACCGTGGAAATCGCCAACGTCGAGACCGATGAAAGCGTCACTTACCAGATCGTTGGTGAGGACGAGGCAGACATCAAGCTCGGCAAGATTTCCGTTGGTTCGCCCATCGCTCGCGCCTTGATTGCCAAGGAAGAGGGCGATGTGGTGGTGGTGAAGACGCCGGGTGGTGTCATCGAGTATGAGATTGTCGAAGTCCGTCACATCTGAACGAAGGCGCCCGCTGCGAGCGGGCGCCATGATCTGGCAGCTCACCCAGATGTTGTGGGTGGGCGGCGTCTGGTTGTTGCATGTCGGTTTGCTGCCGGTGCTGGGTCGAGTCGGCCTGGCACCGCTGCTCATCGATGAAATCGCAGGCATGCTGACGGCGCTGCTGGTGGGTTTCTCCGCGGCGTGCGTAATATTTCAGGCTTTGGTGCTGGTTCAGGCCGAGGGCCTTGCCAGTCTATGGCGCGACATTCGTGGGCAATTGTTGCTCATGTCGTTGTACGCGTGCGGGATGTTCTTCGCGGTGCGTCTCGGCTGGCCGGATGCGAGCCAGTGGCAGGCATTCAGTTACCTGGTGCTGGGTTTTTCCGGGTTGGTGCTGGTGTTGCAGCCGGTTCCCGGGTGGAGTGGCAGGGTGTGCGAGGCACACCCTTGACCCTTTGGCATCACTTGAAGCGGTGAACGTTCGACAGTTGCTTGTTGACGCTGAAATTCTTGCGATAAATCAGCGCCATCTTGCCGATGACCTGCACCAGGTCGGCCTTGCCGGTCTTGCACAGTTCGGCAACGGCAGCCAGGCGGGCTTCGCGGTCGAGGATGTTGAGCTTGATCTTGATCAGCTCGTGATCGCTCAAGGCGCGCTCCAGTTCGGCGAGTACACCTTCAGTCAAACCGTTGTCAGCCACAGTCAAAACCGGTTTCAGATGGTGGCCAATGGATTTGTATTGTTTCTTCTGCTCTTGAGTGAGCGGCATAATCTGACCCCTGCGTCTGATCTTGTAAAAAGCGGCGGCCAGTTTACCCGAGCAAGTCCGGGACCGCCCACTTAATCACGACCCGTTTTATTTTTAGAGGTGGCCCGTGGCCCGTTCCAAGACTAGCCAGAACTGGCTCAGAGAGCATTTCAACGATCCGTACGTCAAAATGGCGCAAAAAGACGGCTATCGCTCTCGCGCCAGCTATAAATTGCTGGAGATTCAGGAAAAGGATCGCCTGATCCGTCCAGGCATGACCGTGATCGATCTCGGCGCGGCACCGGGCGGTTGGTCCCAGGTGACCAGTCGTCTGATTGGCGGTCAGGGCCGCTTGATCGCTTCCGATATCCTGGAAATGGACAGCATCCCTGATGTGACCTTTATCCAGGGCGATTTCACGGAAGACGCCGTGTTGGCGAAAATCCTGGAAGCCGTCGGAAATACGCAGGTTGACCTTGTGATTTCCGATATGGCCCCCAATATGAGTGGATTGGCGGCTGTCGACATGCCTCGTGCAATGTTCCTCAGCGAGCTGGCCCTGGATCTTGCCGGGCGGGTTTTGCGTCCAGGTGGTGATTTTTTGATCAAGGTCTTCCAGGGTGAAGGCTTCGACGAATACCACAAGGGCATCCGCAAATTGTTCGACAAGGTGCAGATGCGCAAGCCATTGTCATCCCGTGACCGTTCTCGCGAACAGTATCTGCTGGCGCGGGGCTTTCGTGGTGTTGAAGGTGCGGCCAGTGATGAGCGTCTTTGATAGAAGGCGATAGTTTTTTTTGTCTCGCGTTGAAAAAGCCGTGTAACGAAAATTACCCGGCCAAAGTTTCACAAAGGGTTACAGACGGCGCCTGCCAGAGTCGTAGGTAATGTAGTAAGTTAGGCCGGTGAATATCATGCGAAGCGCGCGCCAGTAGCGGAGCTTGCTTCAGAGGGTAGTTAATTGAACGATATGGCAAAGAATCTGATCCTGTGGTTGATCATCGCCGCTGTCCTGGTGACCGTGATGAACAACTTCTCCAGCCCTAACGAGCCGCAGACCCTCAACTATTCCGACTTCATCCAGCAGGTCAAGGATGGCAAGGTCGAGCGCGTAGCCGTTGATGGCTATGTGATTACCGGTAAGCGCACCGATGGCGACAGCTTCAAGACCATTCGTCCGGCAATCCAGGACAATGGCTTGATCGGCGACCTGGTGGACAACCATGTCGTGGTCGAAGGCAAGCAGCCTGAGCAGCAAAGCATCTGGACCCAGCTCCTGGTCGCCAGCTTCCCGATCCTGGTGATCATCGCCGTGTTCATGTTCTTCATGCGCCAGATGCAGGGCGGCGGAGGAGGCAAGGGCGGGCCGATGAGCTTTGGCAAGAGCAAGGCCCGGCTGCTTTCCGAAGACCAGGTGAAAACCACCCTGGCCGACGTCGCGGGTTGCGATGAAGCCAAGGAAGAAGTCGGCGAGCTGGTCGAGTTCCTGCGTGATCCGGGCAAGTTCCAACGCCTGGGCGGTCGTATCCCGCGCGGCGTACTGATGGTGGGCCCACCGGGTACGGGTAAAACCTTGCTGGCCAAGGCGATCGCCGGTGAAGCCAAGGTGCCGTTCTTCACGATTTCCGGTTCCGACTTCGTCGAAATGTTCGTCGGCGTGGGCGCCAGTCGTGTTCGCGACATGTTCGAACAGGCCAAGAAACACGCGCCGTGCATCATCTTCATCGACGAGATCGACGCCGTGGGTCGCCATCGTGGCGCCGGCATGGGTGGCGGTCACGATGAGCGTGAACAGACCCTCAACCAGTTGCTGGTCGAGATGGACGGTTTCGAAATGAACGACGGCATCATCGTGATTGCCGCCACCAACCGTCCTGACGTGCTCGACCCTGCGCTGTTGCGTCCAGGTCGCTTCGACCGCCAGGTCGTGGTGGGGCTGCCGGACATTCGTGGTCGCGAGCAGATCCTCAAGGTCCATATGCGCAAGGTGCCAATGGGTGACGACGTCGCTCCTGCAGTCATCGCGCGTGGTACGCCGGGCTTTTCCGGTGCCGACCTGGCGAACCTGGTCAACGAAGCGTCGCTGTTCGCCGCTCGTACCGGCAAGCGCGTCGTGGAAATGAAGGAATTCGAACTGGCCAAGGACAAGATCATGATGGGCGCTGAGCGCAAATCCATGGTCATGTCGGAGAAAGAAAAGCAGAACACCGCGTATCACGAGGCGGGTCACGCGATCGTCGGTCGTGTCGTGCCCGAGCACGATCCGGTCTACAAGGTCTCGATCATCCCGCGCGGTCGCGCCCTGGGCGTGACCATGTTCCTGCCGGAAGAGGATCGCTACAGCCTGTCCAAGCGTGCATTGATCAGTCAGATCTGTTCGTTGTACGGCGGTCGTATCGCCGAAGAGATGACGTTGGGCTTCGATGGCGTGACCACCGGGGCATCCAACGACATCATGCGCGCGAGTCAGATCGCTCGGAACATGGTTACCAAGTGGGGCCTGTCCGAGAAACTGGGGCCGCTGATGTATGCCGAAGAAGAAGGGGAAGTGTTCCTCGGTCGTGGTGGCAGTGGCCAGCATGCTAGCTTCTCTGGCGAAACGGCCAAGCTGATCGATTCCGAAGTGCGCAGCATCATCGACCAGTGCTACGGCACAGCCCGGCAGATTCTCACGGACAACCGTGACAAGCTCGATGCCATGGCCGATGCGCTGATGAAGTACGAAACCATCGATGCCGAGCAGATCGACGACATCATGGCGGGTCGCGTACCTCGCGAGCCTCGTGACTGGTCGGGTGGTACTGGCACCTCCGGTACACCTCCGGCAGTACAGGGTGAGCGTCCGGAAACACCGATTGGCGGTCCGGCCGCTGATGTCTAAGGCTTGAAATGACTTCTGTTCAGTCCTCGACCCGGTTGCCTTGCGGCAACCGGGTTCTTGATTTGGCCCATGCGCATGTCATGGGTATTCTCAATGTCACGCCTGATTCCTTTTCCGATGGTGGTCGATTCAGCCAGCTCGATGCTGCGCTGCGACATGCCGAGGCCATGGTGGCTGAGGGCGCAACGCTGATCGATGTGGGTGGTGAATCGACCCGGCCGGGCGCACGTGCGGTCTCGCCTACTGAAGAGCTGGAGCGAGTGGCGCCGATTGTCGAGCGCATCCATCGCGAACTTGATGTCATTATCTCGGTCGATACGTCCACGCCTGCGGTCATGCGTGAGACTGCGCGGCTGGGGGCGGGCCTGATCAATGATGTTCGGTCCTTGCGGCGCGATGGTGCCCTGGACGCGGCGGCGGCCACCGGATTGCCGGTGTGCCTGATGCATATGCTTGGCGAGCCGGGGACCATGCAGAATGACCCGCACTATGATGATGTGACCAGGGAGGTAGGTGAGTTCCTGGTGGAGCGTCTGGATCGGTGCGCCGCCGCGGGCATTCCCGCCGAGCGGATCATTCTTGACCCCGGGTTCGGCTTTGCCAAGACCCTGGCTCACAACCTGAGCTTGTTCAAGCATATGGAAGCCTTGCATTCCCTGGGGCGGCCCCTGTTGGTTGGGGTCTCGCGAAAGAGCATGATAGGCAATGCCTTGGGCCGCCCGGTGGGTGAGCGCCTATATGGCGGTCTCGCCCTTGCGGCCTTGGCCCTTGCCAAAGGTGCACGCATATTGCGCGTGCATGATGTAGCCGAAACGATGGATGTCGTGCGGATGATCGCAGCTGTGGATTCAGCCGAATAAGAATGACGGAGCACTTATGAGCAAGAAATACTTTGGCACCGACGGTATTCGTGGTCGGGTCGGCGAATACCCTATTACCCCTGATTTCATGCTCAAGCTCGGCTGGGCGGCCGGCATGGCATTTCGCAAAATGGGCGCGTGCAAGGTGCTGGTCGGCAAGGACACGCGAATTTCCGGCTACATGTTCGAATCGGCACTCGAGGCCGGCCTGACATCGGCGGGCGCCGATGTGATGCTGCTTGGCCCGATGCCGACGCCAGCCATTGCCTACCTGACGCGTACGTTCCAGGCCCAGGCAGGCATCGTGATCAGCGCCTCGCACAACCCTCATGATGACAACGGCATCAAGTTCTTCTCCGGCCAGGGTACCAAGCTGCCGGATGATATCGAGCTGATGATCGAAGAGCTGCTGGACACGCCGATGACTGTGGTTGAGTCGAGCAAAATCGGCAAAGTGTCGCGGATCAACGATGCGTCGGGTCGCTACATCGAGTTCTGCAAAGGCAGTGTGCCGACCGGTACCAGTTTTTCCGGCCTGAAAATCGTCGTCGATTGCGCCCATGGGGCAACCTATAAAGTTGCGCCGAGCGTCTTTCGCGAGTTGGGCGCCGAGGTGGTGGTGCTTTCCGCCCAGCCTAATGGCCTGAACATCAATCATAACTGTGGCTCCACCCATACCGAGGCGTTGCAGGCTGCGGTACTGGCTGAGCAGGCCGATCTCGGGATCGCCTTCGATGGCGACGGCGATCGGGTCCTGATGGTCGATCACACCGGCACGGTTGTCGATGGTGACGAGCTGCTGTTCATCATCGCCCGTGACCTGCATGGACGCGGCAAGCTGCAGGGCGGCGTGGTTGGTACGTTGATGAGCAACCTCGGGCTTGAACTGGCCCTGGCGGACCTGGATATCCCGTTCGTGCGGGCTAACGTGGGTGACCGCTACGTGATCTCGGAGCTGCTGGAGCGTAACTGGGTGATCGGGGGTGAGAACTCCGGCCACATCGTATGCTTCGACCATACCACCACGGGTGATGCGATCATTGCAGCCTTGCAGGTGCTGATGGCGCTCAAGGCGCGTAACGAAGGGCTCGCACAGTCGCGCCAGGCATTGCGCAAATGCCCGCAAGTGTTGATCAACGTGCGTTTCGGTGGCGGTGTGAATCCTCTCGAGCATGCGAAGGTCAAGCAGGCCAGTGAGCATGTGACGCAGGCGATGGCGGGGCGTGGGCGCGTGTTGTTGCGCAAGTCCGGCACAGAGCCTTTGGTGCGCGTCATGGTCGAAGGAGAGGATGAAGCGCAAGTTCGCGGTTATGCCGAAGAGCTGGCAAAACTGGTTACTGAAGTTTCTGCCTGAATTCGGCTTGCCAGTCATGAATCGGTTGGGTAACATCTGCGCCCACTTTGACCGACGAGGTACAGCATGCGTCGCCCTATGGTAGCTGGTAACTGGAAGATGCACGGTACCCGCGCCAGCGTCGCTGAGCTGATCAAGGGCCTTCGTCATCTGGCCTTGCCTAGCGGTGTTGATGTCGCGGTGTTCCCGCCTTGCTTGTATATCAATCAAGTGGTTGATGGCTTGAAAGGTAAGTCGATTTCGGTCGGCGCGCAGAACTCTGCGGTGGAATCCATGCAGGGTGCGTTGACCGGTGAGATTGCGCCGAGTCAGTTGGTGGATGCGGGTTGTTCCCTGGTCCTGATTGGACATTCCGAGCGTCGCCAGATCATGGGCGAGCAGGATAAGGCCCTGATTCGCAAATTTTCTGCGGCCCAGGCCTGTGGTCTGATCCCGGTGCTGTGTGTAGGGGAAACCCGGGAGCAGCGCGAGGCCGGAAAGACTCTTGAAGTTGTCGGGCGTCAGCTGGGTGGCATCATCGAAGAGCTGGGTGTCGATGCTTTTGCAAAGGCAGTCATTGCCTACGAGCCGGTCTGGGCCATTGGTACCGGGCTGACGGCTTCGCCGCAACAGGCGCAGGATGTGCACGCCGCCATCCGCGCGCAGTTGGCGGCAGAGAATTCTGAAGTGGCACGAGGTGTGCGGCTTCTATACGGCGGCAGCGTGAAGGCGGCCAATGCGGCCGAACTGTTCGGCATGCCGGATATCGATGGGGGGCTCATTGGTGGAGCGTCCCTGAATGCAGATGAGTTCGGTGCGATCTGTCGCGCCGCGGGAAACTGAAAAAATGCTGGAAACAGTCGTAGTCGTTTTTCATCTGCTGGGTGCACTGGGTGTAGTTGCCCTCGTATTGCTGCAGCAGGGTAAAGGTGCGGATGCTGGTGCGTCTTTCGGTGCAGGTGCTTCAAATACTGTGTTCGGAAGCCAAGGTTCCTCTACCTTTCTTAGTAAGTTTACTGCTATACTTGCCGCCGGTTTCTTCATGACCAGCTTAGGGTTAGGTTACTTTGCTAAAGAGAAAGCTCATGAGCTGACTCAAGTAGGTTTGCCAAACCCAGCGGTACTGGAAGCGCCTAAGCAACAACCGGCTTCTGATGATGTCCCGGTGCTTCAAGAGCAAAAGTCGGCCAACCCGGCGACTGACGTACCTCCAGCTCAAGAGCAGAAGTAAGAAGGTTTCAAACGCTGTATTGCCGAGGTGGTGGAATTGGTAGACACGCAACCTTGAGGTGGTTGTGCCCATAGGGTGTAGGGGTTCGAGTCCCCTTCTCGGTACCAATTATCAGGAGAGCCCGCGATTGCGGGCTTTCTTGTAGGTGGAAGGGTTACATTGACCCTGTAAGGGATCGGTCGTATACTTCCGCCCCAGCTTTGTCGCGGGATGGAGCAGTCTGGTAGCTCGTCGGGCTCATAACCCGAAGGTCGTCGGTTCAAATCCGGCTCCCGCAACCAGTTTCAGGGGCCCCTTCCAAGGGGCTTTTTGTTAGCTGGACACTTTATAACGCCGCTGTTCGACGGCGTTTCAGGGATGGGCGATTCGCCCATTTTTTTTTATTTGCACAGCATGCACAAACATGCACGAGGGGGTTCAGGTGTCGAGCAAGCTAGAACAGTTGCAGGCCTTGTTGGCCCCGGTGGTCGTGGCCCTTGGCTATGAATGCTGGGGTATTGAGTTCTCGGCTCAAGGTCGCCACTCACTGTTGCGCGTTTATATCGATAAGGAAGGCGGCGTGTTGGTGGATGATTGCGCCATCGTCAGCCGTCAGATCAGCGGTGTACTGGATGTTGAAGATCCAATCACCTCCGAATACACCCTTGAAGTTTCCTCGCCTGGCATGGAGCGCCCCCTGTTCACACTTGAACAGTTCGCTTCGTTTGCCGGTGAACAAGTGAAGATCAAGCTGCGCTCGCCTTTCGAAGGTCGACGCAACTTCCAAGGCCTTCTGCGCGGTGTAGAAGAGCAGGATGTCGTGGTGCAGGTAGATGACCATGAGTTCCTGTTGCCGATCGATATGATCGACAAGGCCAACATTATTCCCAGTTTTGACTGATACGTGCCAGATACTGCGGATCCCGCGGATCCAATGGCTTGCGAAAGGCGAGGCGTACGATGAGCAAAGAAGTACTGCTGGTTGTTGAGTCGGTATCCAATGAAAAGGGCGTACCGGCTAACGTTATTTTTGAAGCGCTGGAGCTGGCTCTGGCCACTGCTACCAAGAAGCGGTTTGAAGACGAAGTTGATTTGCGTGTGGAAATCAATCGCCACACCGGTGCCTACGAGACTTTCCGTCGCTGGACGGTGGTCGAGGAAGCCGACCTGGATGATCCGGCTATCGAAACCTGGCCGAGCAAGGTTGCAGAAACGCATCCGGGCGCCAAGGTTGGTGATGTAGTAGAAGAAAAAATCGAGTCCATCGAGTTCGGTCGCATCGCTGCACAGACTGCCAAGCAGGTTATTGTGCAGAAAGTTCGCGAAGCCGAGCGCGCGCAAGTTGTCGACGCTTATCGCGAGCGCCTGGGGGAAATCATCTCCGGCACCGTGAAAAAAGTGACCCGCGACAACGTGATCGTCGACCTGGGCAACAACGCCGAAGCGTTGCTGGCTCGCGAAGACATCATTTCTCGCGAAACTTTCCGGGTCGGCGTGCGTTTGCGTGCGCTGCTCAAGGAAATCCGCACCGAGAACCGCGGCCCGCAGTTGATCCTGTCGCGTACCGCGCCGGAAATGCTGATCGAGTTGTTCCGCATCGAAGTGCCGGAAATTGCCGAAGGCCTGATCGAAGTCATGGCCGCCTCCCGTGATCCGGGTTCGCGTGCCAAGATCGCGGTCCGCTCCAAGGACAAGCGCATCGACCCGCAAGGTGCCTGCATCGGCATGCGTGGTTCGCGTGTCCAGGCCGTATCCGGCGAGTTGGGCGGCGAGCGTGTGGACATCGTCCTGTGGGACGACAACCCGGCTCAGTTCGTGATCAATGCCATGTCGCCTGCTGAAGTGGCGGCAATTATCGTCGACGAAGATGCCCACGCCATGGACATCGCCGTTGGCGCAGACAATCTGGCTCAGGCCATCGGTCGCGGTGGTCAGAACGTACGTCTGGCCAGCCAGTTGACTGGCTGGACCCTGAACGTGATGACCGAATCGGACATCCAGGCTAAACAGCAAGCTGAAACCGGCGACATCCTGCGCAACTTCATCGAAGAGCTTGAAGTCGATGAAGAGCTGGCGCAGGTGCTGGTGGATGAGGGCTTTACCAGCCTGGAAGAGATTGCCTACGTACCGGTGGAGGAAATGCTCAACATCGACGGCTTTGACGAGGAGATCGTCAACGAGCTTCGCGCTCGGGCCAAGGATCGTTTGTTGACCAAAGCCATCGCTACTGAGGAAAAGCTGGCAGACGCCCATCCGGCCGAAGACCTGCTCTCGCTTGAGGGCATGGACAAGGATTTGGCGATGGAACTGGCGGTGCGCGGCGTAATTACCCGCGAAGACCTGGCCGAGCAGTCTATTGACGATCTGCTCGACATCGACGGCATTGACGATGATCGTGCCGGCAAGTTGATCATGGCCGCCCGAGCCCACTGGTTCGAGTAATTAGGCGCGGCCTGAGGAGAGAAGTGCATGACGCAAGTCACGGTGAAACAACTGGCCGATGAGGTCAAAACACCGGTAGAGCGCCTGTTGCAGCAGATGCGTGAGGCAGGTCTGCCGCACACCGCCGCCGAGGAACATGTGACCGACAGTGAGAAGCAGTCCCTGCTGACTCACCTGAAGAGCAGTCACAAGGCGAAAGTGGAAGAACCGCGCAAGATCACTCTGCAGCGTAAAACCACCAGCACCCTGCGTGTTGCCGGTAGCAAAAGCATCAGCGTTGAAGTACGCAAGAAGAAAGTCTTCGTACAGCGCAGCCCGGAAGAAATCGAAGCCGAGCGCAAACGCGAACAGGAAGAACGTCGCGCAGTAGAAAATGCTGCTCGTCAGAAGGCTGAAGAAGAAGCCAAGCGTCGCGCCGAAGAAGAAGCGCGTCGCCAGCCTGCTGCTGCGCAAGCTGCTCCGGTAGAAGCCGTCGAGGCTGTTGCCCCGGTAGCCGAGCCTGTGCGCGAAGCCGCTCCAGTCGTGGCTGCGGCTCCGGCTCCAGCCGACACTCGCAAGCGCGACGAACAGCGTCGCCCCGACAAGCCACGTGCCGACGACAACCGTCGTGGCAGCGGCGATGGCGAGCGCAAGAACGCGCCTCATCGTGCTTCGGTCAAGGAAAAGGCACCAGCGCCACGCGTTGCGCCACGTACCACCGACGAAGAAAGCGACGGCTTCCGTCGTGGCGGTCGCGGCAAGGCCAAGCTGAAGAAACGCAACGCCCACGGTTTCCAGAGCCCTACCGGCCCTGTCGTGCGTGAAGTGAAGATCGGCGAGACCATCACTGTGGGCGATCTGGCCCAGCAGATGTCGGTCAAGGCTGCTGAAATCATCAAGTTCATGTTCAAGCTGGGTACGCCAGCCACCATCAACCAGGTACTGGACCAGGAAACTGCCCAACTGGTTGCTGAAGAGCTGGGCCACAAAGTGACCCTGGTCAGCGACACCGCCCTGGAAGATTCCCTGGCCGAGTCCCTGAAGTTTGAAGGTGAGGCGGTTTCCCGTGCACCGGTCGTGACCGTCATGGGCCACGTTGACCACGGTAAAACGTCCCTGCTCGACTATATTCGTCGTGCGAAGGTTGCGGCAGGTGAGGCTGGCGGTATTACCCAGCACATCGGCGCCTACCACGTTGAAACCGACCGCGGCATGGTGACGTTCCTCGACACCCCGGGTCACGCCGCGTTTACCGCGATGCGTGCCCGTGGTGCCAAGGCGACCGACATCGTGATCCTGGTGGTTGCAGCGGACGACGGCGTGATGCCGCAAACCATCGAAGCCGTTCAGCATGCCCAGGCAGCTGGCGTGCCGCTGGTGGTTGCAGTGAACAAGATCGACAAGCCGGGCGCCGATCTCGATCGCATCCGCAGCGAACTGTCGGTCCACGGCGTGACCTCCGAAGAGTGGGGTGGCGACACTCCATTCGTTCCGGTCTCGGCGAAGATGGGTACCGGCGTTGACGAACTGCTCGAAGCCGTTCTGTTGCAAGCCGAGGTTCTGGAACTGACCGCTACACCTTCGGCTCCAGGCCGTGGTGTGGTCGTTGAATCGCGCCTCGACAAGGGCCGTGGTCCGGTTGCGACCGTCCTGGTTCAAGACGGTACCCTGCGCCAAGGCGACATGGTGCTGGTCGGTTCGAACTACGGCCGTGTACGTGCCATGCTCGATGAGAACGGCAAGTCCATCAAGGAAGCCGGCCCGGCTATCCCGGTCGAGATCCTCGGCCTGGACGGCACCCCGGATGCTGGCGACGAGATGAGCGTTGTGGCTGACGAGAAGAAAGCCCGTGAAGTGGCTCTGTTCCGTCAAGGCAAGTTCCGCGAAGTCAAACTGGCTCGTGCTCACGCTGGCAAGCTGGAAAACATCTTCGAGAACATGGGTCAGGAAGAGAAGAAGACGCTCAACATCGTCCTCAAATCCGACGTCCGTGGTTCGCTCGAAGCGTTGAACGGTGCCTTGAACGGCCTGGGTAACGACGAAGTGCAAGTGCGTGTGGTCGGTGGCGGTGTCGGTGGTATCACCGAATCCGACGCCAACCTGGCACTGGCCTCCAACGCTGTACTGTTCGGCTTCAACGTGCGTGCCGATGCCGGCGCTCGCAAGATCGTCGAGCAGGAAGGCCTGGATATGCGTTACTACAACGTGATCTACGACATCATCGAAGACGTCAAGAAAGCGTTGACCGGTATGCTGGGCAGTGACGTGCGGGAGAACATCCTGGGTGTTGCCGAAGTTCGCGACGTGTTCCGTTCGCCGAAGTTTGGAGCCATCGCCGGTTGCATGGTGATCGAGGGTGTTGTTCACCGTAACCGTCCGATCCGTGTACTGCGTGAAGACATCGTGATCTTCGAAGGCGAGCTGGAATCCCTGCGCCGCTTCAAGGATGACGCTTCCGAAGTACGTGCCGGCATGGAGTGCGGTATTGGCGTCAAGAGCTACAACGACGTCAAGGTCGGCGACAAGATCGAAGTCTTCGAGAAGGTCCAGGTTGCTCGCAGCCTCTGACTCGCGCACTTCAAGAGCCGCACCGGGCAGCCGCATGAACATGCACTGCCTGGTTGGCGGACTCTAAATGCAACGCCCGGTCTGGCTTTTGCCAGGCCGGGCGTTTGCCGCTTTCAGACCTCGCGGGTTTCACCGTGGGGCAGTAACAGGTAACAAGACATGGCAAAAGAATACAGCCGTACCCAACGAATCGGCGATCAGATGCAGCGCGAGCTGGCCCAGCTGATCCGTCGCGAAGTCAAAGACCCGCGCGTCGGCCTGGTCACCATTACCGCAGTGGAAGTCAGCCGTGACGTTGGTCATGCGAAGATTTTCATCACCGTGATGGGCCAGGACAGCGCCGAAGAAATCGCCCAGAGCATCAAGGTGCTCAACTCGGCCGCCGGCTTCCTGCGTATGCAGCTGGCCCGGGAGATGAAGCTGCGCAGCGTCCCACAGTTGCATTTCCACTACGACGAAAGCGTCGTGCGTGGTGCGCATCTGTCGGCCTTGATCGAACGCGCCGTGGCTGAAGACAGTCAGCACCCGGTTGCGGCTGAACCTGAAGACACCAAGGAGTAATTCGGTGGCTCAGGTCAAACGTATCCGTCGTAACGTCAGCGGCATCATCCTGCTCGACAAGCCGCTGGGGTTCACGTCCAACGCGGCGTTGCAGAAGGTTCGCTGGCTGCTCAATGCTGAAAAGGCCGGGCACACCGGTAGCCTCGATCCGCTGGCCACCGGCGTGCTGCCGCTGTGCTTTGGCGAGGCGACCAAGTTTTCCCAGTACCTGCTCGATTCCGACAAGGGTTATGAAACCCTGGCGCAACTGGGCAAGACAACCACCACGGCGGATGCCGAAGGTGAGGTTTTGCTCGAGCGCCCGGTGACCGTTGGTCAGGCCGATATCGAAGCGGTGTTGCCGAAATTTCGCGGGCAAATCAGTCAGATACCGCCGATGTACTCGGCTCTGAAGCGTGATGGCCAACCGCTGTATAAACTGGCTCGTGCAGGCGAAGTAGTGGAGCGTGAACCGCGTTCTGTTACTATTGCGCGCTTGGAATTGCTGGCCTTTGACGGTAATACTGTGCGGCTGGCCGTGGATTGCAGCAAGGGCACCTATATCCGGACCCTGGTGGAGGATATTGGTGAACAGCTCGGCTGTGGTGCGTACGTGGCAGAATTGCGACGGACCCAGGCCGGGCCTTTCACGTTGGCCCAGACGGTCACGCTGGAAGAGCTTGAAGCGGTCCATGCCGAAGGCGGCAACGAAGCGGTCGACCGTTTCCTGATGCCATCGGACAGCGGGTTGCTGGATTGGCCGCTGTTGCAGTTCTCGGAACACAGCGCGTTCTACTGGCTCAATGGCCAGCCGGTACGTGCCCCGGATGCGCCGAAGTTCGGCATGGTCCGGGTACAGGATCATAATGGTCGCTTCATCGGTATAGGTGAAGTGAGCGAAGACGGGCGCATTGCGCCGCGTCGACTGATTCGGTCGGAATGACCGGAACCAGCCTGCGTAACAGCAGGTTGGCGAGTGTGGCTGTTAACAGGCACGGTCACTACTCATTTATAGATACAGGGATTTGTCCCTGGCCTGTTGAAGCTGTTTCCTCGGAACAGTTTCCTGACTAAAAGGATTGCCTCATGGCTCTCGACGTTCAAGAAAAAGCTCAAATCGTAGCTGACTACCAGCAAGCTGTTGGTGACACTGGTTCGCCAGAAGTGCAAGTTGCACTGCTGACCGCCAACATCAACAAACTGCAAGGTCACTTCAAGGCCAACGGTAAGGATCACCACTCCCGTCGTGGTCTGATCCGCATGGTAAACCAGCGTCGTAAGCTGCTGGACTACCTGAAAGGCAAGGACGTGAGCCGTTACAGCGCTCTGATCGCTCGCCTGGGTCTGCGTCGCTAATCAGCGATTGCGCTAGAGGTTGGTGGTCTGTCGTACGTCAGTGGGTTTCCCGCTGGCGCATGGCAGGCTCCCAGCCTCAAGTTTTATCTGGATACACGCTTTACCCTGGACAAACGTCGGGCCGATTCCCGTCATTGCCCAAGAATTTCGCAAGAAGACAAGTTCCCCAAGAGCCACAAAGAAGGTAGGACACCGTGAACCCGGTAATCAAAAAATTCCAGTTCGGTCAGTCGACCGTTACCCTCGAGACTGGCCGTATCGCCCGTCAGGCCTCCGGCGCAGTGCTGGTCACCGTTGACGACGACGTCAGCGTATTGGTGACCGTTGTCGGTGCCAAGCAAGCCGATCCAGGCAAGGGCTTCTTCCCTCTGTCTGTTCACTACCAGGAAAAGACTTACGCTGCCGGTAAGATCCCTGGCGGTTTCTTCAAGCGCGAAGGCCGTCCTTCCGAGAAAGAAACCCTGACTTCCCGACTTATCGACCGTCCGATCCGTCCGCTGTTCCCAGAAGGCTTCATGAACGAAGTGCAGGTCGTCTGCACCGTCGTGTCCACCAGCAAGAAAACCGATCCGGACATCGCTGCGATGATCGGTACCTCGGCTGCCCTGGCCATCTCCGGCATTCCTTTCGATGGCCCGATCGGCGCTGCCCGCGTTGCGTTCCACGAAAGCACCGGCTACCTGCTGAACCCGACCTACGAGCAACTGAAAGCCTCGAGCCTGGACATGGTCGTGGCCGGTACTTCCGAAGCCGTGCTGATGGTTGAATCCGAAGCCAAGGAACTGACCGAAGACCAGATGCTGGGCGCCGTACTGTTCGCCCACGACGAGTTCCAGGTGGTGATCAACGCCGTCAAGGAACTGGCCGCCGAAGCCGCCAAGCCAACCTGGACCTGGGCTCCGCAAGCCGAAGCCACCGAGTTGCTGGGCGCGATCCGTGCCGAGTTCGGCGAAGCGATCTCCCAAGCCTACACCATCACCGTCAAGGCCGACCGTTATGCACGCCTGGGCGAGCTGAAAGACCAGGTCGTTGCCAAGCTGTCCGGCGAAGAAGGCCAGCCATCGGCCAGCGACGTCAAAGCCGCTTTCGGTGAAATCGAATACCGCACCGTTCGCGAAAACATCGTCAACGGCAAGCCGCGTATCGACGGTCGCGACACCCGCACCGTACGTCCGCTGAACATCGAAGTCGGCGTTCTGCCAAAGACCCACGGTTCGGCACTGTTCACCCGTGGCGAAACCCAGGCCCTGGTCGTTGCAACACTGGGCACCGCCCGTGACGCGCAACTGCTGGACACCCTGGAAGGCGAAAAGAAAGACCCGTTCATGCTGCACTACAACTTCCCTCCGTTCTCGGTGGGTGAGTGTGGTCGCATGGGTGGCGCCGGTCGTCGCGAAATCGGTCACGGCCGTCTGGCCCGTCGTTCGGTCCAGGCCATGCTGCCTGCCGCTGACGTGTTCCCGTACACCATTCGCGTGGTATCGGAAATCACCGAGTCCAACGGTTCGAGCTCGATGGCTTCGGTCTGCGGCGCTTCCCTGGCCCTGATGGACGCCGGTGTGCCGATGAAGGCACCGGTTGCCGGTATCGCCATGGGTCTGGTCAAAGAGGGCGAGAAATTCGCCGTCCTGACCGACATCCTGGGTGATGAAGACCACCTGGGCGACATGGACTTCAAAGTGGCCGGTACCGCCAAAGGCGTCACCGCACTGCAGATGGACATCAAGATCAAGGGCATCACCGAAGAGATCATGGAAATCGCCCTGGGCCAGGCCCTGGAAGCGCGCCTGAACATCCTCGGTCAGATGAACCAGATCATCGGTCAGTCCCGTACCGAGCTGTCGGAAAATGCTCCGACCATGATCGCGATGAAAATCGACACCGACAAAATCCGTGATGTTATCGGTAAAGGCGGCGCGACCATCCGTGCGATCTGTGAAGAAACCAAGGCTTCGATCGACATCGAAGACGACGGTTCGATCAAGATCTTCGGTGAAACCAAGGAAGCGGCAGAAGCGGCACGCCAGCGCGTCCTGGGCATCACTGCCGAAGCCGAGATCGGCAAGATCTACGTCGGCAAGGTTGAGCGCATCGTCGACTTCGGCGCGTTCGTCAACATCCTGCCGGGCAAGGACGGTCTGGTTCACATCTCCATGCTGAGCGATGCTCGCGTCGAGAAGGTGACCGACATCCTCAAGGAAGGCCAGGAAGTGGAAGTGCTGGTACTGGACGTGGACAACCGCGGCCGTATCAAGCTGTCCATCAAGGACGTCGCAGCAGCCAAGGCATCGGGCGTTTAATCACCCCATCGCCTAACCGCTGAACAAGCAAGCGCCCCGACTGGTTCGGGGCGTTTTGCTGTGTGACGAAAATCCCTGTGTCGCGGGTTGCCTGGCCGCAGGGGACGATGCTAGGTTTAGCCACCGCCCGTGTAGCTCAGTCGGTAGAGCAGCGCACTCGTAACGCGAAGGTCGCAGGTTCGATTCCTGTCTCGGGCAAAAATTTTTTCGCCCACGCTTTTATGCGTGATGCTGTAGATATTCGTTCAGTGCTTGGCGTGTCAGGTCGTTCAGCGATACATTTTGACGAGTCGCAGCCAAAGCCGCTGCCAAATGTAGATCGTGACCGATGCGAACATTGAACGATCCTTTGCAGGGTATTTCTGGCTTCTGGCCTAGCTGCTGGCAGGTCTGTAGATAATCATCTACGGATTCGCGAAAAGCCGTTTCCAATTCGGCCACCGTTTGTCCCTCATAGCTCACCAGCGCCCGTATGAATAAGAGCTTTCCGAACAGGCATTTATCTTCGGTGCTCGCTTCAATCGAGCCGACGTAGCCCTTGTAGTGCAGCTGGGTGCTCATGGGATCAGGCCTCCTGTTTTCAATTGCTCAATAATCTGGCGTCTTACGTACATTTTGAGCTCATTACCTGGATGCGGCTTGTGTAAGCTGATCATTGCACCTGGGTCGCCATTATCGAATTTAACTCGACTGCCAGAGCCTTCCAGTTGGGAGTAACCCAGGCGACGTAATAGGGTGATGAGTTGCGGCCAAGTAAATGAGCCTTGTTCATTGAGCAGCTTTGCGAGGTTTTTTTCATTTTTTGACATAAGCGCTTTTCGTTGCGACTGAATATAGTTGCAGGCGTCAGGGCGGTCAATGAGAAGGCTTTGGTCATTGAGCCTCAGTGCTGAAGTAATGGAATATTTATAAGGGCTGAATCCCCGCCCATGGAAACGAGAAACTGTAACCGGACGCATATCTCGTTCCTCCATTCGATTCCGGTTGTTGCACTGGCTTGCGTCTCTGTTAGGATTCCTTGTCCCAAAAAGTCAAACACCTTTGTTTTCAGATGATCCCCGAATGGTTCTGAAGGCCAGATAAACCGGGCTTCACACGGTTTTTTGCGTCAGAGAGATCCTTGATGATCCAGATCCATCTTCCATTCCCCAGATCAGCGAGAACGCCATGACCGTTAAAGCATTGACCCAAGAAGCCAGGCACGAAGAAGCGCTGAAAAAATACGTACTGGACGCGCCCCAGTTGCTGGAAGAGATCAAGGACTTGCCCGCCGACGATCAGAAAGACCAGATCCAATGGGCATTCGAGGACGAGGCCGAAGCCCAGGGACTACAACCTTGGGAGTTGACGCTCAAGTACACCAGCACGCCTGAGGAATTCGAGGCGCAGCGCCTTGCGTTGCACAAGGAAGCGGCCGAGGTGTTGGGTGTGGAATGGGATGAGTACTGCGAGATGAACAATCTGGTGGTTTAACGGCAGCTACAAGCTACAAGCTACAAGCTACAAGCTACAAGCTACAAGACAAGCGCGGAACAGCTTGAAGCTTGTAGCTTGCGGCTCGAAGCTGCTCAGAGACTGAGCCGCATCGATAGATCCACTGCCTTCACATCCTTGGTCATCGCGCCGATCGAGATGTAGTCCACCCCAGTCTCGGCAATCGGGCGCAACGTGCTTTCGTTGATCCCGCCGCTGGCTTCCAGCTTCGCCTTGCCGCCATTGAGGCGTACGGCTTCACGCATGTCCTCCAGGCTCAGTTCGTCGAGCATGATGATGTCGGCGTCGGCCGTAAGCGCTTCTTTCAATTCCGCCAGGCTTTCCACTTCGACTTCCACCGGTTTGCCCGGTGCGATCTTGTGGGCGGCAGCGATGGCCTGGGCGATCCCGCCGCAGGCAGCGATGTGGTTTTCCTTGATCAGGAACGCATCGTACAGGCCGATGCGGTGGTTATGGCAGCCACCGCAGGTGACCGCGTACTTCTGGGCCAGGCGCAGGCCGGGCAGGGTCTTGCGGGTGTCCAGCAGCTTGACCTGCGTGCCTGCGACAAAGTCGGCCAGGTAACGGGCCCGCGTGGCGACGCCCGAGAGCATTTGCAGGAAGTTCAGCGCGCTGCGTTCGCCGGTCAGCAGCGAGCGGGCCGGGCCTTCCAGGTGGAACAGCACTTGATCGGGGTTGACCCGGTCGCCGTCGTGCACTTGCCAATGTACCGCGACACGCGGGTCCAGTTGCCGGAACACGGCATCGACCCAGGCCGTGCCACTGATGATTGCCGCGTCGCGGGTGATGATGGTGGCCTTGGCCAGGCGTTCGGCGGGGATCAGTTGCGCGGTGATGTCGCCGCTGCCGATGTCTTCAAGCAACGCACGGCGCACGTTGGCTTCGATTTCGGCGGTCAGATCGGCGAGGCGTAGATTCGGCATAACGGGCTCCACAAACAAAGTGGCCTGATTATAGGGTGTCGAAACCTGCATTTGGTCGCGTCCTCGCAACATTTCCTTATTTCCCAGGTCACTTATTGCGCCGTATTTCGAGATGGATCACAGAGTGTGCTGGTACGACAGGGCTGTTTTACCCGATAATCCGCCTTTCGATTGACGTCATAGCTTTGACGTTACGAGCCGCAGAAAGCCGTTTCAGGAGGCCAGGATGCACAACGACGGGAATGTAGTGCCTTTGCACAAGGTCGCTACCGATCAGGCGAGCCCCTCGCCGCTCGCCCGCCTGCCTGTGATTCTGCTTCAGGTTCGCGACAAGGCCGCCCAGCAGTTGCGCCTGGGCTTGCAAGGGTTGTTCGATAATGCCGACGACACCTTGTTTGAAATGGCCGACCGGGCGCGCGACGACGTCGAGCAGAACCTGTACTTCGAGGCCATGCGGGACTTGCGCCTGAAGCGTAAAAGCATCGAGCGTGAATTCATCGAGCAGTTTTTCGAGACCTTCGTCAGCCTCGCCCAATACGACCTGACCCACGCCAGCCTGGCGCCAGACAGCCAAATCCAGCGCTCCCAGGACGACCTGGAGCGGCATCTGGCGGTCGAGGCGATGGTCACTCGGGTGCTCAGGCGCGATGGTGTGTCTCTGGAACAACTGACGGCCCGGCTCAGTGTGCTGCTGGCCCGACCGCTGGCCAATCAGCACAATCCCCTGAGCCCGGCATTGCTGTGCGAGAAGTTCCTGCAGGCCGGGCGCAACCTGGGCGTGGGAATCAAGGTCAAGCTGATCCTGCTCAAGCTGTTCGAGCGTTATGTGCTCAGCGATTGCGACCAACTCTATACCGAGGCCAACCAGTTGCTGGCCGCCACCGGCATCCTGCCAGAGCTCAAGGTCACGCTGGCGCGCCGGGCGTCGGATCGCACCGAGGATAACCCCAGGCCCAACGCCGAGATAGCTGCCAAGCCCAGCGATGCCGAGGTGGATGACAGCGTGCAGGAAGTGTTTGCCGCCTTGCAGAAACTGTTGATGCAGGTGCGTGGCACTGTGGCGCCGACCTTGGAGCTCAGCGCGCCGCCCCAGCCGATTTCTACCCGTGACCTGCTGCGGCTGCTCTCTCATTTACAGCAATACGTGCCGGCGCCTGCCGTTCACGACGAGTTCGATTTGCGTAGCCAGCTCGAACAACTGTTGACCCGGGTCAGCGTCAGGAGTGGCAAGTCTCGCGTGGTCGAAGGCGCCGATGAGGACGTGATCAACCTGATCTCGATGATGTTCGAATTCATCCTCGACGATCACAACCTGCCAGACTCTTTCAAGGCCCTGATCGGCCGCCTGCAAATCCCGATGCTCAAGGTCGCGGTGCAGGACAAGAGTTTCTTCAGCCGCGGTAATCATCCGGCCCGGCGACTGCTTAACGAAATCGCGGCTGCGGCCATGGGCTGGGGTGATTGCGACGATCATCAGCGCGACAGCCTCTACCTGCGCATCGAGCAGGTGGTGCAGCGCTTATTGAATGATTTTGTCGATGACCCGGCGATTTTCTCCGAGTTGCTGGCCGACTTCCTGGCCTTCACCAGTGACGAGCGGCGCCGCAGTGAGCTGCTCGAACAGCGCATCCGCGATGCCGAAGAAGGCCGGGCCAAGGCCGAACTGGCGCGCCAGCGCGTCGAAGGGGCGCTGAACCAGGTGATGTTGGGCAAAGTCCTGCCACAAGCGGTGGTGGAGTTCGTGCAACACGCCTGGAGCCAGGTGTTGCTGCTGACGTGCTTCAAGCATGGCAAGTATTCCGCCGAGTGGCAGGCCGACGTCTTGACCCTGGAGCAATTGATCTGGAGCGTCCAGCCTCATGATGAACCCGATGCCGGCCTGCGTTTGCTGGCGATAGTGCCCGAACTGCTCAAGGCCCTGCGTGAAGGCTTGAGTCGCTCGGCGTTCGATCCGTTCGCCACCAGCGAATTTTTCAGTGAGCTGGAAGCCCTGCATGTGCAGGCGCTCGAGCGCACCGGCCAAGCGACGGAACAGGCCGAGTCGTTCACTTCACCGGTCATGGTCGAGGTGCTGGAGAAAATCGTCTTGCGGCCCCCTCAAAAGTCGGCGGGGGAGAGCGTGGCGGTGCATTTGCCGGCCGATGACGTGGGTCTGCTGCAGGTCGACCAGTTGCACCTGGGAAGCTGGGTCGAGTTCCAGGAGGACGATGACAACACCCTGCGTTGCAAGCTGGCGGCGATCATCGAGGCCACCGGCAAATACGTCTTCGTCAATCGCACCGGCCTCAAGGTATTGGAGCACAGCCGCACCAGCCTGGCCCTGGAGTTTCGCCGTGGCGCGGCGCGGCTGCTGGACGACACCCTGTTGTTCGACCGCGCGCTGGAGTCGGTGCTGGGCAATCTGCGTCAGCTCAATCGCGGCAAGTGATCGCGCGGCCCGGTCCGATCACGGCATACTGGCGGCATTCACCGTCGTCATCGAAGGAACCTGTATGCAGTTGGACTCCGCGAGCGGTTGGTGCGAGGGGGTGCGTCATTGCCCATCGCCCAACTTCAATGCGCGCCCCGAGGGCGAAATCTCCCTGCTGGTGATCCACAACATCAGCCTGCCACCGGCACAATTCGCTACGGGCAAGGTGCAGGAATTCTTCCAGAATCGTCTGGATGTCACGGAACATCCCTACTTTGTAGGTATCGCCGATCTGCGTGTTTCTGCGCATTTCCTGATCGAGCGTGACGGCGCCGTGACCCAATTTGTCTCTTGTCTGGATCGTGCGTGGCATGCGGGGGTCTCGTGCTTCGAGGGGCGTGAGGCCTGTAATGATTTTTCCCTGGGCATCGAGCTCGAAGGCACGGATGATCTGCCGTTCACCGACGCGCAATATGTCGCATTGGTGGACCTGACCCGGCAGTTGCAAGCGGCGTTCAGGGCGATCACTGTGCAGCGTATCTGCGGGCACAGCGACATCGCCCTGGGGCGCAAGACCGATCCGGGACCGGCATTCGACTGGGTGCGCTATCGCGCGGCCCTGACAGAAGGGGAAGGACAATGAGTTTTCTGGTGTTGCTGCTGGCCGTCTGGATCGAGAAGTTCTCGGCCTTGCGCCAGCGGGTCCAGCGTGACGGCGGTTGGCTGCACGAGCTGAACAAGCTCGAGGCGAGCCCACGTTGGGTCAACCGACCCTGGCTGGTGCTGACGGTGATGGTTTTGCTACCCGTGGCGCTGCTGGCGTTGCTGCTCTGGGTGCTGGAGCCGGTGGCCTACGGTCTGTTGGCGCTGCCAGTGCATTTGCTGGTGGTGATTTACAGCCTGGGGCGCGGTGATCTGCTGGCCGGCCTCGGGCCGTTTCGCGATGCGTGGCGTCGGGAAGACCTGCAAGCGGCGGCCCATGTCGCCAAGCGCGACCTGGACATTGAAGCCAATGACGGTGAGCAGTTACTGGAGCGTGTCCAGGGGCATTTGTTGTGGCAGGCCTACCAGAGCTTCTTTGCGGTGATTTTCTGGTACTTCGTGTTGGGCCCGGTCGCGGCCTTGAGCTATCGGCTGCTGGCGCTGGCCGCCGAGAACAGCCAGAACCCCGGTGTGGCCGAGCGGGCCGCACAAATGCGCCATGCCTTCGATTGGGTGCCGGTGCGGTTGCTGGCGGCAAGCTTCGCCCTGGTGGGGAATTTCGTCGCGGTCAGCCGGGTCATGTTGCATGAACTGCTGAACTGGAACATCAGCGCCGCCGACCTTATCGACAAGGTCGGCCTGGTGGCAGGCGAGATCCCCCGGCCCGTCGCCGGACCGGACGGCATCAACAGCCTGGACCGTCTCTGGGAATTGCTGCTGCGTGCGGCGGTGCTCTGGTATGCCGGGTTTGCGTTGTGGACGGTGTTGGCTTAAGAACAGCAAGGTCATGCCGTTGTGGCGAGGGGATTTATCCCCGCTGGGCTGCGAAGCAGACCCATTGATTCAAGGCTTAGAATTGCCAGGGGCCGCTCCGCGCCCCAGCGGGGATAAATCCCCTCGCCACAAAGGGCAGGTCGCTCGTTAACCTTAAGTTACAAATCTCCCCGCCGATTTAGGCTATACAAGAGCAGCGCCCGAATAGTGGCTTTCTGCTGTCTCTGTGCGCCTGCCTATAAAAATAAAAACCTACCGGGAGACTTCCTTGTGAAGAGTTTGCTCTGGCCCGCCGTTGCGCTGATGAACCGCCTGAGCTTCGGTATGAAGTTCAGCCTGATCAGCGTGCTGTTCCTGCTGCCGATGCTGGTGACCAACTTCTTTCTGGTGCGCGATTCCTATCGGGAATTCCAGGGCACGCAAGTGGAGCTGCAAAGCCTCGACCTGCTGGGCAGCAGCCTGGTCCTGCGGCGGGACCTGGAAACCCTCAATAACCTGGTGCAGATCAACGCCAGCCTGGGCCAGTCCGGCAAGGCCGGTGATGTCGAAGCGAAGATCGGCAGCCTGGAACAACAGGTCCTCGCGCGGCTGCAAGGCATGACCCCCGTGGTCATCGAGCCTGAACAGATCAGTGCCTTCGAGGCCAAGCGCGACGAAATGATCGGTGCTTTCAAGACCCAGCAGGCTGAAAGCTCCCTGCAGAGCAAAAGTGCGCTGATCGGCAAGTTGCTCAACAGCGCCCAGATGTTCAGCCAGATCATCGCCAGCCAGGCGGGGTTGAGTCGCGATAACCAGAGCGATATCCGCCAGCTCAGCGAGTTGATTATCGGCACGACCCCCAAGGTCACCCAGATCCTCGGCGAAGGCCGGGCGCTGGGCGCATCCTCGTTGGGGCTGGGGTTTCTCAATTCAGCGTCGAGCACCCGCTTCGACGAGTTGCTGGCGCAGATCGAAAAGCTCCAGGGTGAATATGACTTGAAACTGCAGGATGCCTTGGGTTCCAGCAAGGCCGCCGGGCAGGCCCTTGCCGATCAGGCCAATGGCAGCAAGAGCACCCTCAAGAAGGCCAGTGAGCTGATTGAAGAGCAGGTGGTGATGGCTGACACTCTCGATGCGCCATGGCCGGCATTTTATGAGCACGTCAGTGGCCTGATGGAGCAGACCTACCGGCTGAACGAGGCGACCCAGGGCTTCCTGGGGGTGCAGTTGCAGCAGCGTCTGGAGCAGAACCGCAGCCACATGGTGCTGCAAGCCGTGGCGCTGGTGCTGGTGTTTCTGTTGATTTTTTACCTGTACGCCGGGTTCTACGCCTCGACCCGTACCACGCTCCAGCATCTGGGCCAGATGATGGACAAGGTGGCGGCGGGGGATATGACGGTCAATTTTGTTGCCCGCAGCAAGGATGAGCTGGGCGAATTGGGTGAAGTGTTCAACGGTACGGTGGCGAAGATCCATGACCTGATCGAACAGGTCGGCCGTACTGTTGCCGAGGTCGAACGCCAGGCCGGGCAGGTGGAAACGGTATCGGCCCGGAGCAACCAGGCCGTCGCCGGCCAGCGCACCCAGATCGAACTGGTGGCGACGGCGATGAACCAGATGTCGGCCACGGCCCAGGAAGTGGCCCGCAGTGCCGCTGCAGCGGTGAGCAGTGCCCACAGCGTGAACGACGAGACCCTCAGCGGGCGTGGGCTGGTGGAGTCCCAGCAGGGTAGCATCGTCCGCTTGGCCAGTGAGATCGATCAGTCGGTGCAGGTGATCAACCAATTGGCGACCGACAGCCAGGCCATCAGTCGTGTGCTGGATGTGATCAAGAGCATCGCCGAGCAGACCAACCTGCTGGCCCTCAATGCCGCCATTGAAGCAGCCCGGGCCGGTGAGCAGGGGCGCGGTTTTGCGGTGGTGGCCGATGAAGTGCGGACCCTGGCCAAGCGAACCCAGCAATCGACCGAAGAAATCGAAGCGATGATCACCCGCCTGCACAGTGGTGTCGGCGCTGCGGTCAAGGCGATGGGCACCAGCCATGAGATGGCCAACGGCACGGTCAGCCAATCGGAAGAGGTCCAGCAGGCCCTGGAAAATATCCTTGGTGCCGTCGGCATGATCGTCGATCAGAACCAGCAGATCGCCGCCGCGGTAGAGCAGCAGACGGCGGTGGCCCATGACATCGACCAGAACATCGTCCAGATCAACCGCGCCGGCGAACGCACCGCCGAAGGTGCCCATCAGACCGAAGACGCCAGCCGCGAATTGTCCGCCCAGGTGGTGCAGCTCAAGCAGTTGATCAATGCGTTTCGGGTGTGATTGCTAAGTCCGCCGCAGATGATCCTACCAACCAAACAAATCGCGGGCGTTGGTGGTGCTGGCCTCAGCCAGTTGTTCTGGTCTGACGGTCATGATCTGCGCCAGTGCCTCGCAGATGGCCGGTAAATGCGCCGGGCTGTTGCGCTGGCCCGGGAACATCGCCGGGGCCATGTCCGGGGAATCGGTTTCCAGCACCACCGCGTCCAGCGGCAATTTCGCCAGCACCCGGTGCATGCGCAGGGCCTGGGGCCAGGTCGCGGCGCCGCCCAGGCCGAGCTTGAAGCCGAGCTTGATGTATTCGCGGGCCTCCTCAAGGCTGCCGGCGAACGCGTGGATGATCCCCGTGCGTTTCAGGCCGAAGCGCTTGAGGGTCGCGATCACGGCGGCATGGCTGCGGCGCACGTGGATCAGTGCCGGCAGTTCGAATTCCGCGGCCAGCTGTAGTTGCGCCTCGAACAGCGTTTGTTGGCGCTCACGGTCGAGGGTTTCGATGTAGTAGTCGAGGCCGATTTCCCCCACGGCACACAATTGCCGATGCCCGGCCAGGCGGCTCAGCCACTCGCGCAGTAGCGCCACGTCGTCGGGGCGGTGCTGATCAAGATACACCGGGTGCAGGCCCAGGGCGGCATGCAGGTCCGGGTCGCTTTGCACCAGGTCCCAGACCCGCTGCCAGTTGTCCCGGTAAACGCCCAGTACCACCATTTGCCGCACGCCCAAGGCGCGGCTTTCGGCCAGCAGGGCCGGGCGGTCCGCGTCAAAATCTGGAAAATCCAGGTGGGTGTGGGTATCGATCAACTCCATGCATCAATCCTGAAGAAGCTTCAGCTCTGGTGAATACGCTGCTTGAACGTCCGCGCGATGGCCTGCACGCCTGGCTGGTAATCATCGTTTTCGATGGCTGCCAGCGCCAGTTCCAAGGCCTTGTCGGCGATCAGTTGATGTTGTTGGGACATGGCGTTGACCGGCAGCGGCAGGAAGTCCAGCAACTGCGTGTCACCGAACGTGCCCAGGCGCAGCGGCCGCGACTTGAGCGGGAAGTCGTGCAGGGCGTCGAACACCCCTTGCAGCAGTACATAGGAGGTAGTGATCAACGCATCGGGCAAGTGCCCCAGGCGCGCGAGCATTTCATCCATCAACTGACGGCCGCATTCACGGCTGAACGATTCGCCGTGCTCGATCAGCACCTGGCCTTCGAAACCGGCCAACGCCTCGTTGAAACCAGCGGTCCGTTCCTGGCTGATGCTCAGCTCGGGGCGGGCACTGATCAGCGCGATTTGTCGCGGATGGGTTTCCAGCAGGCTGCGCGTCAGTTGCAGGCTGGCCTGGCGATCATCGCTGATCACCGAGCAGAACCGCGCAGGGTCCATGACCCGGTCGATGGCGATGATCGGAATGCCCTTGGCCTGCAACTGCAGGTAGCTGTCGTCGCCGGCCGGCAGGCAACTGGCGACGATCAGTGCATCGCAGCGTCGGGCGCGGAACAACTGCAGGAGTTGCCGTTCGCTGTCAGGTGCGTCGTCGGAACTGGCGATCAGCAACTGATAGCCCCGTTCCCGCGCCCCCTGCTCCAGCAGCTTGGCGATGCGTGCGTAACTGGGGTTTTCCAGGTCAGGCAGGATGAAGCCCAGGGTACGGGTGTGGCGGCTGCGCAGCCCGGCGGCCTGGGGATTGGGCGTGAAGCCGTGTTCCTGGACCACCGCCCGCACCCGTTCGACGGTGGCGCTGCTGATGCGTTGCTGTTCGGCCTTGCCGTTGATGACATAGCTGGCGGTGGTCACGGACACACCGGCCAGTTGGGCAATATCACTGAGTTTCAACCCGGTTTTCCTTGTTTTTTCGAGTTAGCCCCGACGATAAGGGCCATCCTACCCGATTCAAGCTGACGGTCACCGTCCACGCGCTTACGACAAGTTGCACTTCAAGGATGAGAGATTATCGAGTAACGTGCCAATCTTTCTAGATTAAACGTTTCAGCAAGCGTATTTTCAAGGCTAGCAGGATTTTTGGCCCTTCTGCCGCGATCACGCCAAAAATCATCCTGCAACGCTAAGCTGATTCATTCAAAACAATACCTGGCGCCAACCGGACGCCAAAAAGGAGAAAGCATGCTCGAGCTCACTCTAGAGCAGATATCCATGGCTCAGACGGCTGTGGATAAAGACGCTGCACTGCAACTGCTCGCCGACAAACTGGTGGCCGATGGCTTGGTGGCTGAGGGTTACCTCGCCGGCTTGCAGGCTCGCGAAGCCCAGGGCTCGACCTTTCTTGGCCAAGGTATTGCCATCCCCCACGGCACCCCGCAGACCCGCGACCTGGTGCATTCGACCGGCGTGCGCCTGCTGCAATTCCCTGAGGGCGTGGATTGGGGCGATGGTCAGATCGTCTACCTGGCGATCGGCATTGCGGCCAAGTCCGACGAACACCTGCGCCTGCTGCAACTGCTGACCCGCGCCCTCGGCGAGACTGACCTGGGCCAGGCTCTGCGCCGGGCCGGTTCCGCCGAAGCGTTGCTGAAGCTGCTGCAAGGCGCACCGCAGGAACTGGCCCTGGATGCCCAGATGATCGGCCTCGGTGTGTCGGCTGACGATTTTGAAGAACTGGTATGGCGCGGCGCGCGGCTGTTGCGTCAAGCCGATTGCGTGAGCAATGGCTTTGCCGGGGTGTTGCAGCAAGTCGATGCGCTGCCCCTGGGCGATGGCTTGTGGTGGCTGCACAGCGAACAGACCGTCAAGCGTCCGGGCCTGGCGTTCGTCACCCCGGACAAGCCCATCCGTTACCTGGGCCAACCGTTGAGCGGGCTGTTCTGCCTCGCCAGCCTCGGCGAAGCTCACCAGGCTCTGCTGGAAAGGCTCTGCGCCTTGCTGATCGAAGGCCGCGGTCACGAGCTCGGTCGCGCCACCAGCAGCCGCAAGGTGCTGGAAGTGCTCGGCGGTGAACTGCCCGCCGACTGGCCCAGCGCGCGCATCGGCCTGGCCAATGCCCATGGCCTGCATGCACGCCCGGCGAAGATCCTCGCCCAGTTGGCGAAAAGCTTCGAAGGCGAAATCCGTGTGCGCATCGTCGACGGCCAGGACAGCGCCGTGTCGGCCAAGAGCCTGAGCAAGCTGTTGAGCCTGGGTGCCCGTCGCGGCCAGGTCCTGGAGTTCATCGCCGAGCCGAGCATTGCCGCCGATGCGTTGCCGGCACTGCTGGCCGCCATTGAAGAAGGCCTGGGCGAAGAGGTCGAACCGCTACCGCCACCGAGTGCGCCACGGGAAACCGTGATGGCCGAAGTGGCGACTGTCGTGTTGGCGCCCGAACCTGGCAGCCTGATCCAGGCTGTCGCCGCCGCCCCGGGCATCGCCATCGGCCCGGCCCATATCCAGGTACTGCAGGCCATCGACTACCCGTTGCGCGGTGAATCGGCGGCCATCGAGCGCGAGCGCCTGCAAAACGCCTTGAGCCAGGTGCGCCGCGATATCCAAGGCTTGATTGAACGCGCCAAGGCCAAGGCCATCCGCGAGATCTTCATCACCCACCAGGAAATGCTCGACGACCCGGAGCTGAGCGACGAAGTCGACACTCGCTTGAAGCTGGGCGAGAGTGCGCAAGCGGCCTGGATGGGGGTGGTTGAAGCCGCCGCGAAAGAACAGGAAGCCTTGCAGGACGCCCTGCTGGCCGAACGTGCCGCCGATCTGCGAGACGTCGGCCGTCGCGTGCTGGCGCAACTGTGCGGTGTCGAAACCCCGAACGAACCCGATCAACCCTACATCCTGGTGATGGACGAAGTCGGCCCGTCCGACGTGGCCCGCCTGGACCCGACCCGGGTGGCGGGGATTCTCACCGCCCGTGGCGGCGCCACTGCCCACAGCGCCATCGTCGCCCGGGCCTTGGGCATTCCGGCGCTGGTGGGCGCCGGTGCGGCGGTGTTGCTGCTGGCGCCGGGCACGTCCTTGCTGCTGGATGGCCAGCGCGGTCGCCTGCACGTGGACCCTGACGCCGCCACGTTGCAGCGTGCCAAGGAAGAACGCGATACCCGCGAACAGCGTCTCAAGGTCGCCGCCGAGCAGCGTCACGAACCGGCGCTGACCCGTGACGGTCATGCCGTGGAAGTGTTTGCCAACATTGGCGAAAGCGCCGGTGTCGCCGGTGCGGTGGAGCAGGGCGCCGAAGGCATCGGCCTGTTGCGCACCGAACTGATTTTCATGGCCCACAGCCAGGCGCCGGACGAAGCGACCCAGGAAGCCGAATACCGCAAGGTGCTCGACGGCCTGGCCGGTCGACCGCTGGTGGTGCGCACCCTCGATGTCGGCGGCGACAAGCCGCTGCCGTACTGGCCGATCGCGAAAGAAGAAAACCCGTTCCTCGGCGTGCGTGGCATTCGCCTGACCTTGCAGCGCCCGCAGGTCATGGAAGCGCAACTGCGTGCCCTGTTGCGTTCGGCGGACAACCGTCCGTTGCGGATCATGTTCCCGATGGTGGGCAGTGTCGATGAGTGGCGCCAGGCCCGGGCCATGACCGAGCGCCTGCGCCAGGAAATCCCCGTGGCGGACCTGCAACTGGGGATCATGATCGAAGTGCCGTCCGCTGCGTTGCTCGCGCCCGTGCTGGCCAAGGAAGTCGACTTCTTCAGCGTCGGCACCAACGACCTGACGCAATACACCCTGGCCATCGACCGTGGTCACCCGACCCTTTCGGCCCAGGCCGATGGCTTGCACCCGGCGGTGCTGCAACTGATCGACATCACCGTGCGCGCTGCCCATGCCCATGGCAAATGGGTTGGTGTGTGTGGTGAATTGGCGGCCGACCCACTGGCGGTGCCGGTGCTGGTGGGTCTGGGCGTGGACGAACTGAGTGTCTCGGCCCGCAGCATCGCCGAGGTCAAGGCGCGGGTTCGCGAACTGAGCCTGGCGCAAGTACAAAACCTGGCCCAAGAGGCCTTGGCCGTGGGCAGCGCCGATGACGTGCGCGCATTAGTGGAGGCGCTGTAATGGCGAAGATTCTTACCCTGACCCTCAACCCGGCGCTCGACCTCACGGTGGAGTTGACGCGCCTGGAGCCGGGCCAGGTCAACCGCAGCGACGGCATGCACGCCCACGCCGCCGGCAAGGGCGTGAACGTGGCTCAGGTGTTGGCCGATCTCGGCCATACGCTGACGGTCAGTGGTTTTCTGGGCGAAGACAATGCCCAGGTGTTCGAGACGCTGTTTGCCCAGCGTGGATTTGTCGATGCTTTTATCCGTGTTCCCGGCGAAACTCGCAGCAATATCAAACTGGCTGAGCAGGACGGACGCATCACTGACCTCAACGGCCCGGGCCCGGTGGTTGATGAAGCCGCACAGCAGGCTTTGCTGGCGCGTCTTGAGCAAATCGCCCCCGGTCACGACGTGGTTGTGGTGGCGGGCAGCTTGCCCCGGGGAGTCAGCCCGCAGTGGTTGCAGGCCTTGATCACGCGCTTGAAAACACTCGGTCTGAACGTGGCCCTCGACACCAGTGGCGAAGCCTTGCGCGTCGCCCTGGCGGCGGGGCCGTGGCTGATCAAGCCGAACACCGAGGAGCTGGCCGACGCGCTGGGTTGCGAGGTGGTGAGCGAAGCGGCCCAGGCGCAAGCGGCGCAGCACCTGCATGCCCAGGGTGTCGAACATGTGGTGATTTCCCACGGCGCCGATGGCGTGAATTGGTTCAGCGTCGGTGCGGCGCTGCATGCTTCGCCACCCAAGGTCAGCGTCGCCAGCACCGTGGGTGCCGGGGATTCGCTGCTGGCGGGCATGCTGCACGGCCTGCTCAGCGCCGACACCCCGGAACAGACGCTGCGCACTGCTACGGCCATCGCTGCCATGGCGGTCACGCAGATCGGTTTTGGCATCCACGACACCGCGTTGCTGGCGTCGCTTGAACAGGGCGTGCGCGTGCGCCCCCTGACAGAACAATAAGAGGGTTAGCAAGAATGAAACTAGCCATTGTGACGGCCTGCCCCAACGGCATGGTCACCAGTGTGTTGTGCGCCCGCCTGCTGGACGCGGCGGCGCAGCGCCAGGGTTGGAGCACCAGCGTCGAGGTCCATGACGCGGCCCATCCGGAACGCCAGTTGTCGGCGGCGACCCTCGAAGCAGCCGAGTGGGTCTTGCTGGTTGCCAGCGGCCCGGTGGACATGTCGCGGTTCGTCGGCAAACGCCTGTTCCGCAGCACCCCGGCCCTGGCCCTGCAAGACGTCGATTCGGTGCTGCGGCGTGGCGCCGAAGAGGCCGAGGTTTTTCTCGCCTCGGATGTCGTGGAGCAGGCCCCCGCGGTGTCGACCGACCGTGCGCCGCGCCTGGTTGCCATCACCGCATGCCCAACGGGCGTTGCCCACACCTTCATGGCCGCCGAAGCCTTGCAGCAGGCGGCGACGAAGCTCGGCTACGACCTGCAAGTGGAAACCCAGGGCTCGGTCGGTGCACGCAATCCGTTGAGCGCCGAGGCCATCGCCGAGGCAGACGTGGTGTTGCTGGCGACTGACATCGAAGTCGCCACCGAGCGTTTTGCCGGCAAGAAGATCTACCGCTGCAGCACGGGCATCGCCTTGAAACAGGCCGAAGCGACACTGAACAAAGCACTGGTCGAAGGTCGCCAGGAAAGCGCGTCGAGCGGTGCCAGCGCTCCGGCCAAGTCGGAGAAGACCGGCGTCTACAAGCACCTGCTGACGGGCGTGTCGTTCATGCTGCCGATGGTGGTGGCCGGTGGTTTGATGATCGCCTTGTCGTTCGTGTTCGGCATCGAGGCCTTCAAGGAACCTGGAACCCTGGCGGCCGCGCTGATGCAGATCGGTGGCGACACCGCGTTCAAATTGATGGTGCCGCTGCTGGCCGGCTACATCGCCTATTCCATCGCCGACCGTCCGGGCCTGGCGCCAGGCATGATCGGCGGGATGCTGGCGAGCACCCTGGGCGCCGGCTTCATTGGCGGGATCATCGCCGGTTTCCTGGCCGGTTACGCGGCCAAGGCGATCAACCGCTACGCGCGTCTGCCCCAGAGCCTGGAAGCGCTCAAGCCGATCCTGATCATCCCGCTACTGGCGAGCCTGTTCACCGGCCTGGTAATGATCTACATCGTCGGCAAACCGGTGGCGGGCATGCTCGAAGCCTTGACCCACTTCCTCGACAGCATGGGCACCACCAACGCGATCCTGCTGGGCGTGCTGCTGGGAGCGATGATGTGCGTCGACCTCGGTGGGCCGATCAACAAGGCCGCCTACGCGTTTTCGGTGGGACTGCTGGCTTCCCAGAGTTATGCACCGATGGCCGCGACCATGGCCGCCGGTATGGTGCCGCCGATTGGCCTGGGCATCGCCACCTTCATCGCCCGGCGCAAATTCGCCCAGACCGAGCGCGAGGCCGGTAAAGCGGCACTGGTGCTGGGACTGTGCTTCATCTCCGAAGGCGCGATTCCGTTCGCGGCCAAGGATCCGTTGCGGGTGATCCCGGCGAGCATCGCCGGCGGCGCGCTGACCGGTGCGCTGTCGATGTACTTCGGCTGCAAGCTCATGGCCCCCCACGGCGGCCTGTTCGTGATGCTGATCCCCAACGCCATCAACCACGCGCTGTTGTACTTGCTGGCGATCGTGGCGGGGAGCCTGCTGACGGGGGTGGCGTATGCGCTGCTCAAGCGGCCTGAGGTGGTGGAGATGGCGTTGGAGCCGGCGAAGGCCTGAGACTCCTTTGAAGCCATGAAATCCCCCAGTGGGTGCCTAATGCTGTTCACTTGAGAAAATGGTGGACCTGTGGCGAGGGAGCTTGCTCCCGCTCGGCTGCGAAGCAGTCGTAAACCGGCGGGTGCGGTGTGTCTGATGCTGCGCGTTTGGCGGGTTTAGGGGCCGCTTCGCAGCCCAGCGGGAGCAAGCTCCCTCGCCACGGGTTTGTCGATGACCTGAAGCGAACAGCATTACCTGTGGGAGCGGGGGGATCACAAGATCCCTGTCACACCCACTTCACACAGCCATGCTTAAGTTTTCCCATTTCAAGGGAGAACACCATGAGCGAATTCGACCTGGGCCGTCGTCGTGTGATGCAAGCCGTGGGGGCGGGGTTGTTGTTGCCGGGGCTGGCGCCGGCGGTGATGGCTTCGGTCAAGGATCGGCCGGTGCTCACCGACGGTGTGCAATCCGGCGACTTGCAGGGCGATCGGGCGATGATCTGGAGCCGCAGCGACCGTCCGGCGCGGATGGTGGTGGAGTGGGACACCCGCAGCAAGTTCAGCAATCCCCGCCGCTTCGTCTCGCCCCTGGCCGACGCCCGCAGTGATTTCACCGCCCGGGTCGAACTCACCGGGCTGCCCCGCGACCAGGCGATTTTCTACCGGGTGCATTTCGAAGACGCCCAAAGCGGGGTTGCCAGCGAGCCCTGGCTCGGCCACCTGCGCAGCGTGCCGCAGTTCAAGCGCAACATTCGTTTTGTCTGGAGCGGCGACACCGTCGGCCAGGGCTTCGGCATCAACCCGGACATCGGCGGCATGCGCATCTACGAAGCCATGCGCCTTCGCCTGCCAGACTTTTTTATCCACAGCGGCGACACCATCTACGCCGACGGCCCGGTGCCGGCGCAAATCACCGTCGAGGGTGGGCGCATCTGGCGCAACCTCACCACAGACGCCAAGAGCAAGGTCGCCGAAACCCTGGATGAGTATCGCGGCAACTATCGCTACAACCTGATGGACGAAAACGTACGCCGCTTCAATGCCGAAGTGCCGCAGATCTGGCAGTGGGACGACCATGAGGTGGTCAACAACTGGTCGCCGGGCAAGCAACTGGACGAGCGTTACCAGACCAAGGATATCCACAGCCTCGTGGGGCGTGCGCGACAGGCCTGGCTGGAATACGCACCGATGCGCCTGCAAAAGGCCGACGGCGGCGGGCGGATCTACCGCAAGCTCGGTTATGGGCCGCTGCTGGATGTGTTCGTGCTGGACATGCGCAGCTACCGCGAAGCCAACGACGCCAACCTCGGCGCGGCCAAGCCGTTCCTGGGGCGTGAGCAGTTGAATTGGCTCAAGCGCGAATTGAAGCAATCCCGTGCCCAGTGGAAAGTCATCGCCGCCGACATGCCCATCGGCCTGGGGGTGCCGGATGGCGAGGTCAGCCCCGGGGTGCCGCGTTGGGAAGCGGTCGCCAACGGTGATCCGGGCGCTGCCCAGGGGCGGGAAGTGGAGATCGCCGAATTGCTGGGTTATCTGCGCAAGCATCAGGTGCGCAACTATGTCTGGCTCACCGCCGACGTCCACTATTGCGCCGCTCATCACTACCACCCCGAACATGCCGCGTTCCAGGATTTCGAACCATTCTGGGAGTTCGTCGCCGGACCATTGAACGCCGGCAGCTTCGGGCCCAATGCCCTGGACAAGACCTTCGGCCCGGAAGTGGTGTTCCAGAAAGCCCCGCCGGCCCAGAACACCTCGCCGTTTGCCGGGTATCAGTTCTTTGGCGAGGTGAACATCGACGGGCCAAGCGGGGAGATGAGCGTGGTGTTGCGGGATCTGGAAGGTGTGGCGGTGTTCGAGAAGAAGTTGCAGCCGGTTTGAGAAGACTGATCGTTCCCACGCTCCCGCGTGGGAATGCATCCCGTGACGCTCCGCGTCACATCCAAGCGGAACGCAGAGCGTCCCTGGCGGCATTCCCACGCGGGAGCGTGGGAACGATCAGCAAACAATCAGAAACCCGTCAGTAGACATCCCGCCGATACCGCCCCTGCTCGATCAGCCGCTCCACTTCCTCGCGCCCCAGCACGTTGTTGAGCACGTGATCCACCCCGGATGCCATGCCCTGCAAGCTGCCGCAGACATAGATCGCCGCGCCGTCGGCCAGCCATTGCTTGAGCAGCGCGGCCGACTCCAGCAGGCGGTCCTGAACGTAGACTTTCTGCTTCTGATCCCGGGAGAAAGCCAGGTCCAGGCGCTCCAGGTCGCCTGAGGTCACCCATTCCTGCAGCTCATCGCGGCAGTGGAAATCGTGTTCGCGGTTGCGCTCGCCAAACAGCAGCCAGTTGCGCTGCATGCCCTCGGTGACGCGCGCCTTGAGCAGGCTGCGCAGGCCGGCCAGGCCGGTGCCGTTGCCCAGCAGGATCATCGGCACACCCTGGGCCGGCAGGTGGAAGCTGCTGTTGCGGCGCAGCCGCAGGCTGACGGCGCTGCCCAGTGGTGCGTGTTCGGTCAGCCAGCCGGAACCGACGCCCAGGCTGCCGTCGGCGTGACGTTCCTGACGCACGATCAGTTCCAGTACACCGTCGGCCGGTATCGAGGCGATGGAATACTCGCGTATCGCCAGCGGTGCCAGGGCATCCACCAGTGCCTGGGCATGCAGGCCGACCAAGTGGGCGCGGTTTTCCGGGAGTTGGCGGGTCGCCAGGGCCTGGTCGAGGCTCTGGGACAGGCCATCGATTTGCACGCGCGCGTGGCCGGAGAGGCCGAGCCCGTCGAGGAAGTGCTCGATGGCCGACAGGTCATTGCGCGGCAGGATTTCCACCAGGTCACCGGCCAGCCAACTGCTTGGGCCGGGTGCGGTGAAGCCCAGCAGGTATACCCCCGAGCCGCTGCTGTCGGGGTTGAGCAGGGTGCGCTGGCTGAGCGTCCAGTTTTCGAAGCTTGGCGCCTGCCAAGTGTCCAACGGGGCTTGGCCGGTCAGCTCCGCCAATTGTTGTTGCCAGTGACGCAGGGCGTAAGGGTCGCCGCTGTCGACTTCCACCGGCGCGAACAGGGTCTTGCCGCCGTGTTCCGCCAGCCAGGCATGCAGGCGCCGGGCGAAACCGCAGAAGTGTTCATATTGCCGGTCACCCAGGCCCAGCACCGAATACTGCAGGCGCTCCAGGCTCAAGGCCTGGCCCAGCACCTTGCGTTCGAAGCCGCGGGCACTGTCCGGCCCTTCGCCGTCGCCAAAGGTGCTGACGACAAACAGCGCGTGGGTGGCGTCGTTCAGGTCCTGCTCACGCACACCGGCCAATGGCTGGACCTTCACCGGCAAGCCGGCGGCCTGGAGTTGGCCGGCGGTCTGCCAGGCCAGTCGCTCGGCGAAACCGCTTTGGCTGGCGAAGCCGATCAGCCAGGCCGGCGCATCGGTCGGGTTGGCGCTCAGGGCCTGGCGGGCGTTTCTGGCCTGGCGTTTCTTGCGGCGGCGGTCCAGGTACAGCAACCAGCCGGTGATGAAGAACAGCGGCATGGCCAGCGCGGCGACGGTCACCAGGATCCGCCCGACCAGGCCGAAGTAGCTGCCGATATGCAGGGCATAGACACTGGTCAGCAACTGCGCCTTGAGGCTCTTGTCGCTGTAGCGGCTATGCCCGCTGATGACGCCGGTGGCCGGGTCGAGGATGAGCTGGTTCAGCGCCCGGTCGTGAGGTGAGTTTTTCAGCAGGTAGAACACGGTCGCCGGCTGCCCGGCCACGGGCGGCATGCGCACGTTGTAGGTGGACAGGCCCGGGCCGGCGGCGCTGTAGATGCTGCTCCACATGGCCCGGTAATCGGCCACGGGCAATGGGCCGCTGGGTGCCGGGCCGCGATTGCGCACCCGTTCCTCTTTCGGTGAATCGGAAAGCAGGCGGGTCACGCCTTTGTTGTACCAGTCGTAGGACCAGGTCAGCCCGGTCAGTGCCGCCAGTAGATAGAACGCCAGGCACCAGGTGCCCGCCACCGAATGCAGGTCCCAATTGAAGCTCCGGCCCTTTTTCCCCCAGTCGAGGGTCAGCCAGGCGCGCCAGCTTTTCCATTGGCGCGGCCAACGCAGGTACAGCCCGGACAGGCAGAAAAACACCAGGATCAGCGTGCAGGCACCAGTGATTTGCCGGCCCACGTCATCCAGGGTCAGGACGCGGTGCAACCTGAGCATCAAGCCGAAGAAGTCCTGGCCCGTCACATCGCCCATGAACTGTCCGTTGTAAGGGTTGAAATAGCGCATGGCGCCACGTTTTTCCCCAGGCGGCGCCGCGAAGATCACCCGCGCGGCGTTGCCGCTGTCGGTCTCGACCCAGAGCATGGCGACGGTCTTGCCGGAGGCAGCCTCGATCTGTTCCACCAGTTCGGCGGGCGGCAGGACGCCGGCCGGTTGTTTCTCGACCATCAGCACTTGCGGGTTCAAGGCCCGCAGGATTTCATCCTGGAACGACACCACCGCCCCGGTAACGCCCATCAACGCCAGGACCAGCCCGGCACTGATGCCGAAAAACCAGTGCAACTGGAACAGGGTTTTCTTCAACACGTCGCTCGCCTTGTTCATTTACTGTTCATCAAGGCGTGCATTATGCCGTGTGTTATCGAGAAGCATTCATAAACACACCCAAAAGTTGCCGAACAGTGATGAGGTGAGCGGCAAAGTCCCACAGGGGGAACTCGGTCTTATCAAGAATAAAAACAAAAAAACGGCGCTTTCCATTTCTGGAAAACGCCGTTTTTTATTACGCGACAGGGCCGGAACGATGGACGTTCAAGCGCCCGAACACATCACACGTAGAACGATTTCAGCGGCGGAAAACCATTGAATTCCACCGCGCTGTAGCTAGTGGTATAGGCCCCGGTCGACAGCCAATACAGGCGATCCCCAATAGCCAGGTTCAACGGCAAACCATACTTGTAGTTTTCATACATGATGTCGGCGCTGTCGCAGGTCGGGCCGGCGATGACCACTTCTTCCATCTCGCCTTTCTTCTCGGTCCAGATCGGGAACTTGATGGCTTCGTCCATGGTTTCGATCAGGCCGGAGAACTTGCCCACGTCCGTGTACACCCAACGCTCGACGGCGGTACGCGATTTACGCGCCACCAGCACCACTTCGCTGACCAGGATGCCGGCGTTGGCGATCAACGAACGGCCCGGCTCCAGGATGATTTCCGGCAGGTCGTCGCCGAAGTCTTCCTTGAGGAAACGGATGATTTCCTCGGCGTAGGTTTCCAGGCTGTTGGTGCGGGTGATGTAGTTGGCCGGGAAGCCGCCACCCATGTTGATCAGCTTCAGGACGATGCCGTCTTCTTCTTTCAGGCGCTCGAAGATCACCTTGACCTTGGCGATGGCTGCGTCCCAAACACTGATGTCGCGCTGTTGCGAGCCGACGTGGAACGAAATGCCGTACGGCACCAGGCCCAGGTCGCGGGCCAGGATCAGCAGGTCCATGGCCATGTCGGTCTGGCAGCCGAACTTGCGCGACAACGGCCAGTCAGCGGTGGTCGAGCCTTCGGTGAGGATCCGTACATAGACTTTCGAGCCCGGCGCGGCCTTGGCGATGTTGCGCAGGTCGGCTTCGGAGTCGGTGGCATACAGGCGCACGCCCTTCTCGTAGAAGTAGCGAATGTCGCGGGATTTCTTGATGGTGTTGCCGTAGCTGATCTGGTCCGGGCCGACGCCACGGCTCATGACCTTATCCAGCTCATAGATCGAGGCGATGTCGAAGTTCGAGCCTTTATCCTTGAGCAGGTCGATGATTTCCACCGCCGGGTTGGCCTTGACGGCGTAATACACCTTGGCGAATTCGAAACCGGCGCGCAGGTCATCATAGGCCTGGGCGATCATCGCGGTGTCGATCACCACGAACGGGGTTTCCTGCTTGTCGGCGAACGCTTTCATTTTCTGGAAAGTTTCGCGCGCGAAATAATCTTCGACCTGGATCGACATACTTGGGACTCCTACTGGCAAACATCAGGATCAATGGGTGTGAGGGCAAGCAGCCCTCGTGAACGTCCTCCGTATCCCCACTTTGGTTCGCCTACTTCCCAAGGCATGTCGCCGAAAGCAAAAAGGCCACGGGATGCGTGATTCCCTTGGCCTTGCTGTCTCGTCGTCAGTACTTGAGCCGGATGGATCGTTTCCAGCATGGACGTTCGGCGCGAACTTTAGGGCGTGAGGGGCCTGAGATCAACTAAAAATGTCGCGTTTTTGCACACATCCGTCGTGCGGCCCGCGACAGCTCATGATGTAACCGACC
>NZ_FNNL01000011.1:0-33445 GCF_900106735.1 Pseudomonas sp. NFACC08-1 | reverse complement strand
CTCATCGCTTTTTTGGGGCCGCTTCGCGACCCAGCGGGAGCAAGCTCCCTCGCCACAGGTCCCAGGCTACCTTCCAGAGTGTGGGAGCTATCAGAAGTCAGGCCAACGCAGTCTCGGCCGGCGAAACAATACTGGTCTTGCCGCCACGCGAGCGTCCGGAGCTTAGGTATTCGGCGATCGATTCCTGGGTGACCTCGCCGAGGAACACCCGCTCGGCGTCCATCACCGGTAGCCACGAACGGTTGAACTCGTACATGCGCGACAGCAGGATGCGCAGGTGTTCGTCGTAGGCGGCGGTGGCGTTGAATTCGCGCAAGTATTGTCCGCAGGTGCCGGTCTGGCGGTACAGGTCGCGACGGCGTACATAGCCCAGGGCCTTGTTCTCGGCACAGGTGACCACCATGTAGCGACGGTCATGTTCGTCCATCAACTCCAGTGCCTCACTCACTGGTGTCTCGGGGCTGACCGACGGGGCGTTGTCCGCCGCGTCTTCGGCCTTGACCAGCAACAGGCGCTTGAGCGTGCTGTCCTGGCCGACGAAACTGCTGACGAACTCGTCGGCCGGATGCGCCAGCAACGTGTCCGGGTGATCGAACTGGACCAGCTTGCCCGCGCGGAAGATCGCAATCTTGTCCCCCAGCTTGATCGCCTCGTCGATGTCGTGGCTGACCATGATCACGGTCTTGTTCAGCGCCCGTTGCATCTCGAAGAACTCGTTCTGGATCATCTCGCGGTTGATCGGGTCCACCGCGCCGAAGGGTTCGTCCATCAGCAACAGCGGCGCATCGGCCGCCAAGGCACGGATCACGCCGATCCGTTGCTGCTGACCGCCCGACAGTTCGCGAGGGTAGCGATGCAGGTACTGCTTGGGTTCGAGCTTGATCATGCTCATCAATTCGCGGGCACGGTCGTGGCATTTCTGCTTGTCCCAGCCCAGCAGGCGCGGGACCACCGTGATGTTCTCCTCGATGGTCATGTTCGGGAACAGGCCGATCTGCTGGATCACGTAGCCGATGTTGCGGCGCAGGGTCACTTCGTCCAGGCCGGTGGTGTCCTCGCCGTTGATCAACACTTTGCCCGAAGTGGGCGGGATCAGGCGGTTGATCATCTTCAGCGTGGTGCTTTTGCCGCAGCCCGACGGCCCGAGGAACACGCAGATCTCGCCTTCGTTGACGATCAGGTTCACCGAGTCCACGGCCTTGACGTCTTTGCCGTTGCTCTTGAAGGTTTTGCTGAGGTTTTGAAGTTCGATCATTTCAATAGTCCTTTTGGGGTCAGCGAGCGTTGCAGCCACTGCAGGAGCAGGTCGGCGAAGATGGCCAGGAGACTGACCAGCACGGCGCCGACGATCAGCATCGACATGTCGCTGCGGCTGATGGAAGCGAGGATGAGCACGCCCAGGCCACCGGCACCGATGGTGGCGGCGATGGTCATGACGCCGATGTTCATGACCACGGCGGTGCGCACACCGGCCAGGATCACCGGCACGGCGATGGGCAGTTCGACCATGCGCAGGCGCTGGCCGAAGGTCATGCCGATGCCGCGGGCGGCTTCACGGATGCCCGGTTCGACGCCGGTCAGGGCCAGGTAGGTGTTGCGCATGATCGGCAACAGCGAATAGAGAAACACCGCGGTGATCGCCGGCATCGGGCCCAGGCCTTGGCCGAATTTGGAATAAAACGGCAGCAACAGGCCGAACAGCGCGATCGACGGAATCGTCAGCAGCACGGTGGCGCTGGCCTGTAACGGGCCCGCGAGCGTCGGGAAGCGGGTCATGAAGATGCCCAGCGGCACGCCGACCACGATGGCCAGGGTCACGGCGATGCCCACCAGGGTGATGTGCTGCCAGGTCAGGTGCAGCACCAGCGGCCAGTCCAGATGGGAAAAGGCGTCAAGAAAATCCATGGCTTTTCCTCCAGGTCATTGGGGTGAGAGCAGCGAATGCTGGCGCAGGAAATCAGCGGCAACGGTGGAAGGGCTTTCGTGGTTGACGTCCACGCGGGCGTTGAGCTGGCGCATGGTTTCATCGTCGAACAGCTCGGCCAGGGGCTTGAGCTGCGCGGCCAGTTGCGGGTGCGCGTCGAGGTACGCCTGGCGCACCACCGGCGCGGCGGTGTAGTCGGGGAAGTAATGCTTGTCGTCTTCCAGCAACTTCAGCTTGAACGCGTTCAACCGGCCGTCGGTGGTATACACCAGGCCCGCGAACACCTGGCCGTTGCGCAGGGCGGTGTAGACCAGGCCTGCGTCCATCTGCCGGATGTTCTGGCGGGTCAGGTTCATGCCGTACTGCTCGACCATGCCCGCCAGGCCGTCGGAGCGGTTGGCGAACTCGGTGTCCAGGGCCACCAGATGATTGTCAGCGGCTTCGGCCTGCAGCACCGTGTTCAATTGGCTGATGCTGTTGATCTGCGGGTACTGACGGGCGATTTTTTCCGGCAGGGCCAGGGCGTAGGTGTTGCTGAATTTCGACGGTGTCAGCCAGACCAGGCCTTTTTTCGCGTCGAGTTCTTTCACCCGGGCGTAGGACTGGGCGCTATCGAGTTTTTCCGTAACGTGGTTGTAGGCCACCAGCGACACGCCGGTGTATTCCCAGAGCATGTCCAGTTGCCCGGTTTCATGGGCGCTGCGGGCCAGGTTGCTGCCCAGGCCACCGGTGATCTGCGCGTCGTAGCCCTTGCTGCGCAGGTATTGCGCGGTGATTTCCGCCAGCAGCGTCTGTTCGGTGAACACCCGGGCGCCAAGGCGGATCAGCGGTTTTTCTGCGGCTTGGGCGAATCCTGCGAACAGCAGCACGCAGCCCAGTATCAAGCTCAACTTCTTCATAAACGATTTCCTTTATCCAGCCGGCTTATGACGGCTGCAGACCGCGTTCCAGCCAGAGGCGGCTGGCCAGTGTCACCAGCCCGTCGAGCAACAACGCCAACAGGGCGGTGCAGGCCGCGCCGAGCAGCAGCTGCGGCTGGTTGTTCAAGGCGATGCCGGGGAAGATCAGGCTGCCGAGGCTGTTGGCGCCGATCAGGAACGCCAGCGGCGCGGTGCCGACGTTGATCGCCAGGGCCACGCGCACGCCACCGACGATGATGGGCACGGCGTTGGGCAACTCGACTTTCCACAGCACCTGGCGCGGGGTCATGCCGATGCCGACGGCGGCTTCCTTGAGGGAGCCCTGGACGTTTTTCAGGCCTTCATAAGTGTTGCGCACGATGGGCAACAGCGAGGCGAGGAACAGGGCGAAGATGGCGGGACCGCTGCCGATGCCCAGGATGCCCAGGGCGATGGCCAGCACGGCCAGGGGCGGCACGGTGTTGCCGATGTTGAACACTTGCATGAAGCGTTCGGCGCGCCCGACCATGCCGGGGCGGCTGAGGGCGATGCCAGCGGGAATGCCCACGAGCAGGGCCGCCAGCATGGAGGCCAGGACAAGCAGCAGGTGCGCTTGCAGGTAGAACAGCAGATCGTCGTGGTAGCGTTGGATCGTATCGATGCCGATCCAGTGGACCAACAGGGCCAGGAGCGCGACGACGACCGCACCCCCGATAAGCCCTTTGCCATAGCGGATAGCCACAGGCGGACTCCTTTGTCTTTCAGTCGGCGCACGCTTTCCCGGGCGGCAAACCATCACTGGTTGCCGGGAAAACGTTCGCGAGAAGCAGCTCTTTTCCATACCGGTAAAACGGCAGGTAAATCGAGCCATGAGCGCAGCCTCGTCAGGCTAACTTGCTGATTTTTCAGACCCTGACGAACAGCCGTAGCAGGGTGGTGGACGCCTCCACGCGGCTAAAGGTTCCCATGCCAGGGAAGATCTGGCCACCCTGGATGTGCTCAACGGTTCGGTTCCTGGCGCAAGTTGAGCTATAATCGCCGCCCTTTTTTGAATCACCTGCCAGGCGATTTCCCATGACCAAACAGGCCGCCGAAGTCGCGAAACGCCGCACTTTCGCCATTATTTCCCACCCCGATGCCGGTAAGACCACCATCACCGAGAAGCTCTTGCTGATGGGCAAGGCGATCGCGATTGCCGGCACGGTGAAATCTCGCAAGTCCGACCGCCATGCCACCTCCGACTGGATGGAAATGGAAAAACAACGGGGTATTTCCATTACCACGTCGGTCATGCAGTTCCCGTATCGCGACCACATGATCAACCTGCTCGACACCCCGGGCCACGAAGACTTCTCCGAAGACACCTACCGCACCCTGACGGCAGTGGACTCGGCATTGATGGTCCTCGACGGCGGTAAAGGTGTCGAGCCACGGACCATCGCGCTGATGGACGTCTGCCGTCTGCGGGACACGCCGATTGTCAGCTTCATCAACAAACTCGACCGTGACATCCGCGACCCGATCGAATTGCTCGACGAGATCGAAGCGGTGCTGAAGATCAAGGCCGCGCCGATCACCTGGCCGATCGGCTGCTACCGCGACTTCAAGGGTGTGTACCATCTGGCCGACGACTACATCATTGTCTACACCGCCGGTCACGGGCATGAGCGCACCGAGGTGAAGATCATCGAGAAGCTCGACTCCGATGAAGCCCGCGCGCACCTGGGCGACGAGTACGATCGTTTCGTCGAGCAATTGGAGCTGGTGCAGGGCGCCTGCCACGAGTTCAACCAGCAGGAATTCCTCGACGGTCAACTGACCCCGGTGTTCTTCGGGACCGCGTTGGGCAACTTCGGTGTGGACCATGTGCTCGACGCCGTGGTCAATTGGGCACCACGCCCGCTGGCCCGCGTTGCCAACGAGCGCACCGTGGAACCGGTGGAAGAGAAGTTCTCGGGCTTCGTGTTCAAGATCCAGGCGAACATGGACCCCAAGCACCGCGACCGCATCGCCTTCATGCGCATCTGCTCCGGCAAATACGAAAAAGGCATGAAGATGCGCCATGTGCGCACTGGCAAGGACGTGCGCATCGGCGACGCCTTGACCTTCTTCTCCTCGGAACGCGAACAACTGGAAGAAGCCTTCGCCGGTGACATCATCGGCCTGCATAACCACGGCACCATCCAGATCGGCGACACCTTCACCGAAGGCGAAACCCTGGGCTTTACCGGCATCCCGCACTTCGCCCCGGAACTGTTCCGCCGCGTGCGCCTGAAGGATCCGCTCAAGTCCAAGCAATTGCGCCAGGGCCTCCAGCAACTGGCCGAAGAGGGCGCCACCCAGGTGTTCTTCCCGACTCGCAGCAACGACATCATCCTCGGTGCGGTCGGTGTGCTGCAGTTCGACGTGGTCGCCAGCCGCTTGAAAGAAGAATACAAGGTCGAGTGCTCCTATGAGCCGATCACCGTGTACTCCGCCCGTTGGGTCGAATGCGGCGACAAGAAGAAACTCGAGGAGTTTTCCAACAAGGCCGTGGAAAACCTCGCCTTGGACGGCGGCGGTCACCTGACCTACCTGGCCCCGACCCGGGTCAACCTGGCGCTGATGGAAGAGCGCTGGCCGGATGTGAAATTCCGGGCGACGCGTGAGCATCATTAAGCCTTGAGCTTCATCCCCCAAACCCCGTAGCGAAATCTGCGGGGTTTTTTATTCCCTCCGGGTCTCGTCCATAAGCCACTCACTTGTGGGAACCAGCTTGCTCGCGATAGCGGTGGGTCATCATGCCAGGATGTTAAATGTGCCGGCCTCTTCGCGAGCAAGCCCGCTCCCGCATGGAATGTTGGGTGTTAGTTGGTTTGGAGATAACACTTATTCGAAACCAATCTGTCGCGTTGTGGCATTTCTAACGGTTATCGAGCGTCCTATCTGGTGAACCGGCCTGTTCAGAACTAGATTTTCTTGAGCGCCGTCAGGCCCCGGCTTCATCCGGAAAAGAAGGAATTGGCTATGAACATGTTTCTACGCATGATGTTTTTGCTGAAGGTTTTGGTGATGCTGTCCCTGGGGTCTACCGCGGCATGGGCTGAATGTGATGAGCATGAGCAGCACGCGTCGAGTGGCTCGGTAGTTCAGGGTGAGTTGATGCTTGCCGCGACCGATGCGGACGCCGGTGATCCGGACGATGGTGAGGATGATGATGGTTCGCCCGTCGATCCGCCGGACGGTGATGAGGATGAAGAGGGTGAAGAGAGCGATAGCCAGACGTAGATCTCTGACCTGAAGAAAACCCCTCCAGCCCCAACTGAGACTCAGTTTGGGCTGGAGGGGTTTTTCATGCAGGGCGCATAATCCAAAGCGAAGACTTACCCCTGTGGCGAGGGAGCTTGCTCCCGCTGGACTGCGCAGCAGGCCCAAAAAAGAGGGTCCGCTTCGCGGCCCAGCGGGAGCAAGCTCCCTCGCCACAAGTGCTCTATTTGCCTTTTGCCTTTTGCCTTACGCCGCGCCGTCGAGGAACCGCTCGGCGTAGTGACACGCCACCAGGCGGTTATCGAGTGGCCGCAACGCCGGTTCTTCGGTCTTGCAGCGCTCGGTGGCGTACGGGCAGCGCTTGTGGAAGGCGCAGCCGGACGGTGGGTTGAGCGGGTTGGGCAGTTCGCCGACGATCTTGATCTTCGGCTTGTTCGGGTCCGGGTGGATGGTCGGGGTGGCCGACAGCAGCGCCTGGGTGTATGGGTGCAGCGGGCGGCTGTAGATGGACTCGTTGGGGCCCATTTCCACCGGACGACCGAGGTACATCACCATCACGTCGTCGGCCACGTGCTGTACCACCGCCAGGTTGTGGGAAATGAACACGTAGGCGGTGTTGAACTCCTGCTGCAAATCCATGAACAGGTTGAGCACCTGGGCCTGGATCGACACGTCCAACGCCGACGTCGGTTCGTCCGCCACCAGCACCTTGGGTTGCAGCATCATGGCGCGGGCCAGGGCGATGCGCTGGCGCTGGCCGCCGGAGAACATGTGCGGGTAGCGCTGGTAATGCTCAGGACGCAAGCCCACCTGCTTCATCATCGCCTGGACTTTTTCGCGCCGCTCAGTCGCTGACAGCTTGGTATTGATCAACAACGGCTCGGCCAGTTGATCACCGATCTTCTGCCGTGGGTTGAGCGAGGCGTAAGGGCTCTGGAATACCATCTGTACATCTTTGCGCAGTTGCTTGCGTTCGGCCTTGTTGGCGCCGGCGACTTCCTGGCCGGCGATTTTCAGGGAGCCGGCGGACGGTTCCTCGATCAGCGTCAGGGCCCGGGCCAGGGTGGATTTGCCGCAACCGGATTCACCCACCACGGCCAGGGTCTTGCCGGCCTCCAATTCGAACGACACGCCATTGAGGGCGCGAACGGTCGCATGGCCCTTGAACATGCCGCGGGACACTTCGTAATGACGGGTCAGGTCACGGGCGGTAAGTACGACGGCCATCACGCCACCTCCTGGTTCAACGGGTAGAAGCAGCGGGCGAGGCTGGCGGTTTTCGGATCAAGGGCGGGGCGTTGTACGCGGCAGTTATCCTGCACGTACGGGCAGCGCGGCGACAGCAGACAACCCTGCGGACGGTCGTAGCGACCGGGCACGATGCCCGGCAGCGTCGCCAGGCGCTCGGCGCCCATGCTGTGCTCCGGAATCGCTGCCAGCAGTGCTTCGCTGTACGGGTGGGCCGGGATGTCGAACAGCTCAGGCACCTTGCCCACTTCCACGGCTTGGCCGGCGTACATCACGCACACACGCTGGGCGGTTTCGGCGACCACGGCCAGGTCGTGGGTGATCAGCACCAGGCCCATGTCCTGTTCTTTTTGCAAGGCCAGCAGCAGGTCCATGATCTGCGCCTGGATGGTCACGTCCAGGGCAGTGGTCGGTTCGTCGGCGATCAACAGTTTCGGCTCGCCGGCAATCGCCATGGCAATCGCCACCCGTTGGCTCATACCGCCGGACAACTGATGAGGGTAGGCGTCCATGCGGCTTGCGGCGCCGGGGATCTCGACTTTTTCCAGCAGTTCGATGGCGCGCTTGCGGGCGGCCTTGCCGGACATTTTCAGGTGCAGGCGCAGCACTTCTTCGATCTGGAAACCCACGGTGTAGCTGGGGTTGAGCGCGGTCATCGGGTCCTGGAAGACCATCGCCAAGTCTTTGCCGACGATCTGCCGACGTTGGCGGTTGCTCAGCTTGAGCATGTTCTTGCCGTCGAAGTTCAGCGCATCGGCGGTGACGATGCCGGGGTGCTCGATCAGGCCCATCAGCGCCATCATGGTCACCGATTTACCCGAGCCTGATTCGCCGACGATGGCCAGTACTTCGCCTTTTTCCACGCTCAGGTCCAGACCGTCGACCACCGGCACGGCGGTGGCGTCGCCGAAGCGAACGTTGAGATTCTTGATTTCTAACAGTGACATGGGAATCTCCTCAGGCGGCATTCTTGAGTTTCGGGTCCAGCGCATCGCGCAAACCGTCGCCCATCAGGTTGATTGCCAGCACGCTGAGCAAAATGGTCAAGCCAGGCAGGCTCACCACCCACCAGGCGCGTTCGATGTAGTCGCGGGCCGAGGCCAGCATGGTGCCCCACTCCGGGGTGGGCGGCTGGACGCCGAGGCCGAGGAAGCCCAGGGCGGCGGCGTCGAGGATCGCCGAGGAAAAGCTCAGGGTCGCCTGGACGATCAGCGGTGCCATGCAGTTGGGCAGCACGGTGATGAACATCAGGCGCGGCAGGCCGGCACCGGCCAGGCGGGCGGCGGTCACGTAGTCACGGTTCAGCTCACCCATCACCGCGGCGCGGGTCAGGCGCACGTAGGACGGCAGCGAGACGATGGCGATGGCGATCACGGTGTTGATCAGGCCAGGGCCGAGGATGGCGACAATCGCCACGGCCAGCAGCAGCGAAGGCAGGGCCAGCATGATGTCCATCAGGCGCATGATGGTCGGGCCGAGGATGCGCGGGAAGAACCCGGCGAACAGCCCCAGCAGGATGCCCGGGATCAGCGACATCACCACCGACGACAAGCCGATCAGCAGCGACAGGCGCGAACCCTGGATCAGCCGCGAGAGCAAATCGCGGCCCAGTTCGTCGGTGCCCAGCAGGAACTGGATCTGCCCGCCTTCGAGCCAGGCCGGCGGCGTCAGCAGAAAGTCGCGGTACTGCTCGCTCGGGTCGTGAGGCGCGACCCACGGCGCGAAGAGCGCGCAGAACACGATCAGGATCATGAACAGCAACCCGGCCACGGCGCCCTTGTTGCGGGAAAACGCGTGCCAGAATTCTTTGTACGGGGATGGGTACAGCAGGCTTTGATCGACTGCTACCGCGGTAGTTGGAGTACTCATGGTTTTGATCTCAGCGCTGGTGACGGATGCGTGGGTTGGCAAAGCCGTAGAGGATGTCCACGACGAAGTTGACCAGAATCACCAGGCAGGCGATTAACAGGATGCCGTTCTGCACCACGGGATAGTCCCGGGCGCCGATGGCTTCGATCAGCCACTTGCCGATGCCCGGCCAGGAGAAGATCGTTTCGGTCAGGACCGCACCGGCCAGCAGCGTGCCGACCTGCAGGCCGACCACGGTCAGCACCGGGATCAGCGCATTGCGCAGGCCATGCACGAACACCACGCGCGACGGCGACAGGCCTTTGGCCTTGGCGGTGCGGATGTAGTCTTCGCGCAGCACTTCGAGCATCGAGGAGCGGGTCATGCGGGCGATCACCGCCAGCGGAATGGTGCCCAGCACGATGGCCGGCAGGATCAGGTGGTGCAGGGCATCGAGGAACGCGCCTGGCTCGTCGGCCAACAGCGTGTCGATCAGCATGAAGCCGGTTTTCGGCTCGATGTCGTAGAGCAGGTCGATCCGCCCGGACACCGGGGTCCAGCCCAGGGACACCGAGAAGAACATGATCAGGATCAGGCCCCACCAGAAGATTGGCATCGAGTAACCCGCCAGGGAGACGCCCATTACCCCATGGTCGAACAGGGATCCTCGCTTGAGTGCCGCGATCACCCCGGCCAGCAGGCCCAGGATACCGGCGAACAACAGGGCGGCCATGGACAGTTCCAGGGTCGCGGGAAACAGGGAGCTGAACTCGGTCCATACGCTTTCACGGGTACGCAGCGATTCGCCGAGATCGCCCTGGGCCAGTTTGCCGATGTAGTCCAGGTACTGGGCATACAGCGGTTTATTGAGGCCAAGGCGTTCCATTGCCTGAGCATGCATTTCGGGATCGACCCGACGTTCGCCCATCATCACTTCCACGGGGTCGCCGGGGATCATGCGAATCAACGCGAAGGTCAGCAAGGTGATGCCGAAGAACGTGGGGATCAACAATCCCAGTCGGCGGGCAATAAAACTAAACATCTTCAGGTGTACCTCATCAGCCGGTTAGGCGTGCCCGGCAGCCCTCGATAAAGGATGCCGGGCGTTTTCTTATCTACTTCACCTGGGTGGTGGCGAAGTTGTTGGTGGTGAGCGGGCTAATCACATAACCCTCTACGTTGTTGCGCATTGCCGTGAACATGCGGGTGTGGGCCATGCTGATCCACGGTTGGTCCTGGTTGAAAATCACCTGGGCCTGTTCATAGAGCTTCGCGCGCTCCTCGGGGTTCACGGTGGCGCGGGCCTGGTCGATCAGCGCCTGGAATTTCTCGTTGCACCAGCGCGCGTAGTTTTCGCCGTTCTTGGCGGCCTCGCAACTGAGCATAGGCGTCAGGAAGTTATCCGGGTCGCCGTTGTCGCCCGCCCATCCGGCGGACACCATGTCGTGCTCGCCGTTTTTCGCGCGCTTGAGCATTTCGCCCCATTCCATCACGCGGATGTCGACCTTGATCCCGACCTTGGCCAGGTCCGCCTGCATCATCTGCGCGCCGAGCATCGGGTTGGGGTTGGTCGGGCCGCCGCCGTTGCGGGTGAACAGGGTGAACACGGTGCCTTCCGGCACGCCGGCTTCCTTGAGCAACTGGCGGGCTTTGTCCAGATCGCGGGTCGGATTCTTCAGATCGTGGTTGAAGCCCAGCAGTGTCGGTGGGTACGGGTTGACCGCCACGGTGGCGTTGCCCTTGCCGAACAGCGCGTTGACGTAGGCTTCCTTGTCGAAGGCCAGGTCGATGGCTTTGCGCACCCGCACGTCGCTCATGTATTTGTGGCTGGTGTTCAGGGCCGTGTAGGAAACGGTCATCGCGTCCAGCTCGGTGACCTTCAGGTTCGGGTCTTTCTTGATGCTGGGGATGTCGTCGGGCTTGGGGTACAGCGCGATCTGGCACTCGTTGGTCTTGAGTTTCTGCATGCGCACGTTGTTGTCGGTGGCGATGGCCAATACCAGCGCATCGGCTGGCGGCTTGCCACGGAAGTAGTCCGGGTTGGCCTTGAAGCGAACCTGGGCGTCCTTGTTGTAGCGCTGGAAGACGAACGGGCCGGTGCCGACTGGCTTGCTGTTGAGATCGCCGGCCTTGCCGGCCTTGAGCAACTGGTCGGCGTATTCGGCCGGGTAGATCGAGGAGAAGGCCATGGCGATGTCGGCCAGGAACGGCGCTTCGCGGCGGGTCAGGCTGAACTTGACCGTGTGTTCGTCGACTTTCTCCACGCTTTTGAGCAGTTCCTTGAAGCCCATGCTCTCAAAGTAAGGGAAGCCCACGCTCGACAGTTTGTGCCACGGGTGATTCGGGTCCAGCTGGCGCTGGAAGCTCCAGACCACATCGTCGGCGTTCATGTCGCGGGTCGGCTTGAAGTATTCGGTGGTGTGGAACTTGACGCCCTTGCGCAGGTGGAAGGTGTACGTCAGGCCATCGTCACTGATGTCCCAGGATTCGGCCAGGGCCGGAATCACTTCGGTGGTGCCGGGCTTGAAATCGGCCAGGCGATTGAAAATGGTTTCCGCCACGGCGTCGGCGGTGACTGCAGTCGTGTATTGGACCATGTCGAAGCCTTCCGGGCTGGCTTCTGTGCAAACCACCAGGGGTTTGGCCGTGGCGCCAACGGCGACGCTCAGCAATGCGGCGGCGATGGCGGCGCGTAGGGGGTTCATGTTCATCGTCAATCCTCTGCAATCGGGTCAATGGCAAAAGACCGGGCGGTCAACCTTGTGAGTCGACCGCCCGGTGGCAGTTTAGAGAATGTTGAACGGGATGGTGGTGACCAGACGGAACTCGTTGATGCTGCCGTCGAGCTGGTTGCGGCTGGAGCGGTGCTCAGTGTAGGTCGCACGAATCGCCGTGGCCTTCAAAGGACCGCTCTGTACCGCGTAGGAAGCGCCCACGCCGGTTTCGTAGTGATTCTCATCGTCCAGGCCGCGAACGTCATAGGCGGTACCCGTGTAATGGGTGCCGTCGATGCCCCAACCGCGAGCACGGTAAATGTTGAACTTCAGCCCCGGTACGCCGTATTCCGCCATGTTGATGCCGTAGGCGATCTGGAAGGATTTTTCGTTCGGGCCGTTGAAGTCAGACAGCAGGGAGTTGGCCAGGTAGATGCCGTTGGTCTCGTGCAGGTAGTCGAAGTATTCGTTACCGTTCACGGCCTGGTAGGAGAAGGTCAGGCTATGGGCCTGATGGGTCAGGCCCAGCGACAGGGAGAAGGTGTCGTTGTCGATCTCACCCATCTCTTTTTTGCCTTCGTCCACGGTCTTGTAATAGTTCAAGCCGGTGGTCAACGCTAACACTGAAGCGTCTCCCAGTTCGTGGGTGGCGCCGAAATAGTACTGGTTCCAGAAGTCTTCGACCTTAGAGGCGTACAGGCTGGTCTTCAGGCTCTCGAGCGGCTGATAGTTCAGGCCGACGACGCTGACCTTGTCGGTTTCGGCCTTGTTGTCGGTGTACTCGGAGCGGAATTTCGACAGGCTCTGTTCGGTACGCGGCGATACGCGATCAAACACGCCGGCATCGAACGACAGATTGCTGAACTCTTCGCTATGCAGGCTCACACCTTCGAAGCTTGAGGGCAGTGCGCGGTTGCCGATGACATCGACAATTGGCGTGCTGAAGTTTTGGCGTCCGGCGGTCAGGGTGGTGTTGGATACACGAGCCTTGATGTTGGCCAGGCCCAGTTTGCTCCACTGATCCACGGCATCACCGTTGTTCTCCGCCAGCGTACGGTTGCCGCCGTTGGCAATGTCTTTGCGGCTACGGTCCAGTACCACCGCGTTGTAAGCCGCGACTTCGGTGCTGAAACCTACGGTGCCCTGAGTGAACCCCGAGGTGTAGTTGACAATAGTGCCTTGCACCCAGTTGATGCGGCGATCGGTGGGGCGTGTCTCACCGTGCTTCTGATAGCTGAAGTTACCTCGCTTGAGGAGTTCATTGGCGTACCAGTTGCGCGTGGTGCCCCCCAGGCTTTGGCCATCGAGAAAACCCTTGGCTTCGGATTGGGCGCTGGTGCTTGCCAGTTCGGTCGGTACGAAAGCCTGGCTTTGTTGCTCTGCATACGCCGTCGCGGTAACGCTGCTGATGGCCAAGGCCAGTATCGCGGTGCTGCTCAATTTCATCCGTAACGCTCCTTTTCTTGCTTTTTTATGCCGGTCTTTTTGGGTGATCCGGCTATCGGTTTACAACTCATTCACAGCTTGCAAACGTTTGCTTGGCGCCTGATCGGCAAATTGCGGCAAGACGTCGGCACGGGGCTTCCAAAGGAAGCCCGCGCTGTGTGGCTAACGGTTATGGGTTCAGGCTGACGCCCGAAAAGACATTGCGACCGAAGGGGCTGACTTTGAACCCTTCGACTTTGGCACTCAGCGGCTGGTTGACCGTCGAATGGGCAACAGGGGTGATCGGCACTTGCTGCTTGAGCAACTGCTGGGCCTGTTTGTAGAGCACGGTGCGCTGGTCGCGGTCGGTGACGACCTTGGCCTGCTTGATCAGCTTGTCGTAATCCTGGTCGCACCACATGGAGTAGTTGTTGCCGCCAATGGCATCGCAGCTGTACAGCGTGCCCAGCCAGTTATCCGGATCCCCGTTGTCGCCGGTCCAACCGATCAGGCTGACGTCATGCTCGCCGTTCTTGGTGCGCTTGATGTACTCGCCCCATTCGTAGCTGACGATCTTCACCTTCAGGCCGATCTTGGCCCAGTCGGCCTGGAGCATCTCGGCCATCAACTTGGCGTTGGGGTTGTACGGGCGCTGCACGGGCATGGCCCAGAGGGTGATTTCGGTACCTTCCTTGACCCCGGCGGCCTTGAGCAATTCCTTGGCTTTTTCCGGGTTGTAGGGAGCGTCCTTGATGGTGTCATCGTAGGACCATTGGGTCGGCGGCATAGCGTTCTGCGCCAGTTGCCCCGCGCCCTGGTACACGGCGTTGAGAATGCCTTGCTTGTTTACCGCCATGTCCAGTGCCTGGCGCACTTCGACCTGGTCGAACGGCTTGTGGCGGGTGTTATAGGCGATGTAGCCGAGGTTGAAACCGGGCTTCTCGATCAGTTGCAACTTGGGGTCGTTCTTCAAGGCTGGTACGTCGGCCGGACGCGGATGCAGGGTGACCTGGCATTCGTTGGCCTTGAGCTTCTGCACCCGCACCGAGGCGTCGGTGTTGATGGAGAAGATCAGGTTGTTCAGCTTGACCCGCTCCGGCGCCCAGTACTGCTGGTTGGCGACGTAGCGGATGTTGGAGTCTTTCTGGTAGCTCTTGAACTCGAACGGCCCGGTGCCGATCGGCTTCTGGTTGATGTCGCTCGGCTTGCCGTTCTTGAGCAGTTGGTCGGCGTATTCGGCCGAGAGGATCGCGGCAAAACTCATGGCGATGTTCTGGATGAACGCGGCGTCCACGCTGTTGAGGGTCATGACCACGGTCAACGGCCCGGTCGCTTCCACCTTGGCGATGTTCTTGTTCAGGCTCATGCCGTTGAAGTACGGGAACTCGGTGGGGTAGGCCTTGCGGAACGGATGCTGCGGATCGAGCATGCGGTTGAAGGTGAACAGGACGTCGTCGGCGTTGAAATCCCGGGTCGGCGTGAAGTAGTCGGTGGTGTGAAATTTCACCCCTTCGCGCAGGTGGAAGGTGTACTTCAAGCCGTCTTCGGAAATGTCCCAGCTGGTTGCCAGGCCGGGGACGACATTGGTCGCGCCTTTTTCAAACTCGGCCAGGCGGTTGTACAGCGGTTCGGCGGCATCGTTGTCGGTGGCCGTGGTGTATTGCGCGGTGTCGAAACCGGCAGGGCTGCCTTCGGAACAGAACACCAGGCTGCCGCCAGCGGCCTGGGCTGCGGATGTGGCGGCCAACAGGCCGGTGCCCAGCAATGCGGATAAAACCAAGGTATGGCGCATGACGCTCCCTCTCTCGTTCGGGGTGTTTTAACAGTGAACCGCTGTCCTTCCGGGGACCCGGAACACTGAGCTCATTCCATTGCGTCGCGATGCCGCAGGATCAGCAAGCCGTCCAGGCCCCGACGGTAGGAGTCGTGGGCCAGGCGGTAAATGCGTAATGCCTGAAAGACTTGTGGGAAAAGGCGATACGTCCTAAACCAACTGCTGTGGTATGCAGTGCTTTTGGATGTAGGCGATTTCCTGAGTCTTGGCTTAAAGCAACGGCATGCCGTGGGAGCGAGTCCTGCTCGCGATGGCGTTGTGGGTACATTGCCATCGCGCTTGCAAAAGGGGCTGCTACGCAGCCCAGCGGGAGCAAGCTCCCTCGCCACGGGTCACCTTATTTGCTGACGCTGACGCTGACGCCGTAGAAGGAGTTCAAGCCAAATGGGCTGATCTTGAAGTCCTGCACGTTGGCGCGCATGGGTTGATACACCGTCGAGTGAGCGATAGGTGTCATGGGCACGGCATCCTTGAGGACGTGTTGTGCCTGTTTGTACAGTTCGGTGCGCTTGGCCTGGTCGGTGGTGCGCTTGGCTTCCTTGACCAGACCGTCGAATTTCTTGTCGCACCATTTGGAGAAGTTGTTGCCGGCCAGCGAGTCGCAGCCGAACAGCACGTTGAGCCAGTTGTCCGGGTCACCGTTGTCACCGCTCCAGCCGATGATCATCGCCTGGTTCTCGCCGCCCTTGGAGCGCTTGATGTACTCGCCCCATTCGTAGCTGACGATGTTGACGTTCAGGCCGATTTTCTTCCAGTCGGACTGCAGCATCTCGGCCATCAGCTTGGCGTTCGGGTTGTACGGACGCTGGACCGGCATCGCCCACAGGGTGATGTTGGTGCCTTCCTTGACGCCGGCCTCCTTGAGCAGCTCCTTGGCTTTCTCAGGGTCGTACTTGGCGTCCTTGATGGTGGTGTCGTAGGACCATTGGGTCGGCGGCATGGCGTTGACCGCCAGCTGGCCGGCGCCCTGGTAGACGGAGTCAATGATCTGTGGCTTGTTGACCGCCATGTCCAGCGCCTGGCGGACTTTCAGGTTGGCCAGCACGTTCGGCTCGTTGCTGCCCTTGATCTTGTCCATCACGTTATAGGCGATGTAGCCCAGGTTGAAGCCAGCCTGGTCAGGCATCTTCAGTGCCTTGTCTTCCTTCAGCGCCTTGAGGTCGGCCGGACGTGGGAAGAGGGTGATCTGACACTCGTTCTTCTTCAGCTTCTGCATGCGCACCGACGGGTCGGTGGTGATGGCGAAGATCAGGTTGTCGATCTTCACGTCGTCAGGCTTCCAGTAGTCCTTGTTCCCGGTGTAGCGGATGTTGGAGTCTTTCTGGTAGCTCTTGAACACGAACGGGCCAGTGCCGACCGGCTTCTGGTTGATGTCGGGGGCCTTGCCTTCCTTGAGCAACTGGGCGGCGTATTCGGCGGACTGGATCGAGGCGAAGCTCATGGCCATGTTCTGGATGAACGCGGCGTCGACATCCTTGAGGGTGAACTTGACGGTGTGGTCGTCGACTTTATCGATCTGGGTGATGTTGGTGTCCATCCCCATGTCGGTGAAGTACGGGAATTCGGTCGGGTACGCCTTACGGAACGGGTCGTCCTTGTTGATCATGCGATTGAAGGTGAACAGCACGTCGTCGGCGTTGAATTCGCGGGTCGGCTTGAAGTACGGGGTGGTGTGGAACTTGACGCCTTCACGCAGGTGGAAGGTGTAGGTCAGGCCGTCGTCGGAAATATCCCACTTGGTCGCCAGGCCAGGAATCACAGCTGTGCCGCCGCGTTCGAACTGGGTCAGGCGGTTGAACATGGTCTCTGCGGAGGCGTCGAAGTCGGTTCCGGTGGTGTACTGACCCGGGTCAAAACCGGCCGGGCTCCCTTCGGAGCAGAACACCAGGTTAGTCGCGGCTTGGGCGAAAGGTGCGCTGGCTAATAAGCTCGCGCCGACTAAAAACGGAATGACCGCTTGTTTAAGCATGTTGGCCTCATGATTTGTTGTCATTTTTGGATTTGAGGGCGACCTCGTGAGTCGTCCTGCGGATACTTATGCAGGCCCCATACCCAATGCAAGATCCAGAGCGGTTGCAAGTCTGAAACAGTGGCACGAACGTACCTTAATGTCGCATTCGTGTAACTTCTGACGCAGTTGACCGTTTGCGGGTGTTTTTTTGGCGCCAAAATCGCCCTTTGTCGGTGCGTCGCGCAGCCGCGGCGCACCGGTTTGGCTCGGGTGTTACTTCGTCAAACCCACGCCGTAGAAGGGTGTCAGGCCGAATGGGCTGAGTTTGAAATCCACCACTTTCCTGTTTACTGGCTGGAAGACCGTGGAGTTAGCGATGGGCGTGATCGGCACCTGTTGCTTGAGGATTTTCTGCGCTTGCCGGTATAAATCGATCCGTTGCTGGCGGTCGGTCGAGACTTTGGCCTGCTGGATCAGTTGGTCATACGCCGGGTCGCACCACTTGGCGTAGTTACTGCCCTTGACCGCCGCGCAGCTGTACAGCACACCCAGCCAGTTGTCCGGGTCGCCGTTGTCGCCGGTCCAGCCGTAAATCATTGCGTCATGTTCGCCATTTTTTGCGCGCTTGATGTATTCGCCCCATTCATAGCTGACGATGTTGGCTTTGATGCCAATCTTGGCCCAGTCCTGCTGGATCATCTGCGCAGACATTCGCGCATTGGGGTTGGAGGCGCGCTGCACCGTCATCGCCCATAAATCGATGGTTGTACCGGGCGCAACTCCGGACTCCTTGAGTAGCGCCTTGGCCTTGGTCACGTCATGGGGCGCGTCCTTGATATTGGGATCGAACGACCATTGGGCCGGTGGCAAGGCGTTTTTCGCCAGTTGCCCGGCACTTTGGTAAACGGCCTTGATGATCGCCGGCTTGTCGATGGCCATGTCCAGCGCCTGGCGGACCTTGAGCTGATCCAGGGGCGGGTGCGTGACGTTGTAGGCCAGGAAACCCAGGTTGAACCCCGGTTGCTTGAGCACTTGCAGGTTCGGGTCTTGCTCCATCACTTCGATGTCGGCCGGGCGCGGGTAACCACTGACCTGGCATTCGCCGCGCTTGAGCTTTTGCAGGCGCACGGCGGCGTCCGGGGTGATGGAAAAAATCAGGTTGTCGAGTTTCACGTCCTCGGGTTTCCAGTACGCCGTGTTGCCGGCGTAGCGGATCTGCGAGTCCTTCTGGTAGCGCTTGAACACGAACGGCCCGGTGCCGATGGGTTTCTGGTTGAGGTCGCCGGCCTTGCCTTCCTTCAACAACTGCGCCGCGTATTCGGCGGACTGCACGGAGGCAAAACTCATCGCCAGGTTCTGCACGAAGGCGGCGTCGACGTTGTTCAGGTTGAAGCGCACGGTGTGCTCGTCGATTTTCTCGACGCTTTTGATCGTGGTGTTCAGGCCCATGTCGGTGAAGTACGGCGACTCGGTGGGGTAGGCCTGGCGGAACGGGTGCTGTGGGTCGAGCAGGCGCTGGAAGGTGAACAGCACGTCGTCGGCGTCGAAGTCGCGGCTGGGGGTGAAGTAGTCGGTGGTGTGGAATTTCACGCCATTGCGCAGGTGGAAGGTGTAGGCCAGGCCGTCGGGCGACACGTCCCAACTGGTGGCCAACCCGGGTTCGACTTCGGTGCCGCCGCGCTTGAATTGGGTGAGACGGTTGAAGACGGTTTCGGCCGAGGCGTCGAAGTCGGTGCCGCTGGTGTATTGGCTGGGGTCGAACCCGGCGGGGCTGGCTTCGGAGCAGTAGACCAGGGTGGTGGCTGCTTGGGCGATTGAGGGGCTGCTGATCAGGGCTAGGGTGAGCAGGAGGGGCTTGAAGGTGGTTCTGTCCATGAAATCCCCTGGGGGTGGTGAGGTTTTCAGGAGAGTAGCGTTGCGGGTGGGGGTGTTGGAAATATCGAAAAGTGAGGGGGGCTGTTGGGTTTGGGTATAGCGCTTTTCGACGAGGCGGCCTTATAGCCGACCTGGCTCTCACGGTCGTACTCCGATCCAATTGTGGGAGCGAGCCTGCTCGCGAAGGCGGCCTGATAGCCGGCCTGGTTCTTTTGGATGTACCCGATTCACCGTTTGAAGCAATACGCCTCCGCCTCGTCTGGCCCCATCCTGTGGCGAGGGAGCTTGCTCCCGCTGGGGCGCGAAGCGGCCCTAAAAGCAGCGGCTCCATACATCTGACACACCGCAGTGTCTGGGTTGGGTCTGCTGCGCAGCCCAGCGGGAGCAAGCTTCCTCGCCACGGGGTTTGCGATGGGTCGGAAGGCTGTATAAATCATTCAGGGGTGTCGGACGGATCTGCTTCTCAGAACGAAACATCCGACAAGCTTTTAAGGTTGTCCCTCGGAAGTGGGCTCTCTAATCTTTTTCCTGTCGCTGCCATTCAGCGACCGGGCGTGAGAAACCCGAATAATAGGCATCCAGCCTCTGTACCTGCATAATTGCCGCCAGCTTATCCGCTGCCTGTAATAGATGCATTATGGCGGCTGTGTGCGGGCAGGCCTCGGTCTGGCCGAGTACCTATTCTCGGATTTCTCACCCCTGCACATAGCTGCCACCACTTTGCCGAGTGAGAAACGGCAAGTGATGGTCCTCATCACTAAATAGGTACAAATCAATGGATAAGTCAGTCCCCGACCCACCGTTCAACATAACCAATCCCCTTTCCGGCTTCGAGGCTATCGAAGACCTACTCAAAGACCGCGCCGCCGCCGAGCGCGCCCTCGATCATTACCTGAATCCAAAAAAACCAGAGCCAAGCACCGATCAGCGCATCGACAGCCTGTTTTCAGTCACCGCCAAGGCCGACACCGATACGCTGCTCACCAGCACTTCGGAAACCCTGGCCTCGATAAAAGCCATGGCCGAGGATCTGGCATTCGAAGTGGAGGGCACGCGCCGGAGCGTGGCGTTGGGGATTCATCAGTTGGTGGAGTTGTGCCAGTTGCTGGTGGACAAGGCGTTGGATCAGGTCGAGGCGCCGGCCAGTTCGGCCTGCCCGCCCACCTAAGGTCGGGCACCGTCCCCGTGGCGAGGGAGCTTGCTCCCGCTGGGCTGCGAAGCGGCCCCAAAAGCAGCGACTGCATTTATCTGACACCCCGCGGTGCCAGGGTTTGGGTCTGCTGCGCAGCCCAGCGGGAGCAAGCTCCCTCGCCACGGGGAGCGCCGATGCTGGAGGTTAGCGTTCAGCCAGCAGAGAACTGGCTGAGCCGCTGCCCATCATTACTGCATCGACACCTCAACCACCCCATCCGCCGTCATGGTCACCTTGCTGGTGCCCGCTTCCACGTCAGGCGTCACGGACTCCGCATCCATGGACGCGCCTTTCATCATCATTTGCGGGCGCATGAACGGTTGTGGATAACCGTTGGTATTGAAGTTCAGGTTGACGATCTTGTAACCCTTGCCGCCCAGGGCCTCGGTGGCCAACTGGGCGCGGGCCTTGAAGGCGTTGACGGCGTCTTTGAGCAGGGCGTCTTCGCTGCCCTGGCGGGTGGCGGTGGCGATGGCGAAGTCCATGCCGCCCATTTTCATGTCGCCCAGCAGCTCGCCGGTGAGTTTGGACAGGGCGGCGAAGTCTGCGCTTTCCAGGCGCAGTTCGGCGCGTTCACGCCAGCCGGTGATTTTCTGGCCCTTGTTGTCGTAGATTGGGTAGCTGTTACGGCTGCCTTGGCGCAGGGTAATGCCCTTGACCTCTTTGGCCTGGCCGATGGCTTTGTTCACCGTGGTGCTGACAGCAGCGGCGAGTTTGGCCGGGTCGGTGTTCTGTTCTTCGGTGTAGAGGGTCACGATCATCAGGTCGCGGGCCACTTCCTGGCTGACTTCGGCGCGCAGGGAAATCTGGTTGTAGTGCAGCTCATCGGCGGCCAGGGCCGGCAGGCTGGCGAGGGTGCCGAGGCTGAGGGCAAGCAGGGCTGCGGGGCGACTGAACGTGTGCATGAAAGCTCCTTGGGATGAGGCGCAGGGGTGATGTCCGGGCCTGCGTGAAGGATAAGACTCTAGCTTTTATGGGTGGGTTCGCACAGTTACAACTTCTATACAGATACCTGAAGCCAATGAAGATCCCCTGTGGCGAGGGAGCTTGCTCCCGCTGGGCTGCGCAGCAGACCCAAACCTGACACCTCGGTGTGTCAGACAGATTGAGTCGCTGCTGTTGGGGCCGCTTCGCGGCCCAGCGGGAGCAAGCTCCCTCGCCACAGGGGGAAAGGTGACATTTGGAACTGTGGCGCTTTGCCGCATAGCTGCCGCTGCAACCCGCGCCTTGGTTATACTCCGTGCGATTCGCCTGGAGCGCTCATCAGGAGAGCTCATGCTCGCCCCTTTGCAAATGACATCCGCCTCTCGCCAGAACCTCTGGCGCCTGACATTCATCCGCATTCTGGTCCTGGCGGCCCAGGCCGGCTCGGTGGGGCTCGCCTATTGGTTCGACCTGCTGCCGCTGCCCTGGCTGCAACTGGCGATCACCCTGGTCTGTTCCAGTGTGCTCTGCGCGCTGACGGCCGTCCGCCTGCGCACCTCGTGGCCGGTGACCGAGCTTGAATACGCCGTGCAACTGGCCTGTGACCTGTTTATCCACAGCGCGCTGCTGTATTTCTCCGGCGGCTCCACCAACCCCTTCGTCTCTTATTACCTGGTGCCGCTGACCATCGCCGCGGTGACGTTGCCGTGGCGCTATTCGCTGATTCTTTCCGGTATCGCCCTGGCGCTGTATACCTTGTTGCTGGCGCGGTTCTACCCGCTGGAAACCTTTCCCATCGCTCGGGAAAACCTGCAGATCTACGGCATGTGGCTGAGTTTCGCCCTGGCCGCGGCAGTTATTACGTTTTTTGCGGCGCGCATGGCCGAGGAGCTGCGCCGCCAGGAAGAACTGCGGGCCATTCGCCGTGAAGAGGGCCTGCGGGACGAGCAATTGCTGGCCGTGGCGACCCAGGCCGCCGGTGCCGCCCATGAATTGGGCACGCCGCTGGCGACCATGAGCGTGCTGCTCAAGGAGATGCGCCAGGATCATCATGATCCAGCATTGCAGGAAGATCTCAGCGTGTTGCAGGATCAGGTCAAGCTCTGCAAGGAAACGCTGCAATACCTGGTACGCGCCGCCGAGGCCAACCGCCGGCTGGATATCGACATGCAGGCGGTCACCTTCTGGCTCGACGACGCCCTGAACCGCTGGCACCTGATGCGCCCGGAGGCCAGTTATCGCTTCCAATGCCTGGGCAAGGGCGTGGTACCGCGCATGGCGCCGCCGCCGGACCTGACCCAGGCGCTGCTGAACCTGCTGAACAACGCCGCCGACGCTTGCCCCGAAGGGCTGGAAGTGGCGTTGGATTGGAATGCCTATGAGCTGACCATCAGTATTCGCGACCACGGCGCCGGTGTGCCGCTGGCGATTGCCGAGCAGATCGGCAAGCCGTTCTATACCACCAAGGGCAAAGGTTTCGGCCTGGGCCTGTTTTTGAGCAAAGCCAGCGTGACACGCGCCGGCGGCTCGGTGAAACTCTACCCCCATGAGGAAGGCGGCACGCTCACCGAGCTGCGCCTGCCCCATGCCGACCGAGGAGACGAATATGAGTGACGAGATCCAAGTCGACGGCGAAGAACTGCCGCACCTGTTGCTGGTGGATGACGACGCCACGTTCACCCGCGTGATGGCCCGGGCCATGTCCCGTCGCGGTTTTCGCGTCAGCACCGCAGGTTCTGCCGAAGAAGGCCTGACCATCGCCCAGGCCGACCTGCCGGACTACGCCGCCCTGGACTTGAAAATGGACGGCGATTCGGGATTGGTGCTGCTGCCCAAGCTGCTGGAGCTGGACCCGGAGATGCGCGTGGTGATCCTCACCGGTTATTCGAGCATCGCCACCGCGGTCGAGGCCATCAAGCGCGGTGCCTGCAATTACCTGTGCAAACCGGCGGACGCCGATGATGTACTGGCGGCGCTGTTGTCCGAGCACGCCGACCTCGACACCCTGGTGCCGGAAAACCCCATGTCGGTGGATCGCCTGCAGTGGGAGCACATCCAGCGGGTGCTGACCGAGCACGAAGGCAATATCTCCGCGACGGCCCGAGCCCTGGGCATGCACCGGCGGACCTTGCAGCGCAAATTGCAAAAGCGACCCGTGCGTCGCTGAACCTGCGCTGAACGAATGCTGTCCACCCTCGCGACACATCGGGCCGTTGCTTTATGATCGGCCCCAGCGTCATGTATCACAAATACTGTTCCTTTTTGACGGCGTCTGTTGCCGTCATGCTGCGTTGCCGCTCCTCGCCATAGCGGGCTATGACTCGTCGCGGCGCCTTGCCTGACGACAACAGCCACTCGTCAAAAAGAAACGTATTTGCGAAACATGACACTAGTTCTTTTCCCTATTGAGCCTTAACCATGAATCAGAACGCTGAATATTCCGCGGTCAATGACGCGGTGCGCGGCCAGTTTTTCCGCCGTGTCTGGCAAATGACCACGCCGTACTGGCGCAGTGAGGAGAAGGGCAAGGCCTGGACGCTGTTGATCGCCGTCATCGCACTCTCGCTGTTCAGCGTGGCGATCTCGGTGTGGGTCAACAGTTGGTACAAGGATTTCTACAACGCCCTGCAGGAGAAGAACAGCGCGGCGTTCTGGCAGTTGATCCTGTACTTCTGTGGTATCGCGGCGGTGGCGATCCTGGGCGCCGTTTATCGCTTGTACCTCACGCAGATGCTCACCATCCGCTGGCGGGCCTGGCTCACCGAGCAGCATTTCGCCCGTTGGCTCAGTGACAAGAACTATTACCGGCTGGAGCAGGGCGGCTACACCGATAACCCGGACCAGCGGATTTCCGAAGACCTCAACAGTTTCACCACCAACACCCTGAGCCTGGGCTTGGGATTGCTGCGCACCGTGGTCAGCCTGGTGTCGTTCTCGATCATTTTGTGGGGCGTGTCGGGCAGCATCGAGGTGCTCGGCTACACCATCCCGGGCTACATGTTCTGGTGTGCACTGGTGTATGCGGCGGTGGGCAGTTGGCTGACGCACCTGATCGGCCGACGCCTGATCGGTCTGAACAACAACCAGCAACGCTTCGAAGCCGACCTGCGTTTTTCCATGGTACGGGTGCGTGAAAACGCCGAGAGCATAGCGCTGTACAACGGCGAGCCGAACGAGAACCGTCGCCTGAGCGGGCGTTTCGGCCTGGTCTGGCACAACTTCTGGGACATCATGCGGGTGTCCAAGCGCTTGACGTTCTTCACCTCCGGCTACGGCCAGATCGCGATCATCTTCCCGTTCATCGTCGCCGCGCCGCGTTATTTCGCCGGCAAGATCCAATTGGGCGAGCTCATGCAGATCAACTCGGCGTTCGGCAATGTGCAGGAGAACTTCAGCTGGTTCATCAGCGCCTACGCCGACCTCGCCGCGTGGCGCGCCACCTGCGATCGTCTGCTGAGTTTCCGCCAGGCCATGAGCGACAACGAAGACCGCGTGCCGGCCATTGACGTACAAAACCAGGGCGATGGGTTGAAGGTTCAGCACTTGGGGTTGGACTTGGCCGATGGTCGCCATCTGCTCGATAACGCCGACATGACCGTGGAACCGGGCGAGCGGGTGATGCTCAGTGGCCGTTCGGGCAGTGGTAAATCGACCCTGCTGCGGGCGATGGGGCATCTGTGGCCGGCGGGGCACGGGACGATCCGGCTTCCGGCCGCGCGTTACCTGTTCCTGCCGCAGAAGCCTTATCTACCGATTGGCAGCCTGCGTGAGGTATTGAGTTATCCACAGGCCGGCGATATCTACCCCAACGAACGTTATGTCCAGGTGCTGGAAACCTGCCGCCTGCCGCACCTGATTGCGCGGCTGGATGAAAGCAACCACTGGCAGCGCATGCTCTCGCCCGGCGAGCAACAACGCCTGGCCTTTGCCCGTGCATTGCTTTATGCACCGCAATGGTTGTACATGGACGAAGCCACGTCGGCGATGGATGAAGAAGACGAAGCCACGCTGTACCAGGCGCTGATCGACCAGTTGCCGGGTTTGAGCATCGTCAGCGTTGGCCACCGAAGCAGTTTGAAACGTTTCCATCCGCGACATGTGCGTATCGAAAATGGCCAACTGGTGGAGCGCACTGTGACCGCTTGATGACCATCGCCGAACATTGTTGTGGCGAGGGGATTTATCCCCGCTGGGCTGCGTAGCAGCCCCTTGATTGGTCTGGATTGGGGCCTGTGATTTGATGGGGCGCTTTGCGCCCAACGGGGATAAATCCCCTCGCCACAACGGTCATCCTCAACGAGGGCTGTCCGGTGGGACGGTGATCGTACAACCACGTTGCGCTATGATGTTGCCATTCAGCCGTTTACCGAGACACAGCCCCATGGAAAACCCGATCGAAGTACCACGCTTTCCCCGCAAGCGCCGCAGCCTGGCGCAGGAGCTGGTGACGGTGTTGACCGAGCAGATTCGCGACGGCCTGCTCAAGCGCGGCGATAAATTGCCCACCGAGTCGGCGATCATGGAAGCCCATGGCGTCAGCCGAACCGTGGTGCGCGAGGCGATTTCCCGCTTGCAGGCGGCCGGCCAGGTGGAAACCCGCCATGGCATCGGCACTTTCGTGCTGGACACGCCGAGCCCGAGCGGTTTTCGCATCGACCCGGCCACCGTGGTCACCTTGCGTGACGTGCTGGCGATCCTGGAGTTGCGCATCAGCCTGGAAGTGGAATCCGCCGGGTTGGCGGCGCAGCGGCGCAGCGACGAGCAACTGGCCGCCATGCGCGCCGCCCTCGACGCCTTGAACGAAAGCGCCGCCCACGCCAGCGATGCGGTGGCCTCGGACTTCGCCTTCCATCTGGAAATCGCCCTGTCCACCGGCAACCGCTACTTCACCGACATCATGACCCACCTGGGCACCAGCATCATTCCGCGTACCCGGGTGAACTCGGCGCGCCTGGCCCACGATGACCAGCAGCGCTACATGAACCGCCTGAGCCGTGAGCACGAGGAGATCTACGACGCCATCGCCCGCCAGGACTCCGAGGCGGCGCGTGCGGCCATGCGTTTGCACCTGACCAACAGCCGTGAAAGGCTGCGCCAGGCCCATGAAGAGGCGCAGGCGCAGGGCTGAAGACGCTGGTGACAGGATGCTTTTGTGGCGAGGGAGCTTGCTCCCACTGGGCTGCGCAGCAGCCCCTCTCAAGCTCACTCAATCAACCTGATCCACCGTGTCGCCGGGTTCTAGGGCCGCTTCGCGGCCCAGCGGGAGCAAGCTCCCTCGCCACGGGGAATTGGGTACGGCGTGGGTTAAGGGAATGCCTCGAATCAGTGTCAGATTCAAGAGCAAATCGGTTGGTCGAGCGGGATGCTTTTGAGCTTTTGAGCTTTTGAGCTTTTGAGCTTTTGAGCTTTTGAGCTTTTGAGCTTTTGAGCTTTTGTGGCGAGGGAGCTTGCTCCCGCTGGGCTGCGCAGCAGCCCCCTCTCAAGCTCACTCAATCAACCTGATCCACCGCGTCGCCGGGCTCTAGGGCCGCTTCGCGGCCCAGCGGGAGCAAGCTCCCTCGCCACATGAAGCATCCCCCTCGGCAAAGAGAGCGGTGTCCGGTTTTCGATCTGTTTGCCTGTCTGACAAATCGTAGGCGCCAATCCTACGCACTGATCCGCAACATTTGCGGCTCGGATGTATCGGGATCCCAGCTCTCGTAAGTCACCACGTAACGAAGCTCAACCAATTGGCCGACGTAAGCTGTCAAGTCGGCATGGGTTAGCGTCACTGTCACCCCCTTGCGTGGCGTACCTTCCTCGCCGGCGGTCAGAGATGTAAACGCGCCTACCGAAGTTGGATGTGTCGAGCCGACGCCCAGAGTCAGTTGGGCGTTCGAGTAGCGGTCGAAATCTGCATCCGGAATTTTCACGGTTAACGTCTTTGTCTTTGACAAGCTGATCGTGACTTCCCCTGTGGCTGGAAAATCCTTGAGCGTTGGTTTCGCATACGTCTTCGCCATGATGTCACTCCTTGTGAGACGGCCCTGATCGTCGCGTACGGGCGACTCACTTTAAAGGTTTCGGAAAAGGACCACGGCCGGGCGTCGCACGGCCCCACTGCCGTTATGCCTCCGTCCCGTAACGTCGCCTACTGACAGAGTTGACAGTCGCGATGAGCGGTCCTGGGCACTCGCCCGCAAGTTTCATTGGCTTTCCAATTCCGCCAGATGGCCTGATTTACAAGGCTTTGCGAGCGCTCCCCGTGCCCTCACACCTGACAAAAGACGAAATGCAGTTGACGTGTGTATTTTAAGTTGTACGATGACCTACAACTTCTGGCCGAAGCTTAACCATTTCATACACATTTTGCGTCCCAGGGTGTTCGAATAATGAATCCACAAGAACTGAAGTCCATCCTCTCGTCTGGCCTGCTGTCGTTCCCGGTCACCGATTTCACTGCCCAAGGCGATTTCAATCGCGCCAGCTACATCAAGCGTCTCGAGTGGCTGGCCCCGTACGGCGCATCTGCGCTGTTCGCAGCAGGCGGCACCGGTGAATTCTTCTCCCTGGCCGCCAGCGAGTATTCGCAAGTCATCAAGACCGCCGTCGATACCTGCGCCACCAGCGTGCCAATTCTTGCCGGTGTTGGCGGTGCCACTCGCCAGGCCATCGAATACGCTCAAGAAGCCGAGCGCCTGGGTGCCAAGGGCCTGTTGCTGCTGCCGCACTACCTGACCGAAGCCAGCCAGGACGGCGTCGCCGCCCACGTTGAAGCCGTGTGCAAATCGGTGAAAATCGGCGTGGTGGTGTACAACCGCAACGTTTGCCGCCTGAACGCCACTCAGCTGGAACGCCTGGCCGAGCGCTGCCCGAACCTGATCGGTTACAAGGATGGCCTGGGTGATATCGAGCTGATGGTGTCGATCCGTCGTCGCCTCGGCGATCGTTTCAGCTACCTGGGCGGCCTGCCGACCGCTGAAGTCTACGCCGCGGCCTACAAGGCCCTGGGCGTGCCGGTCTACTCCTCGGCGGTATTCAACTTCATTCCGAAAACCGCGATGGACTTCTACCACGCCATTGCCCGCGACGATCACGAGACCGTCGGCAAAATCATCGACGACTTCTTCCTGCCTTACCTGGACATCCGCAACCGCAAGGCCGGTTACGCGGTGAGCATCGTCAAGGCCGGCGCGAAAATCGTCGGCTACGACGCAGGTCCTGTGCGCACGCCGCTGACCGATCTGCTGCCAGAAGAATACGAAGCCCTGGCCGCGCTGATCGACAAGCAAGGCAAGCAATAACAGACCCGACAAGGCCGCTGAGCAATCAGCGGCTTTTGCGTAAGGCTTGATCGTTCCCACGCTCTGCGTGGGAACGCAGCCAGGGACGCTCTGCGTCCCTTAAGCCGAACGCGGAGTGTCCGTTGAGGCGTTCCCGCGCAACGCGTGGGAATGATCTTGGGACTAGACAGGCTTTTTGTTAGGAGGAGCATCCGTGGCAGATTCAAAGCGTTTCGATAACTACATCAACGGTCAGTGGGTGGCCGGTGCTGACTATTGCACCAACATCAACCCGTCTGACCTGTCCGATGTCATCGGTGAATACGCCAAGGCTGACGCAGCGCAAGTCAATGCCGCCATCGAAGCCGCCCGCGCCGCGTTTCCGGCCTGGTCGACCTCAGGCATCCAGGCCCGTCACGATGCGCTGGACAAAGTCGGCAGCGAGATCCTCGCCCGCCGTGAAGAACTCGGCCAATTGCTGGCCCGGGAAGAGGGCAAGACCCTGCCCGAAGCCATCGGCGAAGTGACCCGCGCCGGTAACATTTTCAAATTCTTCGCCGGTGAATGCCTGCGCCTGTCCGGCGATTACGTGCCGTCGGTGCGTCCGGGCGTCAACGTCGAAGTCACCCGCGAAGCCCTCGGTGTGGTCGGCCTGATCACCCCGTGGAACTTCCCGATCGCCATTCCTGCGTGGAAAATCGCCCCGGCCCTGGCCTACGGCAACTGCGTGGTGATCAAGCCCGCCGAGCTGGTACCGGGTTGTGCCTGGGCCCTGGCGGAAATCATTTCCCGCGCCGGTTTTCCGGCCGGTGCGTTCAACCTGGTGATGGGCAGCGGCCGTGTGGTCGGCGACATTCTGGTCAACAGCCCGAAAGTCGACGGCATCAGCTTCACCGGCTCCGTCGGTGTAGGCCGGCAGATCGCGGTCAACTGCGTGTCGCGCCAGGCCAAGGTCCAGTTGGAAATGGGCGGCAAGAACCCGCAGATCATCCTCGACGACGCCGACCTCAAGCAGGCCGTCGAACTGGCGGTGCAGAGCGCGTTCTACTCCACCGGCCAGCGTTGCACGGCCTCGAGTCGCCTGATCGTCACCGCTGGCATTCACGACAAGTTCGTCGAGGCCATGGCCGAGCGCATGCAGTCGATCAAGGTCGGTCATGCCTTGAAGTCCGGCACGGATATCGGCCCGGTGGTTTCCGAAGCCCAACTCAACCAGGACTTGAAGTACATCGACATCGGCCAGAGCGAAGGTGCGCGGCTGGTCAGCGGTGGAGGCCTGGTGACGTGCGACACCGAAGGTTACTTCCTCGCGCCGACCCTGTTCGCCGACAGCGAAGCCTCGATGCGCATCAGCCGCGAAGAGATCTTCGGCCCGGTGGCCAACGTCGTGCGCGTGGCCGACTACGAGGCGGCGCTGGCGATGGCCAACGACACCGAGTTCGGCTTGTCGGCCGGTATCGCCACCACCTCGCTGAAGTATGCCAACCACTTCAAGCGCCATTCCCAGGCGGGCATGGTGATGGTCAACCTGCCGACTGCCGGCGTGGATTACCACGTGCCGTTCGGCGGGCGCAAAGGTTCGTCCTATGGTTCGCGTGAGCAAGGTCGCTACGCGCAAGAGTTCTACACCGTGGTGAAGACCTCCTACATCGGATCGTAATACGCAACACCGGTCGGCGCCGGGCACAGGTGCCGACCGCACAATTTGATTTCCCGCATAAAAATAAATAGTGGAAGAAGATTACATGCAAGCGACCAAGCCGACACACGTCCGCTATTTGATCCTGCTCATGCTGTTTTTGGTGACGACGATCAACTATGCCGACCGTGCCACCATCGCGATCGCAGGCTCCAGCCTGCAAAAAGACCTCGGCATCGATGCCGTTACCCTCGGTTATATCTTCTCCGCTTTCGGCTGGGCCTACGTGGCCGGGCAGATTCCTGGCGGCTGGCTGCTCGACCGTTTCGGCTCGAAAAAAATCTATGCCTTGAGCATTTTCACCTGGTCGTTGTTCACCGTGCTGCAAGGCTATGTCGGTGAATTCGGCATGTCCACGGCCGTGGTTGCGCTGTTCATGTTGCGCTTCCTGGTGGGGTTGGCCGAAGCACCGTCCTTCCCGGGCAATGCACGGATCGTCGCCGCCTGGTTCCCCACCGCAGAACGCGGCACCGCCTCGGCGATCTTCAACTCGGCGCAGTACTTCGCCACCGTGTTGTTCGCACCGCTGATGGGCTGGATCGTCTACCGTTTCGGCTGGCAGCACGTGTTCATCGTGATGGGCGTGATCGGTATCGTGTTCTCGCTGATCTGGCTGAAAGTGATCTACAGCCCGCGCCAGCACCCGATGATCAACGAAGCCGAGTTCAATCACATCGCCGCCAACGGCGCGATGGTCGACATGGACCAGGACAAGGGCAAGGAAAAGAAAGCCGACGGTCCGAAGTGGGATTACATCCGTCAACTGCTGACCAACCGCATGATGCTCGGCGTGTACCTGGGCCAATACTGCATCAACGGCATCACTTACTTCTTCCTGACCTGGTTCCCGGTGTACCTGGTGCAGGAACGCGGCATGACCATCCTCAAGGCCGGTTTCATCGCGTCCTTGCCGGCCATCTGCGGTTTCATCGGCGGTGTGCTCGGCGGGGTGATTTCCGATTACCTGCTGCGCAAGGGCCATTCGCTGACCTTCGCCCGCAAGGCGCCGATCATCGCGGGCCTGCTGGTGTCCAGCAGCATCGTGGCCTGCAACTACGTTGATATCGAATGGATGGTGGTGGGCTTCATGGCCCTGGCTTTCTTCGGTAAAGGCGTGGGCGCACTGGGCTGGGCCGTGGTGTCCGATACCTCGCCAAAACAGATCGCCGGCCTGAGCGGTGGCCTGTTCAACACCTTTGGTAACCTGGCGTCGATCACCACCCCGATCGTCATCGGCTACATCATCAGCGCCACCGGTTCGTTCAAGTGGGCACTGGTGTTCGTCGGTTGCAACGCGCTGGTGGCGGTGTTCAGCTACCTGGTCATCGTTGGGCCGATCAAGCGTGTAGTGCTCAAGGAACCGACGGCCAAGGATGCCGGCATCTCCAGCCTGTCTGAAGCGAAATCCTGAAGGAGCGGCGTCAATGCAACTGATTGAACATGCCGACTCGCCGCGTTACATCCGCCTGCACGAGCGGGACAACGTGGTGATCGTCGTCAATGACCAAGGCGTACCGGCCGGGACCGAGTTCCCGGACGGCCTGGTTACCGTGGACTTCGTCCCCCAGAGCCACAAGGTCACCCTGGAAGATATTCCCCAGGGGGGCGAGGTGATTCGCTACGGCCAGGTCATTGGCTACGCGCTGCAACCGATTCCCCGTGGCAGCTGGGTCAAGGAAGACCAGTTGCGCATGCCCACCGCGCCGCCGCTGGACAGCTTGCCGCTGTCCACCGATGTGCCGGTGGCCGATGCGCCGTTGGAGGGCTACACCTTCGAGGGCTACCGCAACGCCGACGGCACTGTCGGTACGCGCAATATCCTGGGCATCACCACCACGGTGCAGTGCGTGACCGGGGTGCTGGACCACGCGGTCAAGCGCATCAAGGACGAATTGCTGCCCAAGTACCCGAACGTCGACGACGTGGTGGCGCTGACCCACAGTTACGGCTGTGGCGTGGCGATCACCGCCACCGATGCGTACATCCCGATCCGCACCGTGCGCAACCTGGCGCGCAACCCGAACCTGGGTGGCGAAGCGCTGGTGATCAGCCTGGGCTGCGAGAAATTGCAGGCCGGGCAGGTGATGCACGAAAACGACAGTTCAGTGGACCTCAGCGAGCCGTGGTTGTATCGCTTGCAAGATTCCAGTCACGGTTTCACCGAAATGATCGAGCAGATCATGGAGCTGGCCGAAACCCGCCTGAAGAAACTCGACCAGCGCCGCCGCGAAACCGTGCCGGCGTCGGAGCTGATCCTGGGCATGCAGTGCGGTGGCAGCGATGCGTTTTCCGGCATCACCGCCAACCCGGCGCTCGGCTACGCCTCGGACCTGCTGCTGCGGGCGGGGGCGACGGTGATGTTTTCCGAAGTCACCGAAGTGCGCGATGCGATCTACCTGCTGACCTCCCGGGCGCAAACCCAGGAAGTCGCCCAGGAGCTGGTGCGCGAAATGGACTGGTACGACCGTTACCTGGCCAAGGGCGAAGCCGATCGCAGTGCCAACACCACGCCAGGCAACAAGAAGGGCGGGCTGTCGAACATCGTCGAAAAATCCCTGGGCTCGATCGTCAAGTCTGGCAGCAGCGCGATCAACGGCGTGCTCGGCCCGGGCGAACGCTTCAAGCAAAAGGGCCTGATCTTCTGCGCCACACCGGCCAGCGATTTCGTCTGCGGCACGTTGCAACTGGCGGCGGGGATGAACCTGCACGTGTTCACCACCGGCCGAGGCACGCCGTACGGCTTGGCGATGGCCCCGGTAGTGAAAGTCTCGACCCGCACCGAACTGGCCCAGCGCTGGCCGGACCTGATCGACATCGATGCCGGTCGCATCGCCACTGGACGCGCGACCATCGAGGAACTGGGTTGGGAGCTGTTCCACTACTACCTGGACGTGGCCAGCGGCAAGAAGCAAACCTGGGCCGAGCGGCACAAGTTGCACAACGACATCACGTTGTTCAACCCGGCGCCGATTACCTGACCTAGTGTTGTCGTTGATCGTTCCCACGCTCCGCGGGGGAATGCCTCTGCGGACGCTCCGCGTTCGGATCTTGGGACGCGGAGCGTCCTTGGCTGCATTCCCACGCAGAGCGTCACTAGTGTCCGGTAAAATCTTTTCAGAGCTGAAGGTTACCTTGGGTAGCCTTCAGCTCTGTTTGCTTCTGCCTTCGGTCTTCAAGGCGTTCGATGCTCAATGGGCGTTCGAACAAGCTGTGGGTCAGCCTAATAGCAAAGTCTGAAATAGGCCCCGAACATCCTGAGCGGTGCTGATAAAGGTGCAGCAAAAGGTAGGTAATCAAGGCGCTGTAGATCTGCAGACGAACGGCATTTTCGGAGAAGCCGAAATATCGTTTTAACTTGAGGTTTTGCTTGATCCACTTGAAAAACAACTCGATCTGCCAACGTT